>CAVESF010000007.1:7913-69972 GCA_963618495.1 Acutalibacteraceae bacterium
GCACCGAAAATCGACTGTCTATATTTTCGCCCGAAAATTCTTCTTTATACAGTTTTTGCAAAAAATAAAGTTTTCGCCTGCCACGAAAACTTTGCTTATGACAGGCGAAAACCTTAATTATCGCGGCAAAATTCAAATCAGTGCGCGAAAAAAGGAAGCCGAAGCTTCCCTTTCCGATATCGACATTATTTTCTTCTCTTATGCTTCTTCATCGCTTTCGATTTCGGACACATGAGCATCGCCATGAAATACACCATCATCGAAAAACCGACGGCGGCTATCAGCAGGTCGCAGAGGCAGACATTGCAGTCCATATTCGCCCCGATGCACATTTTCTTCTTTCCGCAACCGAAATCGGCATGGCAGCTTTTATTGCATTTCACAGGCACATTAAGACTTTTCAGCTTTTTTACCGCATCGCGCATTTTCTTCTCAACAGGGCAGAGCATTTTATTGAAGTCCGTAAAAATCACATCCTTTCGGAAATACTTTTCGTTTTCAGTATTTCCGCTTTCGGCGTGATATATGTCATTTTTTAATCGAGGCTTTTTTCATATAAATGTAAATTCTGACAAGCGTAAAAATGACGGCGGCAAGTATCAGCGAGATAAGTGCGATGACGAAAAAAGGACTGCCGAGCATTTTCTTCATATAAGCTTTTGCCGCGAGGCCGTCACTTTTGCGGACTGAATATTTTGTCACGATTTCCGTGATTCCGACCTCCTTGCCGTCTGCGACGACGGTAAGCGTGCCGACGGCGGTACCCTTTTCGGCGGGCGCTTCTATCGAATCTATATCGAAATGAGGGCGCAGTTCCACCGTTGATATATCAAAATCCTTTGGCAGATAAGCATAGACGGCGGAAGCGGGCGCTAGAGTTACGCTGCTGTATTCATCGCAGAGCGAAACGGGAATTTCCCATAGCACCGTGCCTTCGCTGACGACTTTTTTCATTTCATATGCATCGAGCGCCCAATCGAGAAGATTTCGCACATCGTAATATGCGGTGATATCGCCCTTGTCGTTTTTTGTCCCGCCCATGACGACGCATATATAATTAAAGGAAGATTCCGCGCCCGAAACAATGCAGTAACCGCCGCTTTCCGTCTGTCCCGCGCTGATGCCTTTCGCCTTGGAATAAATATATTTTATCTGGTTATGATTGGAAATGAGATGATTGCGCGTCCAGATTGTCCGCGCATCGCTCTTGTTTGTGGCGGGCATTTCGTATTTTTTTGTTTCGCATATTTTCATGAATTCCGGCATGGAACACGCATATGCGGCGATGATTGCAACATCGCGCGCCGTCGTGTATGCCGTTATGTCGTCAAGTCCTGTCGGATTTTTATAGAGCGTGTTTGCCGCGCCGAGCGATTTTGCTTTTTCAGTCATTTTGACGGCGAACATGGCATTCGCTTTTGATATTTCAAAGGCGAGTACCTGCGCGGCATCGTTTGCCCCGCCTACAAGAAGCCCATAGAGCAGCTGGCGCACGGTGACGACCTCGCCGACTTTCAGATTCATTGTGGTACTGCCCTCAAGTCCGCGCACGGCGGAATAGATGACGGTTATTTCATGGTCAAGATTGCCCGAGAAATATTCGAGCGCGATGATACCGGTCATTATTTTTGCGGTGGAGGCAGGCTGAATTTTCTCCTCTGCCGCCTTTTCATAGATGAAAACGCCGTTTTCCGTATTATATACGGCGGCATGAGGTGAATACACGCTTTTTTCGTAATCGGCATATATTGGACTGGAGGAGAAAATGAAAATCGCGACAAAAAGCACGGCAAAAAATGCCGCGGACGCGCGTGCAGTCTTTTTTTGTGCGGATTTTTTCATGTTTTCCTCCTTTTGTTTTGTGTGTTGTACGGCGTTTTTGGCTTGAAAGAATAGAAGATGCTTTATTTTATCGCGCTCTTGGTCATGCAAAAGTACGATAAGAGAAAAGTACGGTAAACTTTTAAAAAGAAATCCCCATCTTTTTGAGCATTTCCTCTGCCTGTGCGCGGTTTTTCATCACCTCGGCGGTCAGCTCCGCCACGCCCGAAAACCTGCGCTCGGGACGGATGAATGCAAGCGGATAGACGGCGATTTCGTTGCCGTAGAGATCGCCGGAAAAGCCGATGATGTTCGTTTCGCAGTTTGCCTCCCCGTGTGAGTCTATGCTCGGGCGCACGCCGATATTCGAAACGGCGGGATATTTCTTTCCGTCGATTATGCAGAGTGAGGCGTAGACACCGTGACGCGGTACTGCGGCGCCATGCGCTATGCGCTGATTTGCCGTCGGAAAACCGAGAGTCGCTCCGAGCGCCTTGCCGTGCAGAACCTCGGAGACAAAACCGAAATTTCTGCCGAGCAGGCTGTTTGCAAGCGACATATCTCCCTCGGCAAGCGCCGCGCGTATTCTTGTTGAGCTGACCGGTTCACCGCCGAGGTTGACGGGCGGCAGGATGGCGGCGCTTCGTCCGTGCGACTCCATGAGAGAGGCGAGCGTCTCTCCGTTTCCCGCGCCCATTTTCCCGAAGCGGAAATTGAAGCCGCAGAAAGCGCAGGCGACATTCAGCGTGCCGACAAGCACCTGCGAAACGAAAGTTTCGCAGCTCATGTCGCGTACCTCGTCAAAAGGCACGGTCACGGCGATTTCCGCGCCGCATTCGGCAAATATTTTCAGTTTTTCCTCATGCGAAACTATGAATGGTGCGCCCGATGTATTGCTGTCAAAGGTGAAAACGGCGCATTTTGTGCCGCTGTGGGCGCGGCAGTAGTCGGCAACCGCCTCTATGAGCTTTCTGTGTCCTATATGGACACCGTCAAAATTGCCTATCGCGCAGGCGAGCGGCAAGTCCATGGCGGCGATTTCAGCGCCGCTTTTCAAATCGATTATTTTCAATATCATCCTGTCCTTATGGATTTTTTATATTATACCGCAAAGAGGACTTTATTTCCAGTATTTTCTGTCGAGCGAGCGGTACTGTATCGCCTCCGCGATGTGTGCAGGGAGAATATTTTCACTTTCCTCAAGGTCGGCTATCGTCCTTGCCACGCGCAGGATTCTATCATAGCCGCGGGCGGAAAGCCCCAGCCTGTCAAAAGCCTTTTGCAGGAGGAGAGTTGCCTTTTCGTCCATTTTGCAGTATTTCTGAATTTGGGAACTGCTCAACTGCGCGTTGCAGTGCAGTCCCTCTTCGCCCGCATAGCGGCGCGAGGCGAAATCGCGCGCTTTTTTCACTCTTTCCGCCATCACTGCGGAATTTACGGGCGACGGCTCGCGAACGGCGACTTCTTCATACGAAAGCGACGGCACTTCTATCTGAATATCGATTCTGTCAAGCAGCGGTCCGCTTATCCGCGAGAGATAGCGGGAAATATCCGCCTGCGAGCAGGTGCATTTGCCCGAGGGATGACCGTAATAGCCGCATTTGCATGGGTTCATGGCGCAAACGAGCATGAAATCCGAGGGAAATGTAAATTTCCCGCCGACGCGCGTTATCGTCACCTTGCCGTCCTCGAGCGGCTGGCGCAGAGCCTCCATGGATTCGCGGGAAAACTCGGGAAGCTCATCGAGAAAGAGTACTCCGTTGTGCGCAAGCGAAATTTCGCCCGGCATCGGTATTCTGCCGCCGCCGGAAAGACCCGCGCACGACATGGTGTGGTGTGGCGCACGGAAAGGGCGCTCGCGCATGAGCGCATGCGCGCCGTCCTGCCGCATGCCTGCGGCGGAATGGATGCGCGTCGTTTCTATCGCTTCGTCAAAGGTCATCTCCGGCAGAATGGACGGAATGCGCTTGGCAAGCATGCTTTTGCCTGTCCCGGGCGCGCCTATCATCAGGATATTATGTCCGCCGGCGCAGGCTATCTCGAGCGCGCGCTTGGCTTTTTCCTGTCCTTTTACATCGGCGAAATCAAGCGTCGGCATGCGGTGCGCCGATGCACCGTCATCGACTGCGTGAAAAGGCTCTATCGGCATTTCTCCATTGAGCATGGCGACGAGTTCCGAGGCTTTTTTTACGGGATAGACCGTCACGCCCTCGACGACCGAAGCCTCCGCGGCATTTTCCGGCGCTGCAAAAAGCTCTGTTTTTCCCGCTTCCTTCGCCGCAAGGCACATGGAGAGCATACCGTTTACGGGACGCACCTCGCCCGAGAGCGAAAGCTCACCGATGAAGCATCTGTTTTCGGTTTCGGCATTTTCGTTTATCACGCCCGCGCACTGCATGATGGCGATGAGCATGGCGAGGTCAAAGCCGGAACCCTCCTTGCGCTTGTCGGCGGGAGCGAGGTTTACCGTTATCTGCGAATCGGGAAAAGGGAAACCGCTGTTTACGAAAGCCGCTCTGATGCGGTCTTTCGCCTCCTTGACGGCGTTGTCCGGCAGTCCCACTATGCCAAAGCACGGAAGCTTGTCCTGAAAATCGCATTCCACCGTTACTCCGTAGCCGTCTATTCCGATAAGACCCGCCGTATAGATTCTTGAAAGCATGGCAATCTCCTTTTTGCAGACATATTTTCTTCTATTTTACAATATTCGCGCGGAAATTACAAGGAGATTTTTCTAAAAACGGAAAATATTTTCCCGTATAAATGGATAGAATATATTTGCGTGAATGTGCGGCATGGCGCCGCACGGATAATGAGGTATTTTATGCAGAACAAATTTACCGAGCTTGCCGCCGCGGCTCTGACAAAATCAAGACTTATCGCCTGCGAGATGGGGCATACCTATATCGGAACAGAGCATCTGCTGCTCGGGATACTCTCCGTGCCGGAGAGCGCGGGCGCCGATATGCTCGAGTCTCATGCGGTGACTTTTTCTTCCACAAAGGCATTGATGACGGAACTGCTCGGGCAGGGAGACGAAACGAGGCTCGGCAATTCCGATATGACGCCGCGTCTGCGCCGCGTGATAGAAGGCTCGGCGCTTGAGGCGGCGAAATACGGGCAGAGCCTCGTCGGAACAGAGCATCTGCTTCTTGCCATGCTTTCGCAGAGAGACTGCGTCGCCGTCAAGGTGATGATAGCCGAGGGCGCCGTGATAGGCGAGCTTGTGGCGGATACGGGCGCTTTTCTTCTGGATGTGAGTGACAAAAAGGAAAAGGGCGCAAAGGCACAGTCATATCAGGCGAATACGGCGGGCGCTTCCGCGCTTTCACTCTACGGCAGAGACCTTGCGGAGGCGGCAAAGAGCGGCAGGCTCGACCCGATAATCGGCAGAGACGAAGAAATAACGCGCATGCTCCGGATACTCTGCCGCAAATCGAAAAACAATCCCTGCCTTATCGGTGAGCCTGGCGTAGGCAAAACGGCAGTTGCCGAGGGGATTGCCGCGAGGATAGCGTCGGGCGATGTTCCCGAGGCACTCCTGCACAAGCATATCATCGCGCTCGATATGGGAGCGATGCTCGCCGGGGCAAAATACAGGGGCGAATTTGAAGACAGACTGAAAAAGGTGATAGAAGAGGTCACATCGTCGGATAAATATATCCTTTTTATAGATGAGATACACATGATAGTCGGCGCGGGTGCGGCAGAGGGCGCACTCGATGCGGCGAATATACTCAAACCCGCGCTCTCCCGCGGGGATATTCAGCTTATCGGCGCGACTACCGTTTCGGAATATCACCGCCATATAGAAAAGGATGCGGCGCTCGAGCGGCGTTTTCAGCCGGTGCTCATAGGCGAGCCGGATGAGGAACAGACGAAAAACATCCTGCGCGGACTTCGCGAGAGCTATGAAAACCACCATCATGTGAAAATATCGGACGAGGCAATAGACGCGGCTGTGCGGCTCTCGGAGAGATATTTAAGCGACAGATTTCTGCCCGACAAGGCGATAGACCTCATCGACGAAGCCGCCGCAAAAAAGCGGATAGAGCAGAGCGGCAAGCCTGATGAGATAAGGACGCTGGAGAGCAGGCTCGCCGCGCTGAGGGTAAAAAAAGAAGCACTCGTGCGCTCTCAGAATTTCGAAGCGGCGGCAGGCGTGCGCGATGAGATAATCGCCGCACGCGATGCGCTCGAGGCGGAATGCGAAAAATGGGAGCGGGCAAGAGCGGTGGGCAGTGCCGCCATAGGTGAAAACGAGATAGCCGAGATAGTCACGGCATGGACGCATATTCCCACCTCGCGCATAAGCGAGGATGAGGGCGAGAGGCTCGCTCATCTTGAGGAGATTCTCGGGCGGCGCGTGATAGGGCAGGAGAAAGCCGTCGTTTCCGTTTCGCGGGCGATAAGGCGCGGCAGAGCGGGACTCGGCGACCCGAGGCGGCCTGTCGGTTCGTTCCTTTTCGTCGGCACAACGGGCGTCGGCAAAACAGAACTGGCAAAGGCGACGGCAGAGGCGCTTTTCGGCAGTGAAAACGCCATGATAACGCTCGATATGAGCGAATATATGGAGCTTCACAGCGTGTCGAAGCTTATCGGTTCGCCGCCGGGCTATGTCGGCTACGGCGAGGGCGGTCAGCTGACGGAACGCGTTCGCAAGATGCCGTATTGCATTATACTTTTCGACGAGATAGAAAAAGCGCATCCTGATGTTTTCAATCTCCTGCTTCAGGTGCTGGAGGAGGGACAGCTCACCGATTCGCAGGGCAGGCGGGCTAATTTCTCAAATGCAGTCATCATCATGACATCCAATATCGGCACGGGCGAACGCAAAAGCTACAGCGCAACGGGCTTTTCGCCGACGGTGAGCGAGAGCATGGCGGAGGAGGAGAGCATCAGAGCAAAGCTGCGCGAGCGCTTCCGTCCCGAATTTCTAAACAGAATAGACGAGACGGTGATTTTCAGTCGGCTCGGCAAGGATGATATAAAGCGGATAGCCGCAAAAATGCTCGGCGATATCGTAAAGAAAATGGCGGCTCTCGGAGCGGAGATTGAATTTTCCGATGAGGCAGTGGGACTTATCGCCGCGAGCGGAATGGACGAAATATACGGCGCAAGACCGCTTCGCCACGAGATAAGAGAAAAGATAGAGAATGTGCTCGCGGAAAAACTCCTGCGCCATGAGATATCAAAGGGCGATAAGATCTTCTGCACGGTAAAGGACGGGCGCATGGAATTCAATAAAATCAAGTAGACAAAAAGCGGGGAATTTTCGTGAATTTCCCGCTTTTTTCAGCCTTATTTTCATGCAATTGAACACGCAAAAAGGGAATCCTTCCGGACTCCCTTTCCAGTATCAGATATAAGCAGATAACGATTAGTTAAGCTCCGCGAAATACTTGATTGTACGAACCATCTGGCTTGTGTAGCTGTTCTCGTTGTCATACCAGGAAACAACCTGTACCTGATATGTGTCGTCGTCAATCTTGGATACCATTGTCTGCGTAGCGTCGAAGAGAGAGCCATATCTCATACCGATAACATCGGAAGAAACGATAGGATCCTCATTGTAACCGAAGGAAGCGGAAGAAGCAGCCTTCATAGCGGCATTGATGCCTTCCTTTGTTACATCTGTACCCTTGACAACAGCTGTAAGGATTGTTGTGGAGCCTGTAGGAACGGGAACTCTCTGCGCACTGCCGATAAGCTTGCCGTTGAGCTCGGGGATAACGAGACCGATAGCCTTGGCAGCGCCTGTGGAGTTAGGAACGATATTGGCAGCGCCTGCTCTTGCTCTTCTGAGGTCACCCTTTCTGTGAGGACCGTCGAGAATCATCTGGTCGCCTGTGTAAGCGTGAATTGTGCTCATGATGCCGCTCTGGATAGGAGCATAATCATTGAGAGCCTTAGCCATGGGAGCGAGGCAGTTTGTTGTGCAGGAAGCGGCGGAAATAACCGTATCATCCTTTGTAAGAGTCTTTTCGTTTACGCTGAATACGATTGTGGGAAGGTCATTTCCTGCGGGAGCGGAAATAACAACTTTCTTTGCGCCTGCATCGATATGAGCCTGTGCCTTAGCCTTGGAGCAGTAGAAACCTGTGCACTCGAGAACAACATCTACATCGAGAGCCTTCCAGGGAAGATCCTGAGCCTTGGGCATAGCGTAAATAGTGATTTCCTTGCCGTCTACCGTGATAGAACCGGGAGTAACGACTGTCTTACCGTCTTCGGCAAGAACAGGCTCCTTAGAAGAAACTGTGTGTGCATTTTCGCCGATTTTGCCGCAGTAGCCGCCCTGAGCTGTATCATACTTGAGAAGATGAGCGAGCATAGCGGGGCTTGTAAGGTCGTTGATAGCAACAACTTCATAACCCTCTGCGCCGAACATCTGTCTGAAAGCAAGACGACCGATTCTGCCGAAACCGTTAATAGCAACTTTAACTGACATGATAAAATCCTCCGTTTAGATAAAATTAATGGAATTGGGGTAATAAATTCCCATACAACTCTTATTCTAACCCATTTTGGAAAAATATACAAGTCTTTTTTCAAAAAAATATTTGCGGAAATGTGAATTTTTTTATCTTTTCACATTCATTATAGGTGCGGCGGCATAAAAAACAGCTTTTTTGCAAATAATACATTTAAAAATTCAGGAGATGATCTTATAATGGAGAAAAACAAACCGACCAATCCCGGGGAAAAGTTGCTTTGTGAAATTTACAAAAATGCAAATATGGGTGAAGATTCGCTCTGCCTGCTCATCGGCAAGGTAAAAGATGAAAACCTGCGCCGCGATATCACCTGTCAGCTCGACACATATGCAGGCTATGCGGATATGGCAAAAAGCAAGCTTGCGGATATGAATATCAAGGCAAAGGAACTCAGTCCCATCGCAAAAATTTCAGGTGAGATTTCAATGACGATGAACACAATGACCGACAGCTCCGCGCAGAAGCTGGCGGAACTGATAATCGAAGGCTCGACGATGGGCATAGTGGAGCTGAAAAAGCAGATAACCGCCGCGAAAAAGGAAAATGCGCCCGAGCATATTATAAATTTTGCAAACGAGGTTGTCTCTTTCGAGGAAAACAGTATCAACAAGATGAAAGAATATCTGTGATGAACACAAAAGGGTCAACCGATTGTTACCGATCGTCATATTTATATCAAAATGAAGTTGCCTTTTGTCGTCATTACGCGGTCAAAGCCGAGACTGCGGATGAGATCAAGCCCTTCGCTTATTCCTCTGCCGAGATTGACGGGCGAATGCGCGTCGGAGCCAATGGTGATGAGAGAACCGCCGAGGTCGCGATAAAGGGCGATTATCTCCGCCTGCGGCATAGTGAAGCCAAGCCCGCGCCATATGGTGGAAACATTGATCTCAAGCGCGATGCCGCGCGATATCAGTTTCTTCAGCAGTGCCGCCGTTTTGTCCCTGTGCGGCGCGAAATCAAAAGGCTTGCCCGCCATCGCCATATATCGCGTCTGATATGTGAGATGCGCGAGCGTGGTTATCGGAAAATCAATGAGCGCATTCATTTCATCAAGCGTACGGTCAAAAAGCTGAGAAGCGAGCGCGTCGGGAATATATTCAAAATTCATCATGCAGAAATCGGGAACCTTATCGAGATTATGCACCGAACCGATGATAAATTCATAAGGATGACGGCGGAGAAAAGCTTCTGCCGCCTCTGGATATTGCTCGGGCTGACCGAGTTCTATGCCGAGAATAAGACAAAGCGAGCCGCGATATTTTTCCTTTGCCGCGCACATCGCCTGCCATGCGCCGTCGCTGTCATAACTTGTGTATATTTTTTCCGCCTCGCCGTTTACATCGCAATGGTCGGTTATCGCAAGGTCGGAAAGCCCCAGCTCTATCGCGCGCAGGCAAAGAGCATCAATGCTCGAATCTTTTGCTCCGTCATGCGAAAAGACGGAATGTGTATGCATATCGCATGGAATGCTTTTCATATATCAAACCTCGGTTTTTGCCGTCGTTTCAGCATTTATCTGACATCGGGATTAACATAAGAATATGCCGAGTCCTGTTTGCCATCCTTTATATATACGCGTGTCACGCGCATGCCGATGCCGCAGACTATATCATAATTTATCGTATCGGCAAGCTTCGCTATATCGTCGACGGCAGTTTCAAGCTCGCCGTCGCGCCCGATTACCGTAGCAATATCGCCTGTATGTACATCGTCAATTCCGGAGACATCGACTATCATCTGATCCATGCATATCCTGCCGAGTATCGGCGCATATTTGCCTTTTATTAAAACGCCGCCGCGGTTTGAAAGGGAAATCGGCAGTCCGTCGGCATAACCGATGCAGAGCGTTGCCGTTTTCATGCGGCGCGGAGCGATGAATGTATGACCGTAGCTTACGCCTTCGCCCGCTTCAAGCGTCTTTACCTGCGCCACTCTTGTCCGAAGCGAAAGCGTCGGGATAAGGTCGGCATGGAGATTTTCGGCGGGGAGAAGCCCATGCATTATCAGTCCCAGCTTGTAGAGATCACCCCATCTGCCGAAGCCGAGAAGTGCCGCGCTGTTGTCAAAGCATTTGCGCTCGATATGTGCGCCATGCTGTTCAAGCACGCGGATAAAGGTCTCAAAAACCTTTTTCTGTCTGCCTGTCACGGGAGAGGATACGATATCGGCGCAGGCGGGATGCGAAAAGATACAGTGCGTATCAAGCGCATCATATGAACATATTTTCAGCGCCTCGCAAAGCCCCGCTTCGTCGCAGGAGAGTCCGAGCCGCGACATTCCCGTGTCAACGGCAAGAAATATCTCGGCGCGCTTGCCTTGTGCCCTTGCGGCATTGTTTATCTTTTTTGCCGTGTCGGCAGAAAATACCGTCATTGAAATATCGTCTTTGACAGCTCCCGGGATACAGCTCTCGACAATGGCTCCGAGTATGACAATGCGCCCCGAAATGCCCGCGCGGCGAAGACCTACAGCTTCATCATAGCATGACACGGCATAGCCCTGAACAGCATCTCCGAGGTATCGGCAAAGTTGTGCATCGCCATGCCCGTAGGCATTTGCCTTGACTACGGCGATAAGCTCTGCCTCATCTCCGATGGCAGAGCGTATATTCCTTATATTACGTAAAAGAGCGTCGATATCTATCTCCGCCCATGCGCGAAAACCCGTATCCAATGCAAAGCCTCCGAAAATTTATCTCTTTTATATTTTATCCTTTTTATCTGCTTTTGTCAATGTTTTGCGAGGTAAAAGAAAATTTTCTTTTCCGATGCTTTTCGGTGATGAAAAGCATCGGAAGTCATATAAGATGGCTTTTTTCTCTCTATATATCACGTCCCATGCTTCGGCAACGCCGACACACGCATTTTCTGCTTTACTTTTATGCGATGGCTTTCACTTTGAACGATGCCTCATTTAAGCGGCGGTATGTTTTGATAATTATTATCGCCGACATCACCGCCGTCAGAATATCGGATACGGGCATCGAATAAAGCACGCCGTCAAGCCCGAAGAAGCACGGCAGAAGCAAGGCAAATCCCACGCCGAATACGATTTCGCGCACCATTGAAAGCATAGTGGATTCCGCGGCTTTTCCCATCGCCTGAAGAAAGATGAAAGTTGCCTTGTTGACGCAGGCGAATATCATCATGCAGAGATAAATGCGAAAGGCTCTTATCGCAAATTCCGTATAATATACGCTTTCGTTCTTTGCGCCGAAAATGCCGATGAGCGAATGCGGGAAAAATTCCACTATTATCAGCGCCGCGGCGCCGAGCACCGCCTCAGAGACAAGAAGCAAAGAAAACAGCTTTTTCACGCGTGCGGGCTTTTTTGCGCCCATATTGAAGCCGACTATCGGAATGCATCCTGCCGCCATTCCTATCGCGACGGAAATCACTATCTGAAAGAATTTCATCACTATTCCGACGACAGCCATGGGTATCTGCGCATATTGCTCCGCTCCGAAAACAGGGTCGAGCGCACCGTATCTGCGCAGCATATTGTTGATAGCCGCCATGGCGGCAACGAGTGAAATCTGCGCGAGAAAACTGCAAAGCCCGAGTGAAATTATTCTCCTTGCGGTCTTGTCATCCGGCTTGAACGAGGGCTTGTCTATCCGAATGCTTTTTGTATGGAAAAGATACCATACGGCAAGTGCGGCGGTCAGCACCTGACCGATGACCGTGGCAACCGCCGCGCCCATCATGCCCCATTTGAAAACAAAAATGAAAATCGGATCGAGTATGACATTGGCAACGGCGCCCGCGAGCGTCGATATCATGGCAAATTTCGGACTTCCGTCGGCGCGGATGACAGGATTCATTGCCTGCCCGAACATGTAAAAGGGAATCCCGAGAGTTATGTAGAAGAAATATTCTTTTGACAAATCAAATGTCTGCGTGTTGACCCCGCCGCCGAAAACGGTAATGAGCGCGTCATCGAAAATAAGATAAAGTGCAGTGAGAATAACGCCTGCTGAAACGGTCAGAACTATTGCGTTGCCGATGGAACGCCCGGCTTCTTTTCTTTTTCCCTCGCCGAGAAGCCCGCTGACCATAGCGCAGCAACCGTCGCCGAAGCATACGGCGATGCCGAGCGCGATGACCGTCAGCGGAAAGACAGCGGTATTTGCGGCATTGCCGTATGAGCCTAGATAGCTGGCATTCGCGATGAATATCTGGTCTACTATATTGTAGAGTGCACCCACAAGCAGGGAAATGACGCACGGCACCGCATATTTGCGCATGAGTCTGCCCACGCTTTCGGCGGCAAGAAAATCCTGTGATTTTTCCATAAAAGATTACCTCCGTATAAATAAAATAAAAAATGCGCAGGTCCGACAGTCCGGACTTACGCATTTTTGCTGCTCAACTTATTTTATTATAACGCTTTCCACAGAAAAAATCAAAGGGAATATTCAACAAAAATCACATTTTATTTTCTCGTCCGTATCCGTACAATATCACAAAAAGCCGGCGAAACGGAAAATCCGTTCTCCGGTTTCCCGAAGAACGGATTTCTATTTTGCGAAAAGTCTTATTTCAGACTGTCGACGGCTATGCCGTAAACAGTTGCAACATCTTCTGCGGAAAGCGCTTTCGCATAGATTTTAGCATCTGCCATTGTCATGCCGGATGTCTGGAAATCGCCGCCTTTGAGTAGCGAATTTATATCTGCTCCGAGGCAGAAATAATTGAAAGTTTTGTCTTCGCCGCAAACGAAATTGGACGCGATGGAAACCTTCTGCGCAAGCTCACCGTTTATATAGATGAGGCAGAGCTTGTTTTCCATATCGTATACGCCGACAACATGAACAAGCTCGGATGTAGAAGAGGGCTTCCTCGCATATGCGCCGTTGTTATATTTGTTGCCGCCGCCTGTGATGAAGTAAGGCTTGCCTGTCTTATCCTCGGCGAGACCCCAGCCGCCGTTCTGCGTGCCGCAGACGATGCCCTGAACACTGCCTTTTGTGGACATAACGTAGAAAGCTTCAACAGTAAAGCCGGATTCAGCCCATGCTTTCATTTCGGAAGATGTGGCAATCTTGTCGAATTTGCCGATGACATATTTGCCATTGGAAGCGGAAAGCGCGTCGATTTCATATGTATCGCCGCCGAATGTAACGCTTGCCTTGCCGACTTTGGCACCCTCGTTTGTAAAGGAAGCATTGCCCTTTGCATCGGTAATTTTGCCGTCCGCAAAGTCGATATCAACATAAGCCTCGGGACCTGTTACGACAACTACAGGAGGCTCCTCTGTCGTTGTTTCGGTTGTGGTGACTTCAGTCATCGTCTCTTCCGTTGTTGCTTCGGTAGTGGTTGTTGCCTCTGTCGTGGCAACGGTTGTTTCGGTAGTCACGGTCGTTACGGTTGTCACGGTCGTTTCAGTCGCTTTTTCCGTCGTTGTGGTCGCTTCTGTTGTGGAAGCTGTGGTGGGTGTGTCCTTTTCACCGCAAGCCGCAAAAACAGCAACGAGCATTGTGAGCGCAAGGACAAGTGCCAATAATTTCTTCATTAAGTTTTCCTCCCGTATTTTGTTGTGTTTATCAGACAAAATGCAAATTTTCAGAGGGCATATTCCCGTCAATATAAATAAAATCCGCATTTTCTATCTCTAAAATATCACGGCGTGGCGAGATTATCAACCTACTTTTGTGGGCATGACGTGCAACCTGCGGTAGCATACGTCTTACTTTTTGCAAATTCGCCGTATTTTCCTGCCAAAAAGGCACCTGTTTGGTGCCTGATTGTGAGCTTTGCACAAAATCAGGGCGCTATTTTCTATGAGCGTTTTTGCTCATCCGCGAGTGCGGATTTCATTTTTGCGACAGCGCTTTCTATCATCGCGCTTATTTCCTTTTCGGGGAAAAGCGAACGCAGAAAAGCGGGCAGTTTCGCATAGAAAGAGGAAAAGACCTCGGCAAATTTTATTTTGCCTGTGCCTGCGCCGAAGCGTTTTTCCGCTTCACATACGAGTATGTATATTATGCGGCGGGCGTAGTTTTTATATCCTGCGACAAAAAGGACGAGCGCCGCAATCAGTGCCGCCGCAATGCCGCATATCGTAACGATATTGTCTATGAGAAAATCCGTATTATCACCTCCTGTTATATCATATTCAGTACGGCGGTGACGGCGCCGCCTATGAGCGCGCCGCAAACGGCTGTTATTATGGCGGTAATTATACTGCCGAGCCGTTTCTGCGGGCGGTTTTCTATCTCCGAAAGCTTTGCGTCGTGGATGGAAAGCTGTTTATTCATGAATTCCATCTGCGCGACCATTTTTGCTATGTTTTCGTTTTGTTTGTGTATTTCACACGCGATTTCCTCGAGCTTCTCGATGCGATGAGAATTGCTTTTCGCGCGTGCGCCTATTTCTGCAATGAGCCGTTCATTTGATATGTTATCACCTCCGTTTCGGTAATGTAATTTAATGTATGCGGACTTGCGCCTGTATACATTCGGTTTGTCGAAAATGGGAAACGCTTTCTATTTCTCGCGCTTTTCACTGACGAAAAGCGCGGCAAAAGTCATTTAAGAGGGTTTTCCTCCCTCTTAAAAATCTCCTACCGCGTGCACGAGTTAGTCGCAAGAAGTAGTGCGTGGCGAGTGCGTGCGGCAAATGGCAGAGCAAAAGTCGAAAATTTTGCGCTCTCCGCGACTTCAACTATACCACGCGTGCGAACATAGCGCACGAAAAAGCCGAGCAGATTCGTGCACGCATTGTCTGCACGCCCGCATAATAGGGTTGGCGGGCGTGGGTCTGATACCTGCGCTGACGGGATTATCAAAATAAGCCCTCATCTCGCTATGTTCGCACCCGGACCCGCACCCAAATTTGAACCGCGAGGTTTGCCATAGCCTGACATGGCACAGCAGTGAATCCGAGTCGGCGCTTAAGCGTTTCGAACCTGTAGCCGTGGTTAAGCTATAGTGGGACGGTCGGGGCACTTTGTTCGTACTGGTCGCCGCGAGGCATGACTTTTGCCGCGCTTTTTGTCAGTAAAAAGCGCGATAAATGAAAGTTTTTTTATGTTTCTTTCTCACTGCCGAGAAAGCAAAATTATTTTCAGCAAATCGAATATACACAGGTGTTGCTTTTATTGCATTCTGCCATGAAGCAAAAATGCTTGCTTGCAAGCTTTCTGCTATATTATACCACAAAATCGTCAAAAAGTCAAACATTTGTTCGCCTCATCCTGAAAAAATATTGAATATTGCGGAAATACGGACAAGCACACCGACAAATAATCGGGGAAAATGAAAAATCCGCAACAAATGCTTTGCGGATTTTTCATAAAATAAATGTGGGGAAGAAGTCAAAGGACAATGTCTTTTACTTAAAGTGGATGCATATTGTATCACAGCACAAGCCGGATTATATTAGCGATGATAAAAGCAATACTGATTATAAAGCTCATGACGGAAACGACAAGTCCTATCAGATTTGCCGTGGAGTTTTCTTTGCTGAAAATAATCACAGACCCGATGCCGTAGATAATCGAAGTCAGCGCGATTGCCGTGCGGATTATTGCCGCAATCATAAAATAGCAGGCTGCGGGATAGTCCAAATACTGTAACAGCGAGACGACGGCAACCTTGAAAATTGCTTCAAAAACAAGCAGAGCTCCGGATGAAAACAGTGCCATCACACCAAGTATCAAGCCTAAATACACGAAAATGGTCTTTTTTTCAATCACAGGTAATGCTTTACTGCTTTCACCCATTTCTGCCGACATTCCGTTTTTGTTTAATTCAACTTTCATGGGGAAATTATCATACATAGTAATGAGTAGGCTTGAAGAGCAGGGTGAAGAAATCTACTATAACTCCCACTCCGAGAAGACCGAGCGTGAATATATAGAGAACACCCATGCCGACCTTTCCTTCATAGAACTTATGACCGCCGACTGCTCCGAAGAAGAGCAATAGAAGCAGGGCTGTCCATTTGTTCTTTTCCTTTCCGACCGGAACGGCATTCTGAGACTGCACATTCTGATTCTGATTTTCGATGACTATCTGAGGGGCGGCAGAGGCGGTGTTTTCGACCTGACATCCGCATTTGGGACATACGACTGCTTTTTTGGCAATCTTTTCCCCGCATTCTTTGCAAAATTTTGTTTCTGGTGCATTTGCTGTGGTTGCAGTGTTTTGGGTTTCGCTCATGGTTTTTTCCTCCAAAGTTTTAATTATTTATATTTCAAAAATGAAATATCATAAAATTTTCCTCTTGGCAAACCGCTTTGTCACCTTGTTGAGATTTGTCAATATTATATCGCTTGTGAACCGTCTGCTTTTTGCGGCGCCTGCTTGCTCGTTCATATTTCTGATATTGCGCTCAATTATATCTTTTTCCGAAGAAGAAAAAATCGATTTTATTATCCTGCTTGTATAGTCGTAGCCGTATTCAGCCATCTCGTCTACGCGGTTCGGGTCAAAAACCAAGCCGTCCCACCTTTTTTGAAAAGGGAAGTCATACAGCTTTATTATCTTACTGTCAAACTGTTCATCCTCAAAGATATAATTTCTGAAATCAAAATATATGCAGAATACGAAATCAAGCTCTTTTTTCAAAACAGGGAAAACAGGAATATTGTCTATTAGAGCACCGTCAAACATTGTCGAGCCGTTTATCTTTACTCCCTTATTGAAAACCGGTATCGCAACGGCGGCGCAAAGGTAATTCTGAATCTCTTTTTTCGTGAGATTATGCAGCGGGACATACTCAACCTTTTTCCCGGTATAATTCCACACGGTAATATACATTTGTGGCAGATGAGAATTGTCCTCAAGCACTATCCCTCTTATTTTTTGTATCAGTTCGGTTTTTCCGGAAAGTGGAGGAAAAAAGCTTCCTGACTTTCGGACATCGATATCTTTTAATGCATTGATGAGATATTCATTCTGCCCGGTAACGCCCGCATACGCAGTAAGTGCGCCTATAGATGATGCGCTGATGCATTCTATATTTTCTTTGCCGAAAAAATCAAAAATCGCATTCAGACAACCGATTTCATAAAAACCCTTGCTCATTCCTCCGGCAAGCACTACACCGATTTTCATTTTGACCTCCGATTTTCACTTTTTCGGCAAAAATTTACTTTACATTTGCATTATATCACATATGTATGCTAAAGTCAACCCATATGGGTAATTTTTTTTATTACAAATATAATTATAATAATAATGTAAAAAAAATTGGAGAATTGCGTATGAATGTGTTGAAAAAAATAAACAAGATGAGAATTGATAGAAACTGGTCGGTTTATCGCCTGTCTGTTGAATCCGGAATACCGCAATCAACCCTGACAAATATGTTTAACAGAGAGACGCTTCCGTCGATAACGACGCTTGAATGGATATGCAATGCCTTCGGAATTACAATGTCTGAATTTTTTCGCGATGACGAGGGCAGTACCCAATCAGTGGAACTGTCGGAAGCCGTTTCCGAATTTGAAAAGCTCTCCGAAGCCGATAAGCGATTTGTGCTGAAAATGATGTACAGACTGAATGAGCCGAAATGACGCTCTGAAATAATGCTTGAAGGCAGAATTGAATAATTTAAAAATCTCCCTTGTCTGAAGCATGGGAGATTTGCTGCAATATGATAAAAAGTTACAAGTGCTTTTTTACTTTTTTCTTGCAAAAAGAATAAAGGCGTGATATACTGTAATAAAGTTATATTACAATTATCGCGTGGGCGATGAAATACAAAAATAAAAGGAGATTTTTACTATGGGACTTATCAAAGCATTTGCAGGTGCCGTCGGCGGAACGATGGCGGACCAGTGGAAGGAATTTTTCTATTGCGACGCACTTTCCGAGAATGTTCTCGTGGCAAAAGGTCAGAAGCGTACCTCACGCCGCTCCTCCAATACAAAGGGCGAAGAAAATATCATTTCAAACGGTTCGGGTATCGCCGTAAACGAGGGTCAGTGCATGATTATCGTTTCGCAGGGCGAGGTTGTCGAATTCTGCGCCGAAGCAGGCGAATTCACATATGATAAATCCACAGAGCCGAGCCTTTTCACAGGCAGTCTCGGCAAGGGTATACTCGATACCTTCAAGACAATCGGCAGAAGATTTACATACGGCGGAGACACGGGTAAGGACCAGAGAGTTTATTATTTCAATACCAAGGAGATAACAGGCAATAAATACGGCACGGCAAGCCCTGTTCCTTTTCGCGTGGTGGATAAGAATATCGGACTCGATGTCGATATCTCCATCCGTTGCAACGGCGAATATTCATATAAGATAGTCGACCCGCTTCTTTTCTATAAGAATGTTTCGGGCAATGTCGCCGACACATATACGAGAGACAGAATCGACAGCATGCTGAAAACCGAGCTTCTTACGGCGCTCCAGCCCGCTTTTGCGAAGATTTCCGAGATGGGCGTGCGCTACAGCGCGCTCCCGGGTCATACCGTCGAGATAGCCGACGCGCTCAATGAAGTTCTCTCTAAAAAGTGGACAGAGCTTCGCGGTATCAGGGTTTATTCTTTCGGCGTAAATTCCGTTACGGCTTCGGAAGAAGACGAAAATATGATCAAGCAGTATCAGAAGAGCGCTGTTCTCCGCGACCCCGGCATGGCGGCGGCTGTACTCTCGGGCGCACAGGCGCAGGCTATGCAGGATGCGGCTAAAAATCAGGGAAGCGGCGGTGCTTTCATGGCTTTTGCCGGCATGAATATGGCTCAGGGCGCAGGCGGCATAAACGCGGCCAACCTCTATGAAATGAGCGCAAAGCAGCAGGCGGCAAGAGCGGCTGAAGAGAAGAAGACGACCGATGCGGTAAAGGCGGCAGGCTCATGGAAATGCGAATGCGGCGCGGAAAATACGGGCAAATTCTGCCATGAATGCGGCAAGGCAAAGCCTGCCGAGGCAGGCTGGTACTGCACGGAATGCGGCGCTTTCAATAAGGGTAAATTCTGTGCGGAGTGCGGTGCAAAGCGCCCGAGCGGAGCAAAAGTTTACCGCTGTGACAAATGCGGTTGGGAACCCGAAGACCCGACAAAACCTCCGAAGTTCTGTCCCGAATGCGGCGACCCCTTCGACGAGAGCGATGCAAAATAATACGGGAAATACCCGAAAATTCACATAACGGAGGGAATGAAATTGGCTGAAACAAGCGACAAAACCGTTATCGAATATAAATGTCCGTGTTGCAATGCTGGACTGAAATATGACAGCAAAACGGGAGAAATGGTCTGCGAATACTGCGATAATAAATTTTTCGTGGAGCAGCTCGAGCAGCTTTCCGAGACTGAAAAGGAAGCGGAAGAGAAGTCCGATGCGAAATGGGACAGATACGAGAGCCGCAAAACCGAGGAGGAGACGACGGAATTTATCTGTCAGTCCTGCGGCGCTGCGATAACGGGTGACGACACCATGGCGGCAACAGAATGCCCCTATTGCGGCAATCCCGTGATAATAAAACAGCGTATCGACGGCGTGCTCCGCCCCGATTATGTCATTCCGTTCAGGCTTGACAAGCAGGCGGCAAAGGATGCGTTGAAGAAATTTTACAAGGGCAAGGTTCTGCTCCCGAAAATGTTCCGCGAGGAAAACAATATCGATAAGATAACGGGAATTTATGTCCCGTTCTGGCTTTTCGACTGCGAGGCAAACGGCAGAATGAGCTTTGATGCAACGCGCATTTCGTCATGGCGGAGCGGGCAGTATCAATATACAAAAACAAGCCATTTTCTCGTGCGCCGAAGCGGCGAGATGGCTTTTGAAAAGATACCCGTCGATGCTTCGGAAAAGATGGACGACGCATATATGGATTCGCTCGAGCCTTTCAATTATAATGAAATGGTGGATTTCGGCTCGGCATATCTCTCGGGTTTCTTTGCGGACAGATATGATGTTTCCGATGAGGAATGTTCTCCGCGCGCGGCAAAGCGCGTGCGCACAAGCCTTGAGGATGAGCTTCGCGCGACGGTTGTCGGCTACACCGGCGTGACGACAAAAAGCTCGAATATCAAAACAAGCAACGGCGATATAAAGTACGCGCTTTTACCCGTTTATATGCTCAATACAAAATACCGCGGCAAGACATATACCTTTGCCATGAACGGGCAGACCGGCAAATTCGTAGGCAAATTGCCCGTATCAAAGGGCAGATTTGCGGCATGGGCGGCAGGTATTGCTGCGGCTGTGGCTCTCGTGGCTCAGCTTATCCTGCTGCTGTGAGGTGGCGTATGAAAAAGAAAATTTTATCTTTTATCATTCTTGCCGTGTGCCTCGTGCTTTTCTGCATGCCATGCTTTGCGGGCGGGCTCGTAAATGTTCCGCTCATAGATATAGCGGATGGTATTTTATCCGATGATGAAATAAGCGAAATCTCCGCGCTCGCAAAGGAAGCGGCAGAGACAAACGAAGCTTCGATAGGCATTATTTTCACTGATTTATCGCTCGGTCAGGGTAAACTCATGACTCTTGCGGATGCGCTCTATGACGACAACTGCGACCAGAAGAGCGACGCGATAATTCTTGCCGTTGACGTCTCATCAAGACAGTATTATATCCGTCAGATAGGAAAAATGAACAGTCTCAAAAGCTCCGCTATGGATAATATAGAAAATGCGGCGCTTAAAGGATTGAAAAAAAGCGACTGGTATGCCGCCGCCACGGGATTTATAGAATCGATTGCGGAGAACGCGTATTTCATCTCGCCCGATGACGGAGACTATAATTATGACGATTATGACGATCCGAAAGACGCTATAATAAAAAAGGAAATTATCATTATCTGCGTCAGCATAGTGATAAGCCTTATCGCAACGGGAATCATGGCGGCAGGCATGAATAATGCCAAACCCGGACGCGCCGCGGCAAATTATATCAAAAAAGACAGCTTCAAGCTCGGTGAAAAAACCGATATGTACCTCTACAGCACCGTTACTAAGGTTAAGATTGAAACCGAAAACAGGAGCAGTAGCGGCGGAGGCGGAGGCGGCGGCGGTTCGCGCGGCGGCAGAGGAGGAAGCTTCTGACACATACGAAAATCTGAAAGGAGCAAAGCATGAATCCAAAAGAATTGCTTGCTCTTGCGGCAAAGGCAAGAGAAAATTCCTACGCACCTTATTCCGGCTTTCGCGTCGGCGCGGCACTGCTTGCCGCTTCGGGGAAAGTCTATCTCGGCTGTAATATAGAAAATGCGGCGTATACGCCGACAAATTGCGCCGAGCGCACGGCATTTTTCAAGGCAATAAGCGAGGGTGAGCGGGAATTTGTTTCCGTTGCCGTAGTCGGCGGCAAAAACGGAATATTGAAGCCTGCATATCCATGCGGCGTGTGCCGTCAGGTGATGGCGGAATTCTGTGACCCCGACAGCTTCCTTATATATGTGGCTGATGGGGAAGAATACAGAGTCCATACGCTCTCCGAACTCCTGAAATTCTGCTTTACGCCAAGCTCGCTTAAATAAGATTGAAATAACCGCCTGCATTTTTGCAGACGGTTGTTTTTTTATATTTGCTGAAAATTAAAGCTTTTGCCTGCATTGAAGCTTTCACGCACCAATCAAAGCTTTCGCGCACCTTTTATTGAAGTTTTCGCCCGCCTTTTTCAAAAGGCGGTGTCGTCCACCGACAGCGGTGGTCGCGCTCCGCAGAGCGCGAAATCTCTATTTCGGCGTTTTCTTTTTGAAAGCTTTTTCTTTTGCGCCTGCTTCGTCAAAAGAAAAAGCGAATGGGGCATCTGATTTTTTATTTTTGCTTTTGATGAGATTCGGGTTTTGGATAGTAGGGGAGACCATTGGTCTCCCGCTAAAAAAACATAATATAACTTTTCCTTTATCGTACTTTTGCGTGACCAAAAGTACCAAAAGTCAGCAAGGAGGACTCACGCCGTCCTCCTTCCGAACCACTGGCGGCGTGCACGAGTTAGTCGCGCGAGCCTTGCGTGGCAAGTGCGTGCGACAACAAAGTAAAGCGAAAATTAGTAGTTTTGCCACTCCCCGCAACCTCACCCATACCACGCGTGCGAACATATCACACGAGATAGCCGAGCAGATTCGTGCACGCATTGTCCGCACGCCCGCTGAAAGTGTATGGCGGGGATTGACACATATGCGGAGCATGTGTGTCGGCGTCGCCGAGACGGGGCATCGTGGGTCTGTTTTGTGCGCTGACGGGATGAAAGCGTATTTTTTATTTTGTATACTCTTGACCGATATATCGCAAAAAAAGAACAGACTTATCAAGGACTGGCACGACTTGTGCATTCGCCCTTGATATGACTGTTCTTCTTGATATAAAATTATAATTTTAATAATTGCTTTTTCTTTGCTTCAAACTCTTCTTGTGTAATAACTCCATTATCAAGAAGCTCTTTGATTCTTTTTAGTTCATCCGTATAAGAACCTGACGGGATTTGAGTATTTACTTCATGATTTTTTCCCTGTCTGCTTATTAACAACTTACTGACAACCGAATGTATTTCAGCGTTGTTACTCATAAATTTGAAGCTTATTTTACCTGCCGATGTTGCAATATCTATTCCTTGCATAACGCTTGTCCCGACGACAGAGATGGAGTCAATGGGCAAATCAACTCTTTTTCGAAATGTTGCAATACCGTATACTCTTTTGTCTGTTACAGTTATGTTGCATTGTGCTATTGCAATATTAATAATTATACACAAAAACGCAGGGCTGAACCACAAAATCATAGCCAAGGCGTAGTTATCAACCTTATCAAAAGGTTTTAAAATCGCTGACAACGCTACAATTATAAAAGGAATGATTATAAAAATAAATCTAAAGGGGCTTTTTTTACCGGTTATTAAAACTTTTTCTTCCATTGTTACTCTCCTATCAACCGTTTGAATTCATTGAAAATTTCTTGTGTGTTTTCTCTTGGTATATCGGTTGGACGACATTTCTCAAAATCTCTGCACATGTCAATAAAATTTGCCTTGGCTGATTTATCCACGCCTTTAAAATCCAAAACCGAATACATTGTTTCAAAGAAACCTCCGCATGCAATTTCATCCGCTGTCGTATAAGAGCCGTGTATGTATTTATTTGCATATCGCTCCAAAGGCAATGCGACAAATCCGTGAAAATTCCATGCCATATTTATCCTCCTCCCCATTTTTACTACACTTTATATACTTTTGGTATAAATATATTTTACCGATATTACATAAAAATTGGCAAAATAAAAAGTGTGCAGACAATCGCAGTCTGCACACCGAAAAACGCAAACTCCGATTGTTGTCACACAATTCTCAACAAAATCGAATAAATTCTTATATGCCAAGTGGAATTTGCATTTTTACCTATTCAAACTTGGCATACGGAAAAAAGGGTAGACTACCCCTCGGAAAAAATGTTTTTGAAATTATTGATTGAATTGTGTGACAAAATTATTATATCACCTTGCTCATCAAATTTCAATAGATTTTACAAAATATTCGTCAAATCGCATACAAAATATTTCAAAATTGACACTGGCTGAAAACATCAAAAGAAAATCCCTCGTATTTGCAGAAATCTGTTTACAAATTGAAAAATATATGCTATAATGTATTTGCAACGTAATCAAATAAGTGCGTAAAGCGGCGGTATAAGTATACATTTTTATTTTATGATAAAAATGTATGCTCCCTTTTCGTATGCTTATATCCCTGACTGTGCGCTATGAAATGATTGCGTTGCGGCTTGGAGCTTACGTTTTTTGTGCGTGGCTTTGAGCCGCGCACTTTTTTATCATTAATTTTATTTTTCAAGGAGGAGAAACGCAATGAAAAAAGCATTATCAATCATTTTATCACTCTGTATTGCGGTTGCAATATTGTTTTCTGCGGTATCGTGCGGTAAAACAGAAGATGAAGTCAAAGGCAAGTCCAACACCGTTTACGAATATGATGAAAGCGGGAATAAGACAAAGGAATCACACTATGATGCCGATGGCAAGCTGACAAAGTCATCGTACTATGATGCTGATGGCAAGCTTGAATACTATGAAGTTTCCGAATACGATGCGAAAGGGAAGATTGCGAAGTTGTCAAGTTATTACCCCGACGGCAAGCTTGAATACTATATGGTTTACGAACATGATAAAAAAGGGAAGATGACGAAGGCGTCAAGCTACGACCCCGAAGGTAAGCTTGGAGTCTGTGGCGAATTCGATGAAAACGAGAAATTGAAAAGGAGATCATACTACGATGACGACGGCAAACTTGCATCTTATGCCACTTTCGAATACGATGCAAACTGGAACACAACAAAGGAATCGTACTATGATGCTGATGGCAAGCTCACCAATGTTTACGATTATGACGGAAACGGGAACAATACAAAGAAATCACACTATGATGCTGATGGCAAGCTCACCAATGTTTACGATTATGACGGAAACGGGAACAATACAAAGAAATCACACTATGATGCTGATGGCAAGCTCACCAATGTTTACGATTATGACGGAAACGGGAACAATACAAAGGAATCACACTATAATGCCGACGGTAAACTTGCGTCCTATATGGTTTACGAATACGATGAAAGCGGAAAAAAGACAAAGTCATCGCACTATTATGCCGACGGCGAGCTTGCGTCCTATATGGTTTACGATTATGACGGAAACGGGAACAATACAAAGGAATCACACTATTATGCCGACGGCAAACTTGCGTCCTATATGGTTTACGAATACGATGAAAGCGGAAAAAAGACAAAGCTGTCTCGCTATTATGCCGACGGCAAGCTCGAATCTTATGATGTTTATGAATATGATGAAAATGGAAAGAAGATAAAGCTGTCTCGCTATGATGCCGACGGAAGATTGATGTATTCAAATTAAATAAAGCAGCAAATAAACAAAAGCAGGAGTTGTCAGCTCCTGCTTTTTTATGTTGCGGTATGGATTTTTTCTTTTATCTTTTTATCTTGAATTTCACACTCGGGGAAAAGACATTGTTCACCTTATAGCGCAGGTAATTCGGGTCTATTTTGCCGACGGCGGAAGCGATGAGCTTGTTTTTCTGCTCCATTTCCGAGAGAGTTTCGCCGATGAAATCAAATACATAGTCGGCGCCGGGACGTTCGGGCGCAAGCAGCAATATCGAGCCGTCCTCGCGGAAGATAAATTTCATGATGCGGGTAAAAGGTGTTTCGAGGAAATCCATCATCACCTTGAGCACCTGCTCGTCATCTTCATTTTTTGTCAGTACCACGCGCGATGCCACCTTGTACGGCTCACCATGAAAATCAAGCTCGGTAAAGAGCGGCTTGCCGATGCCGAGCGGCACTCTGAAAGAGGAATCCGCCTCTTCATAGAGCATATATGGCGCTTCTTCCTCAAATGCTATCGAGATTTTCTTCGTGCCTTTTGTATAATTATTCTGCGTTGCCTGAAGCAGCATTGGCAAAAGACCGAGCGAAGCGGCACGCTGCTCATCGGGGAGGAATGTTATGCCGTCCAGCGCTTTTATATGCCTTTGCATGATGCTTTGCTTCCTATACATGGAAAGCGTGAGCTTTTCCTGTCCGGAAAGGCGCGCGATAATGCCGCCGAGTAGCTTGGAATTGCGCCTGTTTTCGGGTATCGTCTCGGGAAAACTGCGGCAGAAATATTTTATGGCGTATCTGTAATATGAACTTTGCTGGAAAAATTCGTTATTGCCCGCCGTGGAAGCGATGATGATATCATTATCGGGGAAACACATTGTATTTTGCCCGAACATTCCGTTGAAAAGGAAAACATTATGCTCGCGACCGCACCATATCTGATAACCGTAGTTGAAATCGCCACAGGATTTCGGCGCTACGGAATGTTTTGCCGTGGCAAGTTTGATATATCCTGCCGGAACGAGCTGTTTGCCGTTCCATTTGCCGCCCTGCATGACGAGAAGCCCTATTTTAGCCATATCTTCAGGACGGATATAAAGTCCCCAGCCGCCTTTTTCTATGCCCTCAGGGCTTTTTTCCCAAAAGACGCCCTGGATATCCATTTCATCAAAGAGGCGCTCGCGCAGAAAATCAAGCAGATTTTTGCCGCTTTTCTGTTTTACTATCGCGGAGAGCATATATGTGTTCAGGCTGTTGTAATTGAATGTTTCACCGATATCGCCCTTTACGGAGGAGGAGAAAAACGCTTTTATCCATGAGGAATCCGCCATGGAACCCGCCTCGGCAAAGGTAGCGCCCGAGCGCATGGTGAGTAAATCTTCAACGGTGAGATTTTTGTATTTTATTTTTGCCATGGCATTGTCGTCATCAGGAAACATATCTATCACTTTTTCGTCGAGGCGCAGTTTTCCCTCGCCGACAAGTATGCCTATCGCAAGCGAAGTGATGCTCTTGCATTCTGAAAATGTACTGGAAAAATACTGCGTATTGTATGCGCCGAATCCTGTTTCGCATATCACTTTGCCATGGCGAAGTATGATTGCTGTATGCATATTCAGGCTCTTGTCCAGTTCGAGCGCGGTCAGAAATTCCGCTATATACGCGGAAGAAATGCCTACGCTTTCGGGCGAGGTGCGCGGAAGCGGCGATGATACGGGCGCTTTCGGAAGCGAAGGCTTCTGCGGCGAAAACTCCAGTATCGGTTCCGTTGCCGTTTTGTCATCGATGAGTCGCGTTATCAGCGAGATGGTTTTGTTCAGTGTTCCGAGTCCCATTTTTTCCTCCGTTTTGTGATTTATAAAAAGGTTTTGTTTTATGTACTTTGCTGTGAAGAAAAGTACTAAAGAAACTTTTTCTTTCTCCGTGCTTTCACCTTGACTTGTCTCTACGCTCTCTCGTACATTTTCGCCATGGCGGAAATTTTCTTTGAGAGGGAAGAGGTGGCGGCACCTTTTTCCATGCGCCAGCTCCAGTTTCCGCATTGCTCGCCTGGTGTATTCATGCGGGCATCCGAGTCCAGCCCGAGATAATCCTGCATCTGCGCGATGAAAAGGTCGGCGCGGGATGCCATTCCTCCGCGGATAAGTCCCCATACCGCGCCTTCTTCCTTATTTAAGCCGAAATACCGCGCGGCATATTCCGCGGTTTCCGTTTTTGCCGAGGAAAGCCAGCCGAGTGCCGTATCGTTATCATGTGTGCCGAGATAGCAGACGCAGTTTCGTTCATATCTGTGCGGCAGATAATCGCTCGGCTCGTCTCCGTCGAAGGCAAACTCAAGCACTTTCATTCCGGGAAATCCGGATTGATTCAGAAGGGTGCGAACATCTTCGCCGAGCACGCCGAGATCCTCCGCGATTATTTGCGCATCGGGAAATTCCGCTTTCATCGCGTTTATGAAATCTATCCCGCCGCCCTTGCACCATTTGCCGTTTTTCGCTGTCTTTTCTCCTGCGGGAATGCTCCAGTATGAAGCAAATCCACGGAAATGGTCGAGACGCACCGTGTCATAGAGACGGAGCGCACCGCCGAGCCGCTTTTTCCAGAAGCTGTAACCGTTTTTCTTCATGTGTTCCCAGTCGTAGAGCGGATTGCCCCAGAGCTGACCGTCCTCGCTGAAATAATCCGGCGGCACACCTGCCACATTTTTGCATCGCAGGTCTTGGTCGAGCTGAAATTCCGCGGGAGAAGCCCATATATCGGCGCTGTTTGCAGCCACATAAACGGGCAAATCGCCGATTATTTTTATTCCGTGGGAATTGACATATTCTTTCATCTTATCCCACTGCGTGAAGAAAAGATACTGCACAAATATCCAGAAGCCCATGCGCTCGCCGAGAAGCGAACGGTATTTTGCCATAGCGTCGCTTTCGCGGCTTCGGATATCGGTATCCCACTCTGTCCACGGCTTGCCGTCGAAATGCTCCGAGAGCGCCATGAAAAGCGCATAATCGGGAAGCCATGCGGCGTTTTTCTCATAAAAAGCAAGAATCTCGCGCATGAGCCGCCCTCTGCCGCGCTCATATGCCGTTTCAAGCAGGGCATAACGCGTGGCGTACAGTGCGCCGTAATCCACTTTTTCGCCTGATATCTTTGCCTTCTCGGATTCCGTTTTTGTGAGAAGCCCCTGCGAGACAAGTTCATCTATATCTATAAAATAAGGATTTCCCGCAAACGAGGAAAACGACTGATACGGCGAATCGCCGTATCCTGTCTGCCCTGCGGGCAATATCTGCCAGTATTTCTGCCCTGCGGCGAAAAGAAAATCCGCAAAATCCCTCGCAGGTTTGCCGAGGGAGCCTATCCCGTATTCCGATGGAAGCGAGGATATGCCGAGCAGTATTCCCGATGCACGATTCATTTTATCATCTCCTGCCGAAATATTCATTGTAATGAGGTGCGCTTTCATAGTCCGTAGCCTCGATGCCGTGCCTTGTCGCCCAGATGTGCGGCGCGGAACGCTTCAGGTAGCAGACATACGCGAAGTTCTCCGGTACTCCTGCGAAATTATCGTCGTCTATCTCCACCCAGCCGTTTGCCGCCGTGGAAATGGAAAAGAGTTCGAGCGATGAGCAATTGTTGAAAGCTCCCGCGCCGACGCTCCGCACATTTTCATGCAGGAAAACCGCGCGGATATCGTCTCTGCCCTCAAATACACCGTCGCCTACGGCAGTCACGGCATATTCCTCGCCATGGTAAACCACGGCTGTCGGCAGTACATAGACATCGCTCTCAAATCGGTAAATCTCACCTGCCGAAAGCACCTCGGGCAGGGCTATAAGCCTTGCCGTGAGCGAATCCTCGTCCAGCTCGTATACCGCGCCGCGCGAATCCTCGCGCGAGGTGAGCATTATTTCATTATATATCACATCGCAATACCAGTTTGCGCTGTAGCCGAGCACCGAAAGGTCGGCTCTGCGCTTTCCCGACACAGCAAAGTTATATTCCGGGTCGCCGTATACGCGGCAGATGCGCTCTTCCGTGAAAAGCACCGCGGCATAGTCCTCTATCGCGTCTATCTCGTCGCCTATTTCGTATTTTTCCCTGAAATTTATCACTCCGAGCATGCCGTATTTCCATTTTGTGTAGGGAACATCGTTTTTCAGGCAGTAGCGCGCCGTGGTTTTGCCATCAGCCGTATAGACGAAAAGCGAAGCCGCCGAAAAGGCTTTTTCCCCTATATATTCGGGGGAGGCGGGCGCAACGATATATCCGAGACTGTCGCAATCGCGGAAAGCGTCGTCGCCGATGTAGTTTACGCCTGCGCCCAGCACGATACAGCCGGAAAGGTAAGTGCAACCCTTGAAAGCACCGTCGCCTATATATTCAAGTGACGGCGGAAGCTCGACAGACTCAAGAAAATCGCACCTTGCGAAGGCATAATGCCCGATATATGCGGTTTTTTCGGGGATGTATACCTCAAAGAGCAGTCCGCAATCGGAGAGAAGCCCGTCGGAGATGACGGTATTTTCCTCCGGCAGGCGGAGTGAGCGCAGACTGCGGCAGTAGGCAAAGCAGTTTGCTCCTATTTCGCAATATTTCTTCGGCAGGTCGGCGCTTTTCATCCTTTCGCATTCGTAAAAGGCACCAGCGCCTATCTCCGAGACATAAAGGCATGAAATCCCCGTGAGATTTTCATTGCCGCGGAAAGCATAGTCGGCTATGGCATAGACGGGATATTCCGCTCCGCCCGTTTTTACCGCGCGCGGCACGGAAATCTTGCCGTGCGTGCCCTTTCCGCTTTTCAGGACGGCGCCTTTATCATTGATTTCATAGAGTACGCCGTCGGGCGCGCGCATATTTTCGTCAAGCTCGGGGATGTATTCGCCGCGCACGGTGACAGTTACCTCTGCCGAAAAGGAGTCGCAGGAAAATTCCACAGTCGCCTCTCCCTCGGCGGAAAAATCGTATGTTATCTCCACTGCGCTCTCGGGCAGGTTTACTCTGCTTCCGTCAAGAAGCCCATACACATCAAAATCCGAGAAAGCTATCGGCTCGCCGATGGCATAGACGGTTTTGCCGAGGATATCTGCCGCGAGGGAATCTATTTTAAGCAAAGTCAGGACGATGATGTATTCTTCACCGTTTTTTGCCCGCAGAGTGAGACGGTTTTCGCCCGTGAGCGGGATATATTCATCGCCATCTTCATAAAGCTCGCCGTCGTCGGCTTCAATCTCAAAAGCAAGATTGCATTTGATATAGTCGGAAAAGCGGAAGCTTTCCGTATTTACAAAGGCGGCGCGAATTGTCTCTTCTTCGAAATAAAACGGGGAGAATAGAGATATATCCGCTTTTTTGTTTTCTTTTCCGCAGGAAGAGAAAAGCAGGACAAATATGAGAATCATAATCAGCGGCAATCGCTTTTTCATGATGAGAATCCTCTTTTCCGAGATATTTTTATATGATAATTATACACGAAAATTGTCTTTTAGTCAATATCATGTTTTTTGTAATATTTGCGCCGCGGGACAAATATATATATGACGAGAAAATAAAAAGAAAGCGCCGCGGTGTGCTGTCTTAAAACTTGCCAAGGAGGCTACAGATGAGTATTTACAGCGATATAGCAACCAGAACGAACGGCGATATTTACATAGGCGTTGTCGGTCCGGTGCGGACAGGAAAATCAACTTTTATCAAAAAATTCATGGAGACGCTCGTCATACCGAATATCAGAAACGATTATGACCGCAAACGCGCAAAGGACGAGATGCCGCAGAGCGCCGCAGGCAAAACCGTCATGACAACAGAGCCGAAATTCATTCCCGATGAAGCCGTGGAGATCTCTCTCGACGGCGGCGCTTCGCTTTTTGTGAAGATGATAGACTGCGTAGGCTATATCGTTCCCGAGGCACTCGGCGGCGAGGAGGACAATAAACCGCGCATGGTTATGACTCCATGGTCGAGCGAGAGCATGCCTTTTGAGGCGGCGGCGGAGATGGGCACGAGCAAGGTTATAAAGGAACATTCCACGATAGGCGTGCTTGTCACCTGCGACGGTTCTTTCGGCGAATTTTCGCGCGAAAACTATGAGGAGAGCGAGCGCAAGGTGGCAGAGGAGCTGAAAGCGATACATAAGCCTTTTGTCATCATAATCAATTCGGCAACGCCCGAGGCGCAGAGCTCGGTGGAACTGGCGCTTCGCCTCGAGGAGGAATACGGCGCGCCCGTCGCTCTCGTGAACTGCCTTGACCTCGACGCTTCCGATATACGCCATATACTTGAGCTTGTGCTACTCGAATTTCCGATAACGGAGGTTCGCATGAAGCTGCCTGATTTCATGGATGCGCTCGGCGAGGATAATTATATCCGCCGCAGTGTCTATGATACCCTGCTGACCTGCGCTTCGAAAATAGAAAAGACGGGTGATGTCCGCGAGGCTTTTGCGGGCGCTTCTGACAATGAATATATAGATAATGTGCGCAGTGAGAAGATAAATCTTGCGACGGGCGCGGCAGAACTTGAGGTTGTCCCCGCAAAGGGACTTTTCTATAAGATAATCGGCGACCTCACGGGAATGACGATAGGCGATGACGGTGCGCTCATGTCCACGCTCGTCGAGCTTTCCGAGATGAAAAAGGAATATGACAAGGTGAAAACGGCTCTTGCTTCCGTAAACGAAACGGGCTACGGCGTAGTCACACCCGATATAGAGGATATGAAACTGGAGGAGCCGGAGGTTGTCAGACAGTCGGGCGGCTATGCCGTGAAACTCCGCGCCACAGCGCCGTCTATCCATATGATAAAGGCAAATATCGCGGCGGAGGTTTCGCCTGTCGTCGGTACGGAACAGCAATCGGAAAATCTCGTCCGCTTCCTGCTCAGCGAATTTGAAAAGGCGCCGGGCAAGATATGGGAGACGAATATCTTCGGGAAATCGCTCTATGATCTCATTTCCGAGGGACTTTCGGGCAAGCTTGCAAATGTCCCCGAGGACGCCCGCGAAAAGCTATCGAAAACGCTCGAGCGCGTCATCAATGAGGGCAGCGGCGGACTTCTCTGCATTATATTATAAAGTATGAATATCATAATCCCCTCGTGCGGATATGCCGCACGGGGGGATTTTTCGCCGTGCGCTGTCTTCGCGAAAAGCACGCATCGCGCGAAGTATATTTTTCTCATTTTGCAAAATAATAAAAACAAAAAAGCAAAGGCGGATAAAAATGGAAAATTATGACGGAATAAAAGCGGCGGTAAAGGGGATATTTGCGGATGCAGCCGATTTTCGCGAAAGGGAGATAACGCTCGGGCAGCTTCGCCTTTCGGTGATGTATCTGAGCAATTATTCCTCCAAGCGCATGATAACGGAATATATCATATCGCCCGTTTGCCACGCGTATGAGGAGGGCGCATTTTCCGGCGGCAAGGAGCGGGAATTTTCGCCGGAATCGGCGATAACCTGCTCGTCGGTCTTGGATATAGCGGACACGGACGGGGCAAAAGAAGCTATACTGGAAGGCTCATGCCTTGTTCTCTGCACATACGGCGGTGGCGGATGCCGCATGCTCTCGGTATCGACAAAAAACGAAGAGGGGCGCTCTGTCACGGAGCCGGAGACGGAAAATGTCATCCGCGGTGCGCACGAGGGCTTTGTCGAGAGCGGTGAGCAGAATGCCATGCTCCTGCGGCGGCGGCTGAAAACGGAACGGCTGAAGAAGATAGATATGCAGATAGGGGCGCTTACGAAAACTTCTGTTTCCGTCATGTATATCGACGGCATAGCCGACGCCTATGTGATAAGCGAACTGCTATCGCGATTGCGCGCGATAAAGGCGGACAGCATACTCGATTCGGGCTATATCGAGCTTTATATACAGGACGGCGGCTATTCGCTTTATCCCACGGTCGGCAATTCCGAGCGACCCGACAAGGTGGCGGCAAAAATGCTCGAGGGACGCGCCGCCGTGATAGTGGACGGTTCACCTGTAGTGCTGACCGTACCGTATCTTTTCTGCGAGGCGCTTCAGGTGACGGAGGACTATTCCAAAAGCGTCTTTTACGCCTGCTTTGTGCGCCTGCTCCGCTTCGTCGCGATGACAATCGGCATATATCTGCCTGCGCTTTTTGTGGCGCTGACGGTATGGCATCCCTCCCAGCTTCCCGCCGCCTTTGAAGAAGCCCTGCTGAAATCGCGCGAGGGAATGCATTTTTCGATATTTGCCGAGGTGATACTGATTTTTCTGCTCTTTGAGATAGTGCGCGAGGTGGGACTCCGCATGCCGAAAGCTGTCGGCAGTGCGGTAGGGCTTGTCGGTTCGCTCATTCTCGGGGAAAGCGCAGTGAAAGCGGGAATCGCTTCGTCTACCGTGATGGTTTTCGTCGCGCTTGCCGCCGTATGCAATTTCATCGCGCCGCCTTATATGAATCCGAATGTGATATATCGTCTTGCGATGATACTCGCGGCGGGTGCTTTCGGGCTCTTCGGCTTTTCCGCGGCACTTGCGCTGAGCATGGTCTCGTTCTGCTCGAAAAAGAGCTTCGGCGTGCCGTATCTCTATCCGCTCGCGCCGATGGATTTCAGCGCCATGCAGGACAGCGTCTTCATGCTCCCCGTATGGAAGATGAAATATTCGCCCTCGGCACTCTCCGGTAAGCGCATGATACGCACATACGGCAGGAAAAAGGAGGATACGGAAAGATGATAAAAAAGCGCAAGAGAGACGGGCTTTCGCTGCCCGCGCTCTTCTTTTCTCTTTTCTTCTGCGGCGTTTCGGGACTGTATATCTACGGCGTGCGCGATTTTTCTTCCCTCGCTTTTTATATCCTTGTTTCGCTCGCGATAAGTCTCGCCGCGACGCTCGGCGCGCACAGGCAGAGCGGAAATCTCTGTCTCTATTTTGAATCCGGCATCGGCAGAGGTGCCGCACCTCTCTTCTGCGGACTCATCGCGGCGATGACGGCGGTTTCGCTCGCGTGCGACGCCGTTTCGCTCTGCATACGCATAAGCTCCGTTTATGGCGGATACGGCGGCGCGGTCTTTCTCATCATCGTGCTTGTCTGCGTATGGTCGGCAATGCGCGGCGCGGGTGCCGTTTCGGGCGGCGCACAGATAAGCGTCATGATAGCCGCGCCGCTTGCCCTGCTCGCGCTTTTCTCACATCCATCGCTGTATATCTGTACCTATGAGGACGCATACGGCGCGCTGAATGCCCTCGGCGGAATGGGCACAGTATTCTGCCTCGTTTCGCATACCTTCTGCGGCGGCGATCCCGATATAACGGCGGCGTTCGGTGCACGCTCGAAAGTACCCGAAAACAGGGTGCTCTCCGTGCTTGCCGTTTCCTGCGGCGCTTTCATCTCGGCGGCTGTGTTTCATGCGCTCGTCGCCCACGCGGCGTATACAGAGGGCGTGAAAATATTCTTCATTTTCGCCGAATGGATATTCTCCTTTATCAGACTCGGCGCATATGCTTTCACCGTGCGCGACTGCGCCGTCTCACAGAGGAGTACGGTGGCGAAAACCGCGGTTTCCGCTGTGATATGGCTTTCCTTTACGGTAACGATTGCCGCTCTTTCACGCGGCGGGCGCGCCTGCCGGCTTCTCTTTGATATTGCCGCCGTCGTGAATGTATTTTTTGTCGTCATGCTCGCCGCCGATGTGCTTTTTATCACGAAAAGGAACCGCCGCGGCGTAGCAAAAAGAGAATAATGCCATATAATGAGACAGTGGGCGGACTTTCATTTTTTTGCGGAAGTCCGCACGAAGCCGAAAGGAGAAATTTTATGGCAGAAAATTCATCTGTGGGATATCTCATAGTGCAGGTCTCGTCCGCATTCGGCGCAATGCCGATACCGAATGCCACGGTCGCCGTGCGCACGGTGACGGACGGCGTGCCGAAAATATATTCGGTCATGGTCACCGACAACGACGGCAGAACTGATGTGCTCGCCATCCCCGCGCCCGACCCGTCGCTTTCGCTCATCCCGGGAAGTACGACGCTTCCGTATTCCGTAGTCAATATAGAGGTGGCGGCAGACGGATATTACGGTTATACTGCGCTGAATGTACCCATATTTGCGGAGCAGACCTCCATTCAGAGCGTAAACGCCATTCCGATACCCGACTCGCAGAATTTTGCCGTCAATCCCGACCTTAATCTGACGGTGAATGAGAGCGAGCCGCCGAATCTCTGACAGGAGGAAAAGCAATGGATATTTATCCCGTCATTCCAGAAACGATAACGGTACATCTCGGCGCGCCCGATTCCGCCGCCGCAAATATCACCGTCGGCTTTCCGGATTACATAAAAAATGTCGCCTCGAGCGAGGTCTATCCCACATGGCCGGAAAACGCCATACGGGCAAATATTTATGCGCAGATATCCTTTGCGCTGAACAGAATATATACCGAGCATTATCCGTCGCTCGGCTATGATTTCGATATCACAAATTCCACGGCTTATGACCAATCATTTGTAAACGGAAGGGAAGTTTTCGAAAACATAAGTCAGATGGTGGATGAAATCTTCAATAGCTATATCAGGCGGGAAAATTCGATAGAGCCGCTTTTCGCCGCGTATTGCAACGGTACGACAGTCACATGCGACGGGCTTTCGCAATGGGGCAGCGTCGCTCTTGCCGAGCAGGGACTCGCGCCTTATGATATACTCGTAAATTACTACGGCGACGATATAGAGCTTGTCACCGATGCGCCTGTCGCAAATATAGAGCCGTCGCTTCCTGCGGGTTCCATCATGCTCGGCTATTACGGCAACAATGTGCGCTTTATCCAGGTGCGACTGAACAGAATATCGGCAAATTATCCGTCGATTCCGAAAATTCAGCCGGTAGACGGCATTTTCGGACCCGAAACGGAAGCCGCCGTAAAGGAATTTCAGCGTATTTTCAATCTCACGCAGGATGGAATTGTCGGTCCCGCAACATGGTATAAAATACAGTTTGTTTTCAATTCGGTGAAGCGACTGAGCGAAATACAGAGCGAGGGTGTGCTGATAAGCGAGGTGCAACGGCTTTTTCCGGACAGTCTCCGGCTCGGCGACAGCGGAAACGGCGTTTCCGTGGTGCAGTATTTTCTGCGCATAGTCGGGCTTTTTAATCCCGATATACCCGTCATTGAGGTCACGGGAACATACGACGAGGCGACGGCGGAGGCAGTCCGCGCCTTTCAGGAGCAGTACGGACTGACGCAGACGGGCGCGATGGATGAGGAAACATGGTATGCGCTCTTTGACGCTTATACCGGCGTCGTCGCTACCGTAACGCCCGAAGAGCTCGGCGTTTCAAGCGAACCCTTCCCGGGGCGCTTTCTCAGGCTCGGCTTTGAGGGAGATGATGTGCTCACACTGCAAAAATATCTGAATGCCGCAGGCAAGGAATACGGGCAGATACCGACCGTTCCCGAGGATGGCATTTTCGGCGAGGAAACGCGCGATGCGGTTTATGCCGCGCAGGCTATCTTTGACCTCCCGATAACGGGAACGGTCGGTCCGCTTCTCTGGAGTGCGCTTGCCAATATCTATACATATGCAGAGAGCGGAAATGCCCGCGTCGCGGGGCAATATCCGGGAAACAGCGATAATTTTTCTTATTCCGAGACGGAAAATACAGACGAAAGCGGTGGCGCAAATGGATGAAATATATGAGCTTCAGGTGATGCTTCGGCGCATAGCGCAGATTGATAAATGCATTGATGTGGTCAATCCCTCGGGAGTATACGACAGGGAAACGGCGGATGCCGTTTCCGAATTGCAGGGGCAGAACGGACTTCCCGTGACAGGCAGAGTGGATAATGCCACATGGGATATGATAACGGCACTTTTCACCGTTGCCGTTGGCAGGGTAACGGGCGGCGGCACTCCGCTTTATGTTTTTCCTCATGCAAATTATGCGGTGAACGCAGGTGAAATAAGCGATATTGTGATGGCGGTGCAGCTGATACTCAGTGCGCTATCGCATGTATATGACGACTACTATGAAATTTCCCCGAGCGGCGTGTATAATACCGAAACCAAGGATGCCGTCACGCACTTCCAGGGGATAAACCGATTGCCGCAGACAGGCATTGTAGATGCCAAAACATGGGATGCCATGGCGACGAATTATAATGCGTTTGTGAATAATCCGTACTATGAATAGGGAGTGCGGGGGGATTTCTGACAATCCGAAAAGAAACATAAAGAAACTTTTTGCCTCTCGCGCTTTTCGTCAGTGAAAAGCGCGAGAAAGAGCAAGGATTTTTGTGTATCTTGCGGGTCGTCGCAGGCGCCGAACCATACAAGATAAAATCCCATTTTCCCCCAAGCAGCTAAAACAAAAAATGCCAATCAGATATTTTTTGCATGTGCAGGCGCAAAAGAAATATCAAAAAACTCACCTCCGAATTTTTTCAAGGAAAAACTTGCAAAATGCTTTTCCGCATAAAATTATTCATTCCTTCAAACAATTTTAATGCGCAATTATACGCTTAAAATAAAAATACCATATAGTTTACACAAGGAAGGAATTTCAATGAAAAAAGCCATATTTCTGATATTGCTCTGCATATGTGCTCTGCTTTGTTCATGCGGTGAGCCGACCATGAGCAGTTCATCGGACAGCACGGCAGATACAAGTATGATGTCGCATTCCGATACAGACCCGGGCATGACGACGGAAACGACAAGCGGCATGGAAACCATTACCGATTCCGCCACTGATACAACGGCAGAGTCCACATCCGACACCTCTGCTTCGACTACACTTCGTCCCGTCTACGCAAGACTTGATTTCGGCACAAAAAGCCGCGCCTCAGATAATCATCTCACTTCGCATGAATCAATCATCGAGCGTCTCACCTATGATAAAGAGGCGATTTCCGTTGAATTTACCGAAGATTCCATGATAATCACGGCAAACAAAGACGGCACTTTCAAGGCCGCAGGCGAAAAAGCGGCTCTTGCCGATTCGCAGTGGTTCATCCGCGACAGCGATACCTGCTACTATCCCGTAAATACCTTTGCCATAATGTTTGACGACCTGCCGGATTACGATTTTGAGGGCGAGCTTGTCTCGGGCTACGGCACATGGTCTGGTTATCCGCATTCATATGACAATATGGGCGTCGACGGAAAATGGGGCGGCGGACATCAGTATATGAAGATAAGAATCAAAAATCCGGGCGGCAACAACAAGATAGCCATGGCATTCAACAATGCTTCGGCATATGCTTCGACACAGTTCTGCGTGATGGGCATACGCGAGCACCAGCCCGAATACAGAACCTATATCTATGATATCACTTATGCCGCAACTTATCCCTCGGGCAAGGGTGTAATGCTCCCGGGCATCGCTCCCGGAAACAACTGGACATGGAAGCAGAATTTCGAGGTAACGGGATTGCGCTTTCATCTGCTCGGTTCTACCTGCTCATATGCGAATGCATATCTGAACAATAAATTTGAGGAAAATGAGAGTGCCGCCGACTATGACGCATATAAGGAATATTTTTCACGTCTTGATTCCCGCGCACTCATAAAAAAGGATGACAGGGTAGAGATAGATTATATCATTTTCGGCGGAACGCCCGAACAGCTCAATTCCTATAAGAGTTATATTGAAGCTTCCGAGGCGTCCTCCGCAAAATAACCGAATATGACAAGCCACGGGCATTTTTGGAGCGGAAATACGCCGCACGAAAGACCAAAAAATCCGCGGCTTGCCATTTTTTATATACATTGAGCGGCGAAAAAAGCAACTGCAAATATTTTGATTGGTACAAATGCATGGAAAACTATGCTTTGTGAAGCAAGACTATTGACAAATTAAAAGAAAAATGCTATAATGACCATAAACATATAGGGTAAACCCTTATTATGATAAAATTTGAAAAGGAGTATTTTTATGAAGAGAATTATTTCACTTCTCATTGCAATCGCAATGCTGGCAGTAGCGGTTTCTCTCGTTGCCTGCGGCAACAATTCAGAAGCAACTACAACAAAGAAGCCTGATGTTACCACATCAGCATCCAAGGGCGACAGCACGACAGCTGCCAATGATGACAGCACAACAGCTTCTTCCGGCACAACAGGCGGCGCCAGCACAACGGCTTCTGCCACTGAAGGCACCACTTCCGGCGGCAACACGGGTGACGACCAGCTCACCGGCAAGACAAAGCATCCCGACTTCATGGACGTAAACTTCAACGGCAGAGAGTTTGTATTCGCCATCCAGAAGAAGGGTGACTGGGATGAGTATCCCATCGCTCCCGAAGCGACAGGCGAAGACAACATCATCACAGAGGCTTCCATCAACAGAACAAAGACTGTTGAATCTCTCTACAACTGCAAGATAAAAGAAGTCCAGTGCGATGATACCGCTACAGGCTACAGCCTTATTTCCACGGATATCCAGACAGGTAAGCACACTATTGACTTCGCAGAGTATCAGTACTCTCTCGGCAGAGCAAATGCAGAGCTTATCAACTTCGCAAAGCTTGATATCGATCTTTCACACGACTGGTTTGACCAGAGCTACATCGACACATACAATGTAAACGATGACGGCGTAAACAGAATCTTCCAGCTTTCCGGCGCATGGAACCTCATCAGCTATGACGCTTCCTGGATGCTCTACTTCAATATGACTGTTTATGAGGCGCTTCTTGCAGCAGGCAAGACAAATGTTGACCTCTATCAGACAGTCAAGGACGGCAAGTGGACAATCGACGTTATGCTTGGCATGATGGACGCCACAAAGAACGACGTAAACGGCGACCAGAAGATGAACTATGACGACGGTGACGTATTCGGTCTTACAACATACGGCAACGGATACATGAACAATGCTCTTTGGTTCGGTATCGGCGGCAGAGGTGCTATCAGAGATACAGAGACAAACAAGATCGTTGCTATAAGCAAGGATACAGCTGATATCGCCGCTCTTTCCGCAGCTATCGATAAGGTTTCCAAGCTCGTCAACAACGATGGCTATACAGCTATCAGTGCTATAGCCAAGGCACGTGCATCCTTCACAAACGGTCAGACTCTCTTTGCTTCCGAGTGTCTTGCCGCTTCCAGTCTCGTTGACGATGAAAATGCAAACTTCTCATGCGTTCCTTTCCCGAAGTACAATGAGGAGCAGGAATCATACTACACAATGGTATGTAACCGCGCATACGGTCTTTCTGCATCCGCAGCTATCTCGGATCTTGACAATATTGCAGACTTCCTTGAAGTATTTGCTTTCCATTCTCAGAAGCTTGTATATCCCGAGTATGTAAACTACTACAAGACCCAGGTATTCTGCGATGACGGTGCAGGCGAAATGCTTGATATCGTATTCAAGGGACGCGTATGGGATATGGACTACCTCGGCAATTACGGTATCACATCCACTGTTGCAAGCTATATAAGCTCCGGCAAGAACATGTTCTCCAAGGCTATAGCTTCCAAGTCCAGCGCTACAAACGCTAAGCTCGATGAATATCGTGCAAATGTCAAGAAGGTAGCCGGCTGATAATTTTATCGTAATATCAGAAACCCTCGCGGGCATGTCCTGCGGGGGTTTTGCCTTACCTGTTACAGAAAAGCATGCTGAAAAAGCCTTATGAAAGCGCGATGACTGTCTATCATGATTTTTCCGCAGGAAAAATGCTTTTTGATGTTGACATAATCGGCACTTTGTTGTAAAATACGAGTGAAATATGTTCTGTGAGGTGTGCCATGGAATTTTTCCACACATTAAAAAAGGTATATTCTCCCCGCGAAGAACATTCCCGCGGCAGACTCTGCATATTGGCAAGCGGCATACTGACAAGTATTGCCGCGCAGTTTACGGGCGGCGTTTTCTACACGGGGTTTCTGCTGCTCTACGGAATCGATGTAGTCAGCATCGGCATACTGACATTCATCCCGAGCCTTGCCTGCCTGCTCAATATTTTTTCGCCATCGATACTGGAGCGCTTCCGCAAGAGAAAACGGCTTCTTGCTTTCGTACGCATCCTCACAAATACGATAAATATCCTCGGCATAACGTTTCTGCCGTCTCTCGTTCATGAAAAAAGAGCAAGGGTAATCGGCTTCATCATTATCGTCGCGCTGGCAAATTCCATATCGGCGCTTTTCGGCTCGGGTTATTCCGCATGGCACGCGAAATTTCTGACAGAAGATGTGCGCTCGTTTTATTTCATGTTCAACGGGTGCGTAAACAGTCTCATAGTCAATATTTTCGCGCTCATCGGCTCGGTTCTGACAGACAAGCTCGCCGGTTCTCCCGCGCAGCTGACGATGATGACGACATTGCGAATCATTTCATATGTGCTCACACTGCTCGATACGGTTTTGCTCTGCATCCCGAAAGAATACGAATATGAAACCTCGGGCGAAAAGGTGAAGCTTGCCGATGTTTTCACAAAACCCGTGAAAAACAGGGCGTTTTTCTGCTCGATGATCATACTTTTCCTCTACGGCTTCACGACAAATCTGCCGAATGCCACGCTCAATGCCTATCTGATAAACGATGTGCATATCAGCTATACTTTCATGAATGCGATAAATGCGACGTATTTCCTCTTTTTCATCGTCTTCGGCAGGATGTGGAATAAATTCATCGCGCAGAATACGTGGTTCCGTGCGCTTGCCATAGCATGCGTGATTCAGGGAGCCACATACCTCGTTTATGCCTTTGTAAATGAGGCAAATTCCTCCTGGCTTTATCTTTCGGTGCGCCTTTCTCAGCATGTGCTCGGCGTCGTCATGAATACCATAATCGCCTCCATACCGTATATAAATCTGCCCGATGAGGACAGAACAAATTATCTTTCTTTCCAGCTTATCGTCAGCAATCTCGCCTCATTCTCGGGAATGATGGTCGGAACACTCTTTACCTCGATAATGGGCGAGCGCGCCTTGAATTTCTTCGGATTCCCGCTTTCGGCGGCTCCGCTGCTGCTTGTCGCCTGCTGGTTTATGCATTATGTGACGGCTTTTGTGATAATGCGCCTGCTTCCGATAGTTACGCCGAAGTATCATTATTCCGCGCCCGTAAAAAAATAAAAACTTTTTTTCATAAAACTATTGCATATTGCGGTTTTTGATGGTATAATACTGAATGTTGCATTATGCAAAACAGGATGGTCCGCTGCATGCTCGCATGAACATCCGCAGATTTCAAAAGGAGGACGGCTCAAAATGGACAAGATTCAGGCTTTTGTAAACGAGCAGCTCAAGACAGATATCCCTGCTTTCGAAATAGGTGATACTGTTGTTGTTCACAACAAAATCAAGGAAGGTACCAGAGAAAGAATTCAGCTTTTCGAAGGTACGGTTATCGCCAAGAAAAACGGCGGTATTTCCGAAACCTTTACTGTAAGACGCATTGCTTACGGTGTAGGCGTTGAGAAAACCTTCCCGCTTCATTCTCCCAATGTAGAGAAAGTAGTAGTTGTACGCCGCGGTAAAGTTCGCCGCGCTAAACTCTACTATATCCGCGAGAGAGTTGGTAAGCAGGCTAAGGTTAAAGAGCTTATCTAAAAAGAAAAATCCCACCAATCGGTGGGATTTTTTGTATTATAACGGAATATTTCCCGTAAATTGTTGACAATTGTATCGTAATGTGCTATCATTAGTATGCCACATTACTTTTTTTAAAATATCTGTCAATAGGGTTATTGCGCCCTTTTATAAGCGTACCCAAATAACGGTAGACATACCTATCGCAATAATTCGCTTATTAAAAGGGCAGATTATAAGTAGTGTGGCAACGAAAGCGAGAAGTATTCTACAGTGCCGTCTCGCTCGAGGCGGCACTTTTTTATTTTCTCCGCTTTCTTGAGCTGTATGCATTTTAAATTTTACAAGATTTCAAATCTTACAAGAAGGAGAAGCATCATGAAAAAATTCAGAAAACTGCTGTTTTTTGCGGCAATAACGGCTCTGCTCACCTGCCTGCTTTGCGTGGCACTGAATGCAACGCAGTATAGCGGAAATTGCGGCAATAACGGCAACAATGTGACATGGAGTCTCGATACTGCGACCGGCGTGCTGAAGATTGAGGGAAAGGGGGAGATGAAAGATTATGATTGTTTATCAAACAACAAATACAACTATGCACCGTGGTATGATTATCGTGACAGCATAAAAACCGCAAAGATAGGCGATGGCGTGACAAGCATAGGAGACTATGCGTTCTCTTACTGTAGCAAACTCACGAGCATCGAAATACCGAGCGGCGTGACAAGAATAGGACATGCTGCGTTCGGGGCCTGTAGAAGTCTCACGCGCGTCACAATACCAAGTAGCGTGACAAGCATAGGATACACTGCGTTCTCTAACTGTAGCAAACTCACGAGCATCACATTTGGCGAGAATAGCCAACTGACAAGCATAGGAGGCTGGGCGTTCTATTGGTGTGGCAGTCTCACGAGCATCACAATACCAAGTAGCGTGACAAGCATAGGATGCGAGGCGTTCGATGACTGTAGCAAATTAAAATATAATGAATATGACAACGCCAAATATCTTGGAAATGCAGAAAACCCGTACCATGCTTTGATTGAGGCAAAAAACACTTACATAACACATTGTACAATAGACGATAGTACAAAAGTAATAGGAGGCGGTGCGTTCTCTGACTGTAGCAAACTCACGAGCATCAAAATACCGAGTAGCGTGACAAGCATAGGAGGCTCTGCGTTTTGGGGCTGTAGCAGTCTCACGAGCATCGAGATACCGAGTAGCGTGACAAGCATAGGAGACTATGCGTTCAATGCCTGTATCAGTCTCACGAGCGTCACATTTGGCGAGAATAGCCAACTGACAAGCATAGGAAAGCGGGCGTTCTATAACTGTAGCAAATTAAAATATAATGAATATGACAACGCCAAATATCTTGGAAATGCAGAAAACCCGTACCATGCTTTGATTGAGGCAAAAAACACTTCCATAACAGATTGTATAATAAACGATAGTACAAAAGTAATAGGCCGTGCGTTCGAGGACTGTAGCAGTCTCACGAGCATCACAATACCGAATAGCGTGACAAGCATAGGAAGATATGCGTTCGATGGCTGTAGCAGTCTCACAAGCGTCACATTTGGCGAGAATAGCCAACTGACAAGCATAGGAGATGGGGCGTTCAGGTACTGTAGCAGTCTCACGAGCATCGAGATACCGAGTAGCGTGACAAGCATAGGAGGCTCTGCGTTTTGGGGCTGTAGCAAACTCACGAGCATCGAGATACCGAGTAGCGTGACAAGCATAGGAGACAGTGCGTTTTGGGGCTGTATCAGTCTCACGAGCATCACGATACCGAGTAGCGTGACAAGCATAGGAAACTATGCGTTCGTCGTTTGTAGCAGTCTCACAAGTGTTAAAATATACTCAAAAGATGTAACAATTTACGGTTCGGCTGCTACCATCTCCAATACGGCAACAATTTACGGCTATAAAGGCTCCACAGCCGAAACATATGCGAAAAAATATAATCGCAAATTCATCCCCCTTGAATGTGATGAGCATAATTTTGGTGATACTTACAAGCATGATGATACAAATCACTGGCTTGAATGCAGCGTTTGTGACAAAAAAGCGGATGTTACCGAGCATAGTTTTGAGCAGCAGCACAATGAAACCACCCACTGGTCTGAGTGTGCTTGCGGCTACAAGAAGGGAACAGCAACACATAAATTCACTCGGAATCATGACGAAAAAACTCACTGGCTCGAGTGTTCCTGCGGCGAAAAGAAAAACATCACAGCACACATCTTTGATAATGCATGTGATACAGCATGCGATGTTTGCGGTTATACAAGAAATGTAACCCACAGCTACGAGCAGAAGCACAATGATACAAATCATTGGCTCGAATGCTCTGTATGCCATGTCAAGAAAGACATCTCTGCTCATATCTTTGACAACGCTTGTGATACAACATGCGATGCTTGTGGCTATACAAGAAGTATAACTCACAACTATGAGCAGAAGCATGATAATACAAATCACTGGCTCGAGTGTTCTGTATGTCATGAAAAGAAAGACATCACAGCTCACATCTTCGACAATGCGTGCGATACGACATGCAATGCTTGCGGCTATACAAGAAGCATAACCCACAACTACGAGCAAAAGCATGATGAGAATAGTCACTGGGACGAATGCACAGTTTGTGGCGATAAGCAGAATGTCACAGCACACATCTTTGACAACTCCTGCGATACGACTTGCGATACCTGCGGTTATACACGAGTGATAACCCATAACTACGAGCAGAAGCATGATGAGAATAGTCACTGGGACGAATGCACAGTTTGTGGCGATAAGCAGAATGTCACAGCACACATTTTCGACAACGCTTGCGACACGACTTGTGACACTTGCGGTTATACAAGAAGCATAACTCACAATTATGAGCAGAAGCACGATGAGAACAGTCACTGGGACGAGTGCACGGTTTGTGGTGATAGGCAGAATGTCACAGCACACATCTTTGACAACTCATGCGATACGACTTGCGATACCTGCGGTTATACACGAGTGATAACCCACAGCTACGAGCAGAAGCATGATGAGAATAGTCACTGGGATGAGTGCTCTGTATGTCATGAAAAGAAAGATATTACAGCTCACACATTCGAGCAGAAGCACGACGATGCAAATCATTGGCTCGAGTGTTCATGCGGCGAAAAGAAAGACATCACAGCTCACATCTTCGATAATGCATGTGACACGACCTGCGACACCTGTGGTTATACAAGAAGCATAACCCACAGCTACGAGCAGAAGCATGATGAGAATAATCACTGGGATGAATGCACGGTTTGCGGAGATAAACAGAATGTTGCAGCACATATCTTTGACAACGCATGCGATACAACATGCGATGCTTGTGGCTATACGAGAACGATAACCCACAGCTACGAACAGAAGTATGATGATGCAAATCACTGGCTCGAATGCAGCGTTTGCCACGAGAAAAAGGACGAGGCGGCGCACACATTCAGGCAGAGATTTGACAAGACCCATCACTGGAATGAGTGTTCCTGCGGCTTTATAAAAGACAAATCCGAACACACGCTTGATGAGGAAGGCAAGTGCACGGAATGCAGATTCGGCAGAGTAATGCTCGGCGACCTGAATGGCGACGGCAAGATATCGGCTATCGACCTGACTCTCATGCGCAAGTATATTGCGGGATATAAGGTTGACATGATTGAAGCCGCAGCCGACCTGAATGGCGACGGCAGAATAACAGCGATTGACCTCACCATGCTCCGCAAATATATTGCCGGGCTTATTACCGAGTTTTAAATCCGACACCCCTATTTACCATAGTTAAGCAGACAATCACACATATGCGCTTCGCATATCCCCCCGTCTCGGCGACGCCAACACACATGCTTCGCATATGTGTTAATCCCCCTTTGTCTTGCTTATATGCAAAAGCTTCCGTTGATTTCCACGGAAGCTTTTGCTATATTTTGTTGTTTTATCTGATTATTTTTCAGCCTTTTCGGTGGCTTCGCTATAGCCGCAATCCTTATTGCCGCAGTATTTGTAGCCTTTGCCTTTTTTGACGAAGAGCATACCGCCGCATCTCGGGCATTTATCGGCTGTCGGCAAATCCCATGAGGAAAAATCACACTCGGGATATTTCTCGCAGCTGTAAAAGACGCTGTGATTCTTGCCGAAGCTCTTGACTATTTCGCCGCCGCATTTCGGGCATTTGACTCCGATATGTTCGCGTATCGGCTTCGTGTTTTTGCATTTCGGGAAGTTACTGCATGCGTAGAATTTGCCGTAGCGGCTCGTGCGGATGACCATATCACTGCCGCAGAGATCGCATTTCATATCAGTTTTTTCCGGCTCGGCCTTTTCGCGCTTTATCGGCTGATTATTTGCATCTATCGCAACGGTATATTTGCACTCGGGATAATTGATACAAGCGGCAAATCTGCCGAATCTGCCCTTGCGGACAACCATTTTGCCGCCGCATTTTTCGCAGACCATATCGCATTCCTCAAGCGGAACCTCGACTTTATTTTCACTGATATGCTTCTGTGCCTTTTCGAGCGTTTTCTCAAAATCCTTATAGAAATCCGTCAGCACTTCTTCATAAGTTTCCTTGCCGCCGGCTATTTCATCGAGGTCATCTTCCATATTCGCCGTGAATTTATAATCGACGATATGCGGAAAATTCTTTTTCATCAGCTCTACCATGGCTTCGCCGAGAGGTGTGGTTTTGAGCAGTTTTTTATCGCGCTCAACATAACCGCGGTCTATTATCGTGGTGATGGTGGAAGCATAGGTGCTGGGGCGTGCGATGCCTTTTTCCTTGAAAACCTTGATAAGCGAGCCCTCTGTATAATGTGAGGGCGGGTCTGTGAAATTCTGCTTCGGCGTGAGCTTTTTCAAAGTGAGCTTTTCGCCCTCGTTTATATCATAAAGTTCGCCGAGTTCTGTTTCACCGTCGTCATAGGCGAGCAGATAACCCTTGAATTTCATCGCTGTTTCGCCGGAACGGAAAATATATCCGCCGCATTCTATTTCAACATTCAGCGTATTGAATTCGGCATTGCGCATCTGACTGGCAAGAAATCTGTCCCAGATGAGCTTATATAGCTTATACTGGTCGCTTGTGAGCATTTTTTTGATGGCGTCCGGCTCAAAATGCATATCCGCAGGGCGGATAGCTTCATGCGCGTCCTGCGCCTCTTCGCCTGTCTTGAATATTCTGCGCTTCGGCGGATAATATTCCTTGCCGAATTTGCCTGTGATATATTCGCGTGCCGCCTCTGCCGCTTCATCGGAAATGCGGAGCGAGTCTGTTCTCATGTATGTGATGATACCGTGATTTCCGCCGAATTTCTCGCCGAGGTTTATGCCCTCATAGAGCTCCTGCGCGACTTTCATTATGCGCTTGGACTGAAAACCGAGGCGCTTTGACGCCTCCTGAAGAAGCGATGAGGTGGTGAAAGGCGGCATCGGAGACTTGCTCTTCTGCGCACGCTTTACGGAAACAGCGGTGAATTCGCCGTTTTCACATGCGGCGAGAACCTCATTTGCATCGGCTTCACATGAGAGTTCTTTCTTTCCGTCTGCCGTGCCGAAGAATTTTGCCTTTACGGTATGCGCCTTGGCGGATTTCAACTCGGCATCTATAGTCCAGTATTCACTCGGCACGAAAGCTTTGATTTCTGCTTCGCGCTCGGCGATGAGCCTTGTGGCAACAGACTGTACTCTGCCCGCGGAGAGACCGCTCTTTATCGTTTTCCAGAGGTAGGGACTGAGCTTATAGCCGACGATTCTGTCCAGCGCACGGCGCGCCTGCTGAGAATTGACGAGATTCATATCTATATCGCGGGGATTTTCAATCTGATGAAGAATGACATTCTTCGTTATCTCGTTGAAAGCCACGCGGCGAATTTTATCCTCTTCGACGCCGAGGACGGAAGCGAGATGCCATGAGATAGCTTCTCCCTCTCTATCAGGGTCGGTCGCGAGATAAATCATATCGGCAGCCTTGGCTTCCTTTTTCAGCTGATTTATCAGTTCGCTCTTTCCTTTTATATTTATATATTTAAGCTTGAAATCATGCTCGATATCAACTCCGAGAGTGCTTTTCGGCAGGTCGCGTACATGACCTACGGAAGCTAAAACCTTATAATCCTTTCCGAGATAGGAATTTATTGTCGTAGCCTTGGAGGGCGACTCCACAATAACAAGATTTCGCATCAGAAATTTTATCTCCTTATCGTTTGTAGAATATGGGCAGGTTTCTGCCCTCAAAGTGTGTGCAGAAGCCATTATACACGATTTTATCCTCCATGTCAAGATAAATTTTATGTCGGAATTGTGTATGTTTTATGTACGGCGGTATTTTCCGCCCGCGCAGGACTCGAGAAAGCCGTCTATTTCAAGCATGGTAAGCGTTGAGAGAAGTTCGGCTTCGCTTGCGTCGGCATCGAATTTTTTTCGGTACTGCGCAGTGATTTCATCGGCTGTCATCGCCGATTTCATACAGCGGAGAATGTTTTTCTCCGTTTCGCCGAGTTCATCCGGAATCTCGGCGGGAGCCTCTGCCGGCTTTTCGCCATACTGCTCCGCCTGCTGTGCGGAATCTTTCATCGCTTCCTTTGCCGCCGCGGCATAGCCCGCGCCGCGCTTGCCGGAAAGCTCCTCAAATTCGCTTGCGGTGAGTACGGCGTCCTCGTTTTCGTTGTGCTTCTTTTTCCTGCCGCGCAAAAGCGAAAGAAGTCCGTGTTTCTTTTCCTCCTGCGACTCGCTTTCGTCCTCTTCGGGAACATATGTGATATTCGCGCCGCTTTTCTTTACGAAATGGATGGTCTTTATATGTTCGGTGAATATTTTATGCGGATAGAGCAGTTCATATTCGCAGAGAACATCCTTTGCGCAGGTTACGAGCTTCGAGCCCTGCATGATGAGCTCGTTTGCGCCGTCGCTCGTATCAGAGCCGACATCACCCGGCACGGCGAAAACCTGCTTGCCCTGCTCGATTGCTTTTTCCGCGGTGATGAGCGCACCGCTCGCCTTGCCCGCTTCTATCACGACCGTGCCGTTTGAGAGACCGCTGATTATCCTGTTCCGTATCGGGAAATTTCTCGCATAGGGACGCGTACCGGGCGCAAATTCCGTGATAATCAAGCCCTTTTCCGCTATCTCTCTGTAGAGCGATTTGTTCTGCGGCGGATAGATGACATCTATTCCGCTGCCGAGCACGGCGATGGTGTAGCCACGCTCGGAGAGCGCGCCGCGCTGACTTATCGCATCTATGCCGAGCGCCATGCCGCTGACTACAAAAGCACCGCCCATAGCCAGCTCCGCGCCCATTTTATATGCCATGGTGCGCCCGTATTCGGTACATTTTCTCGTGCCGACGCAGGCGATGAGAACATTTTTATCGAGGTCGCGCATTTTGCCCTTGCAATAGAGCACTATAGGCTTTGCATAGATGCTCCGCAGGCGCGAGGGATAATATTCGCTGTCGCAGGTGAGAATGCCGACATCGTTTTTCATGCAGAAATCGAGTATTTTCTTCGGCATACTCATATTTTTGTCGCAGAGGGAATCGACGGTCGCGGCACTGTCGCAAACAGCGGCAAGCTCCTCACGCTTTGCCGCATAGACATCTGCGGCACCCTCAAAGACATCGAGCAGACGCGATGCCTCTTCGCTTCCGGCACCGCAACGAAGCGAAAGCCAGATATAGCAGAGAAGTTCTTCCTTTTTCATAAAAACACTCCTTTACCGATAGCTTTACTGCGGACTTATCCGATATTTCTGCCGCAGGCTTCCCATATGATGATGCTCGCCGCCACAGCCGCGTTCAGCGACTGCGCACCGCCCTCACGCATGGGAATATATACCGCGCGTTCGCATGCGGCACGCACGGCGGGAGAGACGCCATGTCCCTCGTTTCCGACGACGAAAGCGGCATGCGCCATATCGGGTATATCGCAGAGCTTGGTGGCGCTTTCGTCGAGCATAGCCGCGTAGACGCGTTTGCCGTCTGCGCGAAGCGCGCCTATCTTCTCGACGATATCGCATTCCGTTTCGGCATTCACACGGAAAGCCGAACCCATGCAGGCGCGCAGGGTTTTCGGGCTGTAGAGGTCTGCGCTCCCCACCGAAATATATATCTTGGAAACGCCGAAAGCATCGGCGCTTCTGATTATGGCGCCGAGATTGCACGGGTCGCCGACATTGTCGAGAAAAAGCACGAAGCCCTGGTCGCCGACGGCGCTTCTTTCGAGTTTCTGCCGCGCGACGGCAAAAACGCCCTGCGGCGCGTTTTCAAAAGAGAGCTTTTCGTATACGGCATCTGCCACAACGGTTATCACGCTGTCGATGCCGAGCGCGTCAAGCTCATCATAAAAGCGCCGGTACGCGCGCTCGGTGATATATACAGCCTCGGGAATATAACCGCTGCGGCATGCGTCGGAAAGCAGCTTTATCCCCTCAAAGGCAAAGAGACCGCCTGCATCGCGGTGTTTCTTATCTGCAAGCTTTGCCGCCTCGGTTATTTTCGGGTTTGCCCGCGAGGATATATACGGGAAATCGGTGATTTTTTTCATATGGCGCTCCTTTTTGCTTTATAATCGGAAACCGGAAAGATGAAGTCCTCCGATTTTCATAAAAGGCGACAGAAGCAATATCGCCTCTGCCGCCCCCATCTGCGCGCTATTTTAAATTAAAGTGCGGCTTTTGCTGTAGCTACGAGAGAAGCGAATGCTTCCTTGTCGTTTACAGCAAGCTCTGCGAGCATCTTTCTGTTCAGGTCTACGCCGGCTTTCTTGAGTCCGCACATAAATGTGGAATAGTTCATTCCGTTTATCTTAGCCTGAGCATTGATTCTTGCAATCCAAAGTCTGCGGAAATCTCTCTTCTTCTGCTTTCTGCCTGCGAATGCATAATTTCCGCTCTTCATTACAGCCTGCTTGGCCATCTTGAAGTGCTTACTCTTGGCACCCCAGTAGCCTTTCGCGAGCTTTAATACTTTATTTCTTCTTTTGCGAGTCATCATCGCGCCTTTTACTCTTGCCATCTTATGTTTCCTCCTGTTAAATCAATCTGAATTATTTATTGGGAATAAGTGTTTTGATTGTGCTCTCGAAAGAAGGGCTCAGGTATGCATTGCGTCTGAGCTGTCTCTTTCTCTTTGGAGTCTTAAGACCGAGCTTATGACGGCGGAATGAAGAGTTCATTTTAACCTTGCCGTTTTTTGTGATAGAAAATCTTTTGGCTGTAGCCTTGTGAGTTTTAATCTTTGCCATGACTGTTTTTCGTCCTTTCGGTATATTATGTTTTATTTTATTTTTTTACGGGTGATAAGAACAATGTGAGGTTTCTGCCCTCGAGAACAGCTTTTTTATCAGCCGCACCCACGCCTGCGCAACCTGCCTCAAATCTCTCGAGCACAGCCTGACCAAGCTCCGGATGGCGAAGCTCACGCCAGCTGAAGCGGACGACAACCTTGACTTTGTTGCCGGCATTCAGAAATCTGTGCGCATGATTGAGCTTTGTCTGGAGATCGTGGTCGCCTATCTTGCATGAAAGCTGAATTTCCTTGACCTCGATGACCTGCTGCTTCTTTTTGGCTTCTTTTTCACGCTTGTCGCGCTCAAATCGGAATTTACCGTAGTCCATTATGCGGCAAACAGGCGGTGTAGCCTGCGGCGCAATCATAACGAGGTCGAGTTCCTTTTCTATGGAAAGCTCCTGCGCCTTCGCTATCGGCACTACGCCTATCTGCTCCCCGTCTGCTCCTATAAGGCGCACTTCGGGTACTTTTATTTCCTCATTGATGAGATGTTCCTGCTTGCTTATAGTAAGCACCTCCAAAAAATAAAATTAAAAAATGCGGAAAGCCAAAGCTCTCCGCATAAATAGCGATAATATCGGCAAAAGTGCCGTAAAAATCGGTATTATACCGCGCGCGAACGGAATCGGAGCGGTGAGAACAGAGAGTTCTGCTTCATTTTGCCTAAGTAGTATACCACAGGCTTTGCTTCCTGTCAATACTTTTGCGAAAATTTATGAAATATTTTTCCCGCGGACATTACCGCGGGAAAAGGTTTACTCAAAACGGATTATTTTGTGCCGAAGAGTCTGTCGCCTGCATCGCCGAGACCGGGAACGATATATGCGTGCTCATTGAGCTTTTCATCAAGTGCAGCGGTGTAGATATCGACATCGGGATGAGCCGCCTGAACAGCCGCTACGCCTTCGGGAGCGGCTACGAGGCACATAAGACGGATATTTGTGCAGCCTCTCTTCTTGAGCATGGTGATTGCATCGGAGGCGCTACCGCCCGTTGCGAGCATCGGGTCAACTACGATGACTATTCTCTCGCCGACATCTGTGGGAAGCTTGCAGTAGTATTCTACAGGCTTGTGTGTATCTGGGTCACGATAAAGACCGATATGACCGACCTTTGCTACGGGAACGAGCTCGAGAATGCCGTTTACCATGCCGAGACCGGCACGCAGTATCGGAATGACCGCGAGCTTCTTGCCGGAGATGACCTTGCCTGTCATCTTTGTGATAGGCGTTTCGATTTCGTAGTCGCGCAGTGGAAGATCTCTTGTAACCTCATAGCCCATGAGCATGGAAATTTCATCGAGAAGGATGCGAAAGTCCTTTGAACCTGTCTCTTTCTTTCTCATGTAGGTGAGCTTGTGCTGAATAAGGGGATGATCGATAATGTGAAGCTGTCCCATTTTTTACTCCGTTCCCGCCGCTGTGCGACGCTTTTTATTTTTTCAATTTATTATTATATCATGGTATTCATATTTTTGCAATAGGGAAATTTCATGTTTTTGCGATATTTTTGCGCTTTTTATTTGTGATGAATGGTGAAAAAAGGGGGGAGAGGGCGGTTTTCTGCGAAGAAAATTCAAAAATAAGCTTTTTTATTTGGTGTACTTTTCGTCAGTGAAAAGCGCGAGAAAGCAAAAGTATCTTTATTTTTCTTTTCGGGTTGTCGAGGAAGTTAAGCAATGCGAAGCGTGAGGGAGCCAATGCTTTCCTCTTTAGAACGCCGCCCATCAAAAAATCCGCCGTCGGGCGGATTTTTTGCAATTCAAATAAAATTCTTATCTTCTTCTCGAGTTTCCCGATACCATCAGGAAAAGGCGCAGGAGTTGCATGAGCGATACCGCGAGCGCCGCAACATAAGTCATCGCGGCGGCGGTGAGTACTCTTCTTGCTCCGCCTATTTCATCCGAACCGAGTATGCCGTAGCTCTCGATGCACCTGAGCGCGCGCCTGCTTGCGTCAAATTCCGTCGGCAGGGTCACGAGCTGAAAGAGCGCACAGAGTCCGTAGCAGGCAACGCCGATGTACGCTATCACCAGAAATTCGGGCGCGAGCATATTCAGCAGAATGCCGAGTATTATCAACGGGATTGCAAGACGCGAGCCGATATTCGTGACGGGGATTATCGCCGCACGAATCCTCACCGGCACATAATTTTCCGCATGCTGAACGGCATGCCCCGCTTCATGGCAGGCAACACCGATAGCGGCGACCGAGGTATTTCCGTATACGCTCGCCGAAAGGCGGATGACATCGCTTCTCGGGTCATAATGGTCGGTCAGATTGCCGGGAATCTGCTCTATGCGTATGTGTTGCAGTCCGTTGGCATCAAGCACGCGGCGCGCCGCCTCGGCACCTGTGATGCCGCGCATGGAGCGTATCTTCGAATATTTTTTGAATGTTGTATTCACGCGAATACTTGCCCAAAGTGAAAATATCACCGCGGGAAGCACAAGTATGAGGTATAAGTAATCCATAATTTCCTATCCGTTTCGCTTATTTTTCTTTTTTTCGCTTTTTCGCAGGCTTCGCTTCGACGCTCTTCGCTGTTTCAGACCGTGCCGCTTCAAATGCCGCTTCCGCGCCATCCGTGCCGACGGCGGAATTTATCGGAGCGTCTTCGGCAAGCGTTGGTATAAACTGACGGGCTATCCTGCCGTCACCGCGCTTCTTTATATAGAAGAAACCGATGATGCTGAAAACAAATGCGCCGATGAAGTTTACGAAGAGGTCCTCCATTGTGTCATAAATGCCGATATCGAGATATCCGTTCAGAACGAGCTGTTCTCCGTTTCCGTATTTTATTACGGTTTCCGTAATGCCCGTCACCGGATAGGGGATATTCTGCTTTGTCGGATCGAGCATGGTGGAATAAATATTTGCTATCATTGTATCCTTTTGCATATCCTTTGCAAATATTCTGTCCATACCGAACTCAAAAAATTCCCAAAAGATGCCGACGGTCATGGAAAAGCAGAAAGCCACCACCGCCACAAAAGCCGGCGAAAGATTGAATTTGATTTTTGAGTTTCTGTTCAGAACATCCACGAGCGCAAAACCGAGCGCGGCACAGAGAAAGCCCCATGTGGTATGCAGTATCGTATCCCAATGCTCATACTGGATGAAATATCCCTGAAGCTCGCCGAGAATTTCCGCGGCGAAAATATGCACGAGAATTATTATCTCCAGCGTATCGGGCAGATCGATATGCATTTTCTTCTCCACGATGGACGGGAGAAAGAAAAGAAAAAGCACAAGCACGCATATAAATGCATTTTCAAAATTTCCGAGCATTATACTGCGCACAAAAGCCGCAATTACAAGCACGCGCAGTATTATGTATACCGCCGTGACGGCTTTACTTCTCGATTTCAGTTCTGCCTCCATGCGGTTTTTTGCCATCTCTTTGATATTTTTCTTCATAGTATCCTCCGAGAGGTTTTATTTAAAATGAAAATCCGCGCGGGCTTATTTTTCCTCGGCTTTTTCCGCATTCTCTTCGCCGCTGTCCTTGTGAAGTCCGACAACATCGGATACGGGAAGTGAAAATGTCAGCGCGTGTTCGCCTGCTTCGCTCAGCACTGCGGCGCATATCGCTTTCATGACATTCTGACGTATCTCGGCACGGACAAGCATGAATACTATTTCTTTTTCCGGCTGAACCGTGATACCGAATATCTTCTTGCCGAGCTCGGCTTCTCTTGCGCGCAGTACAGTACCTCCGCGAACGCCGGCTTCCTTTGCCGCCTTTACGGCAATATCGGTATTTCCCGCGCTTGTGGCAACGATTATCAACTCATAATGCTTTATTTCGGCATTTGTTTCCATTTTTGTTTCCTCCTCTTTCTTTTCATCTGCGACTGCCGTATTTTCATTTGCAATCGCATCGTTTGCTCCGCCTACCATTTCGGAGACGGTACGGCTTATACCTGAGAGCGGCAGAGCAAACGCTATGCCGGCGCCGGGCTTTTCGAAATGCAGCTTCTTATTGAAGCCCTCGAGCAGCATCGGTGCGGTTTTTCCGTCTGTCACGCAGAGTACCACGTCTTTTTCGGGCTCATCGAGTCCGAGCATATCCATGATATCCGAGCTTGCCGTTCCGTGTCCGCGGACTATCATCGGAAGAGCTGCTCCGTATTCGCGGCAGACCTCGCTTGCGGCATTTCCGTGTCCGCGGCGCGGTATTGCTACAGCTAATTTCATCTGCATATTTATTCCTCCTCTATAGCGAGGTCGATAACCTCGTTTTCAAGCTCTGCGGCAGTGATTTCGGGTTTAGCCTTAATGCCGCTTGTTTTAACTTTATAAAGTACGCCGATTATCTGAATGATGATAAGCGGTGTCATTGCTACCATGGCAACTATGCCGAAGGCATCCGTCAGAACATTGCCGCCGAGCGCCTCACAGGCACCCATGGCAAAGGGAAGCAGGAATGTTGCCGTCATGGGACCGGATGCAACGCCGCCCGAGTCGAATGCTATCGAGGTGAAAATCTTCGGCGTTACGAAGCTGAGTCCCAGTGCTATCGCATATCCGGGGATAAGGAACCAAAGTATCGGAATGCCTGTCATCACGCGGAGCATGGAAAGCCCTACAGAAGCCGCCATGCCGACGGAAAGACCCACCATCATCGTTCTCTGCGATATAGCGCCCTGCGTGATATCTTCAACCTGCTTATTGAGCACGATAACGGCAGGCTCGGCTTTTACAATAAAGTAACCTATGAGCATACCGAGCGGTATCATTATCCAGTTATAATCGAGATTTGCAAGCTCTCTGCCGAGGTAATTACCTACGGGCATGAAGCCGACATTTACGCCTGTAAGGAAAAGCGTCAGTCCGACAAGCGTGTAAACAAGTCCGACGAGTATTTTTGCGAGTTGCTTGCGGCGCATTTTTAGGAAGAATATCTGGAATATGCCGAAAAATACGACTATCGGGAATATTGCCGTGAATACTTCCTTTACATATTCGGGAAGATGCTTGCCGAAGATTGTGGCAAGATCGCGTGTGGTTTCGACAGTGGGAATGTCAAGAGGGGTGTATGTACCGCCGTCGGAGCCGTAAGCAAGACCGAGTATCATCACGGAGATGATAGGACCTATCGAACAGAGCGCGATAAGACCGAAGCTGTCGCCGCCGCTGTTTTTATCTTTACCGATGGTGCTCAGACCTATGCCGAGCGCCATGATGAAAGGCACGGTCATCGGACCGGTTGTTACGCCGCCCGAGTCAAAGGCAATGGCAAGAAAGCTTTTCGGAATGAAAGCCGCTGCCGCAAAAACGACAGTATAGCATATGATGAGCATTTTTGAGAGGCTCCATCCGAAAAGACTGCGCAGAAAGGCGAGCACAAGAAATATGCCGACGCCGCCCGCAACAGAGAAGATGAGCACAGGATTCGGAACACCGGGAATCTGCCCCGCAAGCACCTGCAGGTCAGGCTCGGCGACGGTAATTATCGCGCCTATAATAAAGCATGAGGCGGCAATAAGCCAGACCTTTTTGCTTTTTGCAAGTTGTACGCCAACCTGCTCGCCTATCGGCATCATAGCCATATCGGCACCCAGTGTGAAAAATCCCATGCCGAGTATCAGCAGGAAAGCTCCTGTGAAAAACAGCAGAAGCAGTGCCGGCGGGATCGGCGTTACTGTCACGCAGAGTATGAAAACTATCGCCGTGATTGGCAAAACGGCGGAAAGTGATTCGCCGATTTTGCCTTTGAGTTTCGGATTCAATATACATCCCTCCTAATTATTTTATCTTCTTTATTTTACCATAAAAAATAATCGAAATCAACATAAAATTTTGCAAAAATGCAAGATTTTCATTATATTCATATTTTATGCAAAAATGCGGATTTGATAAAGTTTGTTGACGGGACTAAACATATTTTTTTCTTTTTCTATTGGATATACTTGGGTTTTGCGCGGTATGGGTCTATGTCGCTCTTGACTATATGACGCCGATGTGATATCATATAGTTAAAATCAAATACAGCGGAGGTACAAAATGGAGCTTGAAAGAAAATATGCGGAATTTGCCGCGGAAAAAGCGATAGAACTGATAGGTATAGACAGCCCGTCGGGCTTTACGGAAAAAGCCGCAAAATGGGTAAAAAACGAATTTGAGGCGCTCGGATTTGCGGCGCACATGACGGAAAAAGGCGGCGTAATTGCCGACCTCGGCGGAAACGGCGAGGCACTTCTTCTCGAGGCGCATACGGATACGCTCGGCGGCATGGTCTGCGAAATCAAAGGAAACGGCAGACTTCGCCTGACTGCGCTCGGCGGCATGCGTGCGGACAACGGCGAAACGGAAAATGTGCGCATTTACACAAGAGGTGGCAAGGTCTATGAGGGTACGCTTCAGCTTTGCAATGCTTCCGTCCATGTAAACGGAAGCTACGGAAGCACGGGACGTACCTTTGACACTACGGAAGTCGTGATAGATGAGGATGTTTCATCGGCGGATGAAACGAAAGAACTCGGCATAGAGGCGGGCGATATCGTTTGCTTTGAGCCGAGGGCGAAGATAACGGCTTCCGGCTATATCAAGAGCAGATTTCTTGATGATAAGCTTTCCGTCGGCATTCTGCTCGGCTTTGCAAAATATCTTGCGGATAACGCGATAACGCCCGAACGCCGCATATATGTTCATGTTACGGTATACGAAGAGGTGGGACACGGCGGCTCGGCTTCTGTTCCCGCGGGCGTGACCGAGGCGATAAGCGTTGATATGGGTTGCGTGGGAGACGGACTCTCCTGCACGGAAAAGCAGGTTTCCATCTGCGCCAAAGACAGCGGCGGACCTTACAGCTATGATGTGGTCGGCAAACTCATCGAGGCGGCAAAGAAAGAGGGCGCGGATTATGCCGTGGATGTTTATCCGCACTACGGTTCCGATGTCGAAGCAACGCTTCACTCAGGTCATGATATCCGCCATGGGCTGATAGGCTCGGGCGTTTATGCCAGCCATGGCTATGAGCGCAGTCATGTCGACGGTGTGTATAACACGCTGAAAACAATAAAAGGTTATGTGAATGCATAGCAAAAGGCTGAGTCTCTGCTTAATTAAATGCTTTTGACTCAGCCCCATTGCCTTCAGAAGGGCAAGTGTGTTGTGAAGGTTAAATATTGTTATTTTTATTGTCACAACTCACGATCATTGTTTCACTTGATGTTTGCTCATCTTCAGCAGGCACCGACTGCCGATGCATTTTGACAAGTCCGCATTTTGAGGACTTACCAAAATTACGGCCTTTTCATCTTAAATACGGAATTTTTTGTCCCTGGTTGTTCAGATATATGACAGATTGTTCTGCCTGATGAGTTGAAACAAAAATGCTTCCGAGCGGTACGTTAGTTCTTGTTTTTAACCTCAATGTGATATGAAATCAGGTCGGATCTTTCGTAGTCAGCGTTTGAATTCCCTTTGGTTTTGGCATCCGTCACAGGATTGAAACATACAGCAAGTACTTTTCCCGACTTCATGTCCCATTCCATAATCCATACTCCCGACCCTGTGTCACGCTGTGGCTTCCCAATAATATCCACCACCTCGCTAAAAGTCATTCCAACTGTGATTTTTTCAGCCGTCTCGTCACTTGTGCCACCGTTTCTTGCTTCTTCATACCAAGTATTGTGGTCGTTTTTATCAAAAACGCCTGTCGCAGAACAAACAATCACGACTGCGATTGCGAAAACAGCGACAAATACTATGGTAGCAAGAACGGTTTTCTTATTTCTTTTCATTTTTCTTCCCCTCCTATCTTGGCTGAGTCAATTGCATTTCACTCATAGAGGCGTAGTGCCACAGTGACTATTTTAGTTTTCGATGGTTTGAGCGGTTCTGGTTTTGAGACAACTTCCTTAGCAAGGACAATAATTGAACCAATTTTAACTAAGAACCGTAAATAGCAGCACCTTCCAAGAATTTATTTTGAAGTATTGTATATAGCCATTCTGTAATTCTGTTCCCCATATTGTGTGAAGATGAATAAGATGTTGTGTGAATTGCCCAGACGATATGATCCGACGTATACACGGGGCTTCCGCTGTTTCCTGGAAGCGTATTAATATCATAGCGCACTTTATGCGTTGTTGAATGGCTGGTTGTTCCCGAACCCGTATACTGAATCCCTGCTGTTCCCGGGTAACCACTTAAAGTTACGCTTTTGCCATTTATATTGCCCGAACTCCACCACTTTCCAAACCATCCGTTTGAAGAGCCAAGGTTATCCCACAAAGTAATTGCGCACCAATCGTAGTTCGTATCTAAATTTGATGTATAATTTGTTGCGCAAGTCCAGTTTTGAGGATGATAATAACTTGTCGAGCTATAAGAACTACCGTTCTGTCTAACATAAAACCGACAGTCATCGACCCAGCCGAGTTGATCGTCCCACATATTATGTCCAGCAGTAGCAACAACACCGTATCCCTCCAAAAAGCCTGTTCCATAATACCATTCAATAACACCAGAGGCATTTTCCCAACCCATGCGCATTGCCAAAACGGCAGAATACGGATAAGCATTCACATTTGAAACTGGTGCCCATGTCTTTCACGGCAAAAGAGCATTAGGTTGTATACTATCTGCTGTCAACATCCCATCGGGGATAAAAGCTTCGTCAATAGTCGTCGTATCCAAATTGTTTTCGTTAATTTTCGAGCAATTTTCGTATTTCAATCTGTTCAAAGACAAATTGAAATACTGCTCCTCCTTGGTTGAATAGTTTACCTCAACTACGCTAAGAGTGTCATCATTATTAATTTGTCCATCATTAGCAGAAAGAAAGTCGTCTTCAACCTGTTCAGCCGCTCCAGCAACTACCGAAGGCATCATTATTAGTGCCAAAGCAATAATCATTCCACAAAGAGCCATATGCAGTCTTTTCATAATTTTCCCCCTATTTAATTTCAAATTCAAAGTAATGAACTCCTTTTGGGGTAATAAGCCCCACGCGATAATTCCCGCTTAAGTCCGAAACATCCAAAAAATCGGTATATAATCTTATTTCCGCTACAAAGCATGTTTCCGTATCATTTTCATTTCCACAAAACCCATATCTCCTAATATATTTGGATGATGGATCGTACTTCACGCTTTTCCAAGCTCCATGTGATTTCTTATCCACAATCGGGGTGTTATAGAAATAAAACCCGTTTCCGGGGTTGTTGTTTTTTAACCGAAATACAATGGTCTTGTCTTCTTTTGAATAAATCTTGGCATCACATGCGACTGAAAGATTGTCATAGTCTTTTTCTACATTGATGAGTAATCCTCCAGAGGAATAAATGTCAAAATCGATCTCCGGAATAACGAGATCGTTACCTTTAGAGCAGGCTGTAAGAAACGGGCAAAATAGCACAATGAATAAGCAAAGTCTTTTCATAACTCATCCCTCCAAACAACAATAAACAATAATTTAAAAAGCGCACAAATCCTCTTGACAAAAAGCGGTTTATGCGCCGAATAACAGGAAAGCAAATCTCCTGTTATGTATACAAAAATCCCTTACCAAAGGAATGGAGAGGCACGAACCCCGCTTTTTATTCATTTCCCTAAAATAATTAGTTCCGAAAGATAAAATCATGCAAACAGATATTATAATGGCAATCAATCTTTTCTTCATTTTGTTTTCCTTTTCAATTATCAAAATTGATGCAAGTCAACTTGTTACTTTATTTTTCGCTTGCTTTTCGATTATAAAATGTTGGATATCCGTAATACTCCCTTACGATGTCATTTATTTCTCTAGTAAGTTTTATATAAGCGTCTTCATAACTAAAGATAAGTTCATCCATACGGTAAATATCATTTTCGAGAAATGCTATAACACTTTTAAAATCCATGTCGGCACATTCTTCGGGAATAGTAACTCCATGCTCTGTAATAAATTTATAGGGCTCCTCATTGCTCAAAGACGAAAGCAACACCTTTCCCTTTGGCAGGTTGTCCGCGGTTATACTACGGGGCTTTTCTTTTTCACCGCAAGCGGAAAGCATAAGCACCGCCACGGCGATGACTAAAAATAAAGCTAAAATTCTTTTTTTGTTCATATTAAATTCCTCCTTGTAAAAATCTGAAAAAAGCGCATAAACCGACC
>CAVESF010000008.1:0-67488 GCA_963618495.1 Acutalibacteraceae bacterium
CTCTCTAAAAGCGATGTCAGTTCGTTGCCTAATTTTTAATATTTTCTACCTTGAGACTCTTTTTTGTGCTGTCCGTACAATTTGGGGCAGTTCACTCGGCTTCCTTGCTTTTTATTTTCATATATTTATTATTTAAGCAGTTCATATATCGCGTTCGCGAAAATTTTCGCATTTATGAGCAGGCTCTGCTCCGTGATAAATTCGTCCGCGCCGTGCATATGATTGTCCTCGCCAGGGAAAGCGCAACCGAAAGCCACGCCGCCGCTCGTATTGTGCACATATGTGCCGCCGCCGATTGCGATAGTCTTGCCCTCCAGTCCCGTCTGCTCCTCGTAAACGCGCAGGAGCGTGCGGATGAAATCACTGTTTTCATCGACATAGTGCGGCTCCGTGCCCGTCATCGAAGCAAGAGCAAGCGAATGCTTTGCAAGTCCGGCTTCAAGAAGCTCGCGCACGCGCGGCACATTCAGGCATATCGGGAAGCGGATATCGAATTTTCCGCAGAGCTTGCCGCCCTCGTAGTCCATTATGCTGAAAACAAGCGTCAGCGGTCCCGAGCGCTCGTCGCTGATATCGAGCGAAAGTACTTTTCCGTTCGTCTCGCCGAAAGGAAAAGCCGATGCGGCATTTGCAAAGAGTGCGGCTGTCTCATCATCGGTTTTCAGCCTGCCGAGCACATGCATCAGCGCCGTCAGAGCATTTACTCCCTCCCATGGAGTGGATGCATGCGCACTCTTGCCCTGTGCTGTCAGCCTGCCGTCCTCATATGTGAACGAAACGCCCGCAGGTGCGTCCGCGATAGCGGCATTTACCTCATCCGCCGTGAAGCCCGAAAGCATCGCATATGCCGATGCGGGAACAGCATTGACGACCGTGCCGCCGTGAGCGCAGACAATGCTCTTTCGGCCGCCGTGAGCGCAGGAAGCCAACACCTCGCCGCGTATCATGCCTTTCTCGAGATTTATAACGGGATATTCGCCGTCGGGCGTGAAAAGCTTCTCCGGCAGAGCCTCTTTTTTCGTATAATACGCAATATCACTCGAACCGTTTTCCTCATCCGTGCCGAAAATGAAACGCACATTTTCTCGGATGGGAAGTCCCAGTTCCTTTACGGCGCGAAGTGCAAAAAGCGTTGCCACAGCGGGCCCCTTGTCATCTATTGCACCTCTGCCGAATAGCTTGCCCTCCCTTTTTACAAGGGTAAAGGGGTCGCTCTGCCAGCCGTCGCCCGCAGGGACAACATCGAGATGGCAAAGCACACCGAGCGCGGGCTTGCCGCTCTCGGAAAGGTCAGCCGTGCCGACATAATTTTCGTGATTTTTTGTATAGAATCCGTATTTTTCGCAGTAGCCGAGCATCTTTGCGAGAGCCTTTGCGGGCTCTGCGCCGAAAGGCATTCCAGCCTCCGCCTTGCCCTTGACGCTCGGCACGGAAACGAGATCTGAAAGCACAGTCTCCATCTCCCCTGCATGAGCGTCGATATATTCGTTTATTCTGCTTTTGATATCGTTCATAAATACCTCTCAATAAGACCTTCGGGCAGGTTATGCGCCTGCCCGTATTTTTTGTTTATTATTCCTTTACGGAGCCGTCGGGATTGAAAAGCGGAAGCTTCTCGAGATAGAGTATATCATCGCGATACTGCGCATCGCCCTCGGCAAGAATAGCCATTTTGCCGACAATATTGCCTCCCGCAAGCTTGACAAGCTTCTCCACGGCGCGCAGACTATCGCCTGTGCTGATAACATCATCCACGATAATGACTCTCTTGCCGCGCATCAATTTTGCGTCCTCTCCGTCAATGTAGAGAGTCTGCTTCTTTGCGGTTGAGATGGAATTCACCTCCGTGGAGAAAATATCCTTCATATAGAGCTTCGGAGCCTTTCTCGCGATAAGATAATTGTTTTCGCCGCTCTGGCGAGCCATCTCGAAAAGAAGCGGAATACCCTTGCTCTCGGCTGTTATCATTATATCGTGAGGCGGCGCTATCCTGAGCAGTTCTCTTGCGCAGGCGCAGGTCAGCTCGACATCACCGAATATGACGAAAGCACCGATATAAAGTTCATCATTTACCTTGCAGAGCGGAAGATCTCTCTCAAGCCCTGCCACTTTTATTTTGTAAAACATAGTATGCCTCCAAAAGTATTTTCAATTATTCTCTACAGAAATATAATATAATAATCGGACGGAAAAGTCAATAAAAAAGCGGAAAATCACAGTCACATTCTGCTCTTGAAATTAAAAATCAGCGTGAATACCGCGTCGATAAGCCATGCGAAAAGGAGCAAACCGCTGATGATATGGCGTGCTGTCGCGCCTGTTTTGCGGCTGAGGAAAAATATCAGCGGCTGAAGCAGATATGTAAGCACTATCGCAAGTGCGCCGAAGATAAGCGAGCATTTCAGGCAGATAAGCCCATCCAGATTGTATTTTATCTCGCTGTAGTCCCACAGGCGGATATCGCCTATAACGAGAAGCAACTTGCCTACGGTATATTCAAGCGCCGTGGTCACCGCCGCGGCAACTATGAAAACAAGCGCGGGATGGCGGCGGAGCTTCGCCGTTGTCAGCAGTATCAGCATGGAACCTATGCCATATATCGGGATAAAAGGTCCGTAGAAGAAGCCCGGATTATGAAAACCCCATCCGAGCGTGTAGTAATATACCACCTCGTATATCCAGCCGACAAAGGCGCAGGCAAAGAAAAGAAGCACAAATGTTTCCGGCAGTGCGAGTTTATTTTCTTCGCACAGTTCCCCGCAGGGTATTTTGTCGATACTCTTTGGCAGTTTCATTGCAAAAACCTCTTTTGTCTTATTTTTTATGTCGTTTTGCCTCCGGATATTTTGCCGTGCAAATTTTCAGTGCGGTTATTTGCCTACGGCGATTTCTCCCGCTTTGGCAAGCGAAATCTTTGTGATAACAGGTCCCACTATCTCATATACAAGCGTTGCGCAGAGCACGACCGCCTGAATTTTCATGCCGTATTCCGAGGGAAGCTCGGCTACAGCCATCTGCGCCATACCTACGGCAACGCCCGCCTGCGGCAGGAGCGTGAGACCGAGATAATTGCGCACTTCCTTTGGCGAATGCGTGATTGAAGCTCCGACGAAAGCGCCGGTATATTTGCCGAGCGAGCGGAAGATGATATAGAGTACGCCGACAAGACCGACCGAGGGCAGAACGGAAAGATTCAGCTCCGCACCGGATATCACGAAGAAAAGCATGAAGAGCGGCGGAGTCCAGCGGTCGACGCCCTCGAGAATCTTTTCGTATTCGCCGCAGAGATTTGCAAAGAGCGCACCTATCATCATGCAGACAAGAAGCGAAGAAAGCGAGAATATCTCCGAAAGAGCGACGCCGACTATCGTCGCCATGACGCAGAGCGAAAGGCGATTGGCACGCGATTTGAAGAAGCGGCAGCAGATTGCCAGCAGAGCGCCGATGGCCGCGCCGATAACGAGTGAGAGAACTATCTCGACAAGCGGCTCGACGAGCATATTTTCAACACTCGGCTCCGTGCCTGTGGCAAGTGCCTTTGCTATCGAGAAAAATACGGAGAATATCATCAGACCGAAAGCATCGTCAAGCGCGACAACGGGAAGAAGCGTGTCGGTAAGCGGTCCCTTTGCCTTATATTGGCGGACTACGAGAAGCGTAGCCGCAGGCGCCGTTGCCGTTGCTATGGCGGAAAGAGTGAAGGCGATGGATTTATCCGTTCCCGTGACAAGCAGTATCAGAAGAACGAAAAGCGTTGCCGTGAAAGCCTGAAAGCCTGTTATCACGGTGATTCTCCTGCCGAGTGATTTCAGCGAAGAGAGGCGGAATTCGCCGCCTATGGAAAAGGCGATGAAGCCGAGGGCAACATTTACTATTGTGTCAAAGCTGTCTATGGCTTCGGCACTGACAAGTCCTGAAACAGAGGGACCGATAAGCAGTCCCGCGATAAGAAAAGCGGTAACATTCGGCAGGCGTACAAGCTTGATAATGCGCGTCATAAGCAGGCCTGCCGCCATCGCTATGCCGAGCGCGAGTAAAGTATTCATTTCAGTTTATTCAAAATTATCCGAATATATCGGGATTAGGTCCTTTCGAGTATAAATTTCTTTTTGCCGTGTCAGATTCCTTCGGCAAACGATACGGGAACGGTAAAGATTATACCTGTGCCGGGCTTGTCGAGTCCGCCTGTCGCCTTGTTTACTATGGCACGGGCTGTTTCCACCTGCTCATCGCGGAGTATCACAAGAACGGTTTTATTCTGCTCATGGTCGGGATTGATGAATTTGCGGAGCGAGCCGAATATCGGAGGCGGCTCTACCGTCTCATGACCGATATACTGCACCTCACCCATGGAATCATAGATTGTGGCGCCCTTTATTCCGGCACTGAGAAATTCGCCGAGAAGTTTCGGCAGACACTCTGTTTTATTGAGAATCAGAACGAAAAGCTGCATATAAAAAGCCTCCTTAATATTATATATAAAATGACAATTCTCTACATTTTGTGATTATAGCACCGAGCGGCTTTTTTGTCAAGAGCTACGGATATTTATGAGAAAACATGTGTACGACAAAACAGACGCGCTCTTCGGTGCGTCTGTTTCAAATATGATTTACTTGGCTTATTTAAGCAACTTGAGCGCGGAATTATAAGCTTCCGTTATCTGATCTGCCGTGAGTGCGCCGGTGTATATCTTGCCATCCACCATAGTCATTCCCTTTGTCGGGAAATCGCCGCCGACATTGCCCTTGGTAATATCGTTGCCGAGGCAGAAATAATTGAATGTGCCGTCCCCACCGACCTTGAATGTGCTGTTTATGGCAACCGCAGCATTCAGCTTGCCGTTTACATAGATATAGCATTTACCGTCGGATATGCTGTATACGCCGACAACATGAACAAGCTCTGTAGAAGCAGAAGTTGCATATGCTCCCGTATTGTAGCCTGTGCCGCCGCCTGTGATGAAATAAGGTTTGCCTGTCTTATCCTCGGCAAGACCCCAGCCGCCTGCCTGTGTGCCGCAGATGATGCCCTGAACAGCGCCCTTTGTCGGCATTACATAGAATGCTTCAACGGAAAAGCCGTTTTCAGCCCATGTCTTGAAAGCATCCTGCGTTGTCAGTTCCTTGAATTTACAGATGACATACTTGTCTTCCGAAGCCTTGAGCGCATCGGCAGTATATGCCTTGCCGCCGTGAATGACCGTTGCATTTTCAACGGTAGCGCCCATATTTGTCACTTCTATGCGACCAAGCGTGTCCTTTACCGTGCCGCCCGAGAAATCGAAATCGGCATAAAGCTCGGCTTTCTTCTCCGTGACTTCGCCCTTTGTCGATTCCCACTCGTATACGAATGTATCGCTTGCCGCATCCCATGAGTCATATGCCGTGAGCGTGACTTTATACTTGCCGTCCTTGAGATTTCCGAGGAAAAGCTCATAGCTGCTCTTCATATCGCTTCTCTTCGCATGATGATAGAAATCCGAGAGAATTTTCTTGTTTATCACCTTGCCCGCCGTGATATGCTTTATCTCTATTTCATAGTGATGAGCAAATTCATCGTCGGTAGCCGCGTCGAATGTGAGATAGGTCTTTACGCCTGTCTTTGTATTTTCCCTGGCGTCAATCTTGACATTGCCGAGCACGGGAGCCTTGTTTGCCGCTTCTCTTGTCTCGCGGCTGTATTTTTTCAGATGGGTACCCTCTGCATCGGGATGAGCTATTGTCCATGGCTCTTCGAAAGGAGTATCCTCGGAGAAGAACATCTTTGTCACCTTGACATTGCCGTTTTCATCTACCTGGACAAGCAATCCGGAGGAAATCTCATATCTGTCGTTCATGGTGGTAGTGCCTGCCATGTTTTCATAGCCGCCCGCTTCTATCGCCATATAACGGACAGATCCGCAGCCGAGCGAAGTGAAAGCGCCCTGCATGATAGAGCGGTTGTCATTTATCGGGAAGTGCAGATGACCGCCGAAGGTCACGACCTGCGAATATTTTGATAGTGTGGGAGTAAGATATGTTGTAGACCAATAAGAAGGATTGCCGTTGAGATCGCTTCCGTAGCAGGTATTGTATATCATCGGGTGCGTGCATACGAAAACATACTGCTCGGGATTTTCCTCCGTAAGCTTGCGGAGCATATTGTCGAGCCATTCCACAGCTTCCTTTGAATAGGGACAGCCTATCGTGCTGCTGTAGGTTTCCGGCTCGAGCATGAGGAAGTGATAGCCGTTTACTACACAGTCGCGAACGCCTATGCTGAGGTTTGTATCCTCTGTATCAATGCCCTCGCCAAAGTATTTCTCGCCGAAAGCAAGCTCATAGTCCATGAGATTCAGGCACTGACCCATGATGGAATCGTGGTTGCCTGTAACAAGCAGGGTTTTTACATCGTCGGAAAGAGCGCTCTCGAGCGCGCTCTTGAAATAGCCGAGTTCCGCCGCCTTGCCCGTATCGGCGATGTCGCCGACTACCGCAAGAGCGTCAAGCTTGCCGCCGTTTTTGGCTGCTTCTTTTGTGAGCTGTGCGACAGCACTCTTCACCTTATCAACAGCGTCGCCGCTCTCCGCATTTACATGGACATCGGAGATGGCGCCGAATGAGAGAACAATCTTACTCTCGTCAAATTCGGCCGGCTTTATAACAACGGGAGGAACGGTTGTTTCCGTAGTTTCGGTCATGCTCTCTGTTGTTTCAGTTGTTTTTGTGGTTTCCGTTGCTTTTGTCGTTTCCGTTGCTTTTGTCGTTTCCGTTGCCTTTGTCGTTTCCGTGATTTTTGTGCTGACAGTGGTCGCACTTTCTGTTGTGGAATCAGTCATTTCGTTTGGATCCTTTCCGCAGGCGCCGAGAAGAAGAATCATCGTCAGCGCAAGAAAAACAGCTAAAAATTTCTTCATTTATACCTTCCTCCTTAAATAGAAGATAATATTGTAAATATATATTATCATAGAGGTCGTGGGTTATCAACCTACTTTTATATACCAAAGCGGGAACCATCGGTTGCGCATAGAGAAACTGCCGTTTTGTTTTTGTGCAAAATGACGACAGGCTCGTAAAAACCGCATATCTTCACGGATAAAAAAGCCATAACCGTGCAAAAATATAAAAATAAATTCTGAAAATTGCATAAAACTATTGACTTGCGGCAATTTTTGTGGTAAACTATCAAAGCGCGGTGAAAACCGCACCTCATACTTGTTATGGAGAAGTCGCCTAGTTGGTCGAGGGCGCACGACTGGAAATCGTGTAACCGCCATAAACGGTTCGAGAGTTCGAATCTCTCCTTCTCCGCCATACAACAATAGGATTGATACGAGAGTGTCAGTCCTTTTTGTTGGCTCTTTGTCAATAGTTAGGGTAGAAAAATCTGACGAAAATGTAAGAAATCATTGAAAAGCATAGGGGAAGCGTCACGAAACGTAGTGGAGTGGCGCTTCCCCTATGCTTCGGCGCCGCTTTTGCCTTTAAATTCATCAATTCCGAGTACTTCCGGCAGTCGCATCGGTTTGCTGTATTGGATGTTTAGAAAAAAACTTACATTATATCAGACTTTTTTCAGATATGCTTGTTCTTTTTTTATTTTCTTTAGCTTATCCGAGGTTCCCCCCAACTTTTATTATAGAACCTTAATTAAATGCTTTTGACTCAGCCCCTTTGGCTTTTTATACAGGCGTATAATTATCTTTCTCCCCTTGCCAGTTTCTGGCTTCTGATATCCTTTCCCGAGAAAAGTATCAGCTCAAATTCGCCGAAGATGCGCGAGGTTATGCGGTCGGCATAGCGCGAGAAAAGCTCTTCCTTTTTGATGTTAGTGCTGATTATCATGCTCTTCTCGCCTATCAGGCGGGCATTGAGCAGATTATAGAGCGTAGCCACGGTAAACTGATTTGAGGCCTCTGTTCCGAGGTCATCTATTATCAGAAGTTCGCAATCGAAGTAGCGTGCCGTTCTTGATTCGCTTCCCTGCGCCTGATATCCTCTGCCGAAGCGCTCATATTCGAAATCGTTGAAAATATTGTTTGCCGTTTCATAGACAACATCATAGCCGCGGTCGATAACAGCCTTCGCTATCGCGCTGGAAAGATGCGTTTTGCCGAGTCCCGTCGTACCCATGAAAAGCAGATTTCTTGCCTTTTCATCGCCGAAATTTGCGGCGAAGCTCTTCGCCTTTTCAAGCGCACGCTCCATATTTCTGCGTTCGTCGCCGCTATAATAGCTGAGGTCGAAATTATCAAAGCTCTGCTTGGCAATGAGATTGCCGATACCCGAGCTTTCGTAGCCCGCGAGCACAAGCGCACGCCTCATGCATTTGCACATCACGCCGTTTATCATGCCCGTGTCCATGCATTCGGGGCATTCGTAGTGCACATCGCTGTAATCCTCCGGCACACCCTTTGAAAGCAGGATATCGCGGCGGGCAGAGAGCAACTCCTCATTGTCCCTTTTCAGCGCGTCTATGCGCTCGTGAAGCGCCGCAGGGTCGCCTTTTGCCGCCTGTATCAGCTTGAGTCCCGTCATCGCGAGTTCACCATCTATGCTCGCTATCTCGGGGAAACGCGCATGAAGCACCTTTTTTCTGCGTTCCGCATCCTCTTTGGCACGCAGATTTTTTGTCATATATTCCTCGGATATTCTCTTGAAATTCGCCTTATTGTAGCTCATGCTTTATCCCCTCCGATTCCGCGCGATGCGGCAAGATTGAAAAATTCATCGAGGTCAAAGCCCGCCTCGCTCTTGCCAGCGGGCTTTTTCTTATCGCTCTTTTCGTATTCGGCGACAGACTCGGGTGTTTTCAGTCCTGCCGCCGCCCAATCCGCAAGCATTTTGTTTTCATATGAAAATGAAGGACGCGTCACTTTCGGGCTTTTCATCATCTTTTCGTAGCCGTATTCGATAAGCTCAAACGAAATGCCGAGTTTCGCCCAGTTTTCAAGACATTCCTTCTCGGTTTTTATCAGTGCGCGCTCGCCTATTCCGAAGAGTGTGCGAACTTTATATTCGAGCGAGCGCTTTTCATCCTCGCGCTTGATATATTCCTCAAGCGCGGCGACTGAGCTTATCCCCTTGTCGTAGAGTCCTATCGCCGTCTGCTCTATGTAGCGAAGAGAACCTTTGCCTATATTCACGCAATATGAAACGAGAAGCAGGATAAACTCGTTATCGAGTCGCAGGTGGTCGGAGAGATAAACGATTATCTTGGTCTCGGCGGGAGTAAGACCTCCCTTTCCGAGCAGGGTCTGCGTCATCTCCGCCGTCTCCTTAAGCCTGCCGTTTTCGGCGAAAATCCGCTCTACATCCTCGCCGCTGTATGCCTGTGCGGACGGCTCGTCCGGTTTCTCGGACTTTTCGCTCTTACGCGCCCGGCGGTTGCGGCTTGCTGTCATATTCTTGCCGTCGTCATCGCATATTTCGAGCACACCGGTGCCGCGCCAGAAAGAAATCGCCGTCTCTACCTCCGCATCGGGCATGCCGAGCGCATCGGCTATCTCTTCCGAAGATGCTCCCGCGCCACCCGCGGCGGCGATGAGCACGCGGAGCTCGTTGCCCGATGCTTTTTCTATATGATTTGCCGTTTCGCCAGGCAGATTTATGACCGAGCTGCCGAAAAGAAGCCTGAGTTTCAAGACCGTTTCCTCCGTGATACCTATAATTATTAGAACAAAATTAAAAATTACAAAATTGTGAATAAAAATCCACCGTTTTGGGCAAGCTAATCGGTTATCCCGCGGAAAATGAGTTTTCCACAGGCGATTTTCGGGAAAACCGCCCGACTTCTCCACAAATTCCACAGGTTTTTCCACAGCATTTCGAAAAAAAGTGGCTGTGCAAGGCGTTTTTGCCGTTTTTGCCTCGGATTTATTAACAGCGCAATCCACAGCCTGTGGAAAACTTATCCGCGCACAAAAAGCCAATTTTTGGATTTTTATACAGATGTATTAAATGAAATAGCGCACAAATTGCCATATAAAAATTCTATATTTTGCCGATTTTCATTTTTCTCCCGCAAAGCTCTTGACAAATGAAAAAGCAAGTATCCGTTTCGCTTTTCAGAGCATGAAAAACGCGCTCGCATTGAGCGAAGTGTCGGAAAAGTTCCCCGCAAGATACTCGAAATATCCCGCCGCGGCTATCATTGCCGCATTGTCGCCGCAGTATTTCACCTCGGGATAGCGTAAAGCTATTCCTCTCTTTTTGCAAAGCTCCGCGAGAGACGCCCGCAAATGAGAGTTGGCAGCGACGCCGCCCGCAAGCGCGAGCGCACGGAGTTCCGGATGGCGCTCAAGCGCCATATCAAGCTTGATTACGGCTGAATTTACCGCCGCCGAAACGAAGCTTGCCGCCACATCCTCGCGACATATCTCCTCCCCTTTCTGCGAAGCGGAATTGAGATAATTGAGCACGGCGGTCTTGATTCCCGAGAATGAAAAATCAAGCGTTTCGTCATGTATCGCGGCGCTCGGCAGTTTCAGCGTCGGCTTGCCCTCATAGGCGAGCCTGTCTATCGCGGCGCCACCGGGATACGGCATGCCGAGCACGCGGGCTACCTTATCAAAGCATTCGCCCATCGCATCATCGCGCGTGCCGCCGATTTCTTCTATATTATTATAATCATGCACAACAGCTATCGATGTATGACCGCCCGACGCCACAAAGGCAAGATACGGCGGCGTAAGCTCTGGCGGGAAGAGATAATTTGCCGCGATATGTCCTTTTATATGGTTTACGGCGACAAGCGGCTTGTCGTTTGCATAGGCAAGCGACTTTGCAAAGTTTACGCCCACGAGGAGCGCGCCGATAAGCCCCGGACTTGCCGTGACGGCGACAGCGTCTATCTCAGCCATGGAAACGCCCGCGCAGGTGAGCGCATCGTATGTTATCTTCGAGATAGCTTCACAATGAGCGCGGCTCGCTATCTCGGGTACAACGCCGCCGAAACGCGCGTGTACCTCTATCTGCGACGCCACTATATTCGAGAGAATCTCAAACTTTTCGCCACACGAGAGAACAGCCGCCGCTGTCTCATCGCATGAGCTTTCTATTCCGAGTATTTTCACAAAAATGTCCTTTCTGCAAGGGTTTTAAGTTTTATACAAAAGTCTTATTTGCTGATTTCAGATAGATTTGCCTCATAGATTTCGGCATCCTCGTGCGGAAATTTATAGAAATCACGCCGCGTTCCTATCTTCAGAAAGCCGTGCTTTTCATAGAGATTTTTCGCGGCGGCATTTGATTGGCGCACATCGAGCGTTGCGCTCATTATGCCGTTTTCACGCGCCCAGCCGAGCAGAGAGACGAGAAGCCTGCTACCGACACCCTCCCTGCGATATGCCGCGTCAACAGCGACATTGCAGATATCCATCTCATCAATTACGAAAAATGCGTCGGCATATCCCACGCATTTTTCCCCGTCGAAAGCGCAGAGGATGATGAAATCCTCGCGCGATGCCGCATCAAGCACGGCAATTTTACTCCATGCATTCTGCCCGAAGCACTGCGCTTCAATTTCGGCAATGCGGCATGCATTCTCCGCCGAAAAGGGGCGGATATCAATCTTTTTCACTTAAAAGCAACTCCGTTATTCCCGCTTTTATCGCGTCATAGCACTGCGCCATCGCTTCATCGCCCGAAAAAAGCGGCATATTTATCTCTCCGAGAGAAACCACCTTGTCGGCACATTCTGGATATGCTTCCCTTATCACGCGGGCATAATCCTCACGCATGGCGACGACGATATCCGCCTCCTCCATGAGATAGCCCGAAAGCTGACGGGCGCGGTGAAGCCTGTGCAGATTTCCCGCAAGTCTGCGGTCGAGGATGCGGATGGCATAAGGCTCCATTGTGTCGCCGACAAAGGCATTCAACCCTGCCGACGAGGCGGCATATCGGTCGCCCGCCATATCCATCAGTATGTACTCCGCCATGGCGGAGCGGCATGTATTTGCCACGCAGACAAAAAGAACCTTTTTTCTGCTCATTATTCTGTTTCTTCTTCGTCGTGCACGCGGCAGGGCGTTGCCTCAACGGCATCTGCCACGGGAGCTATAGCGTCACCCTCGAAAAGCTCGATTGCGCCCTTGTCGCAAAGGTTTGCGAGCGCGGGGTCTATCGGCATCCTGGAGAGGACTGGAATATCATATTCCTTTGCCACCTCTTCGACATGGCTCTCTCCGAAGATATGAAGCTCCTTGCCGCAATCGGGACACTTTACATAGCTCATATTTTCCACTATGCCGATTATCGGTATATTCATAAGCTGTGCCATGCGGACAGCCTTGCCTACTATCATGCTGACAAGCTCCTGCGGGCTTGTGACAATGATGATTCCGTCCAGCGGGAGCGACTGGAAAACCGTGAGCGGAACATCGCCTGTGCCTGGAGGGCAGTCAACTACCATATAGTCAAGACTTCCCCATACGGCGTCCGTCCAGAACTGCTTTACGGTACCGGCGATGACGGGACCTCTCCATACAACGGGAGCGGAAGTGTCCTCAAGGAGCAGATTCAGACTGATGACCTCGATGCCCGTCTTTGTGGTCATGGGCATGATGCCGCCGAGCGGTGCCGCCTCGCAGTTACCCTTGAGTCCGAAAGCTTTCGGAATGGAGGGACCTGTGATATCGGCATCGAGTATACCTACGGAAAGCTCTCTGCGACGAAGCTCTGTCGCAAGCAGACTGCTGACCATCGATTTGCCTACGCCGCCCTTGCCGGAAACGACGCCTATAAGCTTGCCTACGCGGCTGTACTGATTTACCGCCTCAAACTGCGGCTTTCTCGAGCCGCAGGAAGCAGAGCATGTTGAACAATCATGTGTGCATTCTGACATTTTTTATATTCCTCTTTTTTCTCTTATTTTATCAAAGTATCGTGAATCCGAAGAAGTCCTTCGTATTATTATAACATATATCGCAGACCATCTGCGCGAGCCGCTCTATATCGAGCGGATATTCGCCGCGCTCCACATAGCCGCCGATAACGGAGCAAAATATTCTCCTGAAATATTCATGGCGCGTATATGAAAGGAAGCTGCGCGAATCTGTCAGCATACCGATAAACTTGCCGAAAGCGGAAAGATTTGCGAGATTTTCCATCTGGGCACGCATACCGGCGATATTATCATTGAACCACCATGCGCTTCCGTGCTGCATTTTCGGCATGCACCAGTCAAAGCCCTCGGATTCCTCGCTCGTGTAGTTGAATGTGCCGGCAAGCGTTGCAAGCGCGGCATTGTCGGTCGGATTGAGCGAATAGAGTACCGTTTTCGGAAGTGCGCCCTCGGTATTGAGTGCGTCAAGCATGGCGGCAAGGTCTGCAATGCAGTTTTTGCCGTGAATCATATCGTAGCCCATATCGGCACCGAGTGCGTTTGTCATTGCGCTGTTTGCACGGCGGAGCGTGCCGAAATGAATCTGCATTACCCAGCCGTTTCTTACATATTCCTTGCCGAAGAAGCGGATGAGCGCGCTCTTGTATATCGTAGCCATCTCTTCGCCGACGCTCTCGCCCGCAAGCGCGCGCTTGAGCACGACATCGGCGATGGCGACAGCCTGACCCGCTGTTTTGGTACTGTCGAATGTGACATAATTATCGAAACCGTGGTCAGCCGTGCGGCAGCCGAGCGCCTTGAAAAGTGCGATTCTCTTAGATAGGACATCGCAGAGCGAAACAAAATCCTTTATTTCGTCCCCGGCAACCTCGGAAAGGTGCTTTATATAATTTGCGAAATCGGGCGCTGTAATATTCATGCATTTGTCGGGGCGGAACGCGGGAAGCACCTGAGTTTCAAAGCTCGTATCACTGCGCAGAGCGATGTGATATTCGAGATTGTCCGCGGGGTCGTCCGTCGTGCAGATAAGCTTGACATTCGATTTTTTTATGATGCCGCGCGCACTCATGGAAGGCTCCTCGAGCTTGTCACAGGTGAGTTGCCATACCTCATCGCAAGTATCGGGCGAAAGCACGCCGTAATAGCCGAAATAGCGCTGAAGCTCGAGATGAGTCCAGTGGTAGAGCGGATTGCCGATGAGATTCGGCATTGCGCTCGCATACGCACGGAATTTATCATAGTCGGAGGCGTCGCCCGTTATCAGACGTTCTGCGATACCGCAGGCACGCATTGCTCTCCATTTATAGTGGTCGCCGTAGAGCCAGAGCTGCGTGATATTTTCATATCTCTTGTCCTCGGCTATCTCCTTTGGGCTGACATGACAATGGTAGTCGATTATCGGCATCTGCTCGGCATAGTTATGATAAAGCAGCTGAGCCACATCCGAATCAAGCAGAAAGTTTTCATCCATAAATTCTTTGATTTTCATTTTTCCCTCTCCTTTTATTCCCGAAATAGAAAAAACAGAGCTTTTTCTTAAATTATACACTATACTTCATTTAATTGCAAGATTTTATCCGATTTTCCCGCAGAAATTTTCCGCAAAAAGCTCCCATGCGCACAAAAAAACAAAAAAATATCGGATTTTCCTCTTGCAAAACGGGAAAAACTGTGTTATGATATTATCGTATAAGAAAAATGCTGTGAAAAAGTGGCGTTTGCCCGTCATATGTGCGGAAAAGAGAGACCCGTCATCGGCTGAAAGCGGGTTCGCATATGAGCAGACCGCCTTTCGCTTTGGAGCTTTTGCCGTGAAAAACAGTAGCGGCAGACGCAAGGCTCGCGTTATGAGTCTCAGAGTGCCCGCATATGCGGGAATTCGGGTGGTACCGCGGAATTTTATCTCCGTCCCTTTTTCGGGGCGGAGATTTTTTATTTTCCCGCCGTATTTTCGCGCATTGAATTTCATTATAATAATTTCGGAGGAATACAAAATGAGAAAGCTGCTTGAAGAAATAAGAAAAAAAGCAGAAAGCGAGCTTGATTCCGGTGCCGATGCGGAGAGCATCCGTATCAAATATCTCGGAAAAAAAGGCGAGCTGACAGCTGTGCTCCGCCAGATGGGTTCGCTCTCCGCCGAAGAGCGCCCCGTGATAGGCGGTCTTGCAAACGAAGTGCGCACATATATTGAGGAGCGCATAGCAAAGAGAGCGGACGAGCTGAAGAATGCGGCTCTTCGCGCAAAGCTTGCGTCCGAGAAGCTCGATGTCACCGTTCCAGGGACTCCCTCGGCTGATTTCGGTCGTCGCCATCCCCTTGCGCAGACAGAGGAGCTGATGCGCGATGTATTTATCGGCATGGGCTTCACGATAGCGGAAGGGCCTGAGGTAGAATACGACTACTACAATTTTGAGGCGCTCAATCTGCCGAAAAACCACCCTGCAAGAGATACGCAGGATACATTCTATATCACTGATAATATACTTCTGCGCTCGCAGACATCTCCTGTTCAGGTCCGCGCCATGGAGCAGAGCAAGCCGCCGATACGCATCATATCTCCCGGCAGAGTTTACCGTGCCGACCCCGCAGACGCTACGCATTCGCCTATTTTCCATCAGATGGAGGGTCTTGTCGTGGACAAGGGCATCACAATGGGCGACCTCAAGGCTACGCTTGAGCTTTTCGCGCAGAAGATGTTCGGTCCGGAGACAAAAATCCGCTTCCGTCCGCATCACTTCCCTTTCACGGAGCCTTCTGCTGAAGTCGATGTTTCCTGCTTCGTATGCGGCGGTGAGGGTTGCCGCGTATGCAAGGGCGAAGGCTGGATAGAGATACTCGGCGCAGGCATGGTTCATCCTTTCGTGCTCTCAAACTGCGGCATCGACCCCGAGGTTTATTCCGGCTTTGCTTTCGGCATGGGCATAGAGAGAATCACCATGTGCCGCTATGGCATGGATGACCTCCGCCTCCTCTACGACAACGATATGCGCTTCCTCAGCCAGTTCTGAGAGAAAGGTAGGTAAAAGATATGATTTTATCAATGAAATGGCTTTCCGACTTCGTTGATTGCTCGGATATAAATATAAAGAAATATTGCGACAGAATGACCGATACAGGCTCCAAAGTCGAAGGCTATGAGCTTCTCGGCGAAGAGATAGAAAATGTCCGCGTAGGTCTGATAAAAAAGATTGAGCAGCATCCCGATGCGGAGCGCCTCGTCATCTGTCAGGTTGATATGGGCAGCCGTATGCTCCAGATTGTAACGGCAGCAAAGAATGTTTTCGAGGGCGCTTATGTTCCCGTAGCCATGTCTCCCGAGGGAGAAAAGACAGTAGCCAAGCTAGCGCACGGTGTGGAGATAAAGACAGGCAAGCTCCGCGGCGTTGTTTCCGAGGGAATGTTCTGCTCCATAGAGGAGCTGGGACTCACCACGCACGATATGCCTTTCGCCGCGACAGACGGCATCCTCATACTCAATGACGAAAATCTCGACGGCAGAACCTTTGCCCCGGGCGATGACATACGCGATGTTCTCGGTATGCGCGATACGGCTGTGGAATTTGAAATTACGCCGAACCGCCCCGATTGCCTTTCCGTCATCGGTCTTGCGAGAGAAAGCGCGGCAAGCTTTGACCGCCACCTCACGCTTCCCATGCCGAAAGTCACCGAGTCGGGCGACGATATAAAAAATTATCTCGACGTCTCTATTTCCGATACGGAAAAGTGCATGCGTTACAGTGCGCGCGTTATAAAGAATGTAAAGATTGCTCCTTCTCCGCTCTGGCTGAGAATGCGTCTGCGCGCAAGCGGCGTCCGCCCGATAAACAATATCGTCGATATCACAAACTATGTAATGCTCGAATATGGTCAGCCCATGCATGCATTTGATTATTCCTGCCTCACAGGAAAGAAAATAGATGTGCGCACAGCAGGCGATAAGGAAGAATTCGTCACTCTCGACAATAACAAGCGCGAGCTTACTTCCGATATGCTCGTGATTGCGGACAGCGTGCGTCCCGTCGCCATTGCAGGCGTAATGGGCGGCGCAAACAGCGAGATAGAAGATAATACAAACACAGTCGTTTTCGAATCCGCCGCTTTCCTCGGAAGCTCCGTCCGCGTAACGGCAAAAAAGCTGAATATGCGCACGGAAAGCTCCGCCCGCTTTGAAAAGGGACTTGACTACGAGCAGACAGTCGCCGCTCTCGAGCGCGCCTGCGAACTTGTGACAATGCTCGGCGCGGGAGAAGTCGTAAACGGAATGATAGATGTTTACCCGCATAAAAAAGAAATCTCCACGGTAAAATTCGAGCCGGAAAGAATGAATCGCTTCCTCGGAATCAATATCACGAGAGAAGAAATGGTAAAGATTCTCGAAAAGCTTGATTTCAGGGTAGATGGCGATACGATAACGGTTCCTTCCTATCGTGACGATGTCCGCATGATGAACGATGTGGCGGAAGAAGTCGTCCGTATCTACGGCTACAACGAAATAGAGTCCGGCACGATGACAGTTCCCATGCTCGTTGGCGGTCTTACCGAAGAGCAGAAATTCAAAAAGGACCTAAATAATCTCCTCTGCGGCTTCGGTCTCTGGGAGATATGGACATATTCTTTCATGTCGGCAAAGCTCTATGATAAGATAGGTCTTGCCGCAGATGACCCGCGTAGAAAATCCGTCGAGATAATGAATCCTTTCGGTGAGGATACAAAGACCATGCGCACCGTTGCTCTTCCCTCCATGCTCTCCATCCTTGAGCTGAACTGCAAAAACAAGAGTGCCGAAAATGCCGCTTTCTATGAACTGGCAAAGGTATTTATCCCGCGCGAGGGCGTAGTTACAAACATTCACGGACTCGAGGGCGTTCTCCCCGATGAAAGAATAAAGATAAGCATCGGTCTCTATAATGCAGGCGATTTCTACAGAATGAAAGGCATCTGCGAAGGCATACTCAAATTTGCCGGAATTGAAAACGCTTCATATAAGGCAAATGCAAATGAGCCGACATTCCATCCTGGCAGATGCGCCGATATCTTTGCTTCCGACGGCATCCGTCTCGGAACATTCGGCGAGCTTCATCCGATAATCGCAAAGGAAAATTACGGCTTCGATGCTCCCGTAATGCTTGCGGAACTTGATTTCGCAGAAATATTCGCTCATGCGAGAAAGACCTGCAAATATCGCCCGATTCCGAAATTCCCCGCTACGACAAGAGACTTCTCATTCGTATGCGATGAAAATATCGAAGTCGGCACGATTGAGGACGTTATGCGTGCAAGCGGCGTGAAGCTTATCGAAGGTATCAAACTCTTTGATGTATACAAGGGCGCGCAGCTTCCCGCAGGCAAGAAGAGCGTTTCGTTCTCCGTTTCGCTCCGCGCTCCCGACCGTACTCTCACGGTAGAGGAAGCCGATAAGGCGGCAAAGAAGATTCTCTCCGCCATCGAGCACGAACTCGGCATCACAATAAGACAGTAAAAGAATGGAATCCCCCGAAAGCCTTGTGCCATCGGGGGATTTTCTATTTTATACAAAGGTATATTTTCTCTTTTTGTATGCAAAAAGGCAGACGTTTTCACGCCTGCCTTTCGCTTTACATTCTCTTATTTTGCCTGTGCGTCGGCAAGTTCATCGAGCTTCTTATTTCTGAAATAGAGCGCAACATCTATAGAGATTTCTATGAAATTGAGCACATAGAAGAAGAAACTGAGATAGAAGAGGAAGCCGGAGGCTCCGCCTACTGTCTGTATAATCTTTCTCGTGATGCCGCATGCATAGCCTATGAGCAGGAAAACCTCAAAGAAAAGGCTCTTGCCCTTTGCCGTGCGCGAAACGAGTGATTTTCTTATCGAAATAGGCCATGAAAGACCGAAACAGAATATTGTCAAAGCCTCAAGTAAATCTACCATTATTAAACACCTTCTTTAATTTTGTTTTCTGCGGTAATCGGGAAGCAGCTTCGGCGAAACAGCATCTGTTTCTATACCTGCGGCTTCTCTTTCCGCATCAAATTTTGTTATATGCTCAAGCGTAAGCTTTCCTGCATTTACGCTCTTTGCCTGTTCTGCCGCGTTCTTGCCGGCACTTCTGCCGAAAACGATGATATCAAGCAGTGAATTGCCCATCAAACGGTTGCGCCCGTGGATTCCGCCTACAGCCTCGCCCGCAACATAGAGATTTTCTACATTTGTGGTCATGCCGTTTACATTGATATCGAGACCGCCGTTCTGATAATGAAGCGTGGGATAAACAAGAATCGGCTCCTTGCGGATATCTATGCCGTAACTTGCGAACATACGCATCATCGCGGGAATTCTGCGCTCTATCGTGCCCTCGCCGCCGATAGCTTCTATCATCGGCGTATCGAGCCAGACAGCCTCGCCGCTACCTGTATTGACACCCTCGCCGCGGTCGGAGCATTCGCGGATTATGGAAGCCGCCGCAACATCGCGCGTCTCAAGCGGATGCATGAATACCTTGCCGTCGCGGTTTACGAGCTTCGCACCGAGCGAACGCACCTTTTCCGTTACGAGCGCACCGAAAATCTGCTCGGGATAAGCCGCGCCTGTCGGATGATACTGGAGCGTATCGGCATAGAGGAGCTTTGCGCCTACGCGATAGCCGAGAACAAGGCCGTCGGCTGTTGCACCGTAATGGTTCGATGTCGGGAAGCCCTGATAATGCATTCTTCCCGCGCCGCCTGTCGCGATGATGACCGTCTTTGCACGGGCAACCATCAGTTCATGCGTTTCCATATTCATGAGAACCGCGCCTGCCGCCTTGCCGTTTTCATCGAGGATAAGCTCTATTGCCGCTGTGAAATCGACTACGGGAATACCTCGGTTGAGTACCTCATCGCGCAGAGTTCTCATTATCTCGGCGCCTGAATAGTCCTTTGCCGCATGCATACGCTTGCGCGATGTTCCGCCGCCGTGAGTTGTTATCATTGTGCCGTCGGGTGCCTTGTCAAACTCCACGCCGAGGTCATTGAGCCATTCTATAGCCTCGGGCGCATCGCAAACGAGCTTTGCAAGCAGTTCGCGCTTTGCAGCGTAGTGACCGCCGCCGAAAGCATCGACAAAATGGATAGCAGGAGAATCATTTGGCTTATCAGCCGCCTGAATGCCGCCCTCTGCCATCATCGTATTGGCATCGCCTATGCGCAGCTTGGTGACAATCATCGTCTTTGCACCGGCATTGTCCGCTTCTATCGCCGCGGAAGCACCCGCGCCGCCGCCGCCGATGATAAGCACATCGACATCATATGCAATATCAGAGAGATCTATGTCGCTCGCCTTTATGCGGCTGTGCGCCTCAAGCATTTCGCAGAGCTCATGCGGAACAGCCTCGCCCTTGTTTGCGCCGATTCTGAGAGTTGCAAATTCGCTCTTCTTATAGTCGGGATGATAAGCCGCGAGAAGCGCGTCCTTCTCATCCGCCGTCATGCGGGCAGGCTCATATGCGATATTTTCTTTTCTTGCGGCTTCGACAGCGGCAAGAGATTCCTGAAATTCCTTTGAATACATTTCCCTGCCCTCCTTATTTTTCTATATCTCTGTTGTTGTAGAGTTCTTTCATTTCCTCGATGGGCTTACCCATAAGCGCTTCGATAAGCTCGGTGAAAGTGCCGTCGTTTATCTCTTTGACTCTGTTTTTGAGATGCTCGGATTTCGGCGCGAGATACTTGCCGTTGAGTCTGCGGGCGAGCATAGCCACCTGCGGATGGGATATCCCCGCAGGGCAACGGGAGGAGCATACTCCGCACATCACGCAGTCAAAGGATTCCTCGGCGCATTTATCAAATTCGCCGCGCTGAGCATATGCGATATACTGCATGACATTGAGTCCCTGCGTACAGCTTTTTGTGCACGCATTGCAACCTACGCAGGCATATATCTCGGGATAAAGCTGCATCATTATCTGCTCTGTGGGCTTTATCTTCTCGATATCGTAAACCTGCTTTACAAGCGGGAAGAAAGGCAGGGTGGCAACATACATATTGTTTTCCACCTTGGTCTGGCAGGCAAGGCAGGTTTTCAGTTCGCGCTCGCCCTTTATGCGGTAAATCGTGGCGCATGCGCCGCAGAAGCCGTTTCGGCAACCGCAACCGCGCACGAGCTGATAGCCCGCATATTCCATGGCGCGCATTATGGTCAGATTATCCGGCACGCTGTATTTCTTTCCGAATAAATAAATATCTATCATATTTTCCATGCTATTTTTCCTCCATCAATATTCACTGGGAAGCTCGTCCAGCTCATCGCAACGGAATACCGGTCCGTCCTTGCAGACATATTTTGCGCCGACATTGCATCTGCCGCACTTTCCTATGCCGCATTTCATGCGAAGCTCCAGCGTGGTATAAACCTGCGTCTTGTCAAAGCCGAGCTCCTGAAGCCCTGCGAGTGTGAACTTTATCATTATAGGAGGTCCGCAGAGTATCGCTATCTTATCCGTAGAGAAGCCGAGCTCTTTTACATAGTTCGGAACGAAGCCCACATGACCTGTCCACTCGGGCTGTTCGCGGTCTATCGTGAGATGCACGGAAACGCCCGCGTCTTTTGCCCATTCGTCGATTATCTCTTTGTAATCCACGAGGTCCTGCATGCTGCGCGAACCGTAAACCACATCTATCTTGCCGTAGCGGTCGCGGTAGTGGCGGCAGTAATTGATGACGGAGCGGAGCGGAGCAAGTCCGATACCTCCGGCAATGAAGAGCATATCATGACCGACAAATTCCGTATCCACGGGAAAAGGCTTGCCGTAGGGTCCTCTTATCGTTATCTGCTGACCGACCTCCATGGAGTGAAGCCACTCGGTTACACAGCCGCATTTCTTGATGGAAAATTCCATATATTCTTCGTTTGTGGGCGAGGAGGTTATGGAGAACATAGCCTCGCCGACGCCCGGGATGGAGAGCATGGCGCACTGACCCGGCTTATGCTCAAAAGCTTTTTTGCCGTCGGGAGTTACCACGCGGAATGTCTTGACATCGGGCGTATCTATGCGGATATCCGTCACTATGCCAATGGCGGGAATAAGCGGTTCTCTCATATCAGCCATTTTTCTCTCCTCCTAACTTTTTCATTACCTTGACTATGTTCATCTGGATAGGACATTTTGAAAGGCATCTGCCGCAACCGACGCAGGAGAACATACCGTCGTTATTTGTCGGGAAATACACGAGCTTGTGCATGAATCTCTGGCGGAAACGCTCAAGCTGGGTGAGTCTGGGCTGACCTGCCGACATCTTGGTGAAATCGGAATACATGCAGGAATCCCAGCAACGGAAGCGCTTTACACCGTGACCCGTATTGAAATCCTTGATATCATAGCACTGGCAGGTGGGGCAGACAAAAGTGCAGGTGCCGCATCCGAGACACGACTGCGAAAGCTCCTTCCACTCGGGTGCGCCGAAAAATTCATCGGTCTTGCCCGCTCCGAAAGCGTCTGCCGAGAGGGAAGCAAGCGGGAGCTTCTTCATGCGCTCCGCTGTCTGCTTCTTCTGCTCGGAAACGGGTGCTTCGTCCGCTTCCTCTGTGATATTTTCGAGTCCCGCGAGAAGCTTTTCGCCCTTTTCCGTTTTTGCCTGCATATAGAGCGCGCCGTCTGCTTTCCAGCAGGCGATATCGCCCGCGGGGTCAGCCGCGTCTATGCCGAATGTATGACAGAAGCAGGTTTCTGCGGGGCGTGTGCAGGCAAGCGACATGATTACCGCATGCTCGCGGCGATTCTTATAATAAGAATCCTGCGGCTCGGCAAGGAAAACCTTATCAAGCACATCAAAGCTGCGCACATCGCAGGCGCGCACGCCGAATACCACAAAATCCTCGCATTCTTTTCTTGTATCTATTATCTCGATGGTCTTTCCCTCTGTTTTGAAATCCATCAGATTTTCCGTCTGCGGGAAAAAGAAATCCTTTGCGCTGCGGACGGTATTGAGCGCCTCGGAGAGGGTCTTGCCCTCCTCCCATTTTTCAAATTTCGCGCCCGCCTTTGTATCTGCAGGAAGATAGAGCGTCTCATTCTGCGATATTGCGGAGAAGAGAGCATTCAGCTTGTCAAGTGAAATTTTACGCATTGTTCTCTCCCCTTTCCACAGCCTCGGAGGGCTCAATATCCTCTGTTGTGTAATTAACTATCGGAGCGCGGCTTCCGACCTCGGCTCCCGCCTGATAATCGCCGTAGAAACGGTCGATATCGAGAATAAACTTGCGGTTAAGCAGGTGAAGCGGAATATGCTGAGGGCAAACGCGCGAGCATTCGCCGCAGTCCGTGCATCTGCCGACTACATGGAATGCGCGTATGATATGGAACATCTTCTCTTCGAATGAGTCTGATGCCGCCTTGTTTTCAACGCCCGAATCGGGGTTGTCGAAAACGCACTTTTCGCAGGTGCATGCGGGACAGACATCGCGGCACGCATTGCAACGGATGCAACGCGAAAGCTCCCCCTGCCAGAAAGCAAATCGCTCGTCCGGCGTCATCTTTTCGAGCTTTTCCACCTCGTCGAAGCGGGTGTTTTCGATAACATCGCCGTCCTCGCCAAGCAGTTCGTCGTAGGCGACATGCTTTTTCGATTTGCAGCAACGGCATCTCTCGGAGATAAGCTCCGCGCGCGGGAAAGTTTTCTTTCCGTCATAGAGCGTATCTATGACAACGCTGTCTCCCTCTTCGGAAACGGAGAGTATACCCTCGGCATGAGCCTTGAGCGTATTTACATCCATCATGCCGTCGCAGGGAACGCCGATGACATATACCTTTTCGCGGTCGAAGCGGTGTTCGGTGAGCAGCTGATTGAAGCTGTATGTATCGCAGGGCTTGAGGAAAACGAGAACCTTTCCCTCGCCTGCCGTCTCTTTTATCAGATATTTCGAGAAGTTTGCGCCGCAGAAGCCGTTCCAGACGAAATTCTTTTCTATCTCCCCGGCACTGTGAAATACAGCGGGAGTGATATCATAGTCAAATTCGCCCTTGTGCCAGCCGAGCACACGGTTTACCGTGCCGTCGGCAAGGAGCGCTTTCGCGCGGGATATGAGAATATCTCTTTTTATTTCTTGCATCTCAGATCCTCCAGTCTCTTGTTTTCGCCCAGAGAAGCAACCTTCTCTGCGAAATCATTCATCGTAGCGGCAAATTTTGCGCCCTCTGCCGCGCTCACCCATTCAACTCTCGTGCGTTCTCTCTCTATGCCGAGATAATCGAGCATCGAGAAAAGCAGAGCCATACGGCGGCGCGTATAATAGTTGCCCGAGGTATAGTGGCAGTCACCGGGGTGACAGCCGCAGAGTATCACGCCGTCAGCTCCGCGCTGAAATGCGCGAAGTATGAACATGGGATTTACTCTGCACGAGCAGGGCACACGGATTATCTTTACATTTGCCGGATAGTTAAGTCTGTTGTTTCCCGCGAGGTCTGCGCCCGCATAGGAACACCAGTTGCAGCAGAATGCCACAATAAGCGGCTTATATTCGTTTACTTGCATATTGCGTCCACCTCCGCCATTATCTGTCTGCTCGTGAATCCGCGCAGATCCATCGCACCGGACATACAAGCCACCGTGCAGGCTCCGCAGCCCTGACATACCGCTTCGTTTACAGAAGCAACGCGGCGAACCTTCGTCGTTCTGTCGGGCATTCTGAATTCTTTTTCTATATATGTTATCGCGCCGTAGGGGCAAACCTTTTCGCAGGTTGAGCAACCGTTGCACATCATCTCATCCGAGTGAGCGACGCAGGGATTGCCTGTCAGCTTGTCCTTGCAGAGCAGTCCGATAACCTTGGAAGCCGCCGCTCCCGCCTGAGAAACCGTCTCTGGGATATCCTTGGGTCCCTGGCATGTTCCAGAGAGGAAAACGCCTGCCGTCGGGCTTTCCACAGGGCGAAGCTTCGGATGAGCTTCCGTGAAGAAATCGTTTGTATCCATGCTTGCCGTCAGCATCGTTGCGAGGTGACGGGCTGATTTATCAGGCTCGATTGCTGCCGCGAGAACCACGAGATCGGCATCTATATGGAGCTGATTTCCGTAGATGAGGTCGGAGCCCTGAACCTTGAGCTTCTCTCCCTCGGGCGAAACCTTGCCCACCATGCCCTTGATGTAGTGCACACCGTATTCTTCTACGGCACGACGGTAAAATTCATCGAAGTTCTTACCCGGGGTACGGACATCTATGTAGAAAACATAAACCTCTGTGCCGGGATACTTGTCGCGGATGAGCATCGCGTGCTTTGCCGTATACATGCAGCAGATCTTGGAGCAGTATTCCTTGCCCTTGTCCGCGCACGCCGCGCAGCGTGAGCCTACGCACTGAACGAAAACTATCGTGTGCGGATGCTTGCCGTCGGAAGGGCGCAGAAGCGTGCCGCCCGTGGGACCTGCCGCATTCATCAGGCGCTCCAGCTCGAGCGAAGTAATGACATCCTTTGACTGCGAATAAGCAAATTCATCGAATTTCTCCATGGAGATGGGATTGAAGCCCGTAGCCACAACTATGGCACCGTACTTCTCTTCCACAAATTCGTCCTTCGCCTTGTAATCTATGGCTCCCGCGCCGCATACCTTGGAGCAAACGCCGCACTTGCCCGTTTTCAGCATCATGCAGTAGTTCGGGTCTATCGTTGCCACCTTCGGCACAGCCTGCGCAAAAGGAATGTATATCGCGCTTCTGTTGTTCATACCGAGGTTGAACTCATTGGGTACTTTCTTCTGCGGACACTTTTCCGTGCAGAGTCCGCAACCTGTGCATATCTCTTCTTTTACATACCTTGCCTTGCGCTTTATCGTGACATCGAAGTTGCCGACAAATCCCTTTACAGCGGTCACCTCAGAATATGAGAAAATTCGTATCTTCTCGTTCTGAGCGACATCCACCATCTTCGGCGTGAGGATACATGCGGCGCAGTCGAGCGTCGGGAATGTCTTATCCAGCTGAGCCATCTTGCCGCCGATAGTCGGCTTTGTCTCGACTATATCAACTGGGAATCCCGCATCGGCTATATCGAGTGCTGTCTGAATGCCCGCAATACCGCCGCCGATAACGAGCGCACGCTTTGTCACCGGACTTTCTCCCGGGGTCAGCGGCGCATTGAGATTTACCTTTGCCACAGCCGCCTTGCCGAGGATTATCGCCTTTTCCGTGCCGGTAGGCATATCCTTATGTACCCATGAGCACTGCTCACGGATATTTGCTATTTCCACCATGTATGGGTTCAGCCCCGCACCTGCCGCCGTCTTGCGGAAAGTCGCCTCATGCATACGCGGAGAGCATGAGCAGACCACGATACCCGAGAGCTTATGCTCGGCTATAGCGTCCTTTATCATGTTCTGTCCTGCCTGAGAGCACATATACTGATAGTCCGTGGCGAATACAACGCCCGGCTCATGAGAGAGAGCCGCCGCTACCGCCTTTACATCCACCGTTCCCGCGATATTCGTACCGCAGTGGCAGACAAAAACACCTATTCTTTGCATCGCTTGCCTCTCCTCCCTTATTTCGAATATTTGCGCATCGCGGAAACGATAGCCTGCTGCGGCATATCGTCATCGAGAAGCGCGGGAATATCATCCGCTGTCATGTGATTTGCGCCCTTTTCGCGTATCGCGAGCAGGCGTACCGCCTCGACAAGCTTTGCGGGTTCGACGCCGCGGGGACATCTGTCCACGCAGGCAAAGCAAGAGAGGCATTTATATACCGATTCCGACTTCATCAGCGTTTCGATATCGCCCGTTTCGACCATATATACAAACTGGTGCGGGTGATATTCCATTTCGCCGTATGAGGGACAGGTGCCGGAGCATTTGCCGCATCGCATGCATTTCAGCGGGTTGACGCCGCTCATGCGGAGCGCCTGCTCGCGGCGGAGTTCGTTTTTACTGCTCATTTTGTTCCTCCTTTATGCCAAGAGCCTCTGTGAGAAGCTCGGTAAAGTAAACTACGGGAAGCTCGCTTCCGCTCTTTACGAGATTGTATTTGCAAAGCGGGCATGCTGTCACTATCAGGTCTGCGCCGTGGGCGGCGGCGCTCTCGGAAACTGCAGAGGACTTTTTCTTAGCCGAGTCCGCATCCTCAAGCGCGACATAACCGCCGCAGCATTCGTTTCTCATGGGGTAGACCACCGGCTCCGCTCCGAGTGCGCGGATGAAATCCTCCATTATGCGGGGATTTTCCGCATCGTCAAAAGCCATCACCTTGGAGGGACGCAGAAGCATGCAGCCGTAATAAGCGGCTATCTTCTTGCCCGAGAGAGGATTCACTACGGCTTCCTTTACCTTGTCGAAGCCGACGACATCGCGCAGAAGCTCGAGATAGTGATAAATCTCCGTCTCACCGTTATAGGGTACGGCAGGATTTTTATCCTGCGACATATAGAGATTGACCTTGGCGGCGAAATCCGCATCGGTTTTCATCGCGTGGTTTGTCTGTTTTATTACATTGTGGCAAGCCGAACATACCGTAACAAGCGGATCACCGGCATCTCTTGCGTAAGCAAGTGCGCGAACGCTCGATAGCTTGGTGGCAATTTCGTCCTTTGCGGAGACGAAAACACCGCCGCAGCACTGCCAGTCTCTGACCTCGCAAAGCTCTATTCCGAGTTTTTCCGCGCTCTTTCGCGCATATCGGTCGAGGTCCTTTGCTTTTGTACGGAGAGTACAGCCCGGAAAATAACTGACTTTCATTCTTTACCTCCGATAAACCGTATATCAGACCATCTCTTCGGGATGGAATACCTCATCGAATTTTTCAGCCGTGAGGAAGCCGAGTTCAACACACGCTTCTTTCAGCGAAATATTGTCCTTATATGCTTTCTTCGCCGTCTTTGCCGCGTTTTCATATCCGATATAGGGATTGAGCGCGGTGACAAGCATGAGCGAATTGTGCAGATTGTGATACATCTTGTCCTTATTTGCCGTGATGCCGACAGCGCAGTTATTATTGAACGAAACTATCGCCTCGGCAAGCAGGCGCGCGGACTGCAGAAAATTGTATGCGGCGACGGGCATGAACACATTCAGCTCGAAGTTGCCCTGAGAAGCCGCCATTCCGACAGCGACATCATTTCCCATAACCTGAACGGCTACCATCGTCACTGCCTCGCACTGGGTGGGATTCACCTTACCGGGCATTATCGATGAGCCGGGCTCGTTTTCGGGAATATGAATCTCTCCCAGCCCGTCGCGCGGACCGCTTGCGAGCCAGCGGACATCGTTTGCTATCTTCATCATATCGCAGGCGGTCGCCTTTATCGCTCCGTGAGCAAATACAAGCTCGTCCTTTGATGTGAGCGCATGGAATTTGTTCTCCGCCGTTACAAAAGGCTTGCCTGTGAGCGCGGCGACCTTTGCGGCTACAAGCTCGGAAAAGCCTTTCGGCGCATTGAGACCCGTGCCGACAGCCGTTCCGCCGAGCGCAAGCTCATGGAGCGGCTTTGCCGCCATGCGCAGAAGCTCCGCGTCGCGCTCGAGACTGCTTCTCCAGCCGGAAATCTCCTGGCTGAATTTTATCGGCGTGGCATCCTGAAGGTGCGTTCTGCCGGATTTGACTATTCCCTCGTTCTCTGCCTCAAGGCGCCTGAATGTAGCTATCAGCAGTTCTATTGCGGGGAGCAGCTTGTCCTCTATCGCAATCACGGCGGAAATATGCATTGCCGTCGGGAATGTGTCGTTGGAGGACTGACTCATATTGATATCGTCGTTCGGATGGCAGAGCTTTTCGCCCGCTATCTGATTTGCGCGGTTTGCTATAACCTCGTTCGCATTCATATTGGACTGCGTACCCGAGCCCGTCTGCCATACGACAAGCGGAAAATTGTCATTGAGCTTGCCGGCGATTACCTCATCGCAGGCGGCGGAAATGGCTTCGAGCTTCTTTGCCGTCATCTTCTCGGGCTTCAGCTCCGAGTTTGCGAGCGCCGCCGCTTTTTTGAGTATGCCGAAAGCATGCGTTATCTCGCGCGGCATCGTTTCGATATCGACGCCTATCTTGAAGTTTTCATGGCTCCTCTGTGTCTGCGCCGCCCAGAGCTTGTCGGCAGGCACTTTCATTTCACCCATTGAATCGTGTTCTATACGGTATTCCATCTTCATCGCTCCTTAATTTCAGATTTCGATGCTGTTTATAACATTTTTCAGAGTTTCCGCGCTGTAGCGAAGCTTCGATATCTCTTCATCCGTGAGAGGAATATTCACCTTTCCGCGGATACCGCCGTCTCTGACAAGCGTGAGCGTGCTGAGGCAGACATCTTCTATTCCGTATTCGCCGTGCATCATCGTGGAAACCGTCATCGTCGTATCGAGACCGCCGAGCAGGCACTTGCAGATGTGACATACGGAAACGGATACGGCATAGAATGTCGCGCCCTTGCGGGCAATGACTCTTCCGCCGGATTTTCTTACATACTGCTCAACCTCATCGAGGTCAAGCTCGGGACGTTCGATGCCGGGAGTGATAATGAGTCTGCCGCAGTCCTTTATCGGAACGTTTGAAATATTGGCTACCGACCACGGAATGAAAGAAGAGTCGCCATGCTCACCGAAAACATAGGCATGAACATTGCTCTGATTGATATCATAGTATTCCGAGAGTCTCGCACGCAGGCGTGCGGTGTCGAGTATCGTTCCCGAGCCGATGATATGATTTTCGGGAATGTCCGAAAACTTGTGGAAAGTATACGTCAGGATGTCAACGGGATTGCTGACTATTATGTATACGGCGTTCGGTGCGTATTTTGTAATCTCGGGGATAATGCTCTTTGTGATGTTTACATTCGTCTGGGCAAGCTCAAGTCTTGTCTGACCGGGCTTTCTTGCGATACCCGATGTGAGGATGACTATGTCGGAATCAGCCGCATCGCGATAGTCGCCCGCATAAACCGAGCATGCATTGCAGAAAGGTGTTCCCTGGCGGATATCGAGTGCTTCGCCGAGCGCTTTCTCGCTGTTGATGTCGATCATAACGATCTCAGAGGCAAGCCCCATGACTGTAAGCGTATAGGCAATGGTGGAACCTACGCTTCCGGTTCCGATGATGGAAATTTTGTTCATGACTTTTTTCTCCTGTTAAGTAGTTTTTTCAGCCTTGATTTTTGTCGTATATTATATAACAACATTATTTCAGTGTATATTATATCGCAGTTTGTCGCATTTGTAAAGTCCCTTTTTTTCATATCAGTTATATATATATCGATATATGTAGGAACTATACGAAAAAAGGTGAAAAAACGCCCTTTTTTGCAGGGTAAAATTTCCCCGCCGCGGCATGATTTTCGCAATTTCCGTGATATTGCATCTGTACGGCAGAGACGGATTTCGGCGAGAGAAAAAGTGAATATAATAAAATGCAGGCAATCCGCGAGAGGATTGCCTGCATTCATTAAAACCGATATTACTGAAAAGTTTAAGTTTTCATAAATGTCTTTACCCAATAAAAACATTTACCTCTTCACTTTTTCGGTCTGCACTTTTTTAGCAGCTGATTACATGCCGCCAAAGCCGGAATGTTCAATACCCTGTACCAGATATCTCTGACAGAAGAGATACATTATCATCAGCGGAGCAATAACCATAAGACCTGCCGTATTTCTTACAGCAACCTTATAGGTATCGACGCTTGCACCTGCAAGAGAGCTGAGCGTATCGAGCGTTGGAGGCATTGTCTGCCAGAACTTCGAGCTTGTCAGAAGTATCGTGTCAGACGAGGGCATGAATGTGCTTGTGTAGAAAATATCCGTCCACTGCCATGAGAACGAAAGTATGAATACCGTGATAAGCATCGGTACAGATACGGGAAGTATGATGTGGAAGAATGTCTTTATCGGACCGTAACCGTCAACATACGAGGATTCCTCAAGCTCATCGGGAATGCCGCGATAGAACTGCCTCATTATGTAGATAAAGAGTCCGTTCTTGAAAGCAAGACCTGTGAGTGAAAGAAGAATTATCGGCACGAATGTATTGAGCAGACCCGTGCTCATTCCGAGAGCATCATAAAGTCCCGTTTTGTTGAAGAGACCGAAGATATCAAAGAAAGCAAACTTCTGAACGAGAGAAGAAGCTATCATCTGCGGAGGTACAATCATCGTGAAGATAACGAGCAGGAAGAGCGCGTTATTGCCTTTGAATTTGAACTTGGCAAATCCATAGCCGATGAAAGCACAGATAAACATCTGAAGTCCGCCGCAAACAAGCGATATCAGCGTTGTATTGAGCAGTGCTCTGAAATAATGGTTTTCCGTGATAAGATATTTGTAGATATCCAGCGTAGGATATTTCGGAATCATCTTTACATCGGACTGAATAAAGTCTGTCGGGCTCATGAACGAAGAAGAAATCTTCGAGAAGAACGGGAACAGAATGATATAAGAAAGACCGAGAAGAAGCACAAATCTGAAAACAGCCACGAGAATCTTCTTATAGAAGAAGGCATTCAGATATTTTGCTTTCAGACGCTGTGCGAGAGGAGTTCTGTCAAACTCTACGCGAATTTTATTCTTGGTTTCTTTTTTAACCTTTGGCATATTGTTATCCATTTATATCCCCTCCCCTCTCAGTCATTTCTGCGCTGGTAGAACACGAATGTTCTGCATATACCGAATACTATGACAAGCATGAGTATTACGAGCGCGAAGTAAATCCAGCAAGCTGCCGACTGAACAGTGTCAACGGATGTCATCGAGCCGCCGCTCTTATTCAGAATGAAGCTCATAACCTTGTTTGATTCCGCCGTGAACGAGTCGATAACCGTATAAACAGAGTTTGCGAGAATCATCGGGCTTATCATCGGGAATGTTATCTTCCAGAAAGTTTCCCATGCCGTTGCGCCCTCCATCTGGCACGATTCGTAAATCGAGGGAGAGATGGACTGAAGTCCCGAGAGGAATATCAGCATCTGAACGCCGGAGCGGTTTACTATATTGTAAATATCATTTACAAGCTGTACGACTACATCCACAAACTTTGATGCTATACCGAGGTTTTGGAAAGCCGCCGTCAGATCCATCGCGGAAACGAAGCTTGTTCCGCCGTCTACCATACCCATGTCAAGTCCTTCAAGACTGCTCATGCTTGTGATGATGGCGTTGCCGTTGTCTATCTTTGCGATAATGCCCGCGCCGATAACGACAGGGATAAAGAATATCGCACGGAATGCCGCTCTGCCGACCATCTTCTGGTTCAGAAGAACCGCTACGAAGAGCGAGAGAAGAATGATAGCCACTATCTCTACGACCTGGTCAAAGAAGCTGGTGAAGAGAAATTCCTTGAAAAGGATACCCTGCTCGGCGTCAACCGTGAGGTTGAGCGCCGCTTTGTAGTTTGCAAGTCCTACCCACTGGAGCTGGTATCCGAAGCCCTCGAGAGCCGAGAGCTGTCTGTAGTCTGCCACGCTGTAGCAAAGAGATTCCCATATGGCCGATGCATAGATGAATACGAGACCTATAACAAACGGTGCTACGAATATCCAGCCTACTCTCGACTTTTTCTCTGTCAGAGAGGCATGAGGCGTGAAAAAGTTTTTAAGCTTTGTTCCGAAGCTTGTTTTTTCTGTTGTCTTGTTGCTCATTTATATTCACCTCTCCTTTCAGTCAATTTTGATATAGCTTCTTGCGGCTATAAGCTCATATCTCGTATCGGAAACCTTGACGATTACACTGCCTGTAGTGTAGTTTACAAACATTGTCTTACCGTCCGCCATGGTCACTCTTACGATGTCTGTGCTGTTGGTAGCCATTGCGGAAAGCGCAGACTCGATGTTTTCCTTGGCACGTGCTATCTGCGAGCTTGAACCGGAAGCAAGTGCCTTTTCAAGCGCTTCGTAAAGCTTGCTGAAGCTTGCGGCTCCCTTTGTTGTAGGTGTCTGCGCCGTAACAACCTCAGAGCTCTTCGGTGCAAAGGTCTTGCCATCTGCGTCTTTCGCATTGATAAAGCTGTTAGCCTCGAGAACTATAGCCTTGCCGTCCACATAAACAGTTACATCAAATGAGTTGTAGTTGATATAGAATGTTGTTTCGCCCTTGCCGGATGTGTAGGTTACGCTTACCGCATTTCCCACATTGTTTACATCGATAAGCTGCTTTACGCTTGTGAGATGCTTCTCGGCGGCCTCGAAAGCGGTTTTCTTTGCCGCTTCGTCTGCAAGCGCGGTGCCTGCCTGTCTGCCGTCGGCAATAAGCTTATCCGTATACTCGACAGCCTCATAATATGCTGTCTTTTTCTCCTCGTAATCCCTCTCTGCCGAAGTGAGCTGGTCAAAGAGAACATATGCGTCATCTGCGGAGAGTCTGAATGATGTCAGATAGCTGTGACCTGTTATCACGGCATTCTGGAGGTTCTTCATTTCATCGTTTACCATGTTGTAATACTTGACAACATCGGAATACCATGTCGTGAAGTCTACGGAATAGTAATTGGAAACATCGGTGTAAGTATTCTTGAGCTCGTTTGTATTCTGATATGAAAGGATGAAATAGAGTGCGGAGCCGTTTTCTATCGACTTGAGTATTTCATACTTCACATCGCCCGCCATATTGACGGCTGTGCCGGCAAAGTTCTTATATCCGTGGAGCACCATGCCTGTGAAAGGAACGGACTGGGAGGATATAGCGAAGCGGCTGTTGTCCATCGGAACCTCGATGAGGTCTGTGATGTACGGGAGCGTATATGCGTTGCCGCTGGAAGCGATAACCTTGTTATTGTCCTGCTTTATCTTGTTGAGGAGGAAGATTGTATATTCCTTGGAATCCTCACGGGTAAGAGGTCTGTCCATATTGAAGTCGGAGTTGAGATCCGTACCGAGTGTGAGAACGGAGATACTGCCTACCTCATACTTCTGATATTTCTTTGCAAACTTCTCATAGAGCGTCATGAAAGCGGAGGGAGAGACGATGTTTGCGTTACCGAATTTCGTCATTATCTGGTAAACGGGGTCATAGCTGCGCTTTGTGACATATCTGCCGCCCATTGTCTGAGCCGCGTGCTTCTTGTAGGAGAAGCCGCTTCCCGAGAGGACAGCGTTTGCAAAGTCGAAGTTCGGGAATATGTCTATTCCGTTTTCGGAAGCGAATGAAAGGAGCTTTGAGAGTCCTTTCTTGCCGCCTACCTCCTTATTCCACTTTACATTTGTCGGATATGTCGGATATTCTATATTGCCGTTTGCAAATCCGGTAAGAATGAATTTCTGATTTTTGATTCCGCCGTCGGAAAGCATACCGCTCATCGTGATAATATCATCAAATGTCGTCAGCGGAATCGTTTTCACAACGGGGATGGAGAGGAATGTGGAATCTATATCAAGTGTACCGAAGCTCTGGATGTAGAGCGGAACGCCCGAGGATGTTTCCTCTGCCGTGAGTCTCGATATCGTGCCTACGCGCTCGAGATAATCTCTGTATGCCATAGCCATGCCGATATAGGAGGGCTCATATGATGTTTCGCCGCTCTGCTTTGCGAGATTGGGGTCGGAAAGCAGGATGTAGCGTATTGCATAGTCGCCGGTATACTTTGTATCCATGCTCTTTGAGATGGAGGAAGCATTACCGAGCGAGCTGCCGAGCGAAACCGTATCGGTCTGCTTTGCGGAGAAGCTTACATAAACCGTGTTATATTCGCTCTCTGCAGGAGATGCATAGTTGACCCATGCCATATCTCCGAGGCTGGCTGTGATATAAGCGAAAGATTCGCCGTTCTCGATTATGCCGAAGTAACCTCTCTTGTAGCTTACCGTTTCGGATTTTGCGGGAGCGTTGCTTCGCTCTGTCGTTGTCGTGATGCTGTAGTCCTCTGTCAGACCGAATACGGGAAGTCTTGTAACCTCCTGATTTGCGCTGGTGGAGGAAAGATTGTCATAACCGAAGTCCGTGCCGTAAACGGGTGTACCCTGAATACCTTTCTTTATAGAGCCGTCCGCATTGTAGTAATTGAGGAGCGTACCGCTTCCGTCGGGTATGAAGATATAGCCGCCGGTCTTTGTCTTGGTTCCGCTGTTCTTTACGGAGCTGCAGCCGAAATAAGGCAGGGGTGTTATCGATTCGAGAGTGTAGTTTGTTTCGTTGTATCTTACGCTCTTTGCGGGGATGGACGCGCGGAAGCCGTACTCATCGAAAGTATATTCGATAGCGAGACGGAAGAGCGCGGGCTCTTTTTCGTTTCCTTCGTATCCTGTCAGCTCATGGTCGTATTCCAGTTCCTCGTATGTGTACTCGGGACAATACTTTCTTATCAGAGCTTCTATCTGCTTGAGTATCGCGTTTCTGTCAACCGCGAGAGTGTAGATTTTCATTTCCCTGTTGTTTGCAAGGCAGGGATATGTCTTTCTCCAGCCGTCCACAAGGCTTGCATTAAGTTCGTCTGTCTGGTCCTTGTAGGAATAGTGCGATGTCGTAAGGTTGTCGTAAATGAATTTCTCGTCCTTCGTCATCTCGGATGCCTTGGAGTCGAGCACGCTGAGAATCTTTTCCTCAAAGCGGCTTGCCTCTATCCATCTCGGAAGGAGTCGCTTGGATTCAACGGTACCGAGAGCATACTCCACTCTTATACCGTTTGAAAGCTGGGTATATGATATCTGATCGCCGAGCAGAGCCGCATGCTCATAGCTGGACATATAGTAGCTCGTATTTGAGTTGTTGTCCGTATATCTGAGCATTATCTGGCTCATCAGAGAATATCTTATCTTCTCTGCGTTTGAGGGCATTGTGTAGTTTGCCGCGATATCATAAGGGTTTGAAAAAGTGTATTCGCCGGTTTTCTTGTCTTTGATGGCAAATTCTCCGGAAAGCTCATCGAAATACATCTGATAGCCGTACTCATCGCTGTCGTAAACAAGCTTCATTGTATCGACCTTTGCTTTTTCCGATTCATATACCGTCTTGTAATAATCATCTATCACAAGGTCAGCCGCGAAAACAGGCACAGAGAGCGCTGTTATGAGCATGATAACAGCAAGAAGAGCCGATATAAACTTTATTTTTTTCATTTCGTTCTCCCTCCTTGCTTAGTTGGAACGGTAGGAAATCTCTGTAATGATATCCGTTACAAAGCTTACCATTCGCTGAATAAGGTTCGTGAAAAGCATTATCAGGAAGACAATAAACATCATCGCCACGATAGTGAATATCGTCATACCTATATTTACGCCCATGGAATATCCGTGGGTTGTCATTATACCGAAGAAGAGAAGCATGCCCGTCCATACAAATGCGATACCTGTGAAGAGAGAGATGAATGTCTTCTCATCGAGGGTTGCAAAGTTGGAAACGATGGTTACGGGGATGAAGAACACGGGGATGGGCATGAGTGAATAGCTGGACGCTATGAAAATGTCCTTGAGTGTACCTTCGCCGTCGAAAAGTGTTGTCAGGCACCAGTTTGCTACGCACCAGAGGAGGAGCGGAGCAACTACTGTGCTGATGCCGCCGAAGATAGAGCCTGTAGCGTTGCCGCCGCTGCCGGAATAGAGATAACCGGAGCCGACATTGTTATAAGCAACGGAAAGTGCGGCGAGAATTACGATGAAGATAGAGGCGCGAACCGAGCCGCGTTTTTCATGCTTCAGATCCCAGTAGCCGTCGAAAGGATGCATCATCACATAGAATGCGTAAAGCACTTCTTCCTTGAAAGTTCTCTTTCCGCTCTTGGCTGTGGCGTTCTTGTTTACCTTGGCTGCATAGCCGAGTCCCTTTGCAAGGAGGAAGAGCGCGGCAACAATGATGGCAACGACAACGAGGAAGTATTTGCCTATCCATTCTCTGCGCAGAGCCTTGTAGGAATCGGAGTAGTTTGCCGTAGAATTTGCTGTCTTGAAAAACTTCATTGCCTCTTCGTAATCGCCCTGCTGATGGAGGTTTCTGCCCACGCCGACATAAGCTGCATCGAAGTTGTTGTTTCTCTTCAGGATTTCTCTCCAGTTTTCGAGAGCCGAAGAATAGATTCTCAGTCTGTTGTAGTAGAGAGCGTTGTCAATGACATCGCCGTACTCCGTTCTCTTGTAGATGGTAATCGAGCTTGCCTCGGAGTCTACAACATAGAGGTCGGAGCCGAAGTATGCGAGAGCCGCGCCCTTCTTGAGGTTACCAAGCTGTGCGCCCTTGTCGCCGAAAGCGAAGAGCAGGTTGCCCTCGGAATCGTATGTGTAAATCTTGGAGCGCTTTTCATCGAGTATCGACCACATTCCGTTCGGACCGATAGCGACATCCACTATCGAGGAAGGACCTGTGATAACATCACTGCTGCTACTCTTTGTCGAGCTGTGATCAAAGCTGATTTCACCGGCAGGAATGAAGAAGCCGTTTCGCGTCGTGATATCGTCGCCCGCGGAGTTCATTCTCTTTACGGGAGCGTAGTCCGCATTATTGCTTTCGATAGCGCTGATAAGGTCTGCATCATCCATACTGTTTGATGTAACCCAGATATAGCCCTCGTCGTCGAGCGCGAGGTTGTTGTACTCAGGAGAGATATAGGAAATGGAAACCGTATTCGGGAAGAGCATACGGCGGATACGCATTGCGAGCGGCACGGAAACTTTCTGTGTACCTACAAAGGTCTGGAAGTTGCCGTCCTCATCAAGTGCGAAAACGCCGGAATATGTTGCCGCGGAAACGACATACATTCTGCCCGAGTCGGATACGCCTATCGCAACAGGTGTAAACACCGTATCTTCGCCCATGACATCCGCTGTCGGCGCGCCTATGGTGCGGACGAAGTTGCCGAGCAGGTCAAATACAACTATTCTTGCGTTCTGCTTATCGCAGACATAGATGTACTCATCGTTTACGAATGTACCCCTCGGCTCTGAAAGGCTGTCGGGAACCCCGTGCTCGTTATTGAATGTGGAAATTTCAAATCTGAATTTGAATTCGCTGTTGCAGACAACGATTCTGTTGTTGCCTGTATCGGAGAGGTATATATTCATATCCTTATCAATGAATATATCCTTCGGCTCCTTGAGCTCTGTATCAATTCCTATTTCATAGGAGGAAACCACTCTGTCCGGAACATATACATCAGGCGAAATGCGCGCCTGACCGGCTATCGAGTAAGTATATGTCGAATAAGGGGAAGCCGCCGCGAACATAGGGACTATCGAACCGAGAAGGAGCATCAGCATAAGTATGCAAAGAATTCTTGTTATTTTCTTCATTATTATATATACCTCCTGCTCAGTCTTTCATACCGGAAGTAGACATCGTCTCGATAATGTTGCTCTGCGTGATAACGAATACCGCCACAGGAACTATCATCATTACGACTGCGGAAGCCATGCCGACGCCGGCACGGGCGATACCGCTGGATACTATCTGAGAGATAGCATAGTTGAATGTCTTGTACTGTTCGCTCATTATATAAATGGAAGAACCTGTCTGCCACAGACCCTGGAAAGAGTAAACTATCAGAGTCAGCCATGCAGGCTTAACCATCGGCATTGCTATAGTCCAGTATGTGCGGATTTCGGATGCGCCGTCCAGTCTCGCGGATTCGAGAACCGTATCCGGAACGGAGGACTCCATAAACTGCATCATAAGGAACATACCGAGCGTACTGCCGCATGCGGGGATTATGATTGCCCAGTATGTATCGACGAGGTGAAGTGCGCTCATCGTCATGAAATTGACAACCGAGCCGACCGTCGCATGGAACATGAGCGCGAGTCTTACCATTTTCTGCAGAGCTTTTCTGCCGGGAAACTTTATCTTGGAAACGGCATATGCGGCAAGAGAACCGCACACAAGGTTACCGAAAGTACCGCCGACGGAGATGAACACCGTATTGAATATGTATCTGGAAAAAGGAACCCACGAGTCTGTCATCGCTTTGAACATATCGGAAAAGTTTGAAAGAGTCGGGTTTGCGACATAGAATCTCGGGGGATACACCCAGAGCTCGTCAAGCGGCTTGAGCGACTGGATGATAGCGTAGTACATAGGGATAAACATGAAGAGTCCGAAAAGCACGAGGAAGAAGGTTATACCCGCGTCGCCTCCGACGGAACGGTTAAGGACAACTTTATGATTTCTGGTTCTTAATTTTGTAACTTTTCTCGCCATATTACTGTCCCACCTTCGAAAGTATTTTCTTTACCAGCATGTTTGCGCCTATCATGATAAAGAAGAGTATTGTTGCTATAGCCGAAGCATAGCCGACCTCAAATCGCTGACCGCCGTAGTCCTCGAGATGATGCATTATCGTATGAGCCGCGTAGTTTACGCTGGGGAAGCCCGCGAGCGTTGTAACTATCGCGCCGAAACCAAATGACGATGTAATGGACATGATGGCACCGAAAAGAAGCTGCGGCTTCATATTCGGGAGCGTTATGTACCAGAGTTCCTGCCAACGGTTTCGTACACCGTCCACGGCACCCGCCTCAAACTGGTCCTTGCTGACCGTCTGCAGACCGCCGATGAACGAAAGGAACGAAACGCCGAGCGATGTCCAGAGGGCAACGACTATACAGAGCGGCATGACATATTTTGCATTCTGGAACCACTGTATAGGCTCGGTGATAACCTCCAGCTTAAGGAGGATGTAGTTTGCATAGCCGTATGAGTCACCGCTGAAGAATACCATCCATACGGTGTAGATACCGCCCGAGATAGACGGTGCATAGAAGATAAGCGTTACAAACGACCTTATCTTCGGAGGAAGCTCGTTTATAAACCATGCGACGAGGAACGAGAGCAGGTATGAAACAGGTCCCGTTACAGCCGCGAAAATAAGCGTGTTCTGAACAGCCGTGAGGAATACATCGTCGTCCACGAAAAGACGGACATAGTTCTCAAAGAATACGAACTGCGGCGCTTCTATAAGGTTGAATATTGTAAAGCTGAAGAAAAGCGAGAGGATAACCGGACCTATCGTGAACAGTATGAACACGAAGTAGAAAGGAAAGCACATGATATACGCTGCGTAATTGCGCTTCATTTCTTTCAGTGTCCACTGGAACATCGACATTTCCTTGCGGGAAACCGGCTTTTTGCCCATCTGCTTCTCAGCAACAGTTTCTGTAGACATTTGATTTTCTCCTTTATCAAGTATTTCTTCTCCGGAAAGCGGAAGTCTGCCGCTTTCCGGAGGTGTTGATTAACCGAACAGGTCGTAATTTGAGGGAACGAAGAAGTTGCGCTTCAGCTCTGCTCTCTTTCTTTCCATCTCGCGGTTTATCGTATCGACATAACCGAGGAGCTCATCGCTCGGGTTTGCGCCGTTGTTATAAACCTCAAGGTAAGCAAAGTTTACATAGCGGGAGATGATGTAGCTTCCGGGCATTTCAGGCATACACTTGAGCACCTTGAACTGCTCGCTGAGCACCTTGGATTCGCTTGCCGACCATGACATCTCGGAGAATGCCTCGTAGTTTGCCGTAGCGTACTTGCCGGCAGGACCGAGAAGCGCTACCAGCTCGTTTGCGTATGCGCTCTGGATTTCCGTGCGCATCCACCACTCCATGAATTTGAAGGCTGTGTTCTTCTTCTCTTCCGCATCTCTCATTACGACCATCGCCGTAACGGAGCCTATCGTTGTCTTGTCAACAGTGCCGTCTTCGCGGACAGTACCGGGGATATTTGTGAAGCCCCAGAGTCCGTTCAGCTCTGTTGCGAATATTGTGAACTGATTGTAGAATGTGATATAGTCAGCTATGATTATCGGAATTTCGCCCGTTCTGAAACGGTTTGCCGCATCATAGGTCTTGGGAAATTTCTTGTGTGTGTAAAGCTCGCACATTTCGGTGAATGCATCGAGCGCAACATCCGTATCATAAGATATCGTCGTGCCGCCGTTTGTATACAGCGTGCCGCCCTTCTGATAAAGGAAGATATTGAACATTTCGTTGTAGCCCATGCCGACTTCATAGTTGTTGGAAATGAGCGTTTCGGAAATGGTTTCGAATTCATCCCATGTTTCAGGTGCCTTCGTTATGCCGAGCTCCGCGAGGATGTCCTTTCTGTAGAACATGACGCTGAAGCTCTGTGTAAGCGGTATACCATAAACTGCCTTTTCGCCGTCGGGACTGTCGAGAGCGACAGTCAGAGGCGTCCATGCGCTATCGTGGAATCTTCCTTTCAGCGTTTGGAAATCGTCGCAGTCATAGAGGTTTACAACCGCGCCGCGGACAGCATAGTTGATAACGGTAGAGGAAGGCTCCTCCATCATTATATCGGGACCTACGCCTGCGAACACCGCGGGAAGCAGTGCGCCTGCCGTAACAACTTTCATATTTACAGATATATTCGGCTCCACCGATGAGAAGTTGTTGCTTACAAGGTCACGGATGAGCTGTGCGCGCTCACGGGAGATTGTGGTCCATACGGTAAGCTCCGTCATACCCTCGCCGACTTCAACTGCGCCGAACGAAGAGTTGTCGCGGAAGAAGCTCCATACGAAAGCGGAAACCTCAAAGCCGAAGTTTTCAAAGAAGTTGCCCTTCGCCTTGTATTCCTTCTTATCGAGTGTTGCCTCAGCGGGAGCGACTACGAGATAGTCCATTTTCAGAGTCTGCGATGTGACTGTATTGAGCCATGTGCCGAGGTTACCGATATCGGTCTTGAGAGCAGTGAAGTTCTTGGCTATCTGACGCTCGCTGTTCTTGGACATCGTCTCGAGACGGCGTGCAATCTTTTCGAGTGTAGCCTGGTTCGAGCTGCCGCCGCCGGTAATCTGTTCAAAGCGTTTTGCGATATCAAAAAGCTCTGTGGAAAGCTCTCTCATTCTCTTTATTTCCGAAGGAATACGGGAATAGAACTTATAATCCTGATAAGAGTCCGGAGAAGGACCTGTTATCGAAAGTATCTTCAGATATATATTGTTTATCTCGGTAAGAGCTCTGCGTACCTCGGATATGATTCCGCCGAGCTCGCCGAGTGTAACCTCGAGAGAAAATGTGTGCGTTCCTTTTTCAAGATAAAAGTCAAAGGCTTCGCCGTCAACGCCGAGCGCAGAGAACTGCCAGTCGGAATTATAGATGAAGTTGACATTGTTTGCCTCATAAAACGGAATCTCGCCGTCTATGCGCAGGCGTCTCGACACGTAAAGACCCTGAACCACATTCTGAAGGAATCTGGAGTAGATTTTGTAGTATCCGTCCTCGGGAACAGTCACCGTCCACTCTATCCACTGACCCATGGTCGACCAGTTGGAGCCGCCGATTACATTGCAGAGAATGTAGCTTGCGTGCTGAGGGCTGTTTATTGAAGAAGAACGGTCGTTGTCCGGATAAAGCGTCTTGTCCGATGTGGCGCTCGCGTTTTCAGCCTCAATCTTTATCGGCGTGGCGGAAGTAGCGTTGTTCGGCTTTGAGTCGTTTAGCTTGCGGTACTCCTCGTATGTAAGCTCGTCTGTAACGGCTGTGAGGCGAATCTCATCCAGCACGACAGGCTCTCTCTGACCGGTAAGCGAAATCGTATTTTCGCCCGCCTTGAGGTAGAACCAGAAGTTGCCGTTGTTGTAGCCGGTCGGGTCGCTTACATAGTAGGTGCGCCATTCGGGCGCTTCATACTTCTGCGGACGAGCATCGTTGCCGCTTGCATCCTTATCAAAGACGATATTGCCGTTTTCATCGTACTTGTATTCGTCCTTCCAGATTTTTGTCATCAGAAGGTTTCTTACCTCGGTGAAAGGAACTTCGCCGTTGATTCTGAGCGTTCTTTCTATGTTGCTCGCTTTCGCCTTTATCGGGTAGTAATCCCACTCGATGGCATAAAGTCCGTCCTCAGGCACGGTTACTTTGTACTCGACGGTACCGATATCCGGCGTCTGGAGAACATCCTTTCTGCCGTCAAGCTCATCGAGCTTTTCAAAAGGCAGAGCGGCGTCCTTGTCGGTCATTCCCGAGGGATACGTGAAGCTTGTATATCCGGAAGCCTTTATTACGATGGGCTCGCCGGTATATCTCTTCATGCCGGAATATCTTGCGTAGTATGTGCTCCATGTGATGTCGTTAAGCTGCTCGAGCGCTTCCGCAAAGCTGTCCGACTCTGAACTTCCCGATGAAGTCGTGGTCGTATCAGCTGCAAAAAGCGTCGTCGCGCCGCATATCGTCATGCACAGTGCAAGCGCAAAAGCAAGCAATCTTGTGAATTTCGATTTTTCCATTTGGATCCTCCTAAAAAGATGGGGTATATCACTTTCGTGACGCACATATTTTCTCTCTGAAATATGCCTTAATATAATATCATATAAGCGCCGCAAAGTCAAGAAGCACAGAGCAAGGTTTTCCCGTGCAAAAAGGCTTTGCGGACGGCAAAACGGCGCTTTTTTCCGAACATTTTTGCCTCGGTGTCCGTTTTTTGCATTTTTCCGGCATTTTCGGATGAAAGTGCGGAGTTTTGCGCTTTTTTTGAGTTTTGTCGCCCGCCGCAACCGTGAGGTTGCACAAGTTTTGCAGAATTGCGATTTTTCTTTGATTTCGCCGCTTTTTCAGCCGTTTTTTGGCTTTTTTCGTCGTCAACCTGCAATTTGCAATTTATTTCCGCAACCGCAAATTGCTTTTTGCGATAAACTTTTGTCAGTGAAGTCCGTAAAAATACCCCTGACTTTATGTGCAATTTTCATAATTTCCGCCTGCGTTTTTTGACGCATTGTCATTTTTCACAAAAGTTTTCAATCGGTTTACTTTTAGTTTTAAAAATGTAAAAAAAACAGGGCAAAACGACGATTTTAGCCCTGTTTTATATTAGAATATTAGATTTTCTTGTTTTTGCCGTCAAAATGCGTCGGGCAGACAAAGCCGCTTTTTCAGTCTATAAAACCGCCGAAAAGCACATCGTCTCCGTCATAGAAAACGGCGCTCTGACCCGGGGTTGCGGCGCGCACAGGCACCGCTGTTTTCACATATGCCCTGCCGTCCGAAACAGTCACCTCGGCGTCCACGGGCTTTGCAGCATAGCGCACCTTGACCTGCGCGCGGACAGTACCCTCAAAAGGCGCAAGCTTCGCGAAATTGAGCGACGAGCAGGTAAATTCCGTGCTGAAAAGTGCGCTCTCATTCGATACAGTTATTGTATTGTTTTCGGCATCGATTCTCGATATGAATACGGGCTTTCCCGCAGAGATTCCGAGTCCCTTGCGCTGACCCACGGTATAGTGCGCTATGCCCTTGTGCCTGCCGAGAACCCTACCGTTTTCATCTATGAAATCGCCCTCGGGAAGCTTGCCGACAGCCGCCTCTATGAAAGCGGCATGGTCGCCGTCGGGGATGAAACAGATATCCTGACTCTCGCCCTCCGGCACATCTATCCCGCTCTTGCGCGCCAGTTCTTTCACTTCGCTTTTATTATCGGCAAAAAGCGGACAATAGAGCATGGAAAGCTCCTTCTGCGTGAGATTCCAGAAAACATAGCTCTGGTCTTTTCTTGCGTCCGCGCCCTTTTTTGGATAATATCTGCCGCTTTCCTCATCATAACCTATGCCGCAGTAATGTCCCGTGGCAATCTTCTCTGCGCCGATGCTCCCGGCAATGCGGCAAAGCTCCGCCATTTTCACATATCTGTTGCATAGCGTGCATGGATTCGGCGTTCTCGCGCGGCAGTATTCCGAGATGAAATTTTTCTTCACGCATTCGTCGAATTTCTCTCTGCAATCGACGATATGAAGCGGTATACCGAGTTTTTTTGCGTTAATCTCGGCAGGTAAGGTGTCGGTATGCTCGCTCATCACGAGTATCGCGCCCTCGACGTCATATCCCTCATTAAGCAAGCGGACGGCGCTGAATGTACTGTCAACGCCGCCGCTCATACCAAGCAGTATTTTTTTCTTACTCATGGTCGTGGTCATGCACATGGTTGTGCTCGGCATCATGCTCGCAGCATGAACAACAGCCCGTGCACTCCGCGCCGGGAATCTCCTTTGCGATGCCGTTTTTCTTATAGTAGTCGGCAATAGCCGCGCGAACAGCCTCCTCGGCAAGCACGGAGCAATGTATCTTTATCGGAGGAAGTCCGTCAAGTGCCTCGATAACAGCCTTGTTTGTGAGTTTGAGCGCATCGTCAACGCTCTTTCCCTTTATCAGCTCGGTTGCCATCGACGATGTGGCAACAGCTGCACCACAGCCGAATGTCTTGAATTTCACATCGGTTATGATGCCGTTATCTATTTTGAGATAGATTCTCATTATATCGCCGCATTTTGCGTTGCCTACCTCACCTATACCGTCGGCGTTTTCTATTTCGCCTACATTTCTCGGGTGCATGAAGTGGTCCATTACTTTTTCGGAATACATATTATTCCCTCCTTTTATATGAAATAAATTACTTTCGTTTTACGCATTGTAGAGCGGACTCATGTCGCGCAGTCTCTGAATGATGGGCGGCAGTTTCTCAAGGATATAGTCCACATCCTCGTCTGTCGTCTCATGCGAGAGGCTGAGACGGAGCGAACCGTGCGCCTTTTCGTGAGGAAGACCTATCGCAAGCAGAACATGAGAAGGCTCGAGAGAGTTGTTCGAGCAGGCAGAGCCTGTGGAGGCGCATATGCCGCAGGAATCGAGCAGAAGAATCATGCTCTCGCCCTCTATGAAATCAAATGAAATATTGACATTTCCGGGAAGTCTCTGTGTGGGATGACCGTTAAGTCTTGTATCGGGAATCTTCGCGAGAATCTCACGGATGAGTCTGTCGCGCATGGCGGCGACTCTCTCAAGGTCGGGCATCTGCTCGCAGGCGAGCTCAAGTGCCTTTGCGAGAGCAACGGCGTATGCCACATTTTCCGTGCCGGAACGCTTGCCCTTTTCCTGACCGCCGCCCTCTATGAGATTGCGGATGCCGACGCCCTTGCGTATATAAAGGAAGCCCGTGCCCTTCGGCGCGTTTATCTTATGACCGGAGCAGGAAAGCATATCTACTCCCAGCTCGTGAATATTTATCTTCTCATGGCCGACAGCCTGAACGGCATCGGTGAAGAAGAGAACTTTCTTTTCTTTTGTTATTTTTGCTATTTCGGCGATAGGCATAACTGTGCCTATCTCGTTATTTGCGTACATTACGGCGACAAGCGTCGTATCGTCGCGTATAGCGTCGCGCACTGCCTCGGGAGAAATCATGCCGTACTCATCGACATCGAGGTATGTCACCTCAAAGCCCTCTTTTTTCAGCGCCTCCATAGTATGGAGAACGGCGTGATGCTCAACCTTTGTCGTTATCAGATGCTTGCCCTTTCTTATATTTGCGTATGCCGCTCCTCTTATTGCCCAGTTATCGGATTCCGTGCCGCATGAAGTAAAGTATATTTCGCCCGCGTCACAACCCATCAGAGAAGCAATTTTTGCTCTCGCCACGCTCAGCGCCTCCTTGGCATTCTGACCGAAGCCGTATATGCTCGAGGGATTTCCCCAGCATTCCGTAAGATAAGGCTTCATCGCCTCGATAACCCTCGGGTCGGGCTTCGTCGTAGCCGCATTGTCTGCGTAAACAAATCTTTTTTCCAAGTTTTACACATCCTCTCTCTGTGCTTTGTTATATGAATTTTTCCGCCTGCGCGACAGCTTCCCTGTCGCACCGCTCGTTGTATTCGTGTCCGTCGTGTCCTTTTATCCAGACAAACCTCAGCCTGTGCATCTCGGAGAGAGAAAGCAGCCGCTCCCAAAGGTCGGTATTCAGCGCCGTTTTTCCGTCGCTCTTTTTCCAGCCCTTTTCTTTCCATCCGCGTGCCCAGCCGAGCTTCATCGCGTCCACGACATATTTCGAGTCGGAATAAACCGTCACCTCGCAGGGCTCGCGGAGAATCTCCAGTCCGCTTATCACGGCGCGCAGCTCCATGCGGTTGTTTGTGGTATTTGCCTCTCCTCCCGAAACAAGCTTTTCCTTGCCCTTATACTTCAGTATGCAGCAGAAACCGCCCGCTCCCGGGTTGCCTTTGCAGGCACCGTCGGTATACATATCAACTTCTTTCAAGCGGCAAACCTCCCATGCTTATTCCAACATTGTATTATAACGCGGGTTTTTCGATTTTACAATATTTTTTTGATTTTTTTTGCAGAATTTACAGTTTTTTCATTTTTGCCGTCACAGCATGCGGCAAAAATCATCGAAATCCAGCACTACGGTCTTTCCTCTGTCCGCGCTTTCTCTCGCGCAGAGGGCGAGATATGTGGAATAGAAGCTGCCCATAGCCGATACTCTGCCGGGAATTCCTGTTTCAATCTCGTTTATAAATTCATCGAAAATACTGCCGGATTTTCCGTATTCCTTCGCTTCCCTTTCGCCGTTTTCGTCGGTGATATAGACCTTGCCCGCACGAATCTCCATGATACCGTGTTCGCCGACGGCGCGTATGCGGTCGTCGCCGTGAGTCGGCGCTCCCGCGGGGCGCAGATAGTCTGCGGAAACGGAAACTATCTCTCCCCTGCTTCCGCGGAAAAGACATATCGCATCCGTTTCCAGCGTGCCGTTGCCGCCGTTTGCGGCTCTGCTCTGCCTTGCCGTCACCTCGGTGAAATGCAGACCGAAAAGCCGCCATGCCCAATCTATGGCATGTATCGCCACCCAAGGTATCGTGCCGCCGTATAGCTCGCGCTCGGAATAGAACTCTTCCCTCTTGCCGAGCTTGTATGATTTCTGCGCATTCACGAGCCGGATTTCGCCGAGATCGCCGCTCGCGGCTGTCTTCCATGCCGTCATGAAATGCGGCTCGTCGAGTATTCCGAACATTCCGCAGAGGCAGACCCTTTTCCTGTCGTATTTTTCGAGCATCTCTTTCGTATTGACATTGTGATACTCACGCATCACAAGCCGAAGTCCGTCAAGCGATGTCGCTATCGGCTTTTCTATGAAAACATGCTTGCCGCGGCGCAGAGCCTCTGCGGCAAATTCCGCATTATAGCCCATGAACGAATTTATTATCACTATATCCGAGGACGCCTTTTCCAGCATCTCGGCATAGTCCTCATACAGCGGCACATCGAAGCCGAATTTCTGAAAATGCTCGCGCGTGGTATTCTTTTCCCTGCGGTCGCCCATGCATATCCCCGTGAAGCGAAAACCCGCTCTTTTTGCCGCCTCGAGTGCGTATTCGTAATGACCCGATGAACCGACCTGAATAATATTCATAGCATCACCTTATTTTTTCTTTATCTGCGCCCAGTATGCTGCGGCGGCACTTTCCGCCTTGTTTTCGCCGAAGCGATAATATTTCCGCTCCTTTAAGTCGAGCGGCATATAGCTCTGCTCGACATAATGATTCGGATAATCGTGCGGGTATTTGTAGTTCTGTCCCTTATCGCCGATATTTTCCCCGTCGAAATGCACATTCTGCACGCATCTCGGCACCTCGGTGCCTCTGCCCGCGTTCACATCCTCAAGCGCGGCATAGTAGCCGAGATAGGATGAATTTGACTTCGGCGCGGTCGCCAGCATCACCGTGGCATGAGCAAGCGGAACAGCCGCCTCGGGAAGCCCGAGCTCACGCGCGCTCTCCACGCAGGCGCGCGTTATCGCCGCCGCCTGAGAATACGCCAGCCCTATATCCTCGCTCGCTATGACCTGTATTCTGCGGCAGGCGGAAATGAGGTCGCCTCCCGCAAGCAGCTTGGCAAGGTAAAAGAGCGCGGCGTCGGGGTCGGAGCCGCGTATCGACTTCTGAAAAGCCGAGAGCAGGTCATAGTGTCCGTCGCCCGCCTTGTCAAAGCCCGCCATGCCCATTATCTCGGGCAGGAATGCACGGATATTCTCTTCCGTTATCCCGCCGCATACTCTGTAGACATTTTCGAGCAGGTTAACCGCGCGGCGCGCATCTCCCGAAGCCGCCGCGGCTATCATGGAGAGGGCGCCTTCTTCGCGTCCTATCTTTTTGCCGTCCTCTTCCTCCATAACGCTCACGGCACGCTCGAGTGCGCCCGTGAGCGCCTCCCGCGAAAGCGGCTTGAACTCAAAAACGGCACTGCGCGAGAGCACTGCGGGATAAACATAAAAATACGGATTTTCCGTAGTGGAAGCGATGAGCGTTATCCTGCCGTCCTCGATAAATTCAAGCAGGGATTGCTGCTGTTTCTTATTGAAATACTGAAGCTCGTCCAGATACAGCAGTACGCCGCCGGAGCCCATGAGCGACGAGGTATCGGCGATAACCTCCTTTATATCGGAAATGCCCGCCGTAGTCGCATTGAGCTTGTGGAGCGTTTTTCCCGCCGCCTCGGCAATGATATTTGCCACGGTGGTTTTTCCCGTTCCCGATGGACCGAAAAATATCATATTCGGGATATAGCCGCTCGCTATCATCGAGGCAAAAATACCCTTCTCGCCGAAGAGCTTAGGATCTCCCGCGACATCGGAGAGACTTTTCGGTCTTATTCTGTCCGCCAAAGGCTGATTTACCATAAAAAACTCCGTTTTTTCATCAGATTTTGCATTTCAAGCCCGAAAACGGGCAGGATTCGCATTTCGGCTTTCGCGCGTCGCATGTATCCCTGCCGAACTGCACGAGTCTGTGGCAGAAATCCGACTGCTTCTCCGGTGCGACAATTGCCGAGAGCGTGCGCTCCACCTTTTCCGGCACTTTGCTTTCGCAAAGCCCGAGCCGATTTGAAATGCGTATGCAATGCGTATCGGCGACTATCGCGGGCTTGCCGTAGACATCGCCGAGTATGAGATTTGCTATCTTTCTTCCGACGCCCGGGAGAGTCAGAAGTTCCTCCATGCTGTCGGGAACCCTGCCTCCGTATTTCTCCGTGATTATCGCGGAAAAATCGCGTATATTCTTCGCTTTCACCTTGTATACTCCGCAGGAATAGACGAGCTTTTCTATCTCCTCAAGCGGCGCCGCCGCCATAGCCGCAACATCGGGAAAATGCCTGAAAAGCTCGCGGCAGACTATATTCACCCTCGCGTCGGTGCACTGCGCCGAGAGCCTGCCCATGACGAGAAGCCGCCACGGATCGCCGCCGGATTCAAGCGCACAGACGGCATCGGGATATATTTTTTCGAGCTCGGCGACGACATACGCCACGCGCGCTTTTTTCTCTTTTTCAGTCATATCGTCACTCCGACATATCGAAAACCGATATTCCGTATTCCCTTTTCAGCATATCGCAGAAAAGCGGCACGGGAAAGCCCATTATATTATAGTAGTCGCCCTCTATGCTCTCGACAAGCGCCGAGCCGATCCCCTGAATGGCATACGAGCCCGCCTTGCCCATCGGTTCGCCCGAGGCGACATATTTTTCTATATCGGATTCGCTGTAGGCACGCATTTTCACTCTCGTGCGCGCACTCTTGCACAGGGTCTTGCCGCCTCCGATGAGCGTGAGTCCCGAGTAGACATCGTGATACGAATCGGCAAGAAGCTCCAGCGTGACACGAGCGTGCATTTCGCTCTCGGGCTTACCTATGATATGCCCGCCGTAAACGACAACGGTATCGCAGGCGATGATGAGCGTATCGTCGCCCGCATATTTTTCCTTAACCGCATCTGCTTTTCTGCGCGAGAGCGTGCAGACATAGTCCCATGGCTTCATCTCTTCGTCGCAGGTCTCGTCCGCATCGGGCGAGCATATTTCAAAATGCAGTCCGAGTCTCCCGAGTATTTCTTTTCTTCGCGGCGATGACGATGCGAGAATTATTTTTTTAAACATACTTCCTCACTTCGGCGAGGAAAGGCGGCAGAATTTTCCGCCGTAGCTCTCGCCTTTTTCCGTAATTCCGATTATGCGGTCTGTTTCTGCGCGGCTCTCGGATGTGAATATATAATGATAAAATTCGCAGTCCATACCGCTCTTCTTATCGCCCATATAGACGGGAACGCTGTTGAATATCACATTTCTGTGCTTATATTCGCGCACCATCGGGAATTTCACCCCGAGCCTGTCGCAAAGGTATGAAAACCTGTGCGTATCGCAGTAGCGGCAGGCGGATACCGGCGGCAGTTTCGCGCCGCATATCTCCCTTATCGCGCATTTTTCGAGCGTCATCACGGGGAGCGCACCGTAGATTATCTGCCCGCGCGGTATCACGGCGACAGGCGATTTTCTCGCCTCGCTCGAAACAATAAAGCGATCCAACCCGATATCCGCCATCTCCGCGGCGCTCTCGCCGTTGCATATGCCGAGGCGCAGGTCTCCGCAGGCTTCAAAACCGAGTCTCTTCGCCGTCGCGACCTGCCAGAGATTCGTTATCAGCGCATAGCGGCAACCCATCTCCGCCGCCTTTTCCGCCGCGGCGATGACCTCCGCGAGCTCATGCGAAAATGCTACGGGTGGAAAAGCCACGCCGATATTTGCCGCAGGATTTTCCAGCTTCGCATACTGCATGAGCGGCACATAAATGCGCTCGAAATAAACCTTTGCCGCTTCCGTTATGCTGTCGGCATAGACGAAATACGCCGTTTTTCCGTGTGCGTCTGCTTTTTCGCCCGCAAAATTCACTTTTCCCGCCGATTCCGTCAGCGATGCCGATGCCGCCTTCGGCATATCGCTCTTTTCGAGTGGCTTTCGCCCTCCGAGAGCCACCGCGTCAAGTCTCTCACAGAGAGCGCGGCGGAGCGCGTTTATCTCCGAGAGCGGAAAATGTGCATTCTCCGCTCCCGTTATTTCCGTTTTTTGTGCGCGGTAGATTGTAGCCCCGAGCTTGGAGAGATTCTCCTCCATGCGGCTCTGCGGTATCGCCGGATAGTCCGCATCCGGCGCGTTTTTGCCTGCGACAGAGGCGCATATCTCCTCGTCGCCGCGGTATGCCGTGCCATGCAGCACAGGCGGGCGGTCGGCATAAAATTGCGCCTTTATCCGAAGCGGAAGCTTTCGCTCGCCTGTATATTTTCCGCTACCCTGCGCGGTGCTTGCGCGTTTGTCGTCCTCGGTACGCACGCCAAGCATGGAAGAATCTATCTTTTCCGTGAAATATCCGTCGGTAAAGCCCGAGCGCGAGAAAAGCCGCGCGAGAGCTTCCATCTCATCTGCCGTCGCGTTTCTGCCCTCATCGAGCAGGCGACGGTATATTTTCACCACGCCGTAAACATAATCGGCGCTCTTCATTCTGCCCTCGATTTTCAGCGAAGCCGCACCCGAAGAAATAATCTCCTCAATATGAGAAGCAAGGCACAAATCCTTGAGCGAAAGCGGATATCCCTGCCCTTTTCCGCAGGAATACGGCAGGCGGCACGGCTGTGCGCACTGCCCCCTGTTTCCGCTTCTGCCGCCGATAACAGAGCTGAAAAGGCACTGCCCCGAGGCACTGACGCAGAGTGCGCCGTGAATGAATATTTCCACCTCTATCGGCGACTTTTCGCAGAGCGCCTTTATATCGGCAAGCGAAAGCTCGCGCGGCGCCACCATGCGGAAAAAACCCATCTCCGAGAGCACCCGCGCACTCATTTCGTTCTGCCCAGTCATCTGAGTGCTCGCGTGTATCTCTGTCTCGGGATAAACCGAGCGCAGTATACGCGCAAGCCCGATATCCGCCGTTATAAAGGCATCGACGCCGAGATTGTAAAGCCCGCGTGCCGTCTCCGCCGCCGCATATACCTCGCCGCCGTAGAGCTGCGTATTGAGCGTGACATATGTTTTCACGCCGAGCCTGCGGCAATACGATATCGCCTCCGCAAGCTCGCTGCCGTCGAGGTTCTTCGCATTCATGCGCGCATTGAAAGCGCCGACTCCGAAATATACGGCATCGGCTCCCGCGGAAACTGCAGCATAAAGAGCCTCGGCGGAGCCTGCGGGAGCAAGAAGCTCGGGCAGGCGGGCATTTTTCTTGCCGGTCATTATTTCTTGCCGCCGTCAGATTTCTTTTCGTCCTTTTTCGGAGCATCCTCCATCAGGGATTTCAGACGGTAGTTTTCATCGAGCAGATCAAGCGCGCATACTATAGCCGCCTGAAGCTTCGATACACCGGCTCCCGAGAGTGCATAATAGTTTATCTTCTTTGAGAGTTCGTGCGCGAGATGCTGAACATATCTGGGGTCATCTTCACTGCGGAGCTTCAGTTCCTCTCCCGCGATATCGAGCGTGTAAAGTCTTTTCATGGTAACCTCCGTATTTTTCTTTATTTCTTTTTCAAAAACGATTGAAAAAAGTGCGGAAAAATTGTATAATGATTTCAGGACACGGCAAAACAGCCGAAAAAAGTCCCGTTTTGTCTATTATAATATATTTTTGCGATTTATGGAATAGGATTTTTAAATTTTCCCGAAAAATTTATCATCCCGAAAGGAAAAATGACAAATGAAAGAAATAATTCTCTGCAAATACGGCGAAATCACGCTCAAAGGAGCTAACCGTTCCCATTTTGAGCACCTGCTGAAAAACGAGCTTGTCCGCCGCACGGCGCAGTTCGGCAAATTCAAAATTTACTATATACAGAGCACGGCATATATCGAGCCGCTTGAGGAGACCTGCGATATTACGGGAGCATACGAGGCGGCAAAAAATACTTTCGGCGTTTCTGCCGTCAGCCGCGCGATAGAGTTACCCAAAGATATGAACGCCATACTCGAGGCGGCAGGCACGGTGTTTATGCCCTATCTTTCGGGCGCGCGCACATTCAAGGTTGAATCCAAGCGCTCCGACAAAAGATTTCCGCTCACCTCACCCGAAATTGCCGCCGAGGTCGGCGCGGCTATACTCGAAGCCTCTGGCGGTGCGCTCAAAGTCGATGTGCACGAGCCGCAGGTCTGCGTCAGAGTTGAGATACGCGATTTCGCCGCATATATCTGCGCAGGTCAGGAACGCGCCGTCGGCGGCATGCCGACGGGCTCAAACGGCAAGGGTCTTCTGCTCCTCTCGGGCGGTATCGACAGCCCCGTCGCCGGCTTCATGATGGCAAAGCGCGGTGTGCGCATAGATGCGATGCACTTCGAGAGCTTCCCCTATACAAGCGAACGCGCAAGACAAAAGGTTCTCGACCTCGCCGCCAAGATTGCGGGCTATGCGGGCGAGATACGCGTTCATATCATCTCCGTCACACATATTCAGGAGGTTCTGCGCGACAGTTGCAATGAGGACTATTTCACCCTGCTCCTGCGCCGCTTCATGATGCGCCTTGCGGAGCGCACGGCAAATAAATTCTCATGCGATGCGCTGATAACGGGAGAGAGCATCGGTCAGGTGGCAAGCCAGACGATGAAAGCGCTCCTCGTTACGGACAGCGTCGTGAATATGCCTGTTTTCCGTCCCGTCATCGGCATGGATAAGGAAGATATAATAAAAATTTCACGCAAGATAGATACATTCGAGACCTCCATTCTTCCCTACGAGGATTGTTGCACCGTTTTCACGCCCGCTCATCCGCGCACCCAGCCCGAGATTTGCAAGGTTGAACACGAAGAAGCGCGTGTCGATGTCGCCGCTCTCGAAGAAGAAGCCTTTGCCACGCTGGAAACAGTCATAATTAAATAATATATCTGCCCTGTTTTTGTGATATTTGCAACATATTTAATATTTTGACTCATTTCCGTTGACAAAGAGGCTTCAAGGTGATAAAATAATAAAAGAGTTGTCAGAAAAATGTGAGGGAGGCGATTTTTAATGGAAAACGAAAGTCTTTCATCAAAAACAAAAGTGATTCTTTTCACCTCCTGCAAGGGCGGCGTCGGCAAGTCAACCGTATGCGCAAATCTTGCCATGTCGGCGGCTCTCCTCGGAAAGCGTGTGCTTGTCATAGACTGCGATTTCGGAAACAGATGCATGGATATCCTGCTCGGCCTCTCCGATGAGGCGCTCTATGATATAGGCGATGTCATTTTCGGCAGAGTAACGCCCGAGCGCGCGGTCATCCCGGATAGAAGAAGCAAAAATCTCTTCTTTGTACCGGCACCCTATTCATTTGACAGCAGATTCACGGCATTTGCATTCCGCCGCGCTATCGCCGAGTACAGGGACAGCGGCAGATACGATTTCATCTTTATAGATACCCCCGGCGGCGTTGGCGAACCGCTTCTGCTCTCTGCCTCCGTCGCGGATACGGCGTATATCATCGTCTCCCCCTCCCGTGCCGCCATACGCGCCGCGGAGAGGACAGCATCTTTTCTCTATGCCAAGGGCGTTTCCCGCATGAGACTTATCGTGAATAAGCTGAGCGGCAGGAGCGTAAAGGCGGCGAAGCACGATGTGCTCGAAATGGTGGAAAGCGCATCCGTGCGGCTTATCGGTGCCGTTCCGTATGATCCCGAGGTTATCTACGCAGGCAATGACGGCGCACTCACAGACGAGCTTTTCTCTCACAATATCACAAATGCCTTTGAAAATATAGCGAGAAGAACACTCGGTCAGTCCGTTCCGCTTTTCTATCACATACGTAAACTAAAGGAAATAAAATAACGACGCTTCGGTATGCCGTTTTTCCGAAGCAACGAAAGGAAAAAGATATGGAAATAGCTATCATAGCACATGACGCAAAGAAAGAGCTTATGGTTCAGTTCTGCATCGCTTATTGCGGCGTTTTGGCAAAGCATCATATATGCGCTACAAAAGCAACGGGCAAAATGGTCTCCGATGCAACGGGACTTGAGATTGAGCAGCTTCTGCCCGGCAGACAGGGCGGCATAGACCAGATAATGTCCAGAATAGCATATAATGAGATAGATATCCTCCTGTACTTCCGTGATAACAATACAACGGCAGATTTCAATGAGCTTCTCACGGACAGCGACCTTGTCCGCGAATGCGATATACACAATACTCCCGTAGCCACAAATATAGCTACGGCAGAGACGATAGTCTGCGCTCTTGAGCGCGGCGATCTTGACTGGCGTCAGTTTATGAATCCGAAATCGGAATACAACCGTCGCCGCCGCGAAGTAGTAACGCCTCCGAAATGGAAGAAGCAGACGGAGCGCAAATAAAGCGAATGTAAATTGAACAGAAAAAGCGTCGATGTGGGTGCATCGACGCTTTTTGGATTTTGCCGGCTTTTCGTCAGTAAAAAGCGCGAAGAAGAGAAAAGTCACTCCATGTTTCCATACGGCGGCAGCAAGCCACCGCCCTACACACAAAACTCAAATATAACAAACAACAAAAAGAAAAGATACATACTTTATCCGCTTTTTCTTTTGACGAAGCAGGCGCAAAAGAAAAAGCTATAAAAAAGAAAACGCCGATAGGAAATTTCGCGCTCTGCGGAGCGCGACAAGGGCGCATGCCCTTGACCTTGCAAGCCTTTGAAAAGGCTTGAGCGAAACTTCAATGGCGACGAAAACTTTAATAAAAGCGTCGTCATCATGCAAAAAAGCGATTGCCGCCACAGCGACAACCGCTTTTCATATTATTTTTCTCCTGTCAGTATGCGAAAAACTTCGCTCGCAAGGAGCATGCCTGCCGTCGGCGGCACAAAGGAAATGCTCCCCGGCACCTGCCGTTTATTCTCAGGAAGTTCTATTTTCCCCTCGTAGTCGGCATGCGGCTTTCGCGGCTCTTCCTTGGAATAAACCACGCGGAGCTTTTTTATCCCCGCCGCTCTCAACTTGCCGCGCATAACCTTGGCAAGCGGACATACGGAAGTTTTGTAAATATCCGTTATCTCCAGCATCTCGGGATGAAGTTTATTTCCTGTTCCCATACAGCTGACTATCGGTATTCCCACTTCGTTTGCGCGCTTTATCAACTCAAATTTCGCCGAAACGGTATCTATCGCATCGACTATGCAGTCAAAGCGCGATATATCGAAGCTATCCGCCGTCTCTGGCAGATAAAACATATTGCGCACTTCGATATCGGCATTCGGGTCGATATCAAGCGCACGGCGCCTCATAACCTCGGTTTTCGTCTCACCAACAGTCGATGAAAGCGCGACAAGCTGGCGGTTGAGATTAGAAACCGAAACGGTATCGTTATCCACAAAGGTGATATGTCCAACGCCCATGCGCACAAGTGCCTCAGCACAAAATGAACCGACGCCGCCTATACCGAAAAGAGCTACCCGCGCGTTTTTCAGCTTTTCAAGCGCACCGTCGCCTATGAGATAAGCCTCTCTTATGCGGCGCTCGTCCATTATATTTCGCCTTTCTTTATCTTGCCCGCGAGCTTATAACGCATATCGTTTGAAAGAATGCGCTTGCGCAGGCGGATGCTCTTCGGCGTAACTTCGATAAGCTCATCGTCCGCGATAAATTCTATAGCCTCTTCAAGGCTCATTATTCTCGGCGGAACGAGACGGAGCGCTTCGTCGGCACCCGAGCTTCTTATCGCCGTCAGGTGCTTATTCTTGCAGACATTGACCGCGATATCGCCCGACTTCGGGTTTTCTCCGACAATCATGCCCTCATAAACAGGACACTGATTGCTGATGAACATAACGCCTCTGTCCTGTGCATTGAAAACACCGTAGGAGGTGGATTCGCCCGCTTCGCTCGCCACAAGCGAACCTGTGAAGCGGCGGGTGATATCGCCCTTATAGGGCTGATATCCGTCGAAAACGGAATTCATCGTACCCTCTCCTCGTGTATCGGTGAGAAATTCGCTTCTGTAGCCGAAAAGGCATCTCGAAGGAATGACATATTCCAGTCTCATTCTGCTGCCTACGGGAGACATATTGACAAGCTCGCCCTTGCGCGCGCCGAGCTTTTCCATAACGGCACCGCAACTGTCCTCGGGAACATCTATCTCCACGCGCTCCATCGGCTCGCAGCGCACGCCGTCTATCTCGTGATAAAGCACACGCGGCGTGGAAACGCAAAGCTCAAAGCCCTCGCGGCGCATTGTTTCTATAAGTATGGAGAGGTGCATTTCGCCTCTGCCGGCAACCTTGAAGCAGTCTGTTGTCTCGCCGTCGGAAACGCGGAGCGAAACATCCTTGAGCAGTTCCTTATAGAGACGCTCGCGGAGCTGACGGGAGGTTACATATTTGCCCTCCTTGCCTGCAAACGGGCTGTCGTTTACGGAGAATGTCATTTCTATCGTCGGCTCGCTCACCTTGACAAATTCGAGCGGCTCGGGACAGTCAACGGATGTCACCGTATCGCCTATCGTGATGTTTTCCGCGCCGGAGAAGCAGATGATATCGCCTACCTTTGCCTCGGTAACAGGAATTCGGCGCAGACCGTCTATCTGGCTAATGCTGACTATCTTGGTCTTCTTCGGAGGGTTTTCCCTGTCATGATAATTGCATATCATGGCTTCCTGATTCTGGCGGATAACGCCGCGCTCTATTCTTCCTATGCCTATTCTGCCGACATAATCATTATAGTCGATAGAGGAAACGAGCAGCTGGAGAGGACCGTTTTCGTCGCCCTCGGGCGCGGGGATATAATCAAGTATCGTATCAAAAAGCGGCTTCAGGTCTTTACCCGGCTCATAGGGAGAGAAAGAAGCCGTGCCGGCTCTGCCCGAACACCAGAGCACGGGTCCGTCAAGCTGTTCATCGGAAGCGTTCAGCTCGAGCAGAAGCTCCAGTATCTCGTCGCCTACCTCGTCGAGCCGTGCGTCGGGACGGTCTATCTTGTTTACAACTACGATGACGGGATGCCCGAGCTCAAGCGCGCGCTGAAGCACAAAGCGAGTCTGCGGCATGGGTCCCTCTGCCGCGTCAACGAGAAGAATAACGCCGTTTACCATTTTCAGTATGCGTTCAACCTCGCCGCTGAAGTCCGCGTGTCCGGGGGTGTCGACTATGTTTATCTTCACGCCGTTGTAGTGAACGGCTGTGTTCTTTGCGAGTATAGTGATGCCGCGTTCGCGCTCCAGAGCGTTGGAGTCCATAACGCGCTCCTCTGTCGCCTGATTTTCTCTGTAAATACCGCCCTGACGAAGCATTTCGTCTACGAGCGTCGTCTTGCCGTGGTCGACATGAGCAATTATCGCCACATTTCGAAGGTCATTTCTTATCACGGTTCTGTCCTGCCTTTATTTTAGATTTTCATGATTTTCACAAATGGTTATTATAGCACAATTTACTGAAAATGTCTATATATTTTGTGTAGTTTTTTCAAAAAAATCTCCGCAAAAGGCAATTTTTGCCGTTTTACGGAGATTTTTTTCAGCTGACGCGCGCTCCGAAAGGAAGAAGCGCTATTTTCATGAGCTTGAAGCACTGCTTGCCGAGCGGAATGCCGATTATCGTGATGCAGAAAACTATGCCCAGCATGAGGTAAGCAACAGCCGCCTCCCAGCCGAAGAATATAAGCCAGAGGATATTGGCTATCGGATGAGCGTCAAAATTCGTGCCCACTATTTTGCCGACGGGCGTGAGGCATGCCGTGCCTATCTTGAAGCACTGCGTGCCGAAAGGTATGCCGATTATCGTGATGCACAGGAGCAGACCCATAAACCACCAGCCGAGCGCGGATTCAAGCCCGACGAGAAGAAACCATATGATATTGCCTATTGTTTTCATAAAATCAACCTCCGAAATCAAATATACAAAGCAAAAAATCTTTGTCCAGCGCGAGGATTTCGCGCATATCGCGGAATATCTGCCCGCGATAGCCGCGCAGAGCCGCGTCCGCGCCGACGGCATCCATGCCGAAGTTGCGCGCTATATGGAGCGCACGGTAGAGATGATACTTCTGCGTTACTATGACGGCGCGGTCTATGCCGAAAAGCTTCTTTGCGCGCGAAACCGTCTCGTATGTGGAAAATCCTCTGTAGTCGAGCAGGATATCCTCATCGGGAATCCCGTTTTCGAGCGCGTACCGCCGCATAGCGCCGACCTCGTTGTAGTCGTCGCTCTGATAGTCGCCCGAGAGGAGCAGTTTGTTTACCTTGCCGCTTTTATAGAGCGATACGGCGGTTTTCATCCTGTCCTCGAGCATATGCGAGAGCCTGCCGTTTACAACCGAAGCGCCGAGTACTATGGCGCATTCGTAACCCTCGGGCGTGTCCCCCGCGCTGTGTATCCTGCCGTTTGTTTCGAGGAATATCCCCGCGGGCGGCAAAAGCACGAGAAGCACAAGTGCGGCAAGCGCTATCAGGGCTATAGTCAGGTATTTTTTCTTTTTCATAGCGTCTGCGCACGCATATCTATATTATGTTTGAAATTCAGCAGCATTCTGCTGTATTCGGCTTCCATGAGCGGACTCGATATGATGAAATCCGCCGTCGCGCGGTTATTTGCTATCGGAATATCGTAGACCTGCGCTATGCGGAGCAGTGCTTTCACATCGGGGTCATGCGGCTGAGCCGTCAGCGGGTCGGAAAAGAATATCACGAGGTCTATATCGCCCTCGGCTATTCTCGCGCCTATCTGCTGGTCTCCGCCGAGAGGACCGCTGTTGAAACCGCGGATGGGAAGTCCCGTTCTGTCCGCTATCATGCGTGCGGTCGTTCCCGTTCCGCAGAGATTATGACGCTCCAGTATCGCCTTGTTTTTCATGCACCAGTCTATTATCTCCGCCTTTTTGTTGTCATGCGCTATCAGGGCTATGCTCTTTTTCTTCGGCAGAGTGCATTCGATATATTGATTTTCAAACATTTATTTTTCCTCCTTTTAAGGTCTTATCTTTTCAAATATGACGGCATAGAAACCGCCCGCCTTTTCCATTTCTTCATCGCTTTGCACCGTCCAGCCCACGGGGCAACCGCCGCAGAGCTTTGCCGCATGCAGGGCAAAACTTTTTCTGTCGGCAACGGAATATGCGATAAAATGCGGGCGCGCGAGAAACGAAAGCAGAAGATTGCGCAGGATAAAGTCCTGTGCGGCGTTTCCGGTTCCGTCCTCTCCTTTCATCCTGCACGAGAGCTGACCGCGGACAACGCTCCTGTCGCTTTTGCGGAACCAGCGCACATAAAACGGATTGAAAGCCTCCATACACCATTTGCCGCCGTAGCTTTTCATCCTCTCGGATACGGCTTTGCAGATGCGCATATCCTTTGTGCTTCTTCCTTTCAGCTCGACTATTAGCGGCACTCTGCCGGAAACAAGGGCGAGCACCTCGTCAAAACCCGGGATACGCTCGTCTGTTTCCGCAAGCGAAAGCTCCTGAAGCTCGGCGAGCGTCTTTTCCTCGGGTGTTCCGTCCGTGCCGCACATGCGGGTGAGCGTATCGTCATGGAAAACGACAAGCTTTTCATCCGCCGTGAGATGGACATCCAGCTCTATTCCGTAGCCGGCTTCGCATGCGCAGCTGAAAGCCGCGAGCGAATTTTCGGGAATGCCGTCGCCATGCAGCCCGCGATGGGCAAAATGTCTGTTTTCCTCAAAGAAATCAAATGCTCTGCCTGCGCTCCAGCTCGGCGATATCAGAAAAATATATATGCAGAGTATCAACAGAAGAATGCCGAGTATTATCGAAAGAATCATTTGCTCTCCTCCGCTTTCTTATCGGGTATGCTGTCGCCATGGCGCACGAACGCCATAGTCACAAAGGCAAGCGCGACGAATATCGTGGCATAGATGAAAAGCGACGTCATCTTTATATCCATAAAAAAGCCGCTGAGTATCGGCGTTATTATCTGCGCCGCCATGCTTGCCGTATAATAGAAGCCCGTATATTTGCCGACATCGCTTCCGCTTGAAAGCTCCGCCACCATCGGGTATGAGTTTACATTTATCGCCGCCCAGCCGATGCCCGCCATGCCGAAGAGAATGTTCATCACGAGCATGGATGAGCCGCTTCTCATGAAAGATGCGGCGAAGAAAGCCGAGCCGAGCAGAAGTACGCCTGCCATTATCGTTCTCTTCCTGCCGAATTTTGATGAGATGAAACCTATCGGAATATATGAAACAACGGCGACACCCGTCGCTATCATCAGCGTGGTATTATAGTCAAGTCCGAGTATAGCGGAGGCATAGAGCGAATATTTGCTCATGACCGCATTATAGCCCATATACCAGAGCGCGACGGATGCAAGTATAAGTATCAGCGAGGTAAGCTGCGATTTTGTCAGCTTGCGCGAGCCGCTCATAGCCGCCTCGTCGTCCGCTTCGTTTTCTATGCCGAGGCGCAGGCTCTCGTCATGAGCTTCCTCCGCCCATTTCGGCTCTCTTACCGTCAGGCGGAATACCGCAAGCGAAACGAGCATTATTCCCGCGATAACGCAGAAAAACGGGAGATAACTCATCATCGCGTTTTCACTCTTGCCAGTGCCGAAAACGATGCCGAGCGCAAGGACTATGACTCCGCCGAGCGCACCCATCAGATTTATCACGGCATTTGCCTTGGAGCGCAATGGTTTTACCGTCACATCCGGCATCAGCGCCAACGCGGGCGAACGGAAAGTCGACATTGCGATAAGCGTCACAAGCAGTGCCGCTATGAACATGATAAGCGCCGAGGGATTTGCCATGGTCAGCTTATGCGTGCAGGCGCGGCGTGCGGGTACGACATAGTTTGTATAGTCTGCGGAAACATTTCCGTCCTCATCGTACATGGATATCTCCGCAAATTCCTCTTTTGTGAATTTCTCGCGGATATTTACGGTCTCGCCGTCGGGCGTTTTGATATCGGGTATCTCGGTGAGATATATCACTTCCTGCGAACCCTGCGTCCCGGGAGAGATGGCTTTCAGATTGCGGAGCTGGATGCCGTCGGCAATGCTCATGCAGATGAATGCGGCGCAGGCGATAACCGTGCCTATCATTATAAAAGGCGTTCTCCTGCCGCGCTTCGATTTCGATTTGTCGGAGAGCGAGCCGAAAAGCGGAAGCATAAAAAGTGCCAGCACATTGTCCAGTGCCATTATCGCGCCCGAGAGCGTCTGGTTCATACCGAATTTATCGGTGAGTATCTTCGGCACTATCGTGTCATATGCCTGCCAGAAAGCGCATATCAGGAAAAACGCAAAGCCTACAAAAATCGTTCTCTTGTAACTCAGTTTCATGATGCTTCTCCTTTCAGTGAACAAATTCGTTGTCGCGCGGATAGATTTCAAAAGCTATATCGGGATAATCCGAGCGGAAAGCTTCCGCAAAGAAGGAGGAAACGCCTATTTCCGTTTCGTAATGCCCCGCCTCGACTATGCCTATACCGAGCGAAGGCGCGTCCAGAACGGCATGATAGCCGGCTTCGCCGCAGAGGAAAACCTCCGCGCCCGCCGCCTGCGCCGCATCTATGAAATCCCTGCCCGAGCCGCCGAGGACAGCGACCGTGCGTATTTTCCGTCCCGTGAAATGCCCTGTGATATGGCGGCTCACGCGCTCCTTTGCAAGCGCGGCAAATTCCTCCGCCGTCATCTCGCGGGGAAGCTCGCCTACCCTGCCTATCTCCTCCTCTGCGGGACCGAAAGGACGCGTATTTTCAAGCCCGAGGCTTGCGGCAAGTATATCGTTTACGCCGCAATCGAGCGCATCGAGCCGCGTATGGAAGCTGAAAACGGAAATGCCCGCGGCAATAAGGCGGAGTGCCCTTGCGCAGACGGGATTTTCCGTATTTATCGCTTTCAGCGGCGAGAAAATGAGCGGATGATGCGATATTATCAGGTCATATCCGCCCGCTATGGCGTAGTCTGCCACAGCGTCGGTCACATCGAGCGCGAAAAGCGCCTTTTTCACCTCCCGCGCGCCGTCGGCGCAGACCATCAGCCCGTCGTTATCCCAGTCGCACGAGAGTGCGCGCGGTATTTTTCTGTCGAAATATGAATAGAGTTCGCCTGTCGTTATCATGAGCAGATTCTCCTTGATTTATATTTTTGAGAGTGCCGTTATTTCGTCGTAAACGCGCTTTGCCTGCGCATATTCCGCAGTATCGGGTTTCAGTCCGCGCACCTTTTTGCCGTACATATCGAGATACTTTTCGCAAAGCCGCAGAAAAAGCTCTTCGGTCTCTTCCCTTGCCTCGATATTCCCTTTGCCGAGGAGAAGCTCCGTCTGTGTGAATATGCGCTTTTTTCCGTCCCATACGACGCGCATTATCTGATATATCTTGCCCGAATCGAGCGCAAGCCGCTCGTCGGCGATAAGAAATCCGTTTTCCAAGAGCCAAAGGCGCAGCTCGTCCTCGTTTTTCATCGGCTGAAGCACGAGCGATATCTTCTCATCGTGCAGAAAAGGTGCTTCACTTATTATATCTCGTATCATGAGCCCGCCCATGCCCGCTATCACTATATCGGTAAAACCGCGCTCCTCCAGAGAGTGAAGCCCGTCCGTCAGCGCCGTATCTATTCTGTCCGTCAGGAGGTGCGCCGCTATATTCTCTTTTGCGCGCAAGATAGGACCTTCGTTTATATCGGAAGCCACGGCGCGGCTTATCGCGCCGCGCTCGCAAAGGTATATCGGCAGATATGCATGGTCTGTTCCGACATCGCAGAGAAAGGCGCCGCGGCGCACGAGCGCGGCGCAGGCGGCAAGCCTGTCTCCAAGGGTAATATTAGCCATAAATGTTCCTTTTTTCTATGTAATAAAAATGCATATGCAAAGAGCAGGACGCAAAACGCGCGTCCTGCTCTCGGAGCGCTCGGAAAGAAGCTTTCCTTTCATGCGCTTTTCTTCTTATTTCTTTGAGGCAAGAAATTCGTTTATCTTTTTGACAAGAGCATCCGCATCGGTTCCGTGAACCATGCAAGCGTCGCCTATGCTTTCGCCTCTGGAATGAGGACAGCCGAGGCAATGCATACCTATCTCAAAGAAAAACTGCGCTGTTTCCGCATCAAAATCGAGAACATCTCCGATAAGAGTGTCTTTTGTAACCTGCATTTTTTATTCCTCCGAATATAATATATTCTTTCTATGTTAGATTATACATTTTATTTGCCGTAATGTCAAGGCTGATTATCTCTTTTGCGATAATTTTGCCGAAATTTTACCCGAAATGATGATTTTATTCACTGTTTTGTTGTATTTGCACAATAGAAGCATTGTTTTTTCTACGCGATGGAGTAAGAAAAAACAAGTTTTTCTCTTGATAAAATGCGAGAAACAAGATATAATTAAGATGTTATGTGAAGTTTGAGAAGTTGCATACTCCGAACAGCACAGCACAAATTCTATAACCAGAGGAGTTTATATATATGATCAGTGCAAAAAATTTAAGAGATGTTTGCCTGCTCGGACACAGCGCAGGCGGTAAAACTTCGGTAGCCGAGGCAATGCTATACCTTGCGAAAGGAACAGACCGACTCGGTAAAGTTACCGACGGAAACACGGTCTGCGACTACGACCCCGAGGAAATCAAGCGCGGACTTTCCATTTCCGCGGCACTTGCTCCCCTCGACTGGAAGGGCTGTGTAATAAATATAATCGACACCCCCGGATACCTTGATTTCGCAGGCGAAGTCGTTCAGGCTACAAGAGTGGCGGACAGTGCCATAATCGTAGTTGACGGCAAGGCAGGTCTTGAAGTCGGCACAGAGCTGGCTTGGGACTATGCGAACGAAGCCGGAATCCCGAAAGCTTTCTTTATAAATAAATGCGACGACCCCGAAGCAAGATTCAAAAAGGTTTTTGAGCAGCTCCGTAATCAGTTCGGTCACAGCGTCTGCCCTGTTGTCATCCCGATAATGGACGGCGACAAGATAGCAGGTCTTATCGACCTTATCGATATGCGCGCTTTCAAAGTAGGCAAAAACGGCTCCACAGGCGACGAATGCCCCATTCCCGCCGACCAGCGGGAAAAGGTGGACAAGTGCCATGATATGCTTCTTGAGAGCCTTGCAGAGACATCAGATGAGCTGATGGAAAAATATTTTGCAGGCGAAGAGATAACCCGTGAAGAGGCAAACAAGGCTCTGCATGACGGTATCGTCGCAGGCTCCATCGCGCCCGTTGTCTGCGGCAGCGCCGCTTATGTTTACGGTATCAAGGTTCTGCTCGATATCATCGCCGATTCTTTCCCCTCCCCTCTCGCGGTAGGCAAGGAAATCGTCATGGACGGCGACGAGGAGAAAGAAATCCCGATGGACGAAAACGGCAAGACAGCTATTTTCGTTTTCAAGACGGTTGCCGACCCGTTCGTCGGTAAGATGTCATTCTTCAAGGTAATGAACGGCAAGCTGAATAAAGACGACACGCTCTACAATATCACATCCGGCGGTCAGGAAAAATTCTCCCATGTATATATACTCAAGGGTAAAAAGCAGAAAGAGATCGAGCATGTCTGCATGGGCGACCTCGGCATGACGCCGAAGCTTACCAATACAAATACAAACGATACTCTCTCAGCAGATCCCAACGCTCTGCCCTACAAGAAGATAAAATATCCAGAGCCTTTCTATCAGATGGCTATGCAGCCGAAAGCAAAGGGAGATGAAGAAAAAATTACTCAGGGCGTTGCCCGCCTCCTTGAAGAGGACCGCACGCTCAGATATGAGAACAATGCCGAAACAAAGCAGATGCTCATCTCCGGTCTCGGCGATATCCATCTCGATGTCGTTCTTTCCAAGCTGAAATCCCGCTTCGGTACATCAATCGACCTCGTTCCTCCGAAGGTTGCCTACAGAGAAACGATAAAGAAGCGCTATGCCGCAGAGGGCAAGCATAAGAAGCAGTCCGGCGGCAGCGGTCAGTACGGCCATGTAAAGATTACATTCTCTCCCGGCGAAGACCCCGGTCTTACTTTCACGCAGAGCGTAGTCGGCGGCAGCGTTCCGAAGAACTATTATCCCGCAGTTGAAAAGGGACTTCAGGAAGCCATGAAGAAAGGCGTCCTCGCAGGCTTCCCCGTAGTAAACCTCGCGGCTGACCTTTTCGACGGTTCATATCATCCCGTTGACTCAAACGAAATCTCCTTCAAGCTCGCCGCTATCCTCGCATATAAGGAAGGCATGAAGAATGCAGGTCCCGTTATACTTGAACCTGTAGGCAAGCTTTGCGCATATGCTCCGGACAGCATGGTAGGCGATATCATGGGTATGGTAAACAAGCGCCGCGGCAGAGTGCTCGGCATGGAGCCCACCCAGAAGAAAGGCGAACAGCTTGTAGAAGCGGAAGTTCCTATGGCTGAAATGGCAGACTTTGCTATCCAGCTCCGCGCCATCACGCAGGGCAGAGGCAAATATACTCTCTATTTCGACCATTATGAAGAGGTTCCTGCAACCTCCGCGGCAAAGATAATCGAAGAAGCCAAGAAGGATATGCAGGAATAAAAAAGATATTCTCTCGTTTCATTATATTTATGGGTTGGAGAAGACGGACGAAGGGTTACCTCGTCCGTTTTCTCTTGCAAAAGCGCGGATGCCGAAAAAGTGCAGACCGAAAAGTGAATGGGAAATGTTTTTATTGGATTAAGACATTTATGAAACTTAAATTTTTCGGCAATATCGGTTTTAATGAATGCAGGAAATACGCGAGCGGATTCCCTGCGTTTTTATCATATTTCACTTTTTCTCCCCTCTTGCTTTTCTTGAAAAAGTATGATAAAATAAAGTAAAATATTTCGGAGGTGATTTCATGAAAAGTATAAAGCCGGGCAGAGGTCCTTCCATGATGAACGGTTTCGCCGGCATAATCGTCTCGATTTTCGGCATAGGCTGGACAATTATGGCATCCACCATGGGAGCACCGATTCTCTTCACTATCTTTGGAATCTGCTTTGTGGCAATGGGTATAGTTTCCACGGTTTACAATTTCAGGAACGCCAAAAGCAAAAACCGCTATTCATCCTTTGACATAACAGACAGCCGTGAGGAGCCTGACCCACTCAATGAGAAATACGGTGACGGAAGCTATAAAATACCCGCTGAAAGCACAGAGGGCGGAGAGCCAAATTTCTGCCCGTATTGCGGCTCGCGCATTGAGAGCGACCACATATACTGCAAAAACTGCGGCAAGCGGGTAAAATAAGAGGCTGAAAAATGGTTAAGACAGTAAAAGCCACGGAGCGCGACATCGCTGAAGTTCCGGCATCTGCTTGAGAAACACAACATCGGAGAGAAGATTTTTACTGACATCAGGGAT
>CAVESF010000009.1:0-64556 GCA_963618495.1 Acutalibacteraceae bacterium
TTGACCAGTATATCACATTATCCTCCTCTTGTCAATACTTTTTATAAAAGTTTTTCAAAAAAATTGAAAGAAATATGATTTTTGTCTTTATGCCCTCGCGGCGCTTCTCACAGTATGGGAAAGAAGCACCGCCGTTGTCACCGCGCCGACTCCGCCGGGCACGGGCGTCGCCGCCGCAACTACGCTCTGCGCCGCCGCATAATCGACATCTCCGCAGATTCCGTCTCCGTCGGCATTGATTCCGACATCTATTATCGTCTGCCCTGCCGACATATATTCATCGCTCACCATTCTCGCCTGTCCCGCGCACGCGACGATTATATCGGCACGGCGGCATTCGCCTGCGGTATCGCCGGTTTTCGTATGGCAGACTGTCACCGTCGCGTTCATGCCAAGCAGAAGCATGGCAAGCGGCTTGCCGACAACCGTGCTTCTGCCTACGACCGTCACACGCTTGCCCGCGAGATTTCCCATTCCGTAATGGCAGAGCATCTCAACGACAGCCTGCGCGGTGCAGGGAGCAAATGCGTTTTTGTCCCCGCGAAAAACGCCCGCAAGCGAGGCGTCCGTCATGCCGTCGACATCTTTTTCCGCAGGAATGAGCGTTCTTATCCGCTCGATATCGAATTTTTTCGGGAGCGGACTGAAAACAAGCATTCCGTGAATGCCCGCGTCATCCGCCGCGCGTTTCGCCGCCGCTTCAAGTTCCTCCTGCGCGGCACTCTCCGAAAGAGCCGTCACCTCAACCGCCGCGCCCGCCACAGAGAATCGCTTTATTATCGAGCGCTCGTATGCCATGTCGTCCTCTCGGCTTCCAACGCGGAAAACGGCAAGCTTCGGCGTAATGCCCGCTTCCGCAAGGCGCGATATTTCCACCGCCGTTTTATCCAGAATCGCCCTTGCTACGGGCGTACCTCTCAATTCTTCCATTTTTTCTTCCTTTATTATATATTATTCAGATAATTTTCCGCCTCATCGTATGCGCGACGGCAAAGGCAGACCGTTTTCTCCGCCGTTTTCGCCGTCGCCACCGCAGTGGCATCTGCCACCGTGCGGTTTTTCATCAGCTTCGTATTGGCATAAACATTGAGCGCCGCGCTTTTTGCCGCCGCTTCGCATACCGCCGCCGCAACACCAGCATCGCTCACGACAAGCCTGCTTCCCTTTTCGGCAAGTTCGGCGGCAAGCTCCGCCGCATCGCGGCATTTTTCAAGCACGCGGAAAGGCACCTCCGCCGCGCGTACAAGTGCCGCCTCAATTATCTCATCCCTGCCCCCGACATCCTTTGGCAAACCGTATGCGCGGGAAAGCGGGAGAAAAGCCTCTTCGTCCTCGCCCATCAGCGCGGTAAATTCCGCGGCAAGGCTCTTTGCCCGCTCCGAAATCCGCTCTATATCCGCCTGATACTGCGCATATTTTTTCTTGCCGCTCGTCAGCTCGCACACCATGGACGAAAGTGCCGCCGAGAGCGCTCCGCAGAGTGCCGCGACACCGCCGCCGCCCGGAGACGGCGCGGATGAAGCAAGCTCCGCAATAAATCTTTCTATTTCCATTTTTCTTCTCCGATAAATTATTTTTCCGCGATCGAATGATAAAAATCCAGCGTTTTGAAGCCGCGCTCCATATGGCAGAGCAGATATTTCTCACAGACAGCCGCAAAATCATCAAGTGCATCCGGCGTCAGTTCAAAGGCGAAAATCCGCTCGGGCTTTGAATACACGGCATAACGCATGGCGATGAAAACATCGGGTGACACAGGCACTATCAGGTGCGCATCGCGATATATGCCCTCCGCTTCATTCTCTCGTGCGGCATAGAGTTCCATATTCGCCGCGTTTTTGCGAAAGCATTCCTCACAGCGGAATGTGCCGTCGGGAATATCTATATAGTAAACGGAAAAATTGTAGTTCCCGCAACCTGCGCAACCGACAAGGTCAGGCATAAAGCCCGCATATGCGGCGCTCCGCAGTTCAAAAACCGCCTTTATCTGCGAAAGCGGCTTCTTTTTCCCGCAGATAGCCCAGAAGCAATTGAGCGTGAGGCGCAGAAGCTCCGCATGCTCGCATTCCTCCGTCGCTTCATCCGCCGCGACATCGGCGATATAACTTGCCAGCGCAAGCCCCTCCAGCGTATCGCGGACGCCGTAGAAACTTTCTTTCAGCGAACATTCCCTTATGTAATACTTCTCGCTCGAATGCACAAGCACAAATTCGGTATAGCAAAAAAGCTGTGTGGCGACGAAAAAGTCGCTTTTCAGCCTGCGTGCGCCGCGTGCGAAAACGGAAATGCGTCCGCGCTCCGCCGTGAGCACGGTCATCATCTTGTCCGATTCGCCGAAAGGCGTCTCGCGTAAAACCAAGCCCGATATTCTCACAGGTTGCAAGAAACGCACCTCCTTTTCACCCGAATTACAACTCTTTGCCGCAAGGCATACTTACAGAACCATCAGCAACGTTCCGGTGCCGATGAGTATACATCCTATCAGAGATTTTGCCGTGAACTGTTCATGCAGAAAAACAAATGCAAGCGCCAAAGTAATAACCACGCTCAGCTTGTCTATCGGAACTACCTTTGATGCCTCTCCTGTCTGCAACGCGCGATAGTAGCATAACCACGAAGCGCCTGTCGCCAAACCGGAAAGAATCAAAAAAATCCAGCTTTTTCTGCCGATACTGCCAATTCCGCTCTGAGCGTTGGTGATAAATACCATCAGCCATGACATGGCAAGAACAACCGCCGTTCTGATAGCTGTCGCGAGATTGGAATTAACTCCGTCGATACCAACCTTTGCCAATATCGATGTGAGCGCCGCAAACACGGCGGAAAGCAGCGCAAATACAAGCCACATAAAAACACCTTCTCTAAAATTCCAGTTATAATTTTTCGGAATCAGTTTTTATAGCCCATGCTAGAAACGAGTGCCGCCTTATCACGCCAGTTTTCCTTGACCTTGACCCAGAGATTCAGATAGACTTTTTCGCCGAAAAAGCGCTCGAGGTCGGCGCGTGCGCGCGAACCTATCAGCTTGAGCTTCTCGCCGTTTTTGCCGATGATGATAGGCTTATGCGAAGCGCGCTCGCAGAATATCTCGGCTCGGATGGAAAGCATGCCGCCCTCCTCGTGAAATTCCTCTATGGCGACAGCCACGCCGTGCGGTATTTCATCGCTCAAAGTGAGCAGAATCTTCTCTCGGATTATCTCGGAAGCGATGATGCGCTCGGGCTGGTCGGTTATCATATCGTCGGGGAAGAAATGCGGACCCTCCTGCGCAAATTTCGATATTTCATCTATGATGATATCCGTATTTTCACCGTTTTTCGCGCTTATCGGCACGACGGCGGCAAAATCATATGCCTCGGAGAAACGCAGTATCGTATCGCCTATCTCGCGTGCATTGCTCTTGTCCGTTTTGTTGACTATGAGCAGAGCCGGCACGCGCATGACGGTAAATTTCTTCATCAGCTCGCGCTCGGTGGGTCCTATTTTGTCGCCCGCCTCAACGAGGAAAAGGATGATATCTACCTCGCCTGCGGCTTCGCCCGCCTTTTCCATCATATAGTCGCCGAGCTTTGTTCTCGGCTTGTGAATGCCGGGCGTATCGATGAAAACATACTGTGTTTCGCCCTTTGTCAGTATGCCCGTGATTTTCGTTCTCGTGGTCTGCGGCTTGCTTGAAACTATCGATATCTTCTCGCCGAGAAGCGTATTGAGCAGTGTGCTCTTGCCGACATTCGGGCGACCGATTATCGCCGCAAAAAGGTTTTTCGTCTCCATTATTTTTCTCCCTCCGGTATCGCCGTATTGCGGAAAAGTCCCGCCTCGGCAAGGATTTTCTCGCAGGTATCGTTCATATATTTTTCGTCCTCTTCGCTTATCTCGTGGTCATAGCCGAGCAGATGCAGCATGGAATGCACCGTGAGAAACGCTATCTCGCGCATGGTGCTGTGTCCGTATTCGCGCGCCTGCCGCTCCGCCGTCTCGAGCGAAATGACGATATCACCCAGTGCCGCTATGCCCTCGGTTATATCCTCAGGCTCGGGCGTGCCGCTTGTCAGCGGGAAGGAAAGCACATCCGTGGGCTTGTCCTTGCCGCGATACTCGAGATTCATCGCGTGAATCTCGGAATCGAGCACAAATGTGACGGAGATTTCCGCACCGTATGCGAATTTTTCATTTTCCAGCGTGCGCTTTATCACATCGCGCACCGTCTTTTTCGTCTCGGTCGGTATCGCGGGAACGCCATCGCCGCGCCCGAAATAAATTTTATTTCTCATTTTTGTCATTCCTCTTTATGCGGTATTTGTCGCGCTTTTCGCGCTTGTCCTTGTCGTATTTCTCATATGCGAGAATTATCTTCTGCACGAGCCTGTGGCGCACGACATCGCGCTCCGTCAGGCGTTGCACCGCTATATCCTCTATGCCGTCGAGAATCTTCACCGCCTCCGCAAGACCGCTGCGCTTGCCGTCAGGCAGGTCAGTCTGAGTGAGGTCGCCCGTCACCACCGCCTTGGAATTGAATCCAAGACGCGTGAGAAACATTTTCATCTGCTCGGGCGTGGTATTCTGCGCCTCATCAAGGATGATGAAACTATCGTCAAGCGTTCTGCCGCGCATATATGCGAGCGGTGCTATCTCTATTGCTCCCCGCTCGATATATTTCTGATAAGCCTCGCCGAACATCTCATAGAGCGCATCGTGAAGCGGGCGCAGATAAGGGTCTATTTTCGTTTGCAGGTCGCCGGGGAGAAATCCGAGCTTCTCGCCCGCTTCGACTGCGGGGCGCGTGAGAATAATGCGCGAAAATTCCTTGTTTCTCAGTGCCGCGCTCGCCACGGCAACGGCAAGAAAGGTCTTGCCCGTTCCCGCGGGACCGACGCCCATGACTATCGTATTTTTCCTTATCGCGTCGATATATTTCTTCTGCCCGACGGTTTTCGCCCGTATCGGCTTGCCCTTTGTCGTCACGCAGACGCAGTCGGAATCGAATTTCTCAGGTTCCTCGCCGCTTTTGAGCAGTCCCGCGATGTATTCCGTATTCTGCTCGCCTATCTCGGTGCCGAGCTTCGCCATGCCGAGCAGAGTTTCCACGGTTTTCGCGGCGAGACGGACATTCTCCTGCTCTTCGCCGCGGATAATGATGCAGTCGCCCGCCGTTGTTTCGCTTATTCTGTTCCCGATGGAAACGGAAAATATCTTTTCGATTATCTCCGCGTTTTTGTCGTAGTTTCCGAAGATTGCCGCAGTTTCTTCGGCGCTCTCCGTTGTAACGGTTTTCTCGTACATTTTGTCTCCTTGAATATGGCGGTCATCCGCCGATTTTTACTTCCTTTGCGATATCGATTATGCAGTCCACCTGCTCGTGGAGCGTCAGATATTCTTCGCCGAAATCAAGCTTTGTGTGACGCGCCAGAATCTCTGCTCCGTCAAGGTCGGCGGAACTTTTCAGCGTCAGCTCGGCGTAAGCCTCGCGCAGGCATTCCGTCTGCGTGCGCTGTGCCTCTCTCGTCTCGTAGCAGACGTACTCTTTTTCCGCCGTATAAAGCGGCAGAGGCACGCCGAAAAGCGTCACTCTCGTTTTTCTTTCTATTATATCATAAAACTCTGCCGAAATTCTATCATTTTTGAAAACTTTTATTGATTTTCCGAAAAAAATTATGCTTTTTTCGCCGAGAACGGTATTACTGCGCAGTTTTTGCCTGTATCGGACGGGAATTTTTACATCATATTCGAGCGTAGTCCTGCCGTAGACTCTCCCGCGAGAGCGCACAAGCCTGTATCCGAGCGCCTGCGAATCGATGACGCCGCTGACAAGAAGCTCGCCGCGCTTCACCGTCTGCCCTGCCTTCACCACAGTCGCGCCGCCGCTCACATCGAGCAGTTCTATCTGCGCGTCGCACGCGGCGATGAGATTCGATGGCGGTGTGAGCGCTTCGATGCTGTCACGTCCCGTGCGTTCGTGTATGTCTATCGTGGCGACGGTGCCGCGCATATTTATCTTAAACCACGAGAAGCGTCCGTCGTCTTTCGTTATCTCCATGGCGATGCGTTCCTTATCGAGCGATGGGATATACGCGCCTATGCGGAAACCATGCCGCTCAAGTGCCGCGAAAATTTCTTCCTCTTCCGTATTTTCCGCGCCGACGATGCGTATATCCCAGACAAAAAGCGTAGAGACAAATATCAGCGCCGCCGCAATGATAAAGCCGAGCGCAAGTCCCGCACGCTTCCTGTAGCGGTACAAATCGGCAAGAAGTGAGCGGCGGTGTATCTCCTCGCAGAGTGGTTCAGCATCTTCGGGAAAGCGATACGGCGTATAAAAAGATATCATCCCGTCACCAGCCTTTTTAGTCGGCGTAAAGGAGATTTTTCTCTCCATGAGAAGTGAGAGGAGCACGGCGGAGTTTTTCTCACTCGCTTTTACGCGGCAGTAGCCGCGCATATAACGCAGAAATTTCATCTTTTCGCTCCTTTCTCGAATGTGACCGTGCGCAGGTCGCCAGAGATGAGCATTTTGCCCTCGCCTGCCCAGCAGAGAGAAAGTCTGCAGCCCGAGATAACGATGTCGTCCTCCCTCGTGCAGATGCGCGCGCATTCCCTCGTATAGTTCGCGACACCGACGCATCCGCATATCAGGAGCCGCGAGTTTTCCACCATTTCGATGTTGTATTTTCCCGTCGTCGGAATATCATGTAAAAAGAATGATATCTTTTTCATAAAAGGCACTCCTCCGCAATAAATTTATATAGCAGTATATATTTTATTACGGGAGGTGTGCCGTCATGACGAAAAAACGGATTTTCCTGCGGGGCGCGGCGATTCTTTTCTGTGTTTTTCTGCTTTTCTGCGCCGTGATATTTCCCGCCGAGACGGCGGAAAGCATCACAGGCTCGCTTTCGCTTGCCGTGCGGCGCGTCGTTCCGTCGCTTTTCGTTTTTTCGGCGCTCGCCTCTTTCTTTGCGAGAATCGGACTTTTTACCCGCGCGGGCAGACTTGGAGGGTTCTTCGGGCTTTCGCCCGCGTGTACAGCCGTCGCGCTCTGCGGACTGCTTTGCGGCTTCCCCACAAGCGCCGTATGCGCCCATGCGCTATGGGAAAGCGGCGAGGCGGATGCCGCGGAAATGCGTTCCGTCCTCCCCTTTTGCAGTAATGCCGGCATGGCTTTTGTCGTCGGTTCCGTTGGCGAAGGCATGCTCGGCAGCAGGCGTGCGGGATATATGCTCTTTCTCCTGCAGACCGTCCTGTCAATTGTATTTATCCTGCTTTTTTGCAGAAGCAAAATTTTCGTCGCCATGCTGCCCGCAAGAGGAAAAAAAGAGAGTCTTTCCCATGCGCTTGTCGCCTCCGTTTCGGCGGCGGGCGGTGCCATGCTCACGGTCTGCGCATTCATCGCGTTTTTCGGCGCGGCAGCGGATATGATATGTCTTGTTTTTCCCTCCGTTCCGCCTTTTTTGTGTGCCTTAATATGCTCTTTTTTTGAAATAAGTCGCGGTTGTGCCGAATTTTCGGATGCGGCGGAGCTTTCGCCGCTTCTGCGATATATCGGCGTGGCATTTGCTCTCGGCTTCTCGGGTGTGTCGGTCGCCTGCCAGATATCCGAGCGCGCGGGCGAAATTTACCTGCCGATATTGCCATATCTTGTAAAAAAACTCGTTTTCGGACTCGCTGTGGCGGCAATCTGCGGCATTTTCGCGATTTTTGTGATATGAAATTTACATAAAACTATAGAAATATTGTTTTATATGTGTTATACTATAAAAAAATACTCTCCGAGGTGGTTTTCATGCGCAAAAAGAACGATGATATGCCGCGTTGCTGTGCCTACTGCGAAAAGGCAACGCCGCTCGAAACGGGCGATATGCTCTGCCGCAAAAAGGGCGTTGTCGCCGATACATACTGCTGCCGCGGTTTTAAATTCGATATACTCAAGCACGAGCCGAAAAGAAAGCGTGAGCTTCCCGAATTTTCGCCCGTGTACATAGACGACTGATAAAGGGAAATTTATGAAAAGCTTCGAAAAAGCGATAAAAACGCTTGAATTTGATAAAATACGGGCTATGCTTGCCGAATGTGCGCCGACAGAGAGCGCACGCGCGGCGGCGCTCGCGCTCATGCCATCGAAAAGCCGCGGTGCCGTTCTCAAGATGCAGGAGGAAACGGAAGCGGCGCACGCGATGCAGGCCGTGAAAGGTATGCCGCCTTTCTGCTCAGTGACCGATATTTCCGCCGCCATCGACCGCGCGGAAAAGGGCGCAATGCTCACCGTGCGCGAGCTTCTGGAGGTCTGCCGCGTGCTCACGGCCGCCCGTGCGCTGACGGAATACCGCAACCGCGAGCAGAACGCGCTCGATGATTATTTCGACGCGCTCACGGCAAACAAAACTCTCGAAAACAAGATTGCCCGTTCGTTTGACAGCGACGGAAATCTGAACGATACCGCGACGGACAAGCTCTACGATATCCGCCGCAGGATACGCACGGCACAGAACCGCGTGCGCGACAGCCTGCAGAAGTACATCTCGGGCGAGCACTACTCAAAATATCTTCAGGAGCAGATAATTACCGTGCGAAACGGGCGATTTGTCATCCCCGTCAAGGCGGAATACAAAAACGAGATAAAAGGTCTCGTGCATGATTCTTCCTCCTCGGGCGCAACGCTCTTCATAGAGCCTGTCGGCGTGGTGGAGGCAAATAACGAGATACGCATACTCGAACGCGCCGAGGCGGACGAGGTGGAGCGTTATCTCTTCGAACTCTCATCCGACATCGCCGAAAACTCCGTCATTCTCCGCGGAAATCACCACAGCATAACGACTCTGGCGCTCATTTTTGCCAAGAGCCAGCTTTCTTTCCGCTACTCTGGAATGATGCCGAAAATAAGCGAAAATAGCATGATTCGCCTGAAAAATGCGCGTCATCCGCTGCTGAATAGCGACGCCTGCGTGCCGATAAGCATTTTCATAGGCGAAGATTTTGATTGCCTTGTGATAACGGGACCGAATACGGGCGGCAAAACCGTTTCGCTGAAGACAGCGGGACTTTTTGCGCTCATGGCGCAGGCAGGGCTTCAGCTCCCCGTGGGAAACGACAGCGAAATCGGCATATTTGAGGATATTTTCGCCGATATCGGCGATGAGCAGAGTATAGAGCAGTCGCTCTCGACTTTCTCCTCGCATATGGTGAATATAGTCTCCATTCTTGAAAGTCTCCGCCCACGCACGCTTGTGCTTTTCGATGAGCTCTGTGCAGGGACAGACCCTGTCGAGGGCGCGGCGCTTGCCGTTTCAATATTGGAGAGCGTGCGTGCAAAAGGCGCACTCTGCGCCGCAACGACGCACTATGCCGAGCTGAAAATATATGCTCTCGATACCGATGGCGTCTGCAACGCCTCATGTGAATTTGACATTTCGACCCTGCGCCCGACCTACAAACTCGTGATAGGCGCGCCCGGCAAATCAAATGCCTTTGCCATTTCCGGCAGGCTCGGACTTCCCGACGATATAATCCGCCGCGCCGAAACTTATGTTTCGGGCGAAAGCAAGCGTTTTGAAAACGCGATAGAGCGACTGGAGCAGAACCGCGTGGAGATGGAAAAGCGCAATGCCGAAGCGGAAGCGATGCTTGCAGAGGTGAAGCGCAAAAAGGCGGAAGCGGACTCTTTCGTCGAGATGCGCGAAAAGGAAGCGGAAAAAGAACTGGAAAAAGCCCGCGCCGCGGCTTCGCGCATGATACAGGGCGCAAAAGCCTCGAGCGATTTCATAATGGAGCAGATGGAAAAGGTGAAAAAGGAGCGCGAAAGCGAAAACCTTGCCCGCAGTATGGAGGAGGCACGCCGCGCCATCCGCCTGAAGCTCCGTGAAAATTCCGATATGGTAGACCCTGTGGAGGAGCGCATATTTGAGGGATATAAGTTGCCTCGCCCGCTGAAAAAAGGCGATGAGGTTGTGCTCATGAATATCCGCCAGAAAGGCGTACTGCTCGGCGATCCCGATTCATCGGGAAATGTCATGGTGCAGGCGGGTATCATCAAAACGAAAACAAACATCAGAAATCTCATGCTCATAGACGGCGAAACCGTCACATTCAATGAGAAGCAACAGAAGAAAAAGGCGAGCGGAAGAGATATTTCCACAGTTGCCAATTTCTCCGCCGAGCTTGACCTTCGCGGTCAGTACGGCGATGATGCCTGCTTCATGCTCGATAAATATCTCGATGACGCAAAACGCAGCGGCGTGAAAACCGTGCGCATCATTCACGGTAAGGGAACAGGCGCACTCCGCAAAGCAGTAACGGATTTTCTGCGCAAGGATAAGCGAATCGCAAGCGTCCGCCTCGGAAACTGGGGCGAGGGCGATACGGGCGTTTCCATAGCCGAGCTGAAATGAGCGTGAGTGAACTCCGCTCGCCGCACTCACAGTTTTCTGCACTTTTTATTAAGGTTTATTAAAGTTTTCGCCCGCCTTTTTTAAAAGGCGGCGCCATCAAAGGCGCGGAGCCTTTGTCGCGCTCCGCAGAGCGCGAAATTACTCCGTCTCAGCGGCAACTGCAAGCCGCGCTACACCATAAAATACGGCACGGAAACATTCACCGTTTCCGATTAAAAAACGAAAATATTAAATTCTGAAAGGAAATACATATATGAAAAAACTGAAAACGCTCGCCCTTGACCTCGGCGCATCAAACGGCAGAGGAATAATCGGCGGCTTTGACGGCAACAAAATCACGCTCGAGGAGGTTCACCGTTTCCCCAATGAACCCGTGATGACAAACGGTCAGTTCACATGGGATATTCTCCGCATTTTCCATGAAGTAAAATGCGCTCTGCGCAAGTGCGCACTCAGCGAGAATAAGGACATCGCCTCCATTGGTATCGACACATGGGGCGTCGACTTCGGTCTGCTCGACAAAAACGGTCATCTGCTCGGCAATCCCGTGCATTACCGCGACTCGCGCAACGACGGCATGGTTGAATATGCCCTGCGCACAATGCCGCGCGAAAAGCTCTACGACATCACGGGAATACAGTTTATCGATTTCAATACGCTTTTCCAGCTTCTCGCCGTGCAGAAAAACGATCCCGAAATCCTCGCCGCGGCAAAGGATATGCTTTTCATCCCGGATCTTCTCGCATATTTCCTCACAGGCAATAAGCAGACGGAATATACCATCGCCTCCACAGGTCAGCTTCTTGACGCAAGAACAGGCAAATGGAGCGAAGAGATAATAAAGACATTCGGGCTTCCCCGCGGCATTTTCGGAGATATCGTCGCTCCCGGCACGGTGTGCGGCACACTCCTGCCTCAGGTAAAGGAAGAAGTCGGCGCACTCTCGGCAAAGGTTATTTCCGTTGCCGCTCACGACACGGGCAGTGCCGTCGTTTCCGTACCCGCCGCTACGGATAAGTTCATCTTCATCAGTTCCGGCACATGGTCGATAATGGGAACGGAAACAAAATCGCCCGTTGTCACCGAGGCTTCGCAGAAGCATAATTTCACAAACGAGGGCGGTTACGGAAATACGATACGCTTCTCAAAAAACATCACGGGACTTTGGCTCGAGCAGGAATCGAGACGCCAGTGGGAGCGCGAGGGCGAAAAATTCACATATCCCCAGCTCACGGCTCTCGCACGCGTGGCGGCGCCACTGCGCAGCTTCATAGATCCCGATGACGCGCGTTTCTCCACACCCGGCAACCTGCCGAAGAGAATAGCACAGTACTGCGCCGAGACAAATCAGCCCATCCCAGAAACAAAGGGCGAAGTTGTTCGTTGCATACTCGAGAGCATTGCCATGAAATACCGTCACACCGTTGACGCTATAGACGAAATGTGCGGCGAAAGAATGCCCGCCATCAATATCGTCGGCGGCGGCACGCAGGAAAAGCTTCTTTCACAGTACGCGGCAAACGCCTGCGGCAGAGATGTTTACGCAGGTCCCGTCGAGGCAACGGCACTCGGCAATATCGCGGCTCAGCTTATCGCGCTCGGCGAGATAAAAGATCTCTCTGAAGCGCGCAAAGTCATCGCAAATTCATTTGAAATAGAGCATTTCGTTCCGCAGGATACAGCGGCTTGGGATGCGGCTTACGAAAAATTCGTCACTCTTATAAAAGAATAAAAAATCAACGATAAAGGAGATTTTAAAAATATGAACGCAGTTTTTGAAAACGCAAAAAAAGTATACGGCGAGCTCGGCGTGGATGTCGAAGCCGCTATGAAAAGGCTCGAGAGCGTGCCTGTTTCTCTGCACTGCTGGCAGGGCGACGATGTCACGGGCTTCGACCATGACGGACCGCTCACGGGCGGCATTCAGACCACAGGCAACTATCCCGGCAAGGCACGCACTCCCGATGAGCTGCTCGCCGATATGGAAAAGGCTATGTCTCTCTGTCCCGGTAAGAAGAAGCTGAATGTTCATGCCTGCTATGCCGTCTTTGAAAACGGAGAATTTGCAGACAGAGACAAACTCGAGCCGAAACACTTCAAAAAATGGGCGGAATTTGCAAAAGCGCACGGCATGGGCATAGATTTCAATCCCACATTCTTCTCTCATCCCATGGCAAAGAACGGACTCACGCTCACCAGTCCCGATGAAGAGGTTCGCCGCTTCTGGATAGAACATGGCAAAGCCTGCATCCGCATTTCTCAGTATTTTGCCGAGGAAACAGGCATACCCTGCGTTATGAATATCTGGATAGGCGACGGCTTCAAGGATGTTCCCGCCGACAGAATGGGTCCGCGTGAGCGCTACAAGGATTCCATAGAGCAGATTCTCTCCGAGCCTTTTGACAGAAGCAAGGTAAAACCCTGCGTGGAATCAAAGGTATTCGGCATCGGTGTAGAAGCTTATACGGCAGGCTCCGCCGAGTTTACGCTCATGTTTGCCGCAACTCATGAGGGTTGTCTGCCGCTCATGGACAACGGTCACTATCATCCCACAGAGGTCGTTTCCGATAAGATTCCCGCGCTCCTCTGCTATTTCCCAGAGATAGCTCTGCATATCACGCGCGGCATCCGCTGGGATTCCGACCATGTACTTGTTTTCGATGACGAAACAAAGGAAATGGCAAAGGAAATCGTGCGTTGCAATGCGCTCGATCGCGTATATATGGCACTCGATTATTTTGACGCAAGCATAAACAGAATCGCCGCATGGGCAGTCGGTTTCCGCAGCTGGCAGAAAGCCCTGCTCAATGCTCTGCTCCTGCCGAATGAAAAACTGAAAGCGCTTCAGGACAGCGGCAATTATACCGAGCTTCTCGTTATGCAGGAAGCTGTAAAGACGCTTCCCTTTGAGGCTGTATGGAATGAATATTGCGCTCGCTACGGTCTTGACGGCGGCTGCGGCTGGTTTGACGAAGTAAAGAAATACGAAAAGGCAGTTCTCTCCAAGAGAGTATAAGCCCGCGGAGAAACCCGCGATAGAAATATCGCGGATTTCTTTTTTGCCGCGCTTGAATTTGCCCGCTCGGATTGCTCCCCTCAACGCACTGACCAAAGTTTCGCACACCATAATTAAAGTTTTCGCTCACTTTTATTAAAGTTTCGGTCAAGCCTTTTCAAAGGCTTGACCGAGCCGCCGGTGTCGGCGGTCGCGCTCCGCAGAGCGCGAAAGCTCTATAACGGCGCTTTTCTTTTTTGTAGCTTTTTCTTTTGCGGCGGCGATGGCAAAAGAAAAAGCGGATGAAAGATTTGATTTCTTGTTTTGACTGTTGACGGGACTTTGGTTCTCGAGTAGGGCGGCGGCTTGCTGCCGCAGTGTAGAATCATAAAGAAACTTTTCCTTTTCTCGTACTTTTGTGTGACCAAAAGTACCAAAAGTCATATAAGAGGCGTTCCACCTCTTATATATCTCCCCCCTGTCGCCTCGCGGCGACCAGTGCGAGCAAAGTGCCCCGACCGTCCCGCCATAGCATAGCCACAGCTACAGGTTCGAAACGCCCCCGCGCCGACTCGGATTCACTGCTGTGCCATGTCAGGCTATAGCGAACCTCGCGGTTGATATTTTGGGTGCTGAAACTGGGAAGTTTGTGCGCTGACGGGACAAAGCATATATTCTGTTTTTCGCAGAAGTTACAGTTTTAACCCCGCCTCCCTGCAGGGGAATTGACCGTCTCGCGCAAGGAAAAAAGTACTACAAATCATCATTTCCCTATCCACCCTCAAAAACAAAAATATACTTTCACGATTCCGCAAGGAATCCACAGGTGAATATCATGAAAGAAATTTTCATACCCACAGCAAAAAAATACGATGGTGCGCTCTCCTTTTCACCGCAGACAAAGAGAGTCTGCGCAGGCACCGATGTATCATACCGATGGCGCGTATTCCGAAGCAACCTGACCGCAGGCGATTTTTCGAGTGCCGTGATGCTTCTGGATGCAAAATATTACGCCATGGTCTATATAAACGGTCATGTTGCGGCGCAATATATAACCCGCGGATATGATTTCGACAAGCACTATGATGTGCTTGATATCACGCCGTTTTTAAGAAGCGGCGTTAATAGCTTTGCCGTCCTCACGCACGGCTTCCGCGGTGAAAGTCCGCATGATTTCGCGCTTGAGGTGCGACTTTTCGACAATGACGGCGAACGGGTAGCTCCATTTGACGCATGGAAATTTACCGATTATCCCGCGCTCTCCGACAGGAGCAATTTCTTCATCACGAGCTTCGGCGATGAGGAAATTTTCGATGCGCGGATAGCCGATGAACACATTTTCGATGAAGATTATGACTTTTCCGCATGGCATGAGGCAACGCTTATCGAGGGCGACTATACTCTCGTTCAGAGCGAGCTGAAACCGCAGAGAATCAAGCCCACAGCACCCGAAAAGCTTATCGCGCTCGAAGTTTTCCGCGAGAGAAGCGGATATGATTTTCATCTCGCGCCCGCAGGCAGATTTGTCATCTCATTCATGACGGAAATGACGGCAAAAAACGATGCCGAGGTCTTTTTCCGCTTCACAACAAATGATCATCATCTCTATATCGACGGCAAGCCGATAGACGTGCAGGAAAAAATCAAAATTTCCGCAGGCTCACACAAGCTCGCTTTCTATCTGCTCTCATTCGCGCCGCCCGAGCCCGAATTTCTCATAGAAACATCGGGTGAGCTTGCATTCTCCTCCGTTTATTTTGAAAATGCGGCATGGTGCCGCCTTGCCACCCCCGCCGCCGCTGTGGAATATCCATGGAACGAATCGCCGATAAATGTCGCCGTTCCCGAGGAGATAATCGCCGCAGTCGAGGCGCCGACCATGCACGCGATAGCGGCAGAGTCGATAGCAAAGCTCACACCCGCCGTTGAGAAAAAGGCTTCACATCTCCACATGCTCAAAATCCGCGAGCCGCTTATCGCAAACGGCGGATTCACCGACGGCAAGATAAATGCCGCCATGCCGAGAAAGACGCTTGCTGTTCCCTCTCCATATTCCGGTGCGGATAGCTTCATCCAGAGCGGCGCGCTCACGATAGTGCCTCCCGAGAGTACGGACGGCGCATGTTTCATGCTCGATTTCGGCGCGGAACGCACGGGACTTATCAGATTCGAGCTGGATGCGCCTGCGGGCACGAAGCTGGAATTTCACGGCTTTGAGCTTATCTCCGACGCGGGCATAAACTACATGGGCACACAGAATACGATGACATATATCTGCCGCGAGGGCATGCAGTGCTATACGGCGCATGTTCGCCGCGGATTCCGCTATCTCGCCGTATATATTTCGGATTTCAGCCGCCCCGTCACTTTCACGCATTTCGATATCGTCGATATGCGATATGATTGCAATGCGGCAACGCCGTTCCGCTCAAACGACAAAGCACTTGACACAGCCTATGATATGTCGCTCGAAACGGCATGGCTCTGCATGCCGGAATGCTATGTCGATTGCCCCGGATACGAGCAGTCGATATGGGTCGGCGACGCGCGCATAACGGCGCAGACAAATATGCTAAGCTTCGGCGAATACGGCTTCGACAAATATTTCCTGCGGATAGTGGGCGAGAGCCTTGACGAACCTTTTCAGAGCATTCAGTGGCAGAACAAATACTTTGATTCCACAGGCAGATTCTTCACCTTTGCCGCATTTCCGCGCTTTCCGCGCGGCGGACTGCCCGTATGGTCATTCCAGTGGCTTCTCCAGATTTATGACCACTATATGATGAGCGGCGATATAGAAAATCTGCGCTACAATTTCCGCCATGCCTGCATTCAGCTTGAAAATTGCTTCATGCTTACAAACAGCCGCGGACTGCTCGAGGTTCAGGGCGCATGGAATCTTATCGAATGGGCATATAACGACCTCTCGATGTACGGCGAGGTCATAGGCAATAATGCGATGCTCGTTCTCTGCCTGCGCCGTGCCGCCGAGATGGCAAAAATCCTCGGCGATGATGAAAAAGCGAAACTTTTCGCCGAGAAAGCCGAAGCTTACAGCACGGCGATAAACAAATACGGCTACAGCGAAGAAAAACGCGCATATATCGATACGGTGCGCGATGAGTATTCATATGAGCATTATCTTGAATTTTATGAGAAAAAAGGCAGAACGCCGATTCCATATGAAACATATGTGAAGCAGGTGCGCGTCAGCGTGCAGACAAATACGCTCGCATATCTCGCCGGAATTATCCCGAAAGAAAAGGAAGCCGATGCGATGCGCTTCCTCGTGGATAATCTCGATAAAGGTTCTTTTGTCGCCGGCACTCCCGCGCGAAAGACGATAGGTTATCCCACCGAAGCGGAAGCGCCGGACGGATATGTACATATAGGCTCGCCTTTCTTCCTCTTCTTTGCATATGACGCCATCTGCAAATACGGCAGGCATGACCTCATGCTGAAATCTATCCGTCGCGAATGGGAAACAATGATAGCTCATGGCACCAACACCTGCTGGGAGAGCTTCGGCTCGGGCAAGAGCTGGACGCGCAGTATCGCGCACGGCTGGTCGGCTTCGCCCGCGATATATCTGCAAACGGAAATTCTCGGCATAAAGCCGCTTAAAGCGGGCTTTACGAAATTCACCGTCGTGCCGCATAGCGATGCCGCACTCACTCATGCTGAGGGGGCTGTCGCAACGCCATACGGAAGAATTTCCGTCAAATGGGAAAAGCACGGCAATGATTATGAAATCAAGGTCGATGCGCCTGCGGAATGCGAATATATGCAGTAAATGCAGGAGCAGGCAGAATGCCGCGTAATCGGTGCATCTGCTGCATTGCAAAATGAAGCTTTCCGGTACTCGCTCATAACGTTCACAATTTATTGACAAATAGCTCGGCAAATGCCATTGTTATTTTGCACAAAATATGACAGAAGGCAACATTATGCGCGGCTTTTCCTATGTGCGGTCACGTTTACGGCACATGCAGGCGCTATATGTCCCCCGGTCTCGGAGAGGACAGATTAAAATCATTCATGTATGCGCATAAGCCGGACTGCGACACGGTCGGTTTATGCGCTTTTTCGGCTCTTTGTCAATAGTGTGGTAGAAATGTACAATAAGAATTGAGCATATTTGATACCTCTGATATTGTTAGTATAGTAACTTAATTATATCAGACTTTTTCAGATATGCTCGTTCTTTTTTTATTTTCTTTAGCTTATCCGGGGTTTTTTCCCCCCCGACTTTTATTATAGAACCAAATCAACCAACGCAAAAAACAGAGCGACGATTGCTCGCCGCTCTGTTTTTTGGAAGGAGAAACTTTTATTTTCCGCGTCAAAGAATGATAGCTTAATTTTGGGTATTCGGGTTAAATTCCTCGAATGTTACGCTGACCTTAACCTCTGTGCAGTCCTTTTGATAAACCGTTGTCGAGGTTATGCCGCCGCTTGAACGAAGCACCGTCAGCTCTACCGTGTCGCCCACCTTGTATTTCGAGAGGGCAGAAGCAAAGGAAGAAGCGGGCGTAAATTCGCCGTCAAGCATATAAAGTATATCGCCTGCCTGAAGTCCTGCCTTTTCGGCACTGCTTCCGGCGGAGACAGACTGGATATAATAAACAATACTGTAATTTCTCTTTTCATCTATGAGATAGAGCGAATTTATAGTAACGCCGAGGCGTGCTCTGTCTCTTATATAGCCTACCTCAATGAGATCGTTCAGCTCTTTTACCACTGTGTCTATCGGAATGGCAAAGCCGAATCCTTCAACGGTATCGCCGCTTATCTTGGCATTGACTATGCCGACAAGCTCGCCTGCCGCATTGAAGAGACCGCCGCCGGAATTTCCCTCATTGACAGCCGCATTCGTCTGAATGAGCGTCATGGAAGAACCGTCGATTGAAACTTTTCTCGAGAGTGCGCTGACCTTACCGTCGGTAAAGGTCAGACCGTAGCCGAGCGGATTACCTATAGCCGCAACATAATTGCCTACTACAAGACTTGAGGAATTGCCTATCTTTGCGGGCTTGAGTCCGCTTGCGTTTTCAAGCTTGATGAGTGCCACATCGGCATCTTCGTCGCCGACGATAAACTGCGCATTGTACGTCGTGCCGTCGTTTGTAGTGACTGTGATACTGCGGCATGTTTCGCTTGCCACGTGATAATTTGTTATGACATAGCCGTCCTCGCTGTAGATAACGCCGCTGCCTGCGCCGCGCGTAGCCTGCTCATAGGTTTTGCCCCACATTGTGTATGTCGTCACCGTGACTACTTCGACTACAACGACGCTGTCCATGCAGCTTGCCGCTATCTCTTCGGGAGTGAGCATATCGCCCGAGCTTGTCGTCTGCTTTATCAGCGGGATAGGTGATGTTGTGGATGTGCTTTCATAACTGCTTGTCGTCTCATTCGGTGTCACCGCAGAGGAGGAACCGGATTCTGTCGGCGTTATGATATCGGACGGAGTTTGCTGCCTGCCGATGAAGGTGCCTGTCACGATACCGGAAATTATCGATACCACGAGGCAGAGAGCAACTATCGCGGCTATACCTCCGCCGCTCATTCTCATGCCTTTCTTTTTCTTACGTTCTCTTTCACGGTCGAATTCATTCTTATATAAATTTTCAAAAACATAGGTCGGCTTCTCATCGGTCGTCTCTTTGGCATCTTCAGTGCCGCTGTCCTTTACGGTAAAGTTCGCTTCCATAGCATTATTGTTCTGTTCACCGTTTTCATTCTGATCGTTTTCATTTTCCCAAAGGCTCATAAAACCTGACCTCCAAACTTGCCTGTTTCTTTTTACACATACATCTTACCACTTGTTTTTTACGATTTAATGAACAACATGCAGGTTCTTTGTAAATAAGATTGGAATTTTCCGCGAACTGCACGATTTTTTTCGTCGCTTTTTCATCGCAAACAGGAGTAAAAGGTATTGACAAAGAAATATTGCTTATATTATAATATATATATATTAACCTTAAACTGACTATAAAAATGTAAAAATGCGCAAAAAATAAAAGAGGTAAAATATGATCAGAAGTATGACCGCCTACGGGCGGGCAAAAAAGCAGATAGGCGGACGCGATATTCTCGTTGAAATAAAGAGCGTAAACAGCCGCTATCTCGACTGCACGGTGAAAACCTCGAGGCTTTTCGGCTTTCTCGAGGAAAAGGCAAAGGCTTATATTCTCGCAAAAGGCATATCGCGCGGCAAGGTAGAGGTCTATATCGGCGTCGATGTGCTGGAAAACGATGGTGTGGAGATAGAAATAGACCGCGCCTATACGGAAAGCTATATAAACGCGCTGAAAAAGCTCGCATCGGAATTTGAACTCAAAGACGATATATCCACGATGCGCGTGGCGCAGAATCAGAATGTTTTCTCCGTCAAAAAGGCGGATGAAGATACCGAGGCGGAATGGCAGAAAGTGCTTCCCGTTATGGATGAAGCGCTTGCGGCATTCACGGCGGAGCGCGAACGCGAGGGCGAAAATATGCGCGCCGACATCGCCGCAAAGAAAGAGCGCGTCAGGGAGCTTGCCGGGCAGATAGCTCCCATCTCGGAGGAAAACAAGGCGGCGCAGTTCGCTTCCATATCGGAGCGCATACGCGCACTGGCTGGCGACATCCCGCTCGACGAAAACCGCCTGCTGACGGAATGCGCCATCTATGCGGACAAAATCGCCGTAAATGAAGAGACGGTGCGTCTTGCTTCCCACTTTGAAGCGTTCGATTCATTCCTGTGCAGCAGCGAGCCTGTCGGCAGAAAGCTTGACTTCCTGCTTCAGGAGATGAACAGGGAAACAAATACGATAGGTTCAAAATCAAACGATTCGCGCATAGCAAAGCTTGTTATAGAAATGAAAAGCGAGCTCGAAAAGATACGCGAGCAGATTCAGAATATAGAATAAGAGCGGAAAGGAAAGCGACGATATGAAATTTATAAACATAGGCTTCGGCAATATGGTGGCGGCACACCGCGTGGTGACTTTCGTTTCCCCCGATTCCGCTCCGATAAAGCGTCTCGTGCAGGACGCACGCGATGCAGGCAGGGTGATAGACGTATCCTGCGGCAGAAGAACGCGTTGCGTCATCATCACGGACAGCGACCATGTTATACTCTCGGCTATCCAGCCGGAAACGATATCAAACCGTCTCGGCGGTGTGCTCGAGCAGGAGGATGAGGAGGAGGACGAATGAAAAGAGGACTTCTCTTTGTAGTTTCGGGTCCCTCCGGATGCGGAAAGGGAACTGTCGTTTCGCTCCTGCAAAAGGAACACGATTTTGTCGTTTCCGTCTCGGCGACGACGCGCGCCCCCAGAGAGGGCGAGGCAGACGGCGTGCATTACCATTTCTGGACGCACGAACGCTTTGAAAAAGCCATTGCCGACGGAGAAATGCTCGAATATACACTCTACAGCGGGAGCGGGAGATATTACGGAACGCCGAAAGCGCATATAGCCGAGGAGCTGGAGAGCGGCAGAGATGTCATCCTCGAGATAGAGGTGGACGGCGCCATGCAGATAAAAAAGCGCATGCCTGAGGCAATACTTGTTTTCATGGTGCCTCCGAGCATGAAAGCACTGCGCGCGAGACTCATCGGCAGAGGCACAGAGAGCCTTGACGTCATAGAAGCGAGAACAGAACGCGCATATGAGGAACTGAAGTTCGCGCACGACTATGACTATATAATAGTGAACGGCGAAAATTCCGTTGAGGAAACGGCGCAGAAACTGCTCGATATCGCCTCGGCGGAGAGATTCCGCACGGCAAGAAATACCGATTTTATCAACACGCTTATTTCAGAGCAAGGAAAGGAATAAATCAAAATGAAAAAACAGCAGATAAATACTCAGACAATGATAACACCCTCGATAGAGGAGCTGACAAAGGGAAAAATGAACCGTTATGCGCTCGTCATGGCTACGGCAAAGGCGGCAAAGATAGTTACCGATGAGTATATAGCTCAGCGCGAAGCGGCTGAAAAGAAGATAGCCAATAAGGAAACGGATAAGCCGCTCTCCGCGCTGATAGACCCCGAGCTCCGCGACAGAAAGGCTGTACGCAACGCCGTAAACAGAATTTATGACGGCGAGATTGTTGTCAAAGAGCCGGAAGAGCTGACAGAAGCCGACGAAGAGACTCTGGGATGAGAGAAAAGCTGCGGACGGCTGGCGTGCATCTGCTCGACCTGCCGCTTCATCTGGATAGCGAATACACATATTATGTGCCGCAGTCGGCGGAAGAGGTAGGAATAGGCTCGCTCGTATTTGTCCCTTTCGGCAGGGCAAATGTCAGGCGTGCGGCTGTGGTCACCTCGCTTGACCCCGAGACGGATATGGAGCATCTCAAGCCGATACTCGGAGTCATGAGCGGCGAACTGCGGCTTTCGGAGCCGCTTCTTGCGCTCTGCCGTTTCGTCTGCGAGCGCACTGTCTGTCCGATGGGCGACGCCGTGAAAAGAATAATCCCCGCGGAGGCGCTCTCCCGTTCGGATGAACTTTTTTTCATAAACGAAGCTGCGCCGGAAGCGAAGTTCAATGCGAAATCGCGCCTTGTACTCGATTATGTGGCATCGTGCCGCGATGGCGTCACGGCGGAGCAGGTGGAAAAGGTTCTCGGAGCCGACAGCACGGTGCTTCTCCGTTCGCTTCTGCGCGAGGGAGCGCTCCGCTCGGAGCTTTTCATCCGCGATGCGGCAAGCGCGAATATTTCCGTCATATACGCCTGCGAGGATGCCGACACTGGCAAGCTTCTCGCGGCGAGAACACCTGCGGCGCAGAAAGAGATATTTTCTCTCGTTTCCGAGAGCGACGGCATGGAGCTTTCGGAGCTGGCGGCGCTCGGCTACACCTCAGCGCAGGTGAAAGCCCTCGTCAAAAAAGGGCTCGTGCGCGAGGAAAAATGCGAATATTACAGAAACCCATATGAAAATCTCGGCGCCACGCCGCACCGCGAGCCGGTACTCTCGGAGGAGCAGACGCGGGCAAAGAATCTGCTCTACGCGCTGACTCTGGACGGCAAGCCGCACGCGGCGCTTCTGCACGGAGTTACGGGGAGCGGCAAAACAAGTGTCGTGCTTTCGCTCTGCCGCAGTCTTATCGACGACGGGAAAACAGCGATAGTCCTTGTCCCCGAGATAGCGCTGACATGGCAGTCGGTTTCGGCATTCGCCGCTGTTTTCGGCGGCAGACTTGCCGTCATACATTCGAGACTTTCCGGCGGAGAGCGGCTCGATACTTTCCGCAGGATAAGACGCGGCGAGGTTGATATCGTTCTCGGCACGAGAAGTGCCGTTTTCGCTCCGCTCGAGCGGCTCGGCGCCGTGATAATAGACGAGGAGCAGGAGCATACATACAAATCGGAGCAGTCGCCGAAATATCATGCGCGCGATATCGCGAGATACCGCTGCGCGGAGTCGGGTGCGCTGATGCTGCTTTGCAGTGCCACGCCCTCTGTCGAAAGCTACGAAAAGGCGAAGCGCGGAGTTTATACCCTCGTGGAGCTGAAAAACCGCTACGGGACGGCGCGTCTGCCCGAGGTCATCATCTCGGATATGCGAAAGGCGGCTTCTCCCGAGAGCTATATAGGCGAGGATCTGCGCCGCGAGCTTGAGAGAACGCTCCGCGCGGGCGAACAGGCGGTTCTCTTTCTCAACAGGCGCGGCTACAGCAGTTATATGTCCTGCCGCCTCTGCGGTGAGGCTGTGCTCTGCCCGCATTGCTCCGTTTCGCTGACATATCATAAGAAGCGCGGCGGGAAAGGTTATCTCTCCTGCCACTACTGCGGATACCGCAGAGAGGTGCCGTCCGTCTGTCCCTCGTGCGGGAGCGAGCATCTTTCGCTCGGCGGATTCGGCACGCAGAAAATAGAGGATGAACTCTGCACGCTTTTTCCCCATGCACGCGTCATGCGTATGGATGCGGATACGACGCGCGGCAGATTTTCACAGGACGAAATATGCGAAAAATTCCGCAACCGCGAGGCGGATATCCTCATCGGCACGCAGATGGTGACAAAAGGACATAATTTCCCCTCGGTCACGCTCGTCGGCATAGTGGCGGCGGACAATTCGCTCTTCATGGACGATTTCCGCGCGGGAGAGCGGACATTTTCGCTGATAACGCAGGCTGTCGGCAGGTCGGGCAGAGGTGCCGCTCCCGGCAAGGCTGTCATCCAGACCTCAAATCCCGACAATCCGACAATCCTCCTTGCCGCAAAGCAGGATTATATCGCTTTCTATGAAAACGATATCGCCATGCGCCGCGCGATGAGCTTTCCGCCCTATTGCGATATGGCGGTGCTCTCCGTTTCGGGCACGGAGGAAACCCGCGTGCGCGAAACGGCGCAGGCTCTCTCGGAGCGCCTGCGTGCACTCTGCTCGGGAGAATTTCCCGATTGCCGCGGCGTAATATTCGGTCCTTTTGAAGCCGATATATATAAGATAAACGAAAAATACCGCATGAGAATGGTGATAAAATTCCGCGAAAACAAGCGTTGGCGTCTGCTTTTCGCCACGCTGATGAAGGAATTCGGCAGGTATACCTCGCAGTCGCTCTCTGTAGGTATAGATATAAATCCAAGTACCGTTTGATTTACGGAGGTAGAAAAATGGCACTGCTCAATATACTCAAAGAGGGAGAGGAAACTCTGCGCAAAAAAAGCCGTCCCCTCGACAAAATAACGGAACGCACGCGCACTCTCCTCGACGATATGCTCGAGACCATGCGAAATGCCGACGGCGTGGGTCTTGCCGCTCCGCAGGTAGGCGTACTCCGCCGCGTCGTGGTGATCGAGGTGGACCACGGCGAGGTCATAGAACTGATAAATCCCGAGATAATATATTCTTCCGGCTCGCAGACGGGACTGGAGGGCTGTCTCTCCATCCCGGGAAAGAACGGGATATGCACGCGTCCCTCTTACGTTAAGGTTCGTGCGCTGGACAGAGATGGAAAAGAACGCGAATACGAGGGCACGGGACTGCTCGCGCGTTGCTTCTGCCATGAGATAGACCATCTCGACGGCAGGCTCTATCCCGACATAGCCGACAGGATGATGACTCCCGAAGAGGTAGCCGAATACTACGCGGAGGATGACAAGTGAGAATAGTTTTCATGGGTACGCCCGAGTTTGCCTCGGCGGCGCTTGGTGCGCTCATAGCTTCGCCCTACGGCGCCGATACAGTCGGAGTTGTCACGCGGCAGGACAAACCGAAAAACCGCGGTCATGTCATGACGCCGCCGCCCGTGAAGGTGCTGGCGAAAGAGCATGGCATCCCCGTATATCAACCGCAGAATCTGAAAGCGGAAAATTTCGCCGATACGCTCGCCGCCCTTGCTCCAGATATAATCATCGTCGCGGCATACGGGCGCATACTGCCGAAATATGTGCTTGACGCACCGCGCTTCGGCTGTATCAATATCCACGGCTCCCTGCTCCCGAAATACCGCGGTGCTGCGCCCATACAGCGCGCCATCATGGCAGGCGAAAAGGAACTCGGTATCACCCTCATGTATATGGAAGAGGGTCTGGACACGGGCGATATGATAGCGAAAAGCTCATATTTTCCCGATGAAAACGATAATTTCGGCAAGATACACGATACGCTTGCGAAAATGGGCGCCGACCTGCTGATTAGCACTCTCCCCGATATTTTCGCAGGGAAAGCGACAAGGGAAAAGCAGGACGACGCGCTCTCAAATTACGCGGCGAAAATAGAAAAAGAGGACGCGAAGACAGATTTCTCCGCCACGGCAAAAGAGGTGCACGATAAGATTCGTGCGCTCTCTCCCGAGCCTGCGGCATACGCTCTGCTCGGCGACTCCACGCTGAAAATAACCGAGTCGGAGCTCACAGACCTGCCCGCAGAGGGTGAAGCGGGGCTTGTCACTGCGCTTGACGCAAAAAAGAGCGGCGCGATATATGTAAACTGCGCGGACTTCAGGATAAAGCTTCTGCGGCTCATACCCGAGGGCAAAAAGGAAATGAGCGCGGGCGATTTTATAAGAGGAAGAAAAATAGAGGCGGGGCAGAAGCTCGGATGAGCACCCGCAACGGAAGGAGCGGCATATGACCGCAAGAGAAGCGGCGTTTCTCTCGCTGCAAAAGTACCGCGGAAGCGGCAAATATTCAAATATAGAACTCTCGGGCAGCATAGAGCGGCTCGGGCTGGAGGGCGCGGAAAAGGCGCTCTATACCGCACTTTTTTACGGCGTTATCGAAAGGGAAATCACGCTCGATTATTTCATCTCGTGCCTCTCGGAGCGCAGGACAGAAGATATCGACCGCGATGTGCGCACGATTCTGGAGCTTGGCATATATCAGCTTGAATATATGGACAAAATCCCCGAATCCGCCGCCGTGAACGAGAGCGTGAAGCTCGCCCGCCGTTTCTACGCGAGAAAAAACAGCGAGGCTTTCATCAATGCGCTCCTGCGGAATTTCATCCGCGAGAGAAAGAATATCTCCCTCCCGAAAAAGGAGGACAATTACATAAAATATCTTTCCGTGCGCTATTCGCTTCCCGAGTGGATTTGCTCCCTCTGGTGCGACGCCTACGGAAAGGCGCGCGCGGAAAAGGCGGCGGCAGGCACACTCTGCCATCCGACGATGACCCTGCGTGCAAATACGCTGAGAATAAGCCGCGATGAGCTTATGCAGAGGCTCACTGCTGCAGGCATTCCGTGCGTTCCCTGCAAGGGAGCGGCGTGCGGCATACGCCTTTCCAACCATGTGCCGCTTGATAAGCTTGCAGAATTTGACGGGCTTTACTTCGTGCAGGACGAGGCTTCGCAGATAGCCGTTTCGGCGCTCGGCGCGAAAAAGGGCGAAACTGTGCTCGATATGTGCGCCTGCCCCGGCGGCAAAAGCTTCGGCATAGCCATGGGTATGGAAAACGAGGGGAGTGTCCTTGCTTTCGACCTGCACAAAAACAAGCTTTCGCTCATAGAGAGAGCGGCGGAAAAACTCGGCATAGGTATAATCGAAACAGGCGAAAACAACGCTTCGTTCTACCGCGAGGATTTGCCCGCGGCAGACCGCATACTCTGCGATGTCCCCTGCTCGGGACTCGGCGTCATCGCCAAAAAACCCGATATCAAATACAAAAAACGCGAGGATACAGAGCGCCTGCCGGCACTTCAGAAGAAGATTCTCGAAACGAGCGCACGCTACCTTAAATCAGGCGGCACTCTCGTTTATTCGACCTGCTCGCTGAATCCCGCGGAGAATAAAAATATAGTCTCGGCTTTCATCTCGGAAAATGCGGATTTTGAGCTTTGCGCTTTCCGCGCGGGCGGCGCGGAGTGCGCCGGCATGCTCGAACTTATCCCGTGCGAGACAACGGACGGCTTCTTCATAGCCAAAATGAAAAAGGTGAAATAAATGGCACAGGCAGAAAGAAAATACGACCTTGCGAGTATGACGCTTACCGGGCTTTCGGAATATATCGTCGCGCTCGGCGAGCCGAAATACCGCGCCAAGCAGATTTTCGACTGGATAAACAAGGGCGAAAATTTCTCCGGAATGAAAAATGTCCCCGCGACACTCAAGGATAAGCTTATCGCCGACGGCGCTTTCATCGCGGGAATGAAGCCGGAACGCAAGCAGGTCTCGGCGGACGGGACGGTGAAGTATCTTTTCTCGGCGGACGACGGCGAGAAGATAGAATCCGTTCTCATGTCTTATAAGCACGGGCATACAATCTGCATATCATCCGAGGCGGGCTGCGCCATGGGATGCAAATTCTGCGCCTCCACGCTCGGCGGACTCTCGCGCAGGCTTCTCCCATCGGAGATGCTCATGCAGGTCATAATGGCGCAAAGAGACGCGGGTGAGCGCATCTCGAATATCGTGCTCATGGGTATCGGCGAGCCGCTCGATAATTATGATAATGTGCTGAAATTTCTGCGGCTTGTCGGCAGTCCCGATTCGCTGAATATCGGCTATCGCCATATTTCGCTCTCGACCTGCGGACTTGTGGATAAGATAGAAAGGCTCGCGGACGAGGGTCTTCCGATCACGCTCTCCGTTTCGCTCCATGCTTATGACGACGAAACGAGAAGCGCGCTCATGCCCATAAACAAGAAATGGTGCATTTCCGAGCTGCTCTCCGCCTGCGGCAGGTATTTTGCGAAAACAGGGCGGCGCATCTCCTTTGAATATACTCTCATCGCAGGCAAAAACGACAGCGAGGGCGGCGCAAAAAAGCTTGCCCGCGTGCTGAAAACCTACTGCGGCGATATGCCGCTACATGTAAATCTCATACCCGTAAACAATGTCACGGAACGCGGACTTCTTCCCAGCAGCAGAGAGGGGGCGGATCGTTTCGCGGCGATACTGGAGGGCGAGCATATAACGGCGACGATACGCCGCAAGCTCGGCTCGGATATAGATGCCTCCTGCGGGCAGCTCCGCGCAAAGGCGGCAAAGAAATGATTCCCTATATCTTGAAAGGAAAGGCTTTTTATGGTATTTTTTGGTAGAAGCGATGTGGGCCTGCGCAGACAGATAAATCAGGACTGCTTCTCATGCATGCGCATATGGGGCGGCGAAGCCGTTCTTCTTGCCGTCTGCGACGGAATGGGCGGTCATAAGGCGGGAGAAATAGCCAGCCAGAAAGCGATGGCTGTCTTTTGCGATAAAATAGTCGGCAGTCCCTGCATAGAGGAACAGCCCGAAAAGGCGCGTGCCGCCATCCGCAAAACGATGACTCTTGCCGCTTCTGCCGCAAACAGAACCGTGTATGAAATGTCAAGCCGTTTCGATGAGCTTGCCGGCATGGGTACCACCCTTGTCGCGGCGATAGTATACGGAGGCGTGCTCTACGCGATAAATATAGGCGACAGCAGAGCCTATATCGTCACGCGAAGAGAGGCTTTTCAAATTACGCGCGACCACTCATTCGTGCAGTATCTGATAAAGGAAAAGAAACTCACGGAGGAAGAGGCGAAATATTATCCTCACAAAAATGTGATAACAAGGGCAATCGGCATAAACGATTCCATAGAGATAGACTTTTTCCATGCAAATCTACGCTCATGGGGCACGGGATACCTGCTCCTTTGCAGCGACGGACTGACAAATTATGCGGAAAACAGCGACCTTGTGAATATAATCTGCACTCAGACAAAGGCGGACAGAGTTTCGCCCGAGGGCGAGCTTGCGAGAAAGACAGAGCAGCTCATAGCCTTTGCAAACAAAAAGGGCGGCGGCGACAATATAACAGCCGTTCTTGCCAAATTCTGATGAGATTACAGGGGTTGAAAAATGAAAGCAGACGCATACAATAAATACATAGGTCAGGTTTTTGACCGCAGATATAAAATAGTAAAAACCATCGGAATCGGCGGCATGGCGGTTGTTTTCGAGGCATACGATATAACGACGGGCAAGCGTGTCGCGATAAAAATGCTCAAGGACACGATAGAAAACGATACGCAGGCGATACGCCGCTTTATCAATGAATCCCGCGCTATCTCGATGATGGACAGCGACAATATAGTGAAGATTTATTATGTCTCCGTTTCGGGTCCGCATAAATTCATCGCCATGGAATATATCGACGGTATCACCCTGCGCGAATATATGAACCATAAGGGCATGGTTTCATGGAGCGAAACGGTGGAATTTGCCATTCAGATACTTACCGCGCTCGGTCATGCGCATAGCAAGGGCATCATCCATCGCGATATCAAGCCGCAGAATATCATGCTCACGGAGGGCGGCTATGTCAAGGTTACGGACTTCGGCATAGCGAAGATTCCGAAAGCGGAAACGCTCACTATGATAGACAAGGCGATAGGCACCGTTTATTATATCAGTCCCGAGCAGGCGCGCGGACTCAGAATAGACGCGAGAAGCGACCTTTATTCGCTGGGCATAATGATGTATGAAATGGTGACAGGAAGACTTCCTTTCGTGGGCGAGGCGGCAATCTCCGTGCTTGTTTCGCATATGAACGAGATACCCAAGCCACCGACGATGTATAATCCGAATATACCAAAGGGACTGGAGCAGATTATCCTCTGCATGCTGGAAAAAGATCCCGAAAACAGATATCAGAGCGCATCGCAGGTGATAAGACAGCTGAATCAGCTCAAGAAGAATCCGACGGTGATATTTCCCCAGCGCCGCCCGACAATGAAAACGCCGACCTCGGAAACCGTAATAGACAAGACAAAGGAACGCGAGAGGCTTCTCTACGGAGGGACAACGGGCGAGGTGCGCAAGGCGCCGACTTCAGACAGCATGCGCATAGGCAATATTCCCGCCTCCCCGCGCACCAACGCGAATACGCAGGAGGCGACAACGCCGAATATTCCTTTCCCGGGCGTCAAACCGAGAAGAGGAAAAAGCTCTTCATTTGCTCTCGTCGTTGTCGTGTGCGTCATTTTCGTGGCGCTGGCTCTCGTAGGTCTCGGCATGATTTTCGGCATGCTCATCTCGGGCAGAATGCCCGAGGCGGCGGTATCGGTAATGATGCCGGAGAAAATAAATATATTCACCGCGTTTATGCAGGCGGTAAAAAACACGGCGGGTATATTATAAAATGAAGAACGAAATAAGCGGAATAATAATCCGAGGGCTTGGCGGACTCTATGATGTACTCTGCGGAGAGGAGATAATCTCATGCCGCGCACGCGGAGTTTTCCGCCATGAGAAAACCTCGGCGCAGGCGGGCGACAGAGTCGCCATCGCATATGACGGCGAAAATAAAAATGCGGGTTATGTTATAGATAAGATATTGCCGCGCAAAAATCTGCTTATACGCCCCGCGCTTGCAAATACGGATGTACTTTTTATCGCGTTTGCACCGTCGCATCCCGAGCCGGATTTGCTCGGCATAGATAAACTGACGGCTATCGCCGTGCATAACGGGATAACGCCTGTCATCGTGATAACAAAAGCCGATATAGACAGGGAAAAAGCAGAGGAATACCGCAGAACATATGAGAAATGCGGTTTTACCGTTCTGCTCACATCGTCTGTCGAGGGCGAGGGAATGGGCGCTGTGCGCGATTATATCTGCACAAGAGGCGAGGATGAGATATTTGCTTTTGCAGGCGCTTCGGGTGTCGGCAAATCGACGCTTATCAGCAGTATCTTTTCCGAGCTGAAGCTTGAAACGGGCAGAATAAGCGAAAAAACGGCGCGTGGCAGACATACTACCCGCGCGGTGACGCTGTTTTTATGTGATTGCGGCGGCAAACGGATGTTTATTGCCGATACTCCGGGATTTTCCATGCTGGATTTTATAAATTTCAACTTTTTCGGGCTGGAAGAGCTTGTTTATACTTTCCCCGAATTTGAAAAATATCTCGGAAATTGCCGATATCGCGGCTGTACCCATACAAAAGAAGAGGGCTGTGCCGTGCTTGCGGCAGTGGCGGAGGGCGCCGTGCCTGAAAGCCGCCATGACAGCTACCTTACTATATATGAGGAACTGAAAAAGGTTCCGGAATGGAAGAGAAAAGCAATGGAGAGCGGGAGATAAAAATCCTGCTCCCTTCCTTTTTATTTTCTTCTCTGATTTTTGCTGCTCACAAAAATTCCCCGCTGTCACCTGACAGCGGAAAATTTTATGCCATAGGAAAATTTTATGCCATAATAGACAAAATATCAGCCGAAAAATCTGCTAATAGTAATATTGACATCGTAAAATAATAATGATAAAATTATATCATGAAAAAGTCTGCTGTGAGCAGATATATTTCGGAGGGAAATATGAAGAAAACAATACGAATATTTGCCTTTATACTGGCGGTTTCCATGTGCATGGGAATAGTCGCCTGCGGAAATAAGCCGGATGAGACGACAGGCTCTTCTTCCGCCACGGCTTCAACCTCGGAAAGCAGGGAAACCACAGGCGCAGCAAGCGGCACCGACAGCGCGGCAACAGCTGCAACAGCCACGACCGACGCAACAAGCACCGGAGGCACTGTGGAGCCTCCCGCACCCACACCGGTATATAACAAGCTCCTCGCCGAAAAGCACGGCGAATATCTGACAGTCAAATACAATCCCGCATACTGCGATCTTTCCGTTTCCACAAAAGAGGGAATAGGCGACTCGTACAAAGCGACAGTCACCGTCAAAATGAAAGACGGATACAAATTCAAAGGCTTCTCCTTTGACAGCGGCATTGCCAACGGCAAAGAAATCGCTTCCATGAAAACCGAATACACATTTGATGTCGAAGATGAATGCACTCTTTTCGTCAACTGCGCGATGACATATGTCTATCATCTGAACGGCGGCACTCATGTCAGCGGCAGGGACGCCGTTGAATACGATGCCGATGTAACCTACTATAAGAACCCAAATTCACTCCCTGAGCGCGGATATTTCAGGCGCGACGGATATGTTCTCGTCGAATACAACACCAAAGCGGACGGCACGGGCGATGGCACAAGCCTCGGTTCAAGACCGTATGTCGGCGACAGAGCGAAAATCGACCTCTACTGCATCTGGGCAAAGGAAGCTCCCGCCTCCGATTTCGAATACGAGAAATCCGGCAGCGAAATCAAAATAACAGGCTATAAGGGAAGCGAAGAGGATACCCTTGCCGTTCCCGCAAAAATAGACGGACTCGCCGTCACATCCATTGGCAAGCGTGCGCTCGCCGGCACAAAGGCAGAGACAATCGTTCTCCCCGCAAGCGTAACGGAGCTCTGCGAAAAGGCTTTTGCCGATTCCGAAATGTCCGCCCTCGTGATAACCGACGCGATAATAAAATTCACGGGTGAAGCATCGGGCTGGGGAATGAGCGCCGCAAATACGGTGATTGACGGTTGCGGAAATCTCGCAAATCTGCGTATCAATGCCGTTCTCTACCCGCTCTATGTGACATATATCGAATCCAATATGAAATATGACTATATGCTTTGGGCAAAGGACCGCAAAAAAATAGTCTATGTGGCAGGCTCGAGCGGTCAGTTCGGCTTTGTCGCGGAGGATATGGAAAAGGCGCTCGACGATGAATATGTAGTAGTCAACTACGGCACAAACGCCAATATCAGCGGTGCTTTCTGGATGGAGTATCTTTCCAAACTTATGGGAGAGGACGATATCCTCCTCTGGGCGCCCGAGGACGGGCAGTATCTCTTCGGTAACAACCGCCTCAATAACAGACTCTGGCGTTCCGTCGAATGCAACTATGATATTTTCAGATATGTGGATATCAGAAATTACACAAATGTTTTCGGCTCTTTTGAATCCCAGCAAAGCGAAAAAGCAAAGAACAGCACCGTTCGCGAATACGACCGCTTCAACGATGCTATAAACAATAACGGCGACCTTTTCAATAACAGAAGCGCAGGCGCGGTAAAGGGCGGCTTTACTTTCAATCAGTTCCCGAGCAAGGAATGCATCGCATTTATGAATACGCAGTTTGACAAAATGGCTGAAAACGGCGTGAAGGTTTATATCTCGTTTGCTCCCATGTCAAAGAGCGTGCTCTACGATATAGCCAAAAAGACGCAGGCAGACCTTGACGAATACTCCGGCAATGTCGCAAAGAACTATCACGGTACAGTCATTTCCAATATAGCCGACCATGCCATAGACAGCAGATATTTTGCCGATTCCGAATGGCACATGACGGATGCCGGCGCACACCTGAGAACGGAAATACTCATCCGCGAGCTGAAGGCTCAGCTTGAAAAAGAGGCAAAATAAGAGGTAAAATATATGTTTCCCGATAAACTCACTCTTTTTTCTCATCCGGCGATACTTATTATGCTCGCCGCAATGACAGCGATGTTTATACTCGAGTTTGTTTTCAGGAAAAAGTTTTTCATTATAGTAAACGCCGCTTTTGCGGCGTTTGCCGTAATACTGGGACTTTATCTTGAAATCTCTCTTTCCGAGGTGCTGATACTCGTGCTTATCGCGCTTATCATGCGCCTTATTCTGACACTGCGGAGGGAAAAGCATGACATTTAATTCGTTTGAATTTCTTATATTTTTCCCGATATTCCTGCTCTGCTATTTTCTGCTCCCGAAAAAGCTGAAAATGCCCGCTATGCTCGCCCTGAGCTATTGGTTCTATGCCGCATGGAATTTCCGCCTGCTCGCGCTGATAATTTTTACTACGGCGGTATCGTATTTCTGCGCGCTGGCGATAGAAAAGACAGAGAAAAAAGGGCTTAAAAAGCTCTGCATAACGCTGACGCTCATCGTCTGCCTCGGCACGCTTTTCTTCTTTAAATATTATAATTTCATGGCAGGCACCGTTTCGGGCGTTATGAGCGCGATAAACGGCAAGGCATACGATTTCTCGCTGAATCTGATACTCCCCGTGGGAATCTCGTTCTATACATTCCAGACGCTCTCGTATGCGATAGATGTTTATCGCGGCGATATAAAGGCGGAGCGGAATTTCTTCTGGTATGCGCTTTTCGTCAGCTTCTTTCCGCAACTTGTGGCAGGTCCTATCGAGCGACCCGACAATCTGCTGCCTCAGCTCAAGGAATTTCATCGCCTGACTGCGGAAAATGCCTTTCTCGGCATGCAGAAAATGGCTGTCGGCTTCTTCAAGAAGATAGCCGTCGCCGATATTCTCGCGGGATATGTCAACTCGGTTTATAACGATATCGGAAACGCCACGGCAACAGGCATAATCATAGCGACGGTGCTTTTTGCCGTTCAGATATACTGCGATTTCTCGGGATATACCGATATCGCCATAGGATGCTCGCGGATAATGGGCATACGCCTCATGCAGAATTTCGACCGTCCGTATTCGGCGCGCTCGATAAAGGAATTCTGGGACAGATGGCATATCAGCCTTTCAACATGGTTCCGAGATTATCTCTACATACCGCTCGGAGGCAACAGATGCTCCCGCGCAAGGTATTATCTGAATCTTTTCGTCGTATTTCTCGTGAGCGGCTTGTGGCACGGCGCAAACTGGACTTTTGTAATCTGGGGTGCTCTCCACGGATTTTTCCGCATATTCGGCTCGGCTACGAAAAAATACCGCATGGCGCTCTATACGAAAATAGGCATAAAGACAGATTCGCGCGTTTTTGCCGCCATGCAGAGATTTACCACATTCTTTTTCGTCTGTCTTGCGTGGATTTTCTTCCGCGCAAACAGCATTTCCGATGTCGGTGCGGCATTCGGCAAGCTCTTCTCTTCCCCGGCATATTCCTTTGCCGATACGGTTTCGGGCATGGGACTGACCGCGGCAGGCGCGCTCTATTGCGCTCTTGCAATAACGGCGCTCATTCTCATGGACAGAGTAATGAGCATACCGAAGCTTGAGAGCGACGGCTGTACGGCAAAAAAAACGACGGTGCTTTATACCGTCTGGGCGGTTATCGCCGCATGGGTGCTGATACTTTCCGTCGGCGGCGCGAGCACATTCATTTATTTCCAGTTCTGAGGAGGTGCGATATATGAAAAAATCAGTTGTAAGATTCATCTGCATATTGCTGCTTCTTCTGCTTCCGCTCTCGTGCGCCGCTTCCGTCGGCTTTCTCATAAAACCGCAGTTTACAAAGCTTTTCACAGCGGAGTTATATGACAAGGTAGCGCGGCTGGACAGCATAAAGGAGCCGAAAATTGTCATCGTCAGCGGCAGCAGCGCCGCTTTCGGGCTTGACAGCAAGCTGCTTGAAGATACGCTCGGCATGCCCGTAGTCAATTTCGGACTCTATGCCTCCATCGGCACGAAAGCAATGATGGACCTCTCGCGCAAATCAATAAGAGAGGGCGATATCATAGTTCTCGCGCCTGAGATGGACCGTCAGCTCCTCTCGCTTTATTTCGGCGCGGATTCGCTCTGGCAGGCGTGCGACGGGCATTTCGGTCTGCTCACGCGGCTCTCGCGTGACGACGCTCCCGCCATGCTCGGCGCATACTGGAAATTTGCCGCGTCGAAATTCCGCTACAGCAGAGGCACGCCGCTCGAACCTGCCGGAGTCTATTCAAAAAGCGCTTTCAACGAATACGGCGATATCGATTATCACGACAGAAAATACAACATCATGGCGCAGGGCTATGACCCCGCGCACATCATAGATTTCTCGCCGGATATCGTTTCGCAGGATTTCATCGATTATGTAAACGAATATGTAGAATATGCAAAAAATCGCGGCGCGACGGTGTATTTCGGCTTTGCTCCGATGAATATGAGCGCGCTCCGCGAGGGTACGGAGATAGAGGATATCGAGGCTTTCGAAGCTTTTCTCGAGTCAAATCTCAAAGCTCCTCTGCTCGGCAGTGCCAACGGATATATCTATCGCGCGGGCTACTTCTACGACAGCAATTTCCACATGAACGAAACGGGCGTTATCCTGCATACGCGCAGGCTTGCGCTCGACCTTGCCGAGGTGCTCGGCGGCATCGAGGTCAATATAGAACGCCCGAAAGAGCCTGTGAAACCTGATGAACCCGACGAACCCGCAGAATATGACGAGAACGAAAAGTATTTCGTTTTTGAAGAAAAAGCAGGCAGTATCTATATCGCAGGTGTAAGCGATGAAGGCAAGAAGCTCACCGCCCTGCGCACACCGACCGCCTATAACGGCAAGCGCGGTATCATCATCGGTACCGGTGCTTTTGCGGGATGCGGAAAGCTCACCGAGCTTTTTGTCACGGACAATATCTCGTATATCTCGGACGGTGCCTTTGTCGGCGCGGGAAAACTCATGAAGATTCATATTCTTGCCGAAAATCCCGATTCCACAACGGTAAACGGCATGGGAAGCAGTCTCACAGAGGGTCTCCCCTCGGGCGCACAGTTCTATGTGCCGAGCGCATCGCTCGGAAGCTATGTCGGAAACTATTTCTGGAGTACCTTTGCAGACAGAATAGTAGGAGAATAAAATAGGCGTTATAGTGCGAGTCGGCAACCGATGGCTGCCGGCTCGCTTCGGTCTGTCGAAAAACCCTAAATTCAGAAATTAGTTTTGGCGGATGCGTAGAATCGGCAACAAAAGAAAGCCTTCCCTCAAAGGCGCGCAAAAACCTTAATTCAGTATTGAAAATTTCATCATATGTGCCCAAAACCGACATAAAAAAAGCGAAAGCCACGGTCTCCCGTGCCTTTCGCTTTTTTGGGGGGATATATTAAGCCGAAGCAACGCCCGGCAAAATATCGGATTTCTTGTCATATATCATACTTTTTTGTCGTTTTGTCTTGTGACAGGACAGAAAAGTTACAGTATTAGTATATCATATAATTTGTCTTATGTCAAGACAAATTATATGATTTTCGGAGAAAACCATGGCAAGAATTATCGACGGAAACAAAATGAATCTTATCGGCAAAAATGTAAAAAAGCTTAGAAAACAGAGGAAAATGAGTCAGCGCGAGCTCTCGGAAAAGCTCGAACTTCTCGGCGTTTATGTCTGTCGCGGCTCGGTCTCCCGCATAGAAGAAAGAGTGCGCACAGTCACCGATATCGAGCTTTATGCCATAAGCTGTGTATTCGGCGTGCCGGTTTCTGCCCTTTTTGAAGAATAAAACAAGATTCCTCGGCATAAATTCAAATAAATTCTTGACAAATATCCCGTTTATTTGTATAATAGATATTTGTAAAGTAGGAAAAATCTTTTCTGAAAGGATGTATGTGTTTTGAAAAAAAGAGGCGCGGATCATATTGTATACAGCTTTGACAATCTATATGACGGCGTTAGGAAACAGGCAGAAAGATACGGCGAAAAAGCAAGATACGTTTATAAGGTAAATAAAGAAGAAAAAACTTTCACTTTCAATGACATGAAGCGTCATGTCGACTATATAGCCGCCGCTCTTGAAAAGCTCGGTCTTGCGGGTAAATTTGCGGGCGTCACAGGCGATACTCATCCCGACTATATAGCCTCATATATTGCCGTGGCAAGCTGCGGCGGCGTTATCGTTCCGCTTGATAAAGACATCCTGAACGAGCAGTTTGTCGGATTCTGCGATATGTGCGATATAGAGATAATTTTCTATACTCACTCGCTCCATTCCAAAATGCTTGCCGTAAAGGATATGCTCCCGAAAGCAAAATATTTCGTAGCATTCGACTGCACGGAAGAGGAACTTCCCGAGCGCTTCATGCGTTTTGAGGATTTCTATGAAACAGGCAGGGCCGCATATGAAGAGGAAAATATCCGTCCTGCGGAAAATTACGAGCCGGATATGGACAAAATGTGTGCCATACTTTTCACCTCCGGCACTACGGGAACAAGCAAGGGCGTTATGCTCAGCCAGCGCAACCTCGTGACAAGCGCGCTTGATTCCTGCCGCGTAATGGCGACAAACGATGAAGATTTCTTCGTTTCCGTTCTTCCCATTCATCATGCGTATGAGTTTACCTGCGAGCAGCTTGCACTGCCGAACTGCGGCGCATCCACCTACATAAACGATTCCATCAAAAATACCATGCGCAACTTTGCGAAAGTAAAGCCGCGTTCGCTCGTGCTTGTTCCGCTCTATATAGAGACGATTCACAAGCGCATCTGGGCAGAGATAGAAAAGAAAGGCAAGACCAAGCAGGTCAAAGCCGCGATGAAGATAAGCAATGCGCTCCGCCACGTCGGCATAGACATCCGCCGCAAGCTTTTTGCCGAGATTCTGAATGCTCTCGGCGGCGAGGTGAACTACATTGTCTGCGGCGGCGCTCCGCTCCGTCCCGAACTTATAGATGAATTTGATGCTTTCGGCATAATGATTTGCGAGGGCTACGGCATAACGGAATGCTCCCCGCTTGTCGCCGCAAATCCGATGCACAAGCGCAAGCATCATTCCGCGGGCGTCACGGTAGAGCATATGGAAGCGCGTATAGCCAAGGCTGACCTCAATGATGAGACGGGCGAGATAGAAGTCAAGGGTCCTGCGGTGATGCTTGGCTACTACAAGAATCCCGAGGCTACAGCAGCTGTATTTACCGATGACGGCTGGTTCAGAACAGGAGATATCGGTTATATAGACGATGAAAATTATATTTTCATCACAGGCAGAAAGAAAAATATCATTCTTCTCTCAAACGGCAAGAATGTATTCCCCGAGGAACTTGAAGAATATCTCGGCGAATGCGAGCTTGTTGCGGAAAATGTCGTAATCGGCAGAAAGAATGAAGAAACAGGCGAGGTTGTTATCACAGCGCTCGTATATCCCGATGCCGAAAAGATAAAAGGCATGAGTGCCGATGAAATTTATGCCAAGATAAAGGAAGAAATAAACGAAATAAACAAGAAACTTCCCGCATTCAAGCATATCAGCGGTCTTGAAATAAGAGACACGGAATTTGAAAAAACCACATCAAGAAAAATCATGCGTTATAAGCTGAAGTAATCCTGCTTATATTATATCAAAGGCTATTTTAAAAGATACAAGTGCTTTATTTGAAAAAGGAGACATATTATGTTTGAAGAAATCAAGACACTGCTCGTAGATGAACTCAGCATACCGGCAGAAGAAATCAAGCCGGAATCCGAGCTTATCGGCGATCTCGGCATCAACTCTCTCGAGCTTGCTGACCTCGTCATGCTCTGCGAAGACAAGTTTGATGTTGAAATAGACGAAGAGGAGCTTCGCAAGTTTATTACGGTAGGCGATGTTGCCGATTATTTTGCAAATCTGAAATAAACGAGATGCTAAAAAAGTGCAGACCGAAAAAGTGAAAGGGTGTGTAACTTTTTTGGTAAAAGAGGTTTGTTAAAGCTAAAACTGTTCAGTAATATCGATTTTAAGGAAGGCAGGAAATCCGAGAGAGGTTTTCCTGCCTTTTATCATATTCACTTTTTCTCTCGCCGAAATCCTTTTCTGCCGTACAGATGTACGGCGACGAAGCGGATATTCAACGATTCTGCGCATTTTTATCTATCTCGTTACACGAGATGCTAAAAAAGTGCAGACCGAAAAAGTGAAAGGTGTGTAACTTTTTTGGTAAAAGAGGTTTGTTAAAGCTAAAACTGTTCAGTAATATCGATTTTAAGGAAGGCAGGAAATCCGAGAGAGGTTTTCCTGCCTTTTATCATATTCACTTTTTCTCTCGCCGAAATCCTTTTCTGCCGTACAGATGTACGGCGACGAAGCGGATATTCAACGATTCTGCGCATTTTTATCTATCTCGTTACACGAGATGCTAAAAAAGTGCAGACCGAAAAAGTGAAAGGTGTGTAACTTTTTTGGTAAAAGAGGTTTGTTAAAGCTAAAACTGTTCAGTAATATCGATTTTAAGGAAGGCAGGAAATCCGAGAGGGGTTTTCCTGCATTTTATCATATTCACTTTTTCTCTCGTCGAAATCCTTTTCTGCCGTACATTCGCTGTTCCTTTTTCTTGCCGCATCTCATCAAGCCAAGAGTGCTTTTTTCTTTTCCACAAATATTCAAAAAACCGTTGACAAACGCACATTCTTTTGATATAATAATAAAGCATTCGCTGATATGGCTCAGCAGGTAGAGCACATCCTTGGTAAGGATGAGGTCACCGGTTCGAATCCGGTTATCAGCTCCAGCAAAAAACACCTACGAAAGCAGGTGTTTTTTTGTTGCCTTTTATTTCAGATAGTCTAAGGGATTTACGCGCGTATATTTGCCGGTTTTGCTGTCATATACGCGTATCTCAAAATGCAGATGTGTGCCCGCATACGGATTTGAAGTTGTGGGCGTGGGGCTGACCCTGCCCGTGTTTCCCGATTCTCCTATCACCTCTCCCGCCTGAACATAATCACCGACAGAAACGAATTTTTTACTCATGTGCGCATAATATGTGCGCATTCCGTTTTCATGCTCTATCACAACAAATGTGCCGTATGTCCAGAGCATACTTTTGTCCGTGATGGGATTGAAAGCGCCGTTGTTGTATGCCATCACAACTCTGCCGCTCATCGAGGCGACAACGGCTTCTCCATACCATACGCCGATATCAAGTCCGCCATGACCTCCGCTTCCGTAATTTTGCGTGATGCTGTAATTTCTGCCTATATATTTGCCGCTTGCTTCTCCTGCGACAAGATACGGCAGGCGGAATTTCTCGGGTGTCGGCTTCGGTGTAGATTCAGGCTCGGGTGTCGGCTCCGGTGTAGGTTCGGGCTCGGGTGTTGGCTCTGGTTCCGGCTCCGGAGCGACATATGTGCCGACGGCGATAACTTCGTTTACAGGCTCTTCGCGATCCTGCAAAATGAGAGTTTCGCCTGTCTTTTCGCCGCGGTAATATGATATCTCATATGTTTCCTTGAGAATGCCGTTTTTACCTGCGGTGACAAGCGTTTCCTCGCCGAGAGGCAGACAGTCGTCGGAAATCCGTTCCGTTCCATAAGGGATATCGCTTGTCCGCACCTCAACTTCCGATGTATGCGAAACCTTTGTCCCCATGAGGAGTATTTCGTTTTGCGGATATGCTTGTATGCGCTCGTCTATGTAGTTGCCTATCGTACGTCCCGCACGATAAAGCAGTGTCGTGGTATAAACCTTTTTTCCGACTATGCCCTCGCGGATAACCTGCGTATCGTCATCATAATGCTCATCGGAATACCGTATTTCCGTTTCATAGGGGATATCTTCTGTTCTGGTGAAAACATATGATGTCGGCGGTGCTTCGGCTACTGTGGTTGCGGTAGCCGGAGTGGTCGCGGCGGATGTTGTTGTGGCGGATGCTGTTGTAGTCGGAGCGGCTACCGTGGCTGTTTCGGTGACTGTCGTTTCGGACGGCATGGCAGTGCTTGTTACAGTCGTTTGTGCGGTTTTTTCTGTCGTCGCAAGTAAAGACGGTATTGTCGTTTCCGTCGAGGGCGGCGCGGCAGATGGCAGAGAGGAGACTTTGCCGTCGGGCGTCTTATCAGAGGAGCAGACACAAATAAGTATCAGCGCGCAAAGCACGGCAAGAATGAAAAGCACGGCGGAAAGCCGCCTTTTGGATAGAGATGATTTCATGAGAGTATTCCTTTTTACCGTATCCCGTGCGGGATGTGATTCTGTCATAATAATACAATAAAAGGCATAGTGAAATCAATGGAAAATATTTTATAATATACATATATAAGGGAAAAGGGCATCATTTTTTGCATGAAATGAAGCGCTGTATCCTATATCGGAATAAATTGCCATACGGTGGTTTTGTCGAAATTTGCCTGCCGTCATATAATGAAGCAGGGCATAAAAGCCCTGCCCGACAATCAAATTTCGGAGGATAAAATATAATTTATGGCAACTATTACAAATCAGGCAAGAATAACTTATTCTTACGGCATGGTCAATGCCGCTGCCGCATCCAATATAGCAACAACTATTCTGACAGAACCGCTGACGGGAAGTAAAACCTCGCTCGGCTCGACTTATACGGCAGGCGATGAGATAACATATATTCTCTCGCTGACAAACGGCAGTGCAAACGCCGCGACAGATATCACTGTAACCGACAATCTCGGAAGAGCGACCGTCGGCGAAGTTACCTATACGCCGCTTTCCTATGTCGGACCTGCATATCTTTATATAAACGGTGTTTATACTTCGGAGCTGACTCCCGCTACAGAAGCCGGGCAGATAAAATTTACTCTGCCGTCTATACCTGCGGGTGCAAATGCCGTTATTATCTATAAGACGGCACTGACAGGCGAAGCGCCGCTCACCTCGGGTTCTACCGTAACAAATACGGCAACTTTCACTTCGCCAACACTCGGCACAGCCGAAGAATCAAATACGATAACTGTAGAGGATTATGCAAGGCTGAATATAGTCAAGGCTATGTCGCCGAACCCCGTCACAGGCGGCGGACAGCTGACTTATGCCTTTACTGTTTATAATTACGGCAACGACGCGGCAACGGACGTTGTACTGACGGATGTATTTTCTCCCGCACCGACTGGTATAACCGTCACTGTTAACGGCGCCGCCGTTTCCGCGGAGAATTACAGCTATACAGGCGGCACGCTGACTCTGCCTGCAGCAGGCTCATCTTATGAGATAACAGTGCCTGCGGCAACATTTACGACAGATACGGCAACAGGCGCCGTCACCGCCTCTCCCGGCGTTACAATCGTCGAGGTCACGGGAACAATTTAAAATAAAAGCACGGGAAAATGCAAATACGGGCGATTTCTGTCGCCCGTATTTGTGTGTATGGAAACGCTTCGCATATGTGTTAATCCCCGCTTTTTCTTTTGCTATCGCCGCCGCAAAAGAAGAAGCTAACAAAAAGAAAACCCCGATATAGAGATTTCGCGCTCTGCGGAGTGCTTACCCTGTCTCGGCGACGGCTCGCGTCGCCTTTTTAGAAAAATGCGGGCGAAAACTTTATTGGTATTGCGAAAACTTTGATTGGTAGTATTTGAGCACAAAAATGTGAGATTTTCACAATCGCACATTTTTTATTTTGTGAATCTTACCGAGATTTCGCCACCCGAGAGAGTGACCTCACCATCCGCCGTCTCGACGATAAGTTCGCCGCTTTCGCCGAGAGCGACAGCCTTGCCTGTACCCTCTTTTCCTCCGAAAAAGCGGATTTCTCTTCCGAGCACACAGCTTTTTTCGCTCGCGAGCCGCACGATATCCGCAGGCTCCGCCTTGATAAAATCAAGCAGATTATCCGCAGTGGTGGAACAAAGCCTGTTTTTGCGCACGTGCGCAGGGTCAAGCGAGCAGGCAATATCCGCCACCTCCGGCGGGAAGTTATCGCCGCCCGCATTTATTCCGATGCCGACGATATAATGCGAAAAAGTGCCTGTTTCGAGGTCGCTCTGCGCCTCTGTGAGTATCCCGCAAATCTTCCTTTCGCCGAGATAAATATCGTTTATCCATTTGATTTTCGGCTTGGCATCATATTCCGCTTCTATCGCGCGGAGCGTGGCGCAAGCCGCCGCTGTTGTCAGCAACATCGGCGGGATTTTCACTGCCGAGGCATCGAGAATCATGCTGAAATATATTCCGCCCTCGGAAAAGAAGCTCTTTCCCAGCCGTCCTCTGCCGCCGCTTTGTGCCGCCGCCGCCACCATATGCGGAAGCGCCACGGAAGAAGCAAGCTTTGCCGCCTCGCGGTTTGTGGAGCCTGTTTCTGCGAAAAATGTTATTCCGAAATCGTTTTTTGCATAATATTTTATCAGCTCGCGGCAGAGTTTATCTCCTGCCATACGGTAGCCGCCGTCACCCGTTTCTATATCAAAGCCCGTTTCGCGCAGGGCGGCGGCATTTTTCCATACGGCATTTCGCGAAACGCCCGCACTGCGTGCGATGTCCGAGCCGCTGATAAATTTTCCGCCTGCCGCTTCAAGCAGTCGGAGCATGGTTTCTTTTGTACTCATATCATTTACCTACACAGAAATTATGGAATATTCTGTTTACAATATCTTCGCCTACAGCCCTGCCGTCTATCTCGCCGATAGCGCCCATCGCCTGCTCAAGTTCGCTTCCCGCGATATCCTCGCCGAATGTATCAAGCGCCATAAGAGCACTCCTTGTCAGTTCAAGCGCGCGGCATACGGCGGCATACTGCCTTTCCCCTGTCAGAACTGCATTTTCGGCATATTCGCCATCGGTGTAGAGCGATTCTATCTCTGCCGTGACGGTTGATTTTGCCGCTTCATCCTTTGCGGAAACACGTACAAAATGCGGGAAGCTGATGTCTTTTTCAGAGAGTATTTCGCCCTTGTCGCTCTTATTGAGTATGGCAATGATATCGCAACCCGAGGTTGCTTTTTCTTTTATAAGCGAAATGATTCGTCTGTCCTCGTCGTCGAGCGGCTTGCTCCCGTCAAAAACGGCAAGAATCAGCTCGGCATTTTCCATTGCGGAGAGCGAGCGGTCGACGCCTATTTTCTCTATCGCGTCTCCCGTTTCGCGAATGCCCGCGGTGTCGCAAAGGCGGAGCAGAATGTCGCCCGCGGCGACGGTTTCGGTTATCACATCGCGCGTTGTGCCGGCAACATCGGTGACTATCGCGCGTTCGCTTCCACAGAGCAGATTGAGCAACGTGGATTTGCCCGTGTTCGGCTTGCCGCAGATGACGGTGTTCACTCCCTCGCAAACGGCGTGTCCTGTCCGATATGTCGCGGAAAGTGCTTCAAGACGCCCTGCGATTTTTTCCGTGCGCGTGCGCATTTCATCGCGTGAAAGCGGCGCAAGATCTTCCTCGGGAAAATCAATCGCGGCATATGCGCTCGAAATAATCTCGCCCAGCTCATCATAAATCGCGTCGGTTTCGCGTTTTATCTTGCCCTGCGCCGCATTGTCCCAGAGGCGGAGACTGCTGTCTGTTTTTGCGTCGATTTTACCGATGACCGCCTCTGCCTGCGAAAGGCTTATCTTTCCCGAGGAGAAAGCACGGCGTGTAAATTCGCCTGCCGCCGCCTGCACCGCTCCGTATTCGAATGCGCGTGAAAGCACGCGACTTGAGAGAAGTATGCCGCCATGGCATGAGATTTCCACGGTGTCTTCGCCCGTGAAGGAATGCGGAGCGCGGAAAACGGTGACCACGGCTTCATCAAGCGTGGTGCCGTCCGCATTTTTCACATCGCAGAGTGCCGCATAATTTGGTTTCACGGATGAAAGAGGTTTGCCGCTTTTCGGGAAGATGAATTTTTCACCGATGGCAATGCTTCCGTCGCCCGACATGCGTATGACGGCGATTCCGCCCTTTCCGCGCGGTGTAGATATGGCGGCTATAACCGAGCCGAATATGCTGTACATATGTTTCTCCTTTGATTTTTGCGATAATGTGTTGATTTTGAGCCGGATTAACAAACAGAAAAAGCAAAAAGTACATGCTTTATTCCGTCAGCGCACATATCACATTCACGCCCGCCATGCATTTTCAGCGGGCGTGCAGACAATGCGTGCACGAATCTGCTCGGCTATCTCGTGTGTTATGTTCGCACGCGTGGTATGGCTGAAGCTGCGGAGAATGGCAAAACCGCCGATTTTTGCTTTGTCTGTTTGTCGCACGCACTCGCCACGCATGGCTTGCGTGACTAACTCGTGCACGCGGGAAGAGTTTGCAAAGAGAGGGGAAAGCTCTCTTTGATGACTTTTGGTACTTTTCGTCACGGAAAAGTACGAGAGAAGAAAAGTTACTTTATGTTTCTGCGCGGGAGACCACTGGTCTTCCCTGCCATGCAAAATCCAAGTATAGTCAACAGCAAAAATAAAAGACTGAATCCCTCTCCGCTTTTTCTTTTGACATCGCTGCCGCAAAAGAAAAAGCTATCAAAAAGAAAACGCCGAAATCAGAATTTTGCGCTCTGCGGAGCGCGACAAAGGCTCCGCGCCTTTGATGACGCCGCCTTTTTCAAAAGGCGTGCGAAAACTTTAATTGCGGGCGTGCGAAAGCAAAATGTTTTCATGAAAAATGCCCGTGTCACCGACGGGCATTTTGGTTTCAAGCCTGACGGCTCTTATTTACTGGATAGTGCTTCCGAATTCACGCAGTTTTGCAAAATAGCTGTCGAGATCCTTTGCCTTTTCTATCTTCCTCGGCTGAGGACGGGGCGTATCGGGGCGCTTATAAACAGGTCTTTCGGCAGAATCCGAAAGCTTCTCTCTCGGAGAGTTGTTTCTTCTGTCGCCCTTTTTGCCGCCGCGACGACGGTCATTGCTTCTTGCGCCTGCACGGGGTGCCTTTGTCTCTGCGGGCTTTGCCGCTCCCTCAATATAAATGATGACGCGACGATTACCCTCCTGACCGACGGAATTTGTTGTCACGCCCTCGATGAGCTGAACCTCGGAATGGATGATTCTGCGTTCATATGCGTTCATCGGCTCGAGGCTTACACTTCTGCCGGTCTTTTTGACCTTTTCAGCCATACGGTTTGCGAGTGCGCGGAGAGTCTTTTCTCTCTTTTCGCGGTAATTCTCTATATCGACCGTAAAGCGTGTATATTTTCTCTCGTCATTCTCTTTCTTATTTGCCGCGAGATTCACAAGATACTGGAAAGCATCGAGTGTATCTCCGTGATGACCGATAAGAGCGCTCGCATCATCACCCGAAACGGTAACGGTAGCTTCGCCGTTTCCTGTTTCCACTATGGTAGCTGTCGCATTCAGCTCAAGATTTTCAATAAGAGTATTGACAAACTTGGCGGCGGCAACAATCGGCTTGAAAACATATGTTACCTTAACGGTGGCGGGAGAACCTCCGATTCCGAGAAAGCCCTTTTTCGGCTCCTCAAGAACCTCATACTCAATTTCGCTTACCTCAACGCCGAGTTCAGCCGCGCCCTTGGCAACGGCGTCATCGACTGTAGAGGCGCGAACAGTAACTTCACTCTTCATTACTTTAATTTACCTCTAAAATTATAAATTACTGATCAATCTCTGTCATAACGGGTAGGACCGCCGTCATCAAAGCTTGCGTCCTCCTCGTCGGAATCGTAATCGTCGGAAAGACGCTGTTTCTTCTTTGCTTCGGCGAGCTTCTTCTTGGCATTCTTGGCGCTGTATTCGTTTTCAGCCGCCTTGATATCCTCTTCCGTTATCTTGGGCAGAGGCATAGCCTTTGCGAGGATTACGGTCTGGAGTACGCCGAGCATATTATTGAAGAACCAGTAGATGCCGACTGCGGCGGGAACGGTAAACGCGATGACTGTTGTCATGGCAGGCAGGAAAAGGTCCATCATAACATTCATGGACTTTGTCTGCGCACCGCCCTGCATGGGCTGTGGCATGAATTTTCTCTGGAGTTTGGATGCGAAGAACTGACCGACAAAAGTGATTATCGGGATAGTAACAAGCCACGATTTGAAGGTCGGCTTTGCGGCAAGAGCATTTGCCATGCCGAAAAGGCTGAAGTTCGGGAGCGATTCCATAGTCAGGTTTTCAAGTCCCTTGCCGAGCGCCTGTATCGCGGGAATCTTATCGGCTGTTATCAGCGAGAGAAGCTCTATATCGCCTCTCTTTGTCGCCGCAACTCCGAGAAATTCACGCAGAGCGCTGATAGCCTCCGTGGAATATCCGCAGACATACTGGAGCGGATTCATCATGACGCTGTAGATAATCATGACGATGGCAAACTGAATAATCATAGGCAGGCAGCCGCCGAGAGGGTTGTAGCCACCTTCACGGTACATTTCCTGTATCTCTGTATTCATTTTTGTCATCGTGGGCTGGTCTGTTCTGCCGCTGTACTTCTTGCGGATAGCCATCTCCTTGGGACGGAGCTTCGTCTGCTTCTGCGCGGTTTTCTGCTGCTTTATGCCGAAAGGCAGAAGAATCAGCTTCACAAGAAGCGCAACAAGCAGAAGGGCTATGAGATAATGCCCCGTTATGTCATTGAAAAAATTCAATATGCTTGCAAAAATCTTATTCATTTTTTTCTCCTTGATAGGAAATAAACAGCGGAAAAAATCATCTTTTTCTTTTGGGAACAGGGTCGCTGCCACCCCTGCAAAAAGGATTGCATCTGAGTATTCTCCATATTGTCAGCCCGAGCCCGCGGATAAATCCCCATTCGGAGAAAGCTTCTATCGCATACTGCGAGCAGGTCGGCGTGAAGCGGCAACAGGGTCGCTTCAGCGGCGAGATGAGCTTTCGGTAGAGCTTCACCAGCGCTATGGCTATATATTTCATAGCGCACCGCTCTCCGCTTTTTTTTTCGGCGCGGGCAGGATAAGCCCGAGCTTGCCCGCCGCATAGAGCAGGTCGCCGTAGATATCGCCGCTTTTGGCTTCCACGGCGGCAGGTCTTGCCGCTATGACTATGAGCATTCCTTTTTTAATATTGTTTTCCCTCTCGAGAGAGGAATATGCGGCGCGAAGAATACGACGTACTCTCGTGCGCACAACCGCTTTACCGATCTTCTTTGTAACCGTAAGTCCCAGTCGGTTAACCTTCGTTTTCAGCGGATTCTCGCGGGCGAGCCGCGATGCGTGGTAATCGGTCAGAACATATACCACGATATGCCGGCAGTAAACTTTCTGCCCTTTGTCATACACCTTTTTATAAAGGTGGTTCTCGGAAATTGCCATGTTTTTCACACAGATTCCTCCGAAAAATCAGTTTTTGGAGCCATGCTGTTTTGTCCCTATAAAAAATGAAAGCCCATGAATACAGACACAGGCTTTAACTATTTCCGGAAACAAAGCCCGGCTGAAAATCAGTAGCTAAGACGAACTCTGCCTTTAGCGCGTCTTCTCTTCAGAACCTTGCGGCCGTTTGCCGTACTCATTCTCTTGCGGAAGCCATGCTCCTTCTGTCTCTGAATCTTTTTAGGTTGATAAGTTCTCAGCATTATTCAACACCTCCTTACATTGTCGCGTCGGAGAAAAACTCCCGACGGCGTATAACGCTACAACTACATCGTACATTATACACGCAAATATGCTCTCTTGTCAAGTGGAAAATAAATTTTTCATGTGATTTTTCGAATAAAAACACGATTTTTTATTATTTTCACGGAAAATCACTCTCTTCTCTTGACAAGGCGGCGGCTGTGATGTATAATTGTATCACGAAAGCAGAACAAGATGAGGAGCAAGTTATGGCTTGGAATTTTTTCGGCGGAATACCGATATATATTCAGATAGCGGCAAGAATCAGGCTGAAAATCTTCTCGGGCGAATATCCCGAGGGTTCCAGAATACCCAGCGTGCGCGACATCGCAAGCGAAGCCTCGGCAAATCCGAATACCGTGGTCAAGGCGCTTTCGATGCTCTGCGATGAGGGCATCATCTATCCGAAAAGCACGGCGGGCAACTTCGTCACGGAGGATAAAAGCATCCTCGACGCGGCAAGAGAAGCGGAAGCCGTTCGGATAACGGAGGGATATGCCAACGCTATAGCCCAGCTCGGCTTCAGCCGCGAAAAGACGGAAGCTCTGCTGGAAAAATATCTCAGAAAGGATGAGGCAAATGGAAATAATATTTGAATGCAAAAACCTCTTTAAATCATACGGCGGCGTTCCCGCCCTTGCGGATTTCAATCTCACTCTGTACTCAGGCAAGATAATCGGGCTTCTCGGTCCCAACGGCAGCGGCAAGACTACGCTCATCAAGCTGGCGGCAGGTCTGCTCACGCCCACATCGGGCGAGCTGACCGTCGGAGGACTCCGTCCCGGCGTTATCACAAAGGGCGCCGTTTCTTATCTTCCCGAGCGCACATATCTCAATCCCTCGCTCACCGTGGACGATACGATAGCGCTTTTCTGCGATTTCTACAAGGATTTCGACCGCGCACGCGCATACGACCTTTTCACCAAACTCGGCATAGTCACAAGCAGAAAGATAAAGACGCTCTCCAAAGGTACGCGTGAAAAAGTTCAGCTTGTGCTCGTTATGAGCCGTCGCGCAAAGCTTTATCTTCTTGATGAACCGATAGCGGGCGTTGATCCCGCGGCGCGCGAGTTCATCCTCAATACGATAATCACAAATTATGACCCGAGCGCAACGATAATCATATCCACGCATCTCATCACCGATGTCGAGCAGGTGCTCGACGAATTCGTATTCATCAAGAGCGGTCAGGTCGTCATGCACGATACCGTGGACGGCGCAAGAGAAAAGTACGGCGAAACGGTAGACGCGCTTTTCAGGGAGGTGTTCAAATGTTAGGCAAGCTTTTAAAGCACGAATTCAGAGCGACGAGACGCTCCGTCGGCATGGTAATCCTCGGTTCGCTTCTCGCTTCGGCAGTCGGCTTCGGTCTGCTGATTATCTGCTGGCATCCGAGCTTCCTGCCCGCGCTCCACGGATATGCGATAGAAACCATCCGCACCATCCTCTATATCCCCCTCTCGATAATCACTTTCTGTGTATATGCGCTCGGTTTTGCGAGCACGATAATCACCACCATCTTCATATTGATGAGATATTATAAGAATTTCTTCACCGATGAGGGATATCTTACATTCACTCTGCCTGTCACGCCGCATGAGCTTCTCTGGACAAAGCTTATTTCCGGCATGGTATGGATTGCGCTCTCGCTCGTCACCACTTTTGCGGCAATGGCATCGCTTTGCGGCGCGATTTATATCAACGGCACAGCTTCGGGCGGAGCGGAAGCTGCCATGATGTTTTCCGAGACATTCAAGTTTATCGGGGAATATTTCGGCGCATTCATGAAAGCTTATGCCGGCTCTCCCAATGCATGGTTTGTGATACTGCGCTCTGCGGTTGAAGCCATCGTCACGGGAATGGCACAGCTTCTTATTTATTATTTTGCCGTAACGCTCGGCTGCATGGTCAGCAAGAAGCATAAGGTATGGGCTTCCGTCGGCATGTATTTTGCCGTCAATGCGGGAATAGGCATCGTCAATTCCTTGGTAAGCTACATCGTAATGCTTATTTCAGCTATAATAAATGACGGCGCTTCATCCGGTATAATAGTATCCATAGTCGCTTATTCGCGCAATGTGGTGACATTTATAGTCGGTGTGGTGATGTATTTCCTCACGATAAACATTTTCAAAAAGAGACTGAATCTCGAATAATCCATATCAAAAAATATCTCCGTGAATATACTGAAAAAAAGTATGTTCACGGAGGTTTTTTATATGGCGATAAAAATATTCGTAGACCAGGGACACAATCCCGAAAATCCGAATGCGGGCGCAGAGGGCAACGGCTACAGAGAGCAGGATCTTGTTTATTATATAGGAGAAGAATTGAATACGCTTTTAAATGAGAATCCGGATTTCGAAGCGATACTCTCACGCAATACGCCCGATGAGATACTCGGCATGAGCGTCGCTTCATCGCTTCGCGAGAGGGTAAAAGCCGCAAACGAATGGGGCGCGGATTATTTTATCAGTCTGCATGCGAACGCTTCGGATATCCCGACGGCATCGGGCAGTGAGGCTTTTGTTTACAGCAGCGGTTCGGCGGCGCTTCCGCTTGCGGAAAATATTCTCATCGGTCTGCATGACGCAACGGGACTGGAAAACCGCGGCGTTTCCGCACGCCCGACGCTGTATGTCCTCCGTGCAACGGATATGCCGGCTACGCTCATAGAGCTTGGTTTTATCACAAATGCCGGGGATGCCGCACTCATGGCAAATAATCCGCGCCTTTTTGCGCAGGGAGTATATAATGGGATTCTGATGTTTTTCGGGGTGTGAGTTTTCTGCGGAGAATCATAAAGAAACTCTTCTTTTATTGTACTTTTGTATGACCAAAAGTACCAAAAGTCATATAAGAGAGCGTTCCTCTCTCTTATATATCTCTTCCCGCGTGCACGAGTTAGTCGCACGAGCCGTGCGTGGCGAGTGCGTGCGACAAGGGGCAAAGCAAAAGTAGGCAGTTTAGCTACTCTCCACAGCTTCAGCCATACCACGCGTGCGAACATAGCACACGAGGAAGCCGAGCAGATTCGTGCACGCATTGCCTGCACGCCCGCATAATAGGGTTGGCGGGCGTGAATCCACCACCTACGCTGACGGGACTATCAAAATAAACCCTATCTCGCTATGTTCGCACACAGACACGCACCAAAATCTCAACCGCGAGGTTCGCCATAGCCCGACATGGCACAGCAGTGAATCCGAGTCGGCGCTTAAGCGTTTCGAACCTGTAGCCGCGGTTATGCCGTAGTTGGACGGTCGGGGCACTTTGTTCGCACTGGTCGCCGCGAGGCGACAGAAAGAGTTTAAAAGAGGGATTGACACATATGCGGAGCATGTGTGTCGGCGTCGCCGAGACGGGAGTTAATACTTTCCTCTTTTTGTCCTTTTCGTTCTTTTCGGACAAGCGAAAAGAACATCAAAAGAAAAGTTTCTTTTATGTATTTATGAAAGACCATTGGCTGACGATGTTTCCCGCCCACCCTGCCTAATTTGACGCCCACAACCGCGCGCCGTGGTAATTGATTTCGGCAAAAATCACAAATAATGGAAAAATATATCACTATGTTCTTGACAAAATATAAAAAATATGGTATAATACAAACGAAAAGAGAATTTTAAAAGGTCCGGAGGTGATACCATTGAACTAAATGACTTCAAATAACCATACGAAACGAGACAAAACAATTTCACGAAACAAAAATATTGAAAGGGGATTAAACTATGAAAAAATTTTATTCGATTATCATTACTATCGCATTTCTGATCACGTCTGTTTTCTTCACTAATGCATACGCTACAGATATTGAAACACTGAGCTTAGATACATCTTTTGTAGTCGGAGTGTATAATTATTCACAGGTTCCCTCTACATCGGGTGAAACATATTTTATTGGTTCGCGTAAAGTAGGAAGATTCACTTATGAGGTCAACCGCTATTATGGAGATTGGTATGCCCTTCTTAACTTGGATCTTTCGACACCTTGCTTTAAGGGATCTTCCGCCATGGAATTAACTCAAACGATAGGTCGGACATATTCGGCTCAATTGGCATATGAGTTTTCACATGCTGTAGGCGGCACGGTAAATGCGGAAATTTTTGAAATAACTTCTTCCATTACAAATAGCGTAGCTGTTACATTTCAAGTATCATTTGAAATGGCAAATAGCGTCTCATATCAGCTGGACGATACAAAACCTGTTGGATATTATAAAATTGGTGTTTGTCATGATTTATATCGTCATAGTGTTCGCCAATATATTGAATCGGCAGAATATGCTTCTTTAACAGATACAGGCGTTTATTATGAGATGCCTACTCCAGAGGGCATTGCTTATTATGCACTTTTGTACAGCACTTCAAGCGGTTCTGGATATAAAAAATATTAATTGATGCGCAAGTCATATGGTGAGTAATATGGTAAAATATAAGATAAAAAAACAATCTCTCGCAGGCAGGCTGTTTTCCTTTGCTATGGCTGCTATGCTGCTGCTTGCGATGATGTTGCTTCTTTCATCGTGCGGGGAGAGGGAACAGCCTTATGTCCCGGGCTCTCACGAGATCGGAACAACGGGAATATCGGTTTATCCCGAACTGGTAAAAGTCGATCTGGAATACGGGTCAAAGGATTTGGGCTTTCCGCTTAATTTTGTTTCAAAAAAGTCTCTTCCTGAAGATAAAATAAAAATCGTTCGGCTGGAAGGCAAAAATGCCGATTATTTTGAGACGCCGATCATGACAAGACGGCAATTGGAAGATGTCACGGACGTTGAAATAAACGGCAAATATCTGTATAGCTATCAGATCGACCTGGATATTGATGTAGATCACTTTACTCCTTATATCACCCCTGGTCAGGATTTGCCGCCTGAAATGCCGGAAAGACCGGACATATGGGATATATGCATAGATACTATTGTTGTCGAAATTGATGGCGAGGAATATCCCATCAAGCTTGTAAATCCCGTGAAGTATCAATATCACTGTAAATTCGGAGGCTATAATGATATTTCAGGCAATAGTATGTTTGGACCTATCATGGTATTTACATTCGCTCTGACCAACAGATATTCCGCAAGCATCCAAAATAGCGCAAGCGATATCCTTGTAAAGGATTTTTACTTCTCTGATTTCCTTGATATCACAAGCAAGTCACTGCATTACAAGGGAGAATATATCGGAGAGCTGACCGGCGATAAGCTCTATCCGATAGCCAAGCGCACGAGCGATGAAGTTTCGGGAGGCGATGGAGGCGTGGTTTATTTCAATGCGGCTTTTTCGGAAAACTACAAAAGCACCGAGTTTGATTATATACTCTGCACATCTGTGATCGAATACCAGGTAGAGGGCGACGATACGGTATATAAAATGAAATTCCCGTTCAATTCACAGGGTTTTGCCAACAGAGATAATGTCGAAAAGTTTCTCGCTTATGTCGATACCCTTGATTGATACAGAATAAAAAGGCGTCAGGCGCTCAATGCCCGACCGCCTTTTTCGGTTTTGCGGCGAAAAATCCGACTTTTCTGCGGAAAATCGGGGAAAATTTCAAAAAAGTTATTGACAAAACCGTATAGTGTGTGTATAATATATAGGCAATCCGAAGACAGCAGGTTTTTGTAAAAGCTGAGCTATCCTGCCGAGGAGAGATTTATAAAGCGATTTATTGTCTTTCCGTATGCTTCATTGCGGAAAGATTTTTTATTTTCAAGCTTGGCTTTATTATTACGAAAGGTGGTGTAATTATGCCAAGTGTACAGGTTCTTGAGCAGAAGAAACAGATTGTTGCCGACCTTACCGAAAGACTGAAAAAGTCTATCGCAGGTGTTATCGTCAATTATTCCGGTATCACCGTTGAGGACGACACGGCTATGCGTGCCGAACTGAGAAAGAGCGGCGTTGAATACACTGTCATCAAAAACACTCTCACAAAGAGAGCTTGCGAAGATGTCGGTTATTCGGCTCTGACTACATCTCTCGAGGGTATGACTGCCGTTGCTACGAGTGAAAACGATCCCGTAGCCGCTGCAAAGATACTCAAAAAGTATGCTGACAAGATTGAAAGCTTCGAAATCAAGGCAGGCTTCGTAGACGGTTCCGTTCTCGATGCCGCAGGCGTAAACGAGCTTGCTGAGCTCCCCTCCAAGGAAGCCCTCATTGCAAAGGTTCTCGGAAGTCTCCAGTCTTCTCTCTATGGTCTGGCTTATGTTCTCCAGGCTTATGTGGACAAGCAGAACGGCGAAGATACCGCTGCTTAACCTATCACAGCGCCTGACGGCGCACAAAATTCTAAAAAAATTCATTTAAATTACGGAGGAAAATTATCATGGCATCTGAAAAGATTACAGCAATTATTGATGAAATCAAGACACTTACTATCCTCGAAGTAGCTGACCTTGTAAAGGCTCTCGAAGAGGAATTCGGCGTATCCGCAGCTCCTGTTGCAGCAGTAGCAGTTGGCGGCGCAGCAGCTCCCGCGGCTGAAGAAAAGACAGAATTCGATGTAGTTCTTAAGGACTTCGGCGCTAAGAAGCTCGATGTTATCAAGGCAGTCCGTGAGGCTACAGGTCTCGGTCTTAAGGAAGCTAAGGAACTCGTTGAGAGCGCTCCCAAGGCTATCAAGACAGGCGCTACAAAGGAAGAATCCGAAGCTCTCAAGACGGCTCTTGAGGCTGCAGGCGCAACTGTTGAAATTCAGTAATTTCAATAGAATCAGTCATAAAACCGCTTCCCGTCGGGAGGCGGTTTTTGTCTCTCGGTGACGTCGCGCCGAAGGCGGCTTTGCCGTCCGGAGCCCTCCTTCCCTCCTCTGAAAAGCACTGCGAAGGAAAAATTACCCGAAAGCTATTTTCACCAAAAAAAATATTTGCTTTTTACCTTGAAAAAAACGCACATTTATGATATAATAATATTATATCTGTATGACTTTTTGCGCGGAGAAGCGCATTTTTTATGCGTTGGGCGAAAAAAGAGCGCCGAGAAAGGCGCTTTTCTCCTTTTTTCGCAAAAAGTATTGTGCAAAATATATAATATCCGATGGCTCAAATTGTATGAATCAATGAAATCGCATTGTTTATAAAAATAAGATTTGATTGTTTGCCTTTTGAGTGGTATAATTATTGTAATTATACGGATAAGTATTTTTTTCAGATAAAATTCCGGAGGAAACAGTATGAAAAGATTTTTGGCATTATTGCTCGCTTTGACATTTTCGCTTTTTTGCTTTGCGGGCTGTACGAAAATAGGTGAGGACGGAAACGGTGCGGAGATAGACATTTATCTCGGCACAAAACCGCTCAATCTTGACCCCGCTATCGCATATACGGATGAAAATGCGGTTCAGATACTGAATCTTATTTTCGAGGGACTTTTCAGACTTAATGCAAACGGTAAGCTTGAAAAGGCACTTTGCAAGAAGTATGAAGTATATGAAAATGCCCGCACAGGCATCAAGGAAATGAAGATAACCATCAATACCACACACTGGAGTGACGGTAGTGAGGTTCAGGCAAACGATATCGTTTATGCATGGCGCAGAATCCTTGACCCTGATTTCAATTCTCCCGCGGCTTCCATGCTTTATGCTATCCGCGGCGCAAAATCGGCAAAACTCGGTGAAATTTCCATTTATGATATCGGTGTTTATCCCTCTTCAAAGAATACTGTAGTCGTTGAATTTGAAGACGGTGCCGATGTGGATGAATTTCTCTATAATCTCGCCAGCCCTGCGCTTGTTCCTCTCCGTGAGAACAAGATTTCCACATATAAGGACACATGGTCACGCAGCAGCACCGACCTTTCCGCAAACGGTCCTTTCAGAGTAAGAAAGTTCTCGAGCGACCCCACGGAAATCCTTGTGCTTCAGCGCTCCAAGTATTACAAGCTCAATATCGTTACAAATACAGAGGCTGCCGATAAATTCGTTACGCCTTACCGTATAAATATTCATTTTGACCTGCCCGCCGATCTTACGGTGGTTTACCTCAAGGATGCGCAGGAGAGCGTTATGACAAAATATGCGGCAAAAGAGCTTTTCTACCTCTCGGGTATAACAAAAGCCGTTGCCGATGCAAATTCGCTCAAGTTCAAGACTGTAGATGCTTCTTCCACTTTCTCTTATATCTTCAACTGCAACAAGTCTTATTTTGCCGACGCAAAGGTAAGATATGCGCTTTCCATCGCACTTGACAGAGAATATATGGCAGAGCTTGTCGGCATGGGTACAGAGGCGGCAACCTCGCTCCTCCCCTCTATGGTATTCAATACCAAGAAAGGTACTTCTTTCCAGAAAGAAAGCGGCGATGTTCTGCCCTCAACTTCTCAGCTTGATGAAGCAAAGCAGCTCATTTCCGAATCGGGTCTCAATCCGCAGTCACTCGGTCAGATAGAGGTTTATTATCGCCTTGACCCCGTAAACGACAGTGCCGGTTCCGACCGTCTCGGCAACCAGAGCAAGGAAAGAGCTATCGCGCAGTATACAAAGACTGTCTGGGAAGAGCTCGGCTTCAATGTTGTTGTCCGTGGCGTCGGCGACGCCGAAATGGAGACAAGATACAATAACGGAAGCTATGATGTTATGGCGATAGATTTCAGCATCGTTTCTCCTTATGCTTTCTATAATCTCGCGCAGTTTGCTCGCGAATACAGCGGTTCTTCCAAGCTTGTAATGGAAGGCGATGCGGACTTTGACAAGAGCCTCGGCAAGGAAAGATATTATATTTCTCTGCCTCATGCATGCGGTTATACAAGCGATGCTTTTGATGATCTTATCGAAAATGCTCACAAGGAAACCAATGCAAAGGCAAGAGCACAGATTCTTCATGATGCGGAAAAGACGCTTCTTGAGGAAGGCGGTATTTGTCCTCTCGTATTCAATAAGACAAACTATATGTCGCAGGAAATAAGCGGTCTCAAGACAACTTTCTGGGGTACGGTTGATTTCAGAAAAGCCGACCTCAAGGATTACGAGAAGTACAATTTCGCAGAGACAACCTCTGAAAGCCAAGAAACAACGCAGACAGAAGAAAACTGATTTCAAGTGAAAATAAAAACGGCGCTGGCTATCGCCTGCGCCGCAGCATGTCGAAACATAGGGGAAGCGTCACGAAACGTAGTGGAGTGGCGCTTCCCCTATGTTTCGGCGTCGCTTTTGCCTTTAAGCTCATCAATTCCGAGTACCTCCGGCAGTCGCATCTGTTTGCTGTATTGGATGTTTCGGAAGAAGCGGGAGTTAACACATATGCGAAGCGAACGCTGTCGGCGTCGCCGAGACAGTGTAGGGCTTGCTGCCGCCGGATAGAAGCATAAAGAATCTTTTCTCCTTTGGCGTGCTTTTCATTGACAAAAAACGCGCACAAAAAAGAACCCTTGCGGGTTCTTTTTTGTGCTTTCAGAGCCTGAAAATATCATCGTATGATACTCGCAGAATATTTTTTATCAGAATTATCTCATCGGGGTAGAGATGCCGCTGTCCCACTTCGATTTTTGCCACGGCACTTCGGGTGATGTCACAGCCGCGGAGCTGCAGCTGTGCGGCGAGAATCTCTTGCGTCATACCTATGTTTTCACGCAATGAGCGAATGTTATTTCCGATCTTTTTTTCTATATTCCGATCCATCTTATCACCGTTCCGTTTTATTTTTTTAAAAAAGGTATTGACAATAGTATACTTGTGTGATATACTGTTTTTGCACTTATATAGGTGCAAATCAAACATATTAAAATTACAAAAGGAGAAACAGTTATGAAAAAAATCGCACTTATCCTCGCAATCATCACAATTATTTCCTGCGTTTCGATACTGCTGACCGGTTGCGGCGGCGGTAGCAGCAAGCTTATCGGCACATGGGAGCTCGAAAACGGTAGTGAATTCTTGTTCAGCTCAAAAATCACATTCAAAAGCGGCGGCAAATATGTTGAGGTAAACGATGCCGGTTTTGACAAAGAAGGAAAGTACAGCGTAAAGAGCGATACCGAGGTCGAAATAAACTATCTTACATACAATTATAAGATTGAGGGTGACACACTCACACTTTATAGTAGCATTGGCGGCGCATCCGCAACATATAAGAAAAAATAATTGACAATTTACCCCCCCAAGTGTTGACAAAAGGGTCGGCAGACGATACTTTCATGTATTGTCTGCCGACCTTTTTCCTGTACTATGCAAAAAAGAACCCGTGCGGGTTCTTTTCGTTTTAGATCATTTTATGTTTTCTTTTATCCCGTCGGAAGAAAACATCTTTCCGACGGTCGCGAAGAGGATTTTCATATCTCCCGCGAAAGTGATGTTGTCCGTATATTTCGCGTCACACTCCGCTTTTTCCTCAAGAGTGGTTATCTTGTCGCAGCTTATCTGCGAAAGTCCTGTCAGCCCGGGCGCGGCTTTATATACGCCGAGCTTCGTGCGCAGAGCATGTATTTCCTTTTCGTCCACTATGAGCGGACGCGCACCGACGATGCTCATATCGCCTTTGATTATATTGATAAGCTGAGGCAGTTCATCTATTCCCGTGCGGCGCAGGAACTTGCCGAAGCGGGAAACATATTCGTCATCGGGCAGGTCACGCGAGGGAAGCTCCGGCGCATGACTTTTCATAGTGCGGAATTTATATATCATAAAAGGCTTGCCGCCTTTTCCGATTCTTTTCTGCGTGAAGATAACGGGCGCACCCGATGTAAAAACGAGTATCAGCGTTACGATAAGCAGTAGCGGAAAGAGAATCACGGTAAGCAAAAGCGAAAATACAAAATCAAGTATTCGCTTTATATGCGGATAATATTTCATTATAATGTATCCTTCAAAAAAGGTTTATTTTCCGAGGCAAAGCGCGGCAAGCTCATCCGCGTCGGCTGTGGCAAGGCATTCCACCGTATCGGAGGCGCCGTAATAAATTTTAACCTCGCCTGTCTCTTCAAGTATCATGCCGCCGGGGAATATTACATGCGTGCGGAAGCCGTCGTCTGTTTCCCAAGGCAGGTCGGGAGTGATTATCGGCTTGTCATAAATGCCGAGCACCCTCTGCGGATTTTCAGCGTCAAGCAGAGCGATGCCCGCATGATAACGCTTCGTCCATTTCGTTTCCCAACCGTTTTTGCCGCGCGAGTCGTCGCGGTCTACGGCATGAATCGTCGTCAGCCAGCCGTATTTTGTCCTGACGGGCGGCGCACCGGGACCTATCTTGTCATTGGCAAATGGTACATTTTCAACGCCCATGACAAATTTTGTCTCTCCCCAGTATTTCATATCGGGCGAGAATGACATATACATATCAAATCTGTCCTTGCCGCGGGAATAAACAGGCATAGGACGCTCGAGGCGGACATATCTGCCGCCTGCTTTCTCGGGGAAAAGAACCATATTTCTGTTATCGGGCGCGGAGATGCTGAGCGCCTTGAAATGCGCGAAATCTTCCGTTACGGCTATTCCGCCGCAGACGCCGTGCGCCGTATCTACGGCGAAGCACATATATACGCGCCCGTCGATAACGGTAAGGCGCGGGTCATAAATGCGACGGATATTATCACCTATGTCTATTCCGTCCGGCAGATTGTCGGAGCCGAGTATCGGCTTGTCCGCAACAGTCCATTTTATGCCGTCATCGCTTGTGGCAAAACCGAGATTTGTACCTTCAAAGCGGGTATTGCCCCACTCGCCGTAATCATTGCGGAAAACCATGACATATTTCCCCTGATATTTTGTTACACCAGCATTGAAAACAAGTGTGGCATGATAGGGAACATCATCTTTTGTCAGTATCGGCTTGTCGTGCTTTTTGACAATTTCATTTACCTGCTTCATAAGGCTTGTCCTTTCGGAGAACGCATATTTCCCTCTTATTATATTATTTTTACCGCTTTCTGTCAATGCGAAACCGGAGTGATTTTTATAATTTACATTACTTTTACATTTTTTCTGTTCACAAAAGGCAGTATATATGATAAAATTATCTCAATAACGAACCTGCGGGAGCAGGTTTTTTTCAGGGGAATAAAATGCGAAATAAAAAAATCATTCTTTTTATAGCGATATTGCCGCTGGGCGCGACAAGCTTTTTTACGCTCATCGCCTGTCTGCTCCGTATGTTTTATTTTGATTTGCCGACATTTATGGCGGAATCATGGGGATTTTTTTACAGTGCCTCGTTCTTTGTCATGGATTTTGCCTTTTATTTTGCTATGGGCATTTTTGCGATGCTTCTCATGTTCGGCGGCAAGAAACAAATCATTCTTTCATCCGTGCTCATGGCGGCTATCTATCCGATGAATCCGTTTCTGCAATATCTGATTCGTCATCTCACGATTTCACATAAGCTTGATTCGGATGAGATGCAGGATTATTTTATGACTGATGTGACCTCATTTACGGTGAATCTGCTTTGCATAGGTCTGCTTGCCATCATCGCGCTTGTGATAAAGATAATCTTCCTGCGCGATAAGTGCGAAATCAAGGCTCATGTCCTGCCGAAAACGCCTGCTCTCTGCATATATACGGCGTATTTTGCCGTGATGATTGTCTCGGTTTTTGCAAACTTCATTATCGATGGAGCGTATATTCAGGAGCTGGGCAAAACCTGCCTCAATTCGCTTATATATGTGGCGGGATATTTCGTCGCTTTCGGCGGTGCCGCGCTCGCCGCGCACGATTTGCGGCATCAGGCGGAGTGATATGTGAAAAGTGAATATTTGAAAAAAAACAAGCGGCGCCACCGCTTGTTTTTTTGTGCTGAGAATTTCCCGGTGAAGGGTCGTCGATTGAAATTAACCCATGATCCGCATATGTGTTAATTCCCCTGTCTCGGCGACGCCAACACACATGCTTTGCATATGTGTTAATTCCCGCTTTTTCTTTTGCTGATGCCGCCGCAAAAAGAAAAGCCGATTGGGAGATTTCGCCCTCTGCGGAGCGCCACAAAGGCTCAGCGCCTTTGAATGCGGCACCTTTTGAAAAAGGTGCACGAAAACTTTAATGCGTCGGGAAAACATTGCTTATAGTGCGCAAAAACGGCATCGCTCAGATGCCGTTTTTGTTATTTTTCCGGTGCCGCTTTTTCAACCGCAAGGAGAAATCTATCCGCCTCATCGAGCGTATTGAAAACAGAAAAGCTTGCACGCACGGCGTCGCCGCCCGTGCCGAGCGTTTTATGAGCAAAAGGCGAGCAGTGCATCCCCGCACGCGTGCAGATTCCGCGTTCGGCAAGCTCCGCCGCGATGGCGGAAGCACGTCGCCTTTCCGAAGTGAAAAGCACAGTGCTTCCATCTTCGGCAGACGAAAGAAACACCCTGATATCGGGAATGGCAAGCAGTCCGTCGCGCACCCTGCGATAAATTGCATTTTCATGTTCGCGGATGGTGGCGGTTGTTTTTGCTTTAACAAATTTCAGACCCTCACCCAGTCCCACAATACATTGCGTGGCGGGCGTTCCCGCTTCATATGATTCTGGCGCGTCATGCCCCATATCCATTTCCGCGGAATTCATCCCGTTTCCGCCAAAAACAGTCGGCGCAAGGAGCGAAAAATCAAAATCATCGGCAAAAATCGCCGCGCCGCTTCCCTGAGGACCATACAGTCCCTTATGACCGGGTACGCAAAGAACGGAAATGTTGTCTTTTTTTATATCTATATCGTAAATTCCCGCGCTCTGCGCCGCGTCGACGATATAAATTATCCCGTGCTTTTTGCAGAGCGCACCGATTTTTGCTATCGGTAAAATGTGCGGACAGATGTTTGATACGTGCAGAGTCACGATAACGCGTGTATACGGCGTTATTTTCTCCTCTATATTGCGTATTGTTTCATCGTCACTGCAAAGCGCATTGAATATCCCGTATGTGATAATGCCTTTTTCGGCAAGCGCACTGACGGGACGCGCAACGCTGTTATGCTCCAGATTTGAAATCAGAACATGATCGCGTTTTTGCAGAATACCGCCGAGCGCGAGATTTATCGCATGAGAGGTATTCATTGTGAAAATAACGTTTTCGGGCTTTGATATGCCGAAAAATTCCGCCATATTCATGCGGCAATCATATATTGCCTCTGCGGCACGCATAGATATTCTGTGTCCGCTTCTGCCCGGATTTCCGCAATATTCCCGCATACAGCGCATCATTTCGCGCATAACTGAAGGCGGCTTCTGAAAGGTTGTGGCGGCATTGTCAAAATATATCATAAAATTCCTCTGAAAATCAAAAAATAATATCGGATGAGCTCAAAGCCCGAAAAATATCACAGAATAACGATTCCGCCGTATGATATTCCCGCCTCGGCAAGAATATCAAGCGCGGCATTCACCTTGAAAAATTCGATTTCCACTCCCGCACTGCACCCTCTCGGACTTTGCCCCGGGAGCAATTTTACCGTTTTTGCTTTTATACCTTTCCTGTTTAATAATCGTGCCGCTTTTATTGCCATGGTGGGTGAACTTATTGTTATAACACGACGATTCATTTTGTCTCCGTATATGCTCAGATAAAGCATATTCTTCATTTTTTCTTGCGGAAAAGTCTTCTTCCGCTACTCTATTATATGCTGTGGCGTTTGCTTTTGCCCAAAGAAAAAATTGCTTTATTTTCCCACTTATAAAAAATACAAAGCATCAGATAATAAGACCAGAACAAACGACACAAGTCATTTGTTCGGTAGTGTTCTCCCGAACAATGGCAATGCGGCAAAAAGAAACAGCGCCATCCCGAGCCTGTAAAGCAAAGGATGGAAAAGCTTCGGAAATATCCGATGAAAGCTGTTTTGACAGGCGTGGCGCCGTTACTCTCGGGGAATGCAAAAAAAGTTTATGTTGATTTTCAAAATCTGAGGAGAAAATAAAAATGGCAAGCAAGAAGAATATTGTCCCCGAGGCAAAGGAAGCTCTCAATAGGTTTAAGATGGAAGCTGCAAACGAAGTCGGCGTTAACCTCAAGCAGGGTTATAATGGCGATCTCACATCCAAGCAGGCTGGTTCCGTAGGCGGTCAGATGGTTAACAATATGAACCCCATACGAACTATGAAATTCGACCGTCACAACAGAATATCACAGGGACACAAAATAACCGTCAGGTACTCGTTTTCCCTTACCGTATAAGACATTTGGAATATCAGTACATAATTTTTAATTATTGCCTGAGTATAAAATCCCTTGTTTGCGCATATACTGATTATGGGAGAAAATCCCGCCGGGGAAATGAAATGTTTTTTCGATAAAGGGTATTGCATTTTCTTCGGAAGTATGGTATAATACAAACGAATAAGATGGGCTGGTCTCCGGACCCGGGTCCACCTGCGGCGGGGATGTTCCCCGCCATTTTTATTTGAAAGGAGTGTAAATGATGAGCGAACTCAGCATATTCGTTGACGAATCGGGCGATTTCGGCACATACGAGCCTCATGCGCCGTTCTATTTGTTTACACTCGTATTTCATGACCAGCGCAGCTCAATTGAAGCTCAGATAAAACACTTGGAATATGGACTTGCAGACATCGGTTTTGATGTGAAGCATTGCTTTCATGCCGGTCCCATCATACGCCGCGAGGAAGATTATCAAAATCTTTCAATCACAGAGCGCAGAAAATGCCTTAACCGTATTCTGACATTCGCTAAAAATTGTGATATATCCTACATCACTTTTTCGGTTGAGAAAAAGCACATGTCGGATTCACTCGGCTTGACGGTCGCGCTATCAAAGGAGCTTTCTGCATTTATACGCGGAGAATATGCTTTCTTTGCACAATTTGACAAGATTATCGTTTATTATGATAACGGACAAGTTGAACTGAACAAGCTCTTAGCTTCGGTTTTTGCCGTCATGCTTCCGCAAGCGGAATTTCGAAAGGTGCTTCCCGCCGATTACAGATTATTTCAGGTCGCCGACCTCTTTTGCACATTGGAGCTTGTCTGCCTGAAAGACGAACATCATATCTGTAAATACCGCCCCATGAGAGCCAACTGCACGGCAAAATAGAGCCACCCTAACG
>CAVESF010000010.1:0-61393 GCA_963618495.1 Acutalibacteraceae bacterium
CTCTCTAAAAGCGATGTCAGTTCGTTGCCTAATTTTTAATATTTTCTACCTTGAGACTCTTTTTTGTGCTGTCCGTACAATTTGGGGCAGTTCAAAAACGCCTCTGCTCTTTCCTTTTATGCTATAACCGTACCCGTCATATCGATATCCGCCGAGGCGGGTATTTCTTCATCGCTTTTTGCGGCGGCAAGACCGAAACTGACTGTTATCGCGTCATTCACCCTCTGCATAAGTAGTTCGTCGAGATGCCCCATTTTTTCACGCAGGCGCTTTTTGTCTATAGTCCTTATCTGCTCGAGCAGTATCACGGAATCCTTTGCAAGTCCGAAATTTCGGGCATAGACATCTATATGAGTGGGGAGCTTCACCTTGTCAAGTCTGCTTGTTATCGCGGCGGCGATGACTGTCGGGCTGTATTTGTTTCCCACATCATTCTGTACTATGAGAACGGGGCGCAGTCCTCCCTGCTCGCTTCCGACAACAGGACTGAGGTCGGCATAGAAAATATCTCCTCGTTTTACGGTCAATTTTTTTCACACTCTCTTTTTTATAGTTTGAAAGAAAAAACTTTCTACTATATTTTTACCGATTTTACCGCTTTGTTAGTCAAGGAAATAAATAAACCGTATGCCAAAATCTGACAAAAATATGCGGCATATCATTTCCTAATATAGTATATTGCATATTTCGGTTTTTGCCAAAGCCTTGCCCGCCTCAGTCTACATATTTCGTCACGGCGCGTAATATAATAATGGCAGGGACAATAGATTTTCCCTCGCTTGTATTTCATTTCAATTCATTCACAGAGCAGAAACGCTTCACTTTGCAAAAAACCCTTGACTTTTCGGATGAAACCGTATAAAATAATAATTGAGTGAAAAGGGAGAGGTGTTTTTGCCCGATGAAAAAGGTGCTGATAACAGGCTTTGAGCCATTCGGCGGCGCAGAGAGAAATCCGTCATATGACGCGGTAGCGGCTCTGCCGGATATCGAAAACACCGAGATAAAAAAGCTGTTCCTCCCCGTTGTCTGGGACAGGGCGACAGATATCCTCGAGAAAGAAATAGCCCTATTTTCACCGGACATTGTTATTTTGTCAGGACTTGCGGGCGGCTCAAAATGCATACGCATTGAGCGCATAGGCATAAATCTTCGCGGCGCTGTCCGCGACAATGAGGGACTTTTCCCATCACATTCCGATATTCCTGCGGAATCTCCGTGCATTTCCGGCGGCGATGCGGCATATTTTTCCACTTTCGATTTTGCCGCGATAAAAGATGCCGTCTCGGCACTCGGACTTCCCGTTTCATATTCGTTTTCCGCGGGGACTTACCTTTGTAACGATATACTCTACCATACTCTCTTCAAGAACGCGACGGAAAAAAGAAATATGCAGGTCGGATTTATCCATCTTCCTTATGAATCCGGCGAAAACATCGGGCAGGATGTCTTTTCCATGCCGCTTTCCGACATGGTTAATGCTCTGCGCAGTGCGATTGCCGCCTGTGCTTTTCCCTGCGCCGATTCAAATCTCACAAAGAAAGGCTGAGACAAATGAAAAAAACATTACTCAAAAAAATGCTCTGTTTACTGCTTGCCTCATGCATTATGATACTTGTAGCAAGCTGTACTCCCTCAAAGAGCATGCAGAAAAAAGTGCTTAATTACCTTCATGAAAAATATGGAAACAACTATGATTTCGAGTATATAAGCTATACTCAGAACAAGGGCACAAACGGCAGATACGAGGTCAATGTCAGATGCAAAAATGACGGACTCGATTTCAGAATCTTCGTCTACTCTTCCGTGCTGATAACAGACAGCTATTCCGTTGACCGCGCGAATGTCGCTATGGAAAAGAACATACGCGAATTTCTTCTTTCCCGCGATTATTCGGATTCCATAGAGAAAATCACATGGCTGAATTCCTTTGAGGACGACGCAACGGATTATAAATTCCGTACCGTTCCCCTCACAGACCACTATGACCTCTCCGATGCGGAAAATATTTACCGCGTGGAAATGACAGACGGACTTAATCCCTATCAGTTTGTCGGCGGTATATATAATTTCAATGCCGACCTGCTTGATTCCGGCGTTGAGCTGAAGTCCGCTTCGTTCTCTTTCGAATATAAGGATCTGACGTTCGTTGTGGAGACGGATTCCGAATCCATAAAGAAATACAGCTACGGCGAAACCATAGAAAAAATGGTTCCCATCATAGAAGAAAACGCAAGCGAAAAAGGTGGTCTTTTCAGCATAAACAAAGTATGTACCATCAAAATGGATGCCGCTATGAAAGGCGAAGAATTTGCCGTTCAGAAGAGCGTGCATTGACAAAGCAAGTAAGGGCGACCGACGGTCGCCCTGTTTTTTTGCAAAAAAGCCTGTCGCGGTGCAGCTTTTGCGTTTTATACAAATGTTTATCACGAGAAATTTATAAGTTGTACTTGAAAAGTTAATAATTATGTTGTATAATCAATTCAAATGCAGGAATAAAGTACAATCTGACACCTGCGCGGAGGACAAAAATGAAAATAACGCTTATTATACCGATGTATAACGAAAGTTCCATAATAAACGGAGCCATAGATACATTTTACGGATATATGAAAGAGCATTTTGACGATTGGGAGCTGATATTTGTGGACGATGGCTCTGTCGACGGATGCGGAAAGGCTGTCGAGGCAAAAAGCGCAGAGGACAATCGCGTGCGGCTTATCTCGTATGCTCCGAATATGGGAAAAGGTTGCGCCGTGCGTACAGGCATGCTCGCTTCCACGGGTGATATCGTGATTTTCACCGACTGCGACAATGCATACGGCACTGCTGTGATAGGCAGGATGGTAAAGCAGTTTGAGGAGAGCGACTTTGATGTGATACTCGGATCGCGAAATGTTTCCGCCGACGGATACGACGGCTACACTTTCATCCGCAAGCTCGCATCGAAAACATATCTCAAGGTGCTTTCGATTGCCGCCGGATTCAAATATTCCGATTCGCAGTGCGGATTCAAGGGTTATCGCGGAGAGGCGGCAAGGAGAATTTTCCGCAACTGCGAGGTGAACCGTTTCGCCTTTGACCTTGAGGCTACGATGATAGCGCAGCGTCTCGGCTACAAGATAGGCGAGATGGGCGTCAAGGTTATAAACCACCGCGAATCGAAAGTAAATGTTCTGCGCGACACGCCGAAAATGCTCGCCGATGTGCGCCGCATGAAGAAAAACGTGAAAAATAAGACGCTTGTATAAAACGCAAAAAAGCTTGGTGTGACCGAGCTTTTTTGCCTTTTGGATGTTTCTCTTATCGATGGGAAAAGTAGCTTTTGTTTCATCGCAAAAAATCCCTCGGCGGTGCCGGGGGATTTGCTTTTCATTTTTATATTATTTTATCGGTTCGAAATCAGCCGCGCCGTGCTTGCAAAGCGGGCAGTTATAGTCCGCGGGCAGTTCATCGCCCTCATAGACATAGCCGCAGACCTTGCAGACATAGCCTTTCTTCCCCTCCGTTTCGGGCTTGGGCTTCACATTTTTGTGGTAGTAATCATAAGTCATCGTCGGCTTGTCGCTTATCACGCGCGCCTCCGTCACAGAGCAGATGAACATTCCGTGCGAGTCGAGGTCGACATAGTCCTCAACCTTGAGCGAGAAAACGGCGTTTATATAGTGCGGCAATATGACGAGCCCGTTGTCCGCGCGTGCGGGCGTGCAACCCTCAAATTTATTTACATTGCGTCCGCTCCGGAAGCCGAACTTCTCAAAAACCTTGAAAGGCGCTTCCGTCGAGAGGCAGTTTACATTCATTATTCCCGTGCGCTTTATCACATGGTATGAGTAATTTGCCTTATTGATGTTGACGGCGATTCTGTTCGGATTGTCGGAAACCTGCGTCACGGTATTTACGATAAGTCCGTTGTCATGCTTGCCGTCATTCGAGGTGACGACATAAAGCCCGTAACCTATGCGGAAAAGCGCACTCATATCGTTTTTATTTGCCGCCGCGGGAGAAAGCGCCGCATATTCGCGGCAGAGCTCCTCTGCCATCATCCCTATCTCTTCCCCGTTCGCCTCGGTCATGGCGGACTTCACCGTTACAACTCCGTCAAGCCATGTGATATTTTTGCAGCCCTCGAGCATGCCGCGCATTACCTTTGCGGCGAGCGGCGCCCATGAACCGTTTTCGATAAGTCCCACAGTGCGGTTTTTGAAGCCGCGCTCCGTCAGATGATTTATAAATTCGCGCATAAACGGGAAAATTTCCGCATTATATGTTGTTGTCGCGAGAACAAGCTTGCCATAGCGGAAAGCATCGGCAACAGCCGCCGACATATCGCCGCGGGCAAGGTCGTGAACGGCGACATTCGGGCAACCGCCCGCGCGGAGCTCATCGGCAAGCAGAAGCGCCGCCTTTTTCGTATTGCCGTAAACCGAGGTATACGCGATGCAGACGCCCTCGCTCTCGACGCCGTAAGACGACCATGTATTGTAGAGGTCTATATAATATGAAAGATTCTCCGAAAGCACGGGACCGTGAAGCGGGCAGATGATATCGATATCGAGCGTTCCCGCCTTTTTGAGAAGCGACTGAACCTGTGCGCCGTATTTGCCGACTATTCCTATATAATATCTTCTCGCTTCATCTGTCCAAGGCTCCTCGGCGTCAAACGCGCCGAACTTGCCGAAGCCGTCTGCCGAGAAAAGCACTTTATCGCGGCTGTCATAAGTCACCATGACCTCCGGCCAGTGCACCATCGGTGCGAAAACAAATGTCAGCGTATGCTCGCCGAGCGAGAGCGACACGCCGTTTTCCACGATGAGCTTGTTTTTGCAGAGTCCCGCGCCGAAGAAAGCGTCTATCATGGCAAAAGCCTTAGCATTTGCAACCACTGTCGTCTCGGGATAGGCGCGGAGGAAATTCGCTATATTTGCCGAGTGGTCGGGTTCCATATGCTGAACTATGAGAAAATCGGGACTTCTCTCTCCGAGCGCCTCGGCAAGATTATCGAGCCACTCATGCGCAAAGGCGGCGTCCACCGTATCCATGACGGCTATCTTCTCATCCATTATAATATACGAATTATAAGCCATGCCGTTCGGCACGCGGTACTGTCCCTCGAAAAGGTCTGCTTCATGGTCGTTTACGCCGATGTATTTTATATCTCTTGTTATATTCATTTTATCTTCTCCCGTGTTTTTTTTTCATTATAACAGCTTTTTGCTTCTTTGTCAAGCAGTAATGATTATTGTTATCAAATATTTTTTATAAATCCGAAATAAAAATAAATTTTTGCCAAAACTATTGACAAAACAATAGTTTCGTGATATAACTGTACTAACAGTAATAATACGGTTAAAGGAGGTAGGCATTATGATTCAGATAGACCCGCGTTCGAGGACGCCGATATACGAGCAACTCGTGGACGGGATAACAAAGCTCGTGGTCTCGGGCGCGATGGAAGCAGACGGCGCAGTGCCCTCTGTGCGCACCCTCGCGGCGGAGCTCTCCGTAAATCCGAATACGGTGCAGAAAGCTTTTTCCGAGCTTGAGCGCCGCGGCATACTCTGCAGTGTCCCGGGGAAAGGGCGCTTCGTAAACGGAGATGTGTCGGTTTTACGGACTAAACAGGCGGAAAAGCAGCTTGAAGTGCTCGCGGCAGAGATGAAAAAAGCCGTTTCCATGGGCGTGAGCCGCGAACGCATAATTGCACTCGCAGAAGAGATAGCAGGAGGAAAAGCCGATGATTGAAATAAAAAACATAACAAAATCATATGACGAGGTGCTTTCGCTTTGCGATGTGAGCGCCACTATAGGAAGCGGATCCATCTACGGACTCATCGGAAGCAACGGCGCCGGCAAAAGCACGCTGCTGCGCGTCATGGCGGGCATCTTCAAGCCCGACAGCGGCGAGATACTCTTTGACGGCAGACCTGTTTTCGAAAACAACACCGTCAAAAAGGAAATATTCTATATTTCCGATGACGAATACAAGCTCCCGGGAGCAAATACCGACGATATGATGCGCTTCTATCGCTCGATATATGACAGATTCGATTTCGGGCGATATGAAAAGCTCTGCGAAATGCTCAAGGTTGACCGCAAGCGCTCGCTCTCGACATTTTCAAAGGGAATGAAGCGTCAGGTGGATATTCTGCTCGGGCTTTCGTGCCGTCCGCGCTATCTGCTCTGCGATGAAACCTTTGACGGACTCGATCCCGTCATGCGTCAGTTTGTAAAAAAGCTGATATGCGAAGAGGTCGCCGAAAACGGCATGACACCGATAATCGCCTCTCACAATCTCCGCGAGCTGGAGGACCTCTGCGATCATGTAGGGCTTATCCACCGCGGCGGCATACTCTTCGAGAGCGATATCGACGATATGAAAGGCGGCATCTCGAAGGTTCAGATGGTCGTGACCGACACCGATGTCGATGTGACGAGCTTCGCACCCCTGCGCATCGTGGATTTCCGCCGTGCGGGCAGTGTGATAACGCTAATCGCGAGAGGAAGCGCCGATGAAATAGAGGCAAAGGTGCTTTCGCTCTCACCGAAATTTTATGAGATTCTCCCGCTGACGCTGGAGGAAGTATTTATATCGGAAATGGAGGAAAAAGGATATGATTTCACAGAAATCCTCGATAAAAACTGATTCCCGTTTTTCACTTTCCGGCGCGGGCAGATTTCTTGTGTGCAAAATAAGGTCAAACTGGGCTTCTTTTCTGCTCTATTCATGCCTTGCACTGATAATACCGATATTCGTGCTCGCCGGCATGGGTTACGCGGTGGGCGCAGCGCGCGGCGTTATGCTCCTTAAGCTGATACAGGACGAATCCGCTCAGCTTCTCTTTACATGTGCGGCTGTGGCGGCGGCGCTTCTCTCATCGGTATACGCATGGAGAAATACGCATACCAAAGCCGGCAACTACTTTGAACACAAACTCCCGCTCACAAGAAACGCGCTTTTCCTTGCAAATTCGCTCTTCGGGCTGCTGCTCTTCGCCGTTCCTTTCCTTATCATGATGCTTATCTTCACGGTAATAGGCGCATGTAACTGCGGCAGTCTTTATGCCTCATTTATGGCGGAACTGCTCAAGATAACGGTCTACACGCTTACTTTCTATATTCTCTACTACTCCGTATTCACATTTTCCGCCGTCGTTTGCGGAAATACAGCCGTGCATATTGCATTCTCGCTGATAGTGCTTTTCATCCCGTATATGCTCAGCTTCTGCCTGCGCAATATCTTTGAGATGACATTCGGATGGGATATAGCAAAATCCACCCTGCTCGATATACTCAATACATCGCCGATATCGCTCTATGCCCGCTTCGGAAACATCGTGGAGATGTCAATCGGCAAGGTATTCCTCGGTTCGCTCTATGCGCTCATCGGTGCGACGGTGATAATCGCCATCGCCTCTGTGCTCAATATCTTCTTAAAGAGCGAGCGCGCGGGCAATGCTTTCACATATAACGGCATCAAGGTGACCGTGAAATACATCATCATATTTATAATAATGGTACTCTGTGCCTTTCCGCTCACAGACAGCAGCGCGAGAAACGCCGGCGGCATCATAATCTCTTGCCTGCTCCTTGCGCTCATAGGATTTGCATGCAATATAGTGCTCAATATGATAATGTATCACGGTGTTCGCCGCGGCGCGCTCAAGGGCATACGCGCATTTGCCTGCGTGGCTCTTGTCTGCCTGGTAATCATGGGCGCGATGATACTGCGTTCGGGCAAAGCTCCCGTAGAGCTTTCCTCCGGCTTCTGCCGCGAGGTAATCATGTTCGATAACGGCTGCGATTACAGAGAGCGCCGCGTATATCTCATCACGGATAAGAACGATATCGGGCATCTCATGGATATTGTCTCAAACAGCAAATACACCGAGGTAAATGTAAGCTACGAAGAATCATCTGTTCCCGCAGACACAAAAGCGGCAGATAATGCAACCGACGGTTGCTTGTCAGATTCATTCCATGCGACTATAATAGTCAATACTGCATTCGGCTCTACCCTGCGCAATTATGTCAATTATGAAAATATAAGCAATGAGGACGCAAGGTTCATCGAAAAGCTGAAAAACAAAGCAACCATCGAAGACGCGCTCGTCTCTCTCTCGAAATCATGCGATGTCTACGCATATTCCACAGGTTTTGTCTCCATGACATTCAGAAACAGCGGACTTGACGATATCCTGCGCGATGTATATCTGCCCGAGCTTAAGGAAATGTACGGGCTTGACTCCGTAGACTTCTCCATGAAGTCCGCCTACAGCACTTTCTGCATTGAAGGATTCGGCAACAGCATAACACTCCCCATTTATTCCGACATGACGAAAACCAAAGCGGCAATAAAGAAGCTCTACAATGGCAAGGAATTTCCCGAAGCACCTGCTTTCTCGGCTGAAGAAATAGTCGAAAATCAGTGCCGCGAGATAATGGTAACATGCGATATTTACGGTGTAAGCCGTACATCCGGCGGCGATTACCACAGCGGTCAGGACTACTACCGGAGCATCGGCAGAACTTTCTCGGCGAAGATTCCCGAGGAGAAGCTTTCCATGATAGCTCTCATCAATTATCTCACGGAAAACCCCGATGCGGAACAATATTCCTCGCCGATATATGCAACGGAAGAGGATGAAAAGGCTGATAAAGACCCTATCGCGAGCGCTGAAGTCAGAGCATACATCAGACTCGGAACTACTTCTTTCGGAGAAAGAATGGTGTCTGTTCATATTCCCTTCAACCGCGAGACGGCAAAGATCCTCGATATAGACTATGACGGGCTTGTCGCCGAAATACTGGCGTTTACCGCCGGAGACGAAAATACGGAAAGCGCTGACTAAAGCTCTTTTCTTCGGGCAAAAAATAAAAATAAAGCCGAAAATGAGGCACATTTCCGTGTGCCTCCCGCCGGCAAATAATAAAGGATAAAAAATGGAAACTTTAAGCTATATAAATTATATCATAGCGATAATTTTCACCCTGTGCTACTGCTATCAGTTTTTCTATGTGATAGTACCGTGGCTTTTCGCAAAGAAGAAAAGCAAGGCTCCCGTCGCCTATCACAAGTATGCCGTTCTCATCGCCGCGCGCAATGAGGAGGTAGTCATCGGAAATCTCATCGAGAGCATCAATAATCAGAAGTATGACAGTTCGCTTGTAAAGGTTTTCGTCGTTGCCGACAACTGCACGGATAAGACAGCCGAGATAGCGCGAAGCCTCGGCGCCACCGTGTACGAACGTTTCAATAAGGCTCGCGTCGGCAAGGGCTACGCCATGGAATATCTGCTCGACCGCATAAATGCGGACTATGGCTGGGACAGCTTTGACGGCTATTTCGTTTTCGATGCGGACAATGTCCTCGATGAAAACTACATCGCCGAGATGAATAAGACATTCTCGCAAGGCTACAGCATAATAACAGGCTATCGCAACTCGAAAAACTACGGCGACAACTGGATTTCCGCCGGCTACGGTCTATGGTTCCTGCGCGAATCGCAGTATCTGAACCGCTCCCGTATGTGCCTCGGCACAAGCTCCTCCATCGGCGGCACAGGCTTCATGTTCAGCCGTGAGATACTCAAAAAGAACGGCGGCTGGAAATTCTTCCTGCTGACCGAGGATCTGGAATTCACGATAAAAACCGTCATCGACAAGGAAAGAATCGGCTATTGCGAAAAGGCAATGCTCTTTGACGAACAGCCGACAAGCTTCCGCCAGTCATGGCGTCAGCGTCTGCGTTGGTCAAAGGGTTTTCTGCAGGTACTCCGCAACTACGGAAAAGACCTTTTCTGCGGCATATTCCGTCATCGCGGCTTTGCCTGCTATGATATGTTCATGGCGATATTCCCCGCCGTTGTCATCACTCTCACGAGCATCATCGTAAACGGAACATTCATTATCGCGGGCGGACTTAAAGGCGCCGATGAAATGATAGCCCTCCGCTCCATTCTGCAAACGCTCGGAAATACCTATCTGCTCCTCTGGACGCTCGGCGCGATAACCACCGTCACCGAGTGGAAAAAGATTCACATTGGCGCGATAAAGAAGATTCTCTATACCTTCACATTCCCGCTCTTTATGCTCACATATATCCCGATAAATGTGCAGGCGCTTTTCAAGAAGGTCGAATGGTCGCCCATCGTGCATACCAAGGCAAAAAGCCTGAGCGAGATACGGGCGCAGAGCGACGCAGGCAAGTGATGCCTATGAAGCATATCTATATTCTTCTCACAAGAACAAAATCCGTGCCATCCCGTATAATCGGACTTTTCACAAGCGCGGAATATACCCATGCAGCCATAGCCTTTGAGGATGAACCGGAGGTTTTCTACAGCTTTTCCAGGCTGCGCGAGCGCTTCCCTCTGCCGGGCGGGCTTACGACGGAAAGCCCGAACAGCGGCTTTCTCGGAAAGCATGAAGAATCGCTCTGCAGGCTCATCTGCCTTGAGGTTTCGGACAGAACCGCCGAGAGGGCGCAGACAAGAGTGCGGCGCATGATGAGAAGCCATTCGCTTTTCCGATACAGCCTGCTCGGTTGCATTGCCTGCCGCCTCGGCATAGCGCACCGCCGAAAAAGATATTATTTCTGCTCGCAGTTTGTCGGCGAAATCCTCGAAAAAAGCGGTGCCGCAAGCTTTGGCAGGCACGTTTCTCTGCTCCGCCCCGATGATTTCCTGCTCCTTCCGCATATCAGAAGCGTCTTTTGCGGCACGACGGGCGAGCTTGCAAATGTACTTAAAGCAAAAAAAGTCTTTTCATAAAAAAGAATCCGGAGCGAACTTCGCTTCGGATTCTTTTATTGTTTTATGCTTAATAGCCGTATTTTTTCCGTTTTGCCGCGATATAGATAAGCGAAACGACAAACGAGACAAGCTCAGCCGCGACGATGGAAATCCATATGCCCTCCAGCTCCCAGATAAGCGGCAGGAGGAGTATCGCCGCAGTCTGGAAAACGAGAGTACGCAGGAAAGAAATCATCGCGGAAACGCCGCCGTTGCTCAGTGCCGTAAAGAATGACGAAGCGAAAATGCTCACTCCCGCAAAAAGGAACTGGAAGGAGAATATGCGGAAGCCATGCACCGTCATTTCATATAGCTCGGGGTCATAGCCTACGAAAACGCGCGAGAGCGGTCCCGCCATCACCTCGGAAAAGCCGAGCATACAGAGCGAGGTTATCCCTATGATGACAAAGCTTTTTTTCAGTATACTGCTTATCTCGGCAGGGTTTTTCGCGCCGTAATGATAGCCTATCACAGGTGCCGTGCCTATGGAATATCCTATGAATATGGCAAGGAAAACAAGGCTTACATACATCAGCACACCATATGCGGAAACGCCGTCCTCGCCCGCATATTTGATGAGCTGTACATTGTAGAGCATGCTCACGAGCGACATCGAGATATTGGACATAAGCTCGGAGGAGCCGTTTGTCGTCGCCTTAAGAAGCGCCGCACCGTCAAAGCTCGTTTTGCCGAGGCGGAGCAGGCTCGTGTTCGGGCGGAAGAAATAGACGAGCGGAATTATCCCGCCTACGCACTGTCCCATCACAGTCGCCACCGCGGCGCCTGCCAGTCCCCATTTGAAAACGACGATAAAAAGCGCGTCGAAAACCATATTCGTAAGTCCGCCCGCGACTGTGGAGATAAAGCCGAGTCCGGGTTTTCCCGCCGTCACGAAAAAGCTCTGAAATTCCATCTGCAAAACATACATCGGCAGTCCCAATATGAATATCCTGCCGTAAAGCACGCAGTTTTCGAGCAGTTCGCCCTCAGCGCGCAGTGCCGCCGCTATCGGTCTGATGAAGATGAACGCAAGCACGGCGATGACCGCACCGAGCGCGACGGAAATATATACAAAAAAAGAAAAGAGGCGATTTGCCTTTTCTTCGTTATTTTCGCCGAGGGTCTTTGCCACGATGGCGCTGCCGCCCGTGCCGAACATGAAGCCCACCGTGCCGAGTATCATGAGAAAAGGATAGATGAAATTGACCGCCGCAAAAGGCGTTTTGCCGACATAGTTTGAAACAAAAAATCCGTCCACTACGCCGTATACCGAGGTAAAAATCATCATGATAATGCTCGGCGCGGTAAAGCGGAGCAGCTTGCCGTATGTAAATTTATCCGATAAATATATTTTCATTTTGTTTTTTCCATCTCCTTTACGGCAAGCAGAAATTCTTCAAGATAGTTTCTTGTCATCTTCAGATAAAGCTCCGTGCTTTCCCTGCCCCAGCCGTCATATATTCTGTTTTCGGCGGCGATTATCTTTGCCGCCGTCGAGTCGGCGAGCGTCTTTCCGCGCTCGGTAAAAACGGCGGTTTTCTTCTTGCCGTCATAGTTTTCGAGTGTCAGTATGCCCTCGCGCTCGAGCTTGCGCAGAGCGGAATTAACCGTCTGCTTGCTCATGCCGGAGCAGGCGCAGATATCGCCGAGCAGGCATCGCCCGCCCTCGCAGGAAAGCGTATATATTATCTGAAATTCGCTGTCCGAAAAGCCGAAGCGCAGCGCCGCCTCATGATAGGCGGAATTTATTTCTCCCACAAGATGATTGAACCGCAGGAGCGCGTCTGATGCGGGTATTCTCATAAAAAATCTCCTGTATATTTATAATGCCCCATAATTATAGTACGAAATCGGACGAAAGTCAATATGAAAATTCATGTTTTTACACACAAAAATGCGCCGCTTCTTGTGTGTCATACACAAAAAAAACAGCGCATTTTGTCTTTATTCGTCGTCATCGGGAATGTATTCGATTATATCGGGGATATCGCATTTCAGTATGCGGCAGAGCGTATTCAGGGTATATGTGCTGACATTTTCGTTCTTTCTCAGCCTGTCGAGCTGACCCGTGCTTATGCCGTATTCATGGATAAGCCTGTATTGCGATATTCCCTTTTCGCGCATTGTCTGCCATAGCTTTCTGTAGGTAATCATCGTTGCCTCTTTTTTGCTTTTTATCTTTATTATTATAATAAATCGCAAAATTTATATTGACAATTGCCCGTATAATGGCTATAATGATATAAAAGGCAAAACAGAACAGCCTTTAAATCCCCCCCTATGCAAAAAGCGACGCCATAGCGTCGCTTTTTGCATATATTTTCAGAAATTTATAACTCCGAGATGCTCAAGCAGGATTTTCAGCGCGATGAGGATAAGTATCGCGCCGCCCGCAAATTCCGCCTTATTTTTGAAGCGCGCACCGAATTTGTTTCCGATGAAAACGCCCGCAAATGAAATCACAAATGTTATGATTCCGATGAAGCTGATGGATTTCACGAGGCTTACATTGAGGAAAGCGAGCGAAATGCCCACGGCGAGCGCGTCTATGCTCGTGGCGATGGCAAGCATGAAATATTCTTTCAGATTCAGCTTGTCCGCGTCCTCTTCTTTCTCCTCATCCTTTTTGAAAGATTCCACTATCATCTGTATACCGATTATGGAGAGCAGGATGAAAGCTATCCAGTGGTCTATTGAGGTTATGTATTTTTCAAACTGTTTTCCGAGCAGGTAGCCTATCGACGGCATCAGCGCCTGAAAACCTCCGAAGAAAAGCGCGAGTATCAGCGCGTTTTTGTAGTTCATTTTGCGCATATTCAGCCCTTTGCATATTGAAACGGCGAATGCGTCCATGGCAAGTCCGACCGAAAGCAGAATCAGCTCTATCGTACTCAAAATTTATCCATCCTCTCGATTTTTTGCATAATGTCTCATTATGATATCACAAACGCGACGGTTTGTCAACAAAAATTTGTCTTGACAGTAAAAAAGTAAAAATCGGCAAAGGAACTGCCCTTTGCCGATTTTATACAGTTGCATAAAACGCTGTCTGACCTTATTTTGTATAGCTGAAATAGCCGAAATCGCCGTTTCCGCCCGTGTAAAGTCCGTTATCCTTTACGAGCGCCGCGACACAGCCTCTCATCCTGTAAAGCATCATGGCAACATAATAATCGAAATCGTCCTTGAGATAAGGCACGCTGTATTTCGATATTACGGCGACCGCGTCGTCGTGAAGCTTTTTCATCGCCGCCACGAGCGCGTCGTATTCTTCCCTGTGCTCGTCGGTCATAAGATTCATAAGCTCGCTCAGCTTATTTCCCGCAAAAACAAGCACTCTCGGCTTGTATCTGTCGCCGTCCTTTACAAAGTAGCCGTTGTCGCAGAACCTATCAAGTGTACTCTTTTGTGAATCGGTGAAGCCCTCTGTGCTGTATCCGTTTTTCACAAGCTCGCGGATTACTGCTAAATCTTTTGAATCAATATTAAAACAGTCTTTATAAATCTGCTTTCCGAAATTACCGTTCTCATCGACATAGCCGCGCAATTCCAACTTATTACAGTCATTGCGTGTAATCATTCCGTTGTCGCTGAAGCTGTACGCATTGATTCTGCCGCGTCTTGCGCCCTGCTCATATCCGATAAAGCCCCAGTTGCCGCCGTCTTTTCTCTTGAATCTGTTCCATACGGTGCCGTCGCTTGCCTCTTTCACTTTATCTGCAAGCTTCATGAAGAAAAACATCGTCGCATCCTGCTCGCTCATGGTGCTTTCGCCGATAAACTCCGCATAGTGCCCCGCTACGAAATCGCTTGCCACCTGCCAGAATTTTTTGTAATTGTCATAGGCGAAATCCTCGCAGAGTGCGTTTATCTCTTCTCCGCACTCTTTCGGCGCGATAAAAAAGCTCGTGATATACTTATCGCCGTCTATCTTGCGCAGAAGCTCGCTTTCCGCAAGAATCGAAACCTCTTCCTCCATATAAGGCACGGCTATGCCGAGTTCTATTGCCAGTTCTTCTATAGTAGAGGGATTGTTATTTGCCTCGCAGAGGATATTTACAGGTATCTTTCTCCCCACCGCACTCCACGGAAGTCCCGACGGCTGATTTCCCGATGACGAAAAGCTCAGCTCTTCTGGATTATAACTTCTTTTTCCGAATTCTCTTGCCATATTCATACCTTCTTTCAGTTTTTGTCTCGCACGGAAGAGCCTTGTCTTGACCGTGCCCTCGGGGATATTCATTTTATCGGCTATTTCGGAAATACGCCTGCTCTGCACATAGTACATGACAAGAATATCTCTGTATTCCGAAAGGATGAAAGCCAGTTCGCGGCGGATCAGCGCGATATCTTCTCTTTTTATGATATCGGAAACGAAATCGCTTTCGTCCGCTATCTCGTATTCCGAAATATCGCCGTCATCGAATTTTTCGCGTCGCTCATGCTTCTGCTTTGCCCAGCGGCTGTAGATATTGCGCACTATCTGCCAGACCCAACCGGAAAAGTTCTCGGGACAGGCGCCGCGGCGAAGTTGCTCTATCACAGTGAGTGCTGTCTCCTGCGAAAGTTCGGCGGCTTCCGCCTCTCCGCCCGTCTTTTTCAGGCAGTAATAATATATCCGCCCGAAATATTCCGAGGCAAATTCGCCTATGCGAAGCTCGGCGAGATTTTCACCTGTTTTCACCCTGTTTCATCCCCTTTCGCTTATGAAGTGTATGATTTTTGCTTTCGGTTCCCGAAAAATTTGATTTTTTTGAAAAAAAGCGCTCCGCCGAGGAGCGCCTTTTCATTCAATCATCATAACCGTGCGGGTTGTTCTTCTGCCAGCGCCATGAATCGCGGCACATATCGCGGAGATTCTTCTCCGCTACCCAGCCGAGTTTTTCCTTTGCCTTGGTCGGGTCGGCATAGCACTCAGCTATATCGCCCGGGCGGCGTGCGTTTATCTCATAGGGGATATTCACGCCCGAAACCTCGCTGAATGTCTTTACCATTTCGAGCACGCTGTAGCCCTTGCCCGTGCCGAGGTTTATCACGTCGGCGCCCTTGTTCTCCGCAGCATACTTTATCGCGCAGACATGACCGCGCGCAAGGTCTACCACATGGATATAATCGCGCACGCCCGTACCGTCCAGCGTATCGTAGTCATTGCCGAAAACATGGAGCTTTTCCAGCCTGCCGCTTGCCACCTGCGTGATATAAGGCATCAGATTGTTCGGTATGCCCTGCGGATCCTCGCCGATAAGTCCGCTCTCATGCGCACCGATAGGATTGAAATAGCGGAGCAGAACGGCGGACATCGCAGGATCAGCCTTGCAGGCGTCCTTGAGGATTATCTCTATCATATATTTTGTCCAGCCGTAGGGATTTGTGCATCTGCCGACGGCGGCGTTCTCGTTTATCGGCACGCTGTCCGGCGCACCGTAAACCGTAGCCGAAGAAGAAAATACGATATTGTGCACGCCGTATTTTTTCATCAGCTCGAGCAGAGTCAGAGTGGAATCGAGATTGTTTCTGTAGTATTCGAGCGGCTTTTCAACACTCTCGCCGACAGCCTTGTAGCCGGCAAAATGGATTATCGCCTCGGGCTTCTCCTCGGCAAAAATCTTTTCCATTGCCGCCTTGTCGCAGACATCCGCGCAGTGGAAGGCAAAGGGCGCGCCCGTTATTTTTTCAAGCCTGTGAAGAACCTCAGGCTTGCTGTTTGAAAAGTTGTCTGCAATGACGACCTCATGCCCTGCCGAGCGCAGTTCTATGGCGGTATGCGAGCCTATATATCCCGCTCCTCCGGAAAGTAAAACTTTCATTATGTATCACATTCTTTCATATGGATTTTTCATTCATGATTATTATAGTCGAAGGCGCAATCGCTGTCAATAGATTTCCGCCATTTTATTTGCCGTTTTGCCGCAAAGTTAGCTAAAGCTAACCCGAAAATGTATGCTTTTTCGCAAAAAAGTTTCAATTTGTACGGACTTTTTTCGCGCTATATATTTACTTTTCCGTTTGAAAGTGGTAATATATATTCATAATCTATAAAAATTTCCGGAGGAAAAAACATGGCAAGAAAAAAGATTTCCATGGATGGCAATACCGCGGCGGCGCATGTCTCTTATGCGTTTACCGAAGTTGCAGCCATCTACCCCATCACGCCCTCCAGCGTTATGGCTGAACTTACAGATTCATGGTCTGCTACGGGTCTCAAGAACATTTTCGGTGAAAATGTAAGAGTTACCGAGATGCAGTCCGAGGCAGGTGCCGCAGGTACCGTTCACGGCTCTCTCGCCGCAGGCGCACTGACGACAACATATACGGCTTCTCAGGGTCTGCTCCTGATGATTCCGAATATGTATAAGATTGCAGGCGAGCTTCTTCCCTGCGTTATTCATGTTTCCGCCCGTTGCGTGGCTTCTCACGCACTCAACATTTTCGGCGACCATTCCGATATTTACGCTTGCCGTCAGACAGGCTTCGCTATGCTCGCTTCGACAAACCCGCAGGAGGTTATGGACCTCGGCGCGGTTGCTCACCTTTCCACAATCAAGGGCAGAGTTCCTTTCATCCATTTCTTTGACGGTTTCCGTACCTCTCACGAGATTCAGAAGATTGAGCAGTGGGATTACAAGGACCTCGAAGATATGATCGATAAGGACGCCGTTGCCGAATTCCGCGCACGCGCCCTCAATCCCGAGCATCCCGTTCTCCGCGGCTCCGCCGAAAACGGCGATATATTCTTCCAGCACAGAGAGGCTTGCAACTCTTATTACAATGCTCTCCCCGCTATCGTGGAAGAATACATGAAGAAAGTAAACAAGAAGATTGGCACAAACTACAAACTCTTCAACTACTACGGTCATCCCGAGGCTGAAAATGTCATCGTTGCTATGGGCTCCGTATGCGATGTTGCCGAGGAAGTTATCGACTACCTCATGGCAAAGGGCAAGAAGGTCGGTCTCGTAAAGGTTAGACTTTACCGTCCTTTCTGCGCAGACAAGCTTGCAAAAGCTCTGCCCAAGACGGTCAAGAAGATTGCCGTTCTCGACAGAACAAAGGAGCCCGGATCTCTCGGCGAGCCTCTCTATCTCGATGTTGTCACAGCCCTCAGAGAAGAGGGTGTTGACGCCAAGGTTGTCGGCGGCAGATACGGTCTCGGCTCCAAGGATACAACTCCCTCTTCTATCTTTGCCGTTTATGACAACCTCGCAAAGAAAAATCCGAAGAACCACTTCACCATCGGCATCGTCGATGATGTTACAGGCTATTCTCTCCCCGAAAAGGTTGCTCCCGATACGGCTCCCAAGGGCACTATCTCCTGCAAGTTCTGGGGTCTGGGCGGTGACGGTACTGTCGGCGCAAATAAGAACTCCATCAAAATCATCGGTGACCACACCGACAAGTATATTCAGGCATACTTCCAGTACGACTCCAAGAAAACAGGCGGCGTAACTATTTCCCACCTGCGCTTCGGCGATTCGCCCATCAAGTCCTCCTACTATATCACAAAGGCAGACTTCGTTGCATGCCACAATCCCTCTTATATGCTCAAGGGCTATAAGATTGTAAACGATGTAAAGCCCGGCGGTACATTCCTGCTCAACTGCCAGTGGACTCCCGAGGAGCTGGACAAGCACCTCCCCGCTGAAGTAAAGAATTATATCGCCAATAACAATATCAGGTTCTATACCGTTGACGCTATCGACAAGGCGCGCGAAATCGGTATGGGCAAGCGTACAAATACGATACTTCAGTCCGCATTCTTCGCTCTGGCAAACATCATGCCCATCTCCGAAGCAGTAGACTACATGAAGTATATGGCAAAGAAGTCCTACCTCAAGAAAGGCGAAGCCGTAGTTGAAATGAACTACAAGGCTATCGATGCCGGCGTTGACGCTATAGTCGAGATAAAGGTTCCCGAGGCTTGGAAGACCGTTACAGGCACAGCCGAGGAGAAGGAAGTAACAGGCGATCGTCCCGAGCTCGTCAAGTTCGTCCGCGATATCGTTCTTCCAGTTGCAAAGATGCAGGGCGACTCTCTCCCCGTTTCCAAGTTCGTTGACCTCGCAGACGGTACTCTCCCGCAGGGCGCTGCCGCTTATGAGAAGCGCGGTGTTGCCGTTGACGTTCCCGAATGGATTCCCGAAAACTGTATCCAGTGTAATCAGTGCTCCTATGTATGTCCTCATGCTACGCTCCGTCCTTTCGCTATGAATGCGGATGAAGCGGCAAATGCTCCCGCTTCCACAAAGTTTGCGGCTAAGATGACAGGCAAGGGTTGTGAAGATTATAAATTCACCATCGCTATCAGCCCGCTCGACTGTATGGGTTGCGGACTCTGCGTGAATGTATGTCCCGCAAAGACAAAGGCTCTCCGCATGGTTTCTCAGGAGAGTCAGGCAGACCAGCAGTCAGCATTCGACTATGCTGTTGCAAAGGTTTCCAAGAAGACACTTCCTTTCGCAGAGACAACGGTAAAGGGCAGCCAGTTCAACCAGCCGCTGCTTGAGTTCTCCGGCTCCTGCGCAGGCTGTGCCGAAACATCTTATGCACGCCTTATCACTCAGCTCTTCGGCGAGAGAATGTATATTTCCAATGCTACAGGCTGTTCCTCCATCTGGGGCGGTTCCGCACCTGCTACACCTTACACTGTAAATAAAGACAGCCACAAGGGTCCGGCATGGGCAAACTCCCTCTTCGAGGATAACGCAGAGCACGGTCTCGGTATGGCTCTCGGTCAGAAAGCTATCCGTGAGAAGCTCAAAGCTAAACTTGAAAAGCTCGTATCCATCTGGGCTACCGACGATATCAAGGCAGCAGCCGCAGAATGGCTCGAGACATATAACGACGGCAAGGCAAACGGTGCAGCTACCGATAAGCTCATCACCGCTCTTTCTGACGGTATCCTCACAGCAGATGAGGGCGTTGCATTCCTCTCTTCCGAGGCAGGCAAGGCTCACTTCGGCGACAAGGCTGAAGAGATGCTCGCTCATATGAAGGCTCTTCAGGCAGCAGGCAAGAATTGCGATTGCGAAGCTTGCACGCTCGCAGCTGAAATCCTCGCAGAAAAAGATTACCTCGCTAAGAAGTCCGTATGGATATTCGGTGGCGACGGCTGGGCTTACGATATCGGCTTCGGCGGTCTCGACCATGTAATCGCTTCCGGCGAAGATGTAAACATCATGGTATTCGATACAGAAGTATATTCCAATACAGGCGGTCAGGCTTCCAAGGCTTCTCAGATGGGTCAGGTTGCTCAGTTTGCCGCTGCAGGTAAGGCTACAAAGAAGAAAGACCTTGCAAGCATTGCTATGTCCTATGGTTATGTATATGTTGCTCAGATTGCTATGGGCGCAGATATGAACCAGACTATCAAGGCTATCACAGAGGCTGAATCTTATCATGGTCCCTCCCTTGTCATCGGTTATGCTCCCTGCGAGATGCACGGTGTAAAGGGCGGTATGGGTAACTGCCAGTCCGAAATGAAGAGAGCCGTTGAAGCAGGCTACTGGAATATGTTCCGCTACAATCCCACAGCAGAGCCCAAGTTCTCACTTGACAGCAAGGCTCCCACAGCAGACTATATGGACTTCATCAAGAGCGAGACAAGATATGCCCGCCTCATGCAGTCCTTCCCCGAGAGAGCAAACGAGCTCTTCGAGCATGCTGAAGAAAATGCAAAGGCTAAGTACGAGAGACTTACAAAACTCGGAGAGCTTTACAAATAATATCAGCTTGATAATAAACAAAATAAAAATCGCCGCAGTCGATGACCGCGGCGATTTCTCTGTCTGTCAAAAGAGGCAGGAATCCCTGCCTCTTTTGCGGTCTGCATTTTCGCAGTCCGTTTTTCATGTATTTTTGATTATTATCTGGTCTATAACATCGGCGGCATGCTCGCAGAGGTCACAGCAGTTTTCGAGGCAGTCATAAACAGCCTTTCCGCCTATCAGCTTTCTCGCGTCGGTCTCTTCGCCGAAAAGCTTATATATCGCCTCCGAATAAGCCGCGTCGGCTTCGCCCTCAATGGTATTTACCTGCACGAGAAGCGAGCGGAGCTTTTCGGGTTTCTTGAAGCTTTTCAGCTCGCCTGCCGCTTCATAGAGCGCTTTTACACAGCGGTTCACTATCTTGCCGAAAGCATGAACGCCCTGCGGAAGCTCCGCGATATGAAACATATGACATTCCAGCACAACCTCATCGAGCGCATCCGTAACATCGTCTATTATCTGCACGAGCCGCAGGATATCCTCCTGGTCGATAGGCGTGATAAATTCCGCAGAAAGCGATGAAAGGATATCGTGATGGATTTCATCGGCTTTATGCTCGATATCGTGCATATGCTCGCGCTGTTCCGCAAGATTGCAGGTATCGTAGCTACCGAGTATATCCTCGAGAAGCTCCGATGCCTGCACGCAATAGCTCACCTGAGTTTTCACAAGCTCAAAATAGTCGTTTCTGTTCTTTGCCATAATTATCTCCTTTTCGGAAAAATTCCGTGCTGATTTTTATTTTCTGCGCCGCTTATGCAAATATCAGCAAAAACAGCTTTGCCATGAGAAATCCGAGAAGTCCGCATCCCGGGAATGTGCAAACCCATGTCAGCACAAGGTCCTTGACTATGCCCCAGTTTACATTGCTCATTCTCCTTGCCGCGCCGACGCCCATTATCGAAGTCGTCTTTGTATGCGTTGTGCTGACGGGGATACCCGTAAGCGAAGAGAAAAGCAGGCAGAGCGTGGCGGAGAAATCCGCCGCAAAACCTTGATAAGGCTTGAGTTTTACCATATCCATGCCGACCGATTTTATTATACGATATCCGCCTATCGAGGTGCCGAGTCCCATCACGAGCGAGCAGACAATCATCAGCCATATCGGCACATTGAAAGTGGAAGCCTCTGTCTGTCCGCTTGAAAAAGCCGCGCCGAGCAGGAATATCGCCATGAATTTCTGCCCATCCTGCGCACCGTGCATAAAAGCCATTGCCGCACCGCCCGCGACCTGTGCGCCGGAGAAAAATTTTTCCGATTTCAGCCTGTTTTTGTCGCGGAAAAGAAATACCGTCAGTTTTGCGGAGAGGAAACCGAGCACAAAACCGAGCACCGTGGAAAGCACTATGCCATAGATAACCTTGATCCATTCCCTGCCGTTTATGCCGGAGAAGCTGTTCTGAATAGCGACAGCCGCGCCGGAAAGACCGGCTATGAGCGCATGACTCTCGCTTGTCGGTATGCCGAAATACCATGCCGCCGTTGCCCATATCACTATAGCCGCCATCGCAGCGCAGAGCGCAATGAGCGAAAGATGCGCATCTCCGCCGAAATCGACCATATTATATATGGTCATGGCGACGGAATGATTGAGCGATGTCATGACAAGCACGCCGAAGAAATTGAAGATAGCCGCCATAACAATAGCTTTACGCACGCCTATCGCCTTTGTCGAAACGCAGGTCGCTATGGCGTTCGGCGCGTCTGTCCAGCCGTTTACCAAAATAACGCCGAGCGTCAGAAACGATGCCACAAGAAGCATCGGATTTTGCACCGCCTGACTTATAAATTCAGTTATTGACATAAATTATTCCCGTTTTTTTCGATAGATTTCCTTGCCGAAAAGGCAAAAGCCAACATTATATTTTTATTTTATCACATATATTTTCCAAAATCAACATGAATTATCAATTTGATAAAATTTGCAAGAATTAAGACTAAAACCGAAAATTTTATCTGAAAAAAGCGGCTTTTTTATATATTTTGCTAAGTTTTTTCTTGTTAAAATCAGTATATATGCACAATAAGAGATTCAGAGCGTCTCGTGGCAACCGTTGGTCTTATTCCCACTCGACAATATCATAAACTCTGAAAAAATGATAAAAAATGCTTTTTATTGACTTATGTGATTTTATATGATATTATATATATATAATCTTATTCACAGAGGGTAGTCAAATGGAAATCAAAAATAAAATCATCAGCTTCCTCGGCGACAGCATAACCGAGGGTCATATGGTCGGGGACAGAGCAAACTGCCGCTTTGACAATGTTATAGCGCGGGAATACGTAGCTACGGTACATAATTACGGCGTCGGCGGAACGCGGATAGCGCACCAGAGCGTACCCTCCGAGAAGCCGCGCCATGACCTCTGCTTCTGCGGCAGAGTCTACGATATCGCGCCCGAATCCGATGTCATCGTCGTTTTCGGCGGCGTGAACGACTATATCCACGGCGACGCGCCGATAGGCACTCAGGCAGACAAAACTCCGGCGACATTCTGCGGCGGCGTGAATTTTCTCATGAATTTTCTGAAAAATACATTCCCGCAGGCGCAGACAGTGTTTTTCACTCCAGCGCACTGCTTCACCGACAGGCACACGGATGATATCCCCTCATCGCGCCCGATGAAAAAGCCCGATGCGCTTCCCCTCTCCGGCTATGCGAAAATCATAGAGGAAAGCGGCGCACGCTTCGGCATTCCCGTCTGCCATATGGCAGAGAAGCTCGCGCTCGACCCGAGCGATGCCGAAACACGCGAAAAATATATGCCCGACGGACTTCATTTCAACGATGCGGGACACGCTCTGCTCGCCCGTGCGATAGCCGAATATATTCTTTCGCTCTGATTATGATTGACATTCTTTTTCAGAATAAAAATTTCATCGTTGCCGTCAAGCCTGCGGGCGTTTCGTCGCAGAGCGACAACTGCGGCGGAGATGACATGACCGTACTGCTGAAAAAGCAGACGGGAAGCGACATTTTTCCCGTTCACAGGCTCGATAAGGTGACGGGCGGCGTCATGCTCTATGCAAGAAATTCCGCCGCGGCGGCAAAATTTGCGAAAATCGCCGCCGACGGATGCTTTATCAAGCGATACTTTGCCGTAGTTTCGGGAAAGCCCGAAAAAAGCACGGCAAGGCTCGAGGATTTTCTCGTTTTCGATAAATATTCCGAAAAAAGCGCTATTGTCGAAAGTTCGGTAAAAGGCGCAAAAAATGCCGTTCTGGAATATACTCAAAAAGAGACGGTATTTTCCGCCGGCGCCGAATATTCGCTTCTCGATGTGCGCCTTTTCACAGGGCGGACGCATCAGATCCGCGCACAGCTCGCGCATATTGGCTTCCCGATAGTCGGCGACGGAAAATACGGAAGCAAAATAAAAGCGCCGCTCGCGCTCTGGGCATATGAGGCGGATTTTCCCGCTTCGGAAAGCGAGCATATTTTCCGCGCAAACCCGCCGGAAATCTTCCCATGGAACATATTCGAAAGCATAAAAAACAAAGGAGATGAAAACTGATGGAAAGAACAAGCAAGGAAAACTATTATCTCGATATCGCGCAGACGGTATCGAAGCGAAGCACCTGCCTGCGCAAGCGCTACGGCGCGATAATAGTGAAAAACGATGTCATTATCTCGACAGGCTATAACGGCGCGCCGAGAGGACGCAAAAACTGCAACGACCTCAATTACTGCATGCGCGACGCGATGAATATTCCCCGCGGCGAACGCTATGAAATGTGCCGCAGTGTACATGCGGAAGCAAACGCCATCATTTCCGCCGCACGCGACCAAATGCTCGGCTCCACGCTCTATATGGCTTGCGAAGACGCGAAAACAGGCGAGCTTGTTCCCGACACCTGCTCCTGCATGATGTGCAAGCGTCAGGTGATAAACGCGGGCATCGAAACCGTCATCGTGCGCAATACGCCGACAAAATTCACCGTGTACCGCGTATCGGACTGGATAGAAAATGATGACAGCCTCAGCGGGAAATTCGGATACTGATAAGCAAAAAGCTCCGAAGGCATGCGCCTTCGGAGCAATTATCCGATATATATCAGTATGCAAGGGAATCCGCAGCGGAGCCTGCTTCGGATTTTTCGAGTGTCTCTGTAGCAAGGTACTCATTGTAAGCGGCGATAACGGCCGATTCAAGGTTCTGTCTTGCCGTGGCATTGATGGGATGAACGATATCTCTGAAAGTACCGTCCGGATTCTTTCTGCTGGGCATAACAACGAAAAGCTTTTCACGCGCATTTATGACCTTGATGTCATGGAGTGCAAGCTCGTTATCGAATGTAACGGATACTATAGCCTTCATAGGGCCTTCTTCAAAAGTTTTTCTGATTTTTACATCTGTGATAATCATTTTTTAAACCTCCAAGTTGGAACTTTTTGTCTATGGCTCTATTATACAGCGCAAATATGAACATTATACAAATTAGAAGTAATAAATATTTTAACAAATCCGAAAAAAACATCGCTTTAGGGCGATTTCCATGGAGAACAGCATGAGCTTTCATAAAATAGATTGCCTCGGCAATGCAAAAAAAATCTTCTTCATAGGGATAGGCGGGATAAGTATGTCTTCCCTTGCGTTCATCTGCAAAAAGGCGGGATACCTCGTCGCAGGCTCGGACAGAGCCGAAAGCGCGCTCACGGATAAGCTGAAAGCCGAGGGCATTCCCGTTTTTCCGCGCCATGACGAAAAGAATATCGAGGGCTGTGACGCCGTGGTCTACACGGGCGCCATCCATGCCGACAATCCCGAATTTGCAAGGGCAAAGCGTAAAAATCTTCCTATTATATACAGGGCAACACTCCTCGGCGATATCATGAAAAATTACCGCGCGAGAATCGGAGTTGCGGGTATGCACGGCAAATCGAGCGCAACAGGCATGATTTCACATCTTTTTCTCTCGGCAGGAAAGAATCCGACCGTCGTTTCCGGCGCGGAAATGAGCGATATGAACGGCGCCTACAGGCTCGGCGGCAAAGAATTTTTCATTTTCGAGGCGTGCGAATATATGGATTCCTTTCTGCATTTCTTCCCTACGCTCGCCGTGATACTCAACATCGGGCTTGACCATACCGATTATTTCTCGGATATAGAGCAGATAAAAGCTTCATTTGCGAAATACGCCGATATCGCCGCAAAGTGCGGCGGCGCGGCGCTCGTAAACGGCGACGATGAAAATACCCTTGCGGCGACAGCCGCCTGCACGCATCGCGTCACATTCGGCATAACGGGAGAAAACCTCGACTACCGCGCCGAGAACATCACATATAATAAAGGAAGAGCCTCCTTTTCCGTCTTGCGCGGTGAGCGGAAGGCAGCCGATATTTCCCTCTCTGTCCCCGGGGCGCACAATATCTATAATGCGCTCGCCGCCTGCGCCGCGGGCGATATGCACTCTCTGACATATGATGAAATATCCGCGGGCGTTTCGTCTTTCTCCGGCATTTCCCGCCGCTTTGAATATAAAGGAAGCGTCGGCGGCGCGGATATATACATAGACTATGCGCATCATCCCGCCGAGATAGCCGCCACCATCGCCTGCGCGCGCGGAATCTGCACGGGCAGGGTGATATGCGCCTTTGAGCCGCATACATATTCGCGTACATCCTCGCTCTATGACGATTTCATAGCCGCGCTCTCAAAAGCCGACGCTGTAGTCATGCTCGATGTATATGCGGCGCGCGAAACCGACACTCTCGGCATCTCCTCGCAGGCTATGGCAAAATGCATAAAGAACGGATATTATGCGGAAAATTATGCAAAATGCGCCGGGATGCTTCGCGCTCTCGCAGGCGAAAACGATATTATTGTCATTCTCGGGGCGGGCACGGCATGCAAAATCGCGGACTTTTTTGCATAAAATCAAGTTTTATGCAGTAAAATATGCAATAATCAGATAAATATGCGTATTTTTTAAGATTTTTTAAATAAATATTCAAAAAGCGGTTGACAAATCGATGGAAAAGGTGTATGATAAGCCCGTAAACAAAACCAACCCAAATTTACGGAGGAACAATACAATGAAAAAACTTTTCGCCATTCTTTTTGCAGTCGCTTTTATTTTCGGCTGCCTCGCTATGACCGCATGCGGTAAGACAGAGGATTCCCTCGATGCGGCATACAACAAATATCTTAATCAGTACAAGCAGACAAGCACAGACGGACTTCCCACACTCACAGTTGCAACATCTCCCGACTTCGCTCCAATGGAGTTTGTGGACATCGCCAAGAGCGGTCAGGAGCAGTATGTAGGCTTTGATGTTCTTCTTGCAAACTACATTGCAAAAGAACTCGGTATGAAGCTCGTTATCAAGCCGATGAGCTTTGACGCGTGCATGGCAGCAGTCAAGACAGGCAGCGCAGACCTCGCCATCTCGGGCTTCTCATGGACAGCAGAACGCGCCGAAACATTCCTTATCACCGATTGGTATAAAGCTGGTGAAAATGAAACCGAGCAGGTCGTAATCACAACAAAGGCTAACGCAGGCAAATTCACAAAAGCTGCCGATTTCAGCGGACTCAAGGTAGGCGCTCAGGGCGGTTCTCTTCAGGAGCTTCTCGTAACGGAACAGCTCGTTCCCGCAGGCGCTCAGATAGTCAAGATGGACAACCTCAATGACCTCGTTACGGCACTCAAGACCGGCAATATCGACGCTCTCGCAGTTGCAAAGGGCAACGGTGACGCATTCATCGCAGATAACAAGGATTCCATCGATTTCACAGGCTTTGAATTTGAAATAGACGAGAAATACAAGAACAATGTTATTCTCGTAAACAAGAACAACAGCGAGCTTTGCGATAAGGTAAATGCCGCTCTCGCAAAAGCAATGAAAGCCGGCGTATATGACGGCTGGTACGAAGCCTGCCAGATTTACTCGGGCATAAAGACAAAGGACGAACTCGGTTATGACGACAACGGAAACAAGATAACCGAATAAAAATCGAAAACAGAGCCGCCTCAACCGTAGGTTGGGGCGGCTTTAAGGGTAAATCTAAGGAGGAAAACTTTTGAATTTTCTTGATATTATAAAGGATATGGGAACCATATTCGCGAAATACTGGTATGTCTTTCTCGTGAAAGGCATCGGCTATACGCTGGTTCTCTCGGTAATAACAGTCGTTGGCGGTACGCTCATAGGCTCGCTTCTTTCCATCGGAAAAATGTCGCGCTTCAAGGCGCTTCGCGGCATCATCACAGCTTTCGTCGAGATAGTCCGCGGCACGCCTACCCTGCTCCAGCTTTACATAGGCTACTTCATCGTGCCGATGTTTTTCCCCGCGCTCAATCAGATAGACGCGCAGCTCATGGCTTTCACCTGCGTCGCGATAGCCCTCGTCATCAACAGCGCGGCTTATGTTTCCGAGATAATCCGCTCGGGTATAGAATCCGTGGACAAGGGACAGACGGAAGCCTCACGCAGTCTCGGTCTTACGCAAGGCGTGACGATGAAATGCATTGTCCTTCCACAGGCGATAAAAAATATCCTCCCCGCGCTCGGCAATGAATTTATCACCGTAATCAAGGAAACCTCGCTTGCTTCCACCTTCTTTGTCGGCGAGCTGATGACGGTATATAAGAATATCGTCGGCGTTACGCACAATTCCCTTCCTACTCTGATGATAGTCGGTGTGATTTACTTCGTGCTGACATTCATTCTTTCCAAAATACTCAAAGTCTTCGAAAGGAGGATGAAATCCCGTGCTTGAGATAAAAAATGTTTTCAAGAATTTTGGTTCGCTTCAGGTTCTCAATGGCATTTCCACAGAGATAAATCCGGGCGAAGCTATATCCATCATAGGTCCCTCCGGCTCGGGAAAAAGCACACTTCTGCGTTGTATGAACCTGCTCGAGCATCCGACATTCGGAGAAGTGTGGATGGAAGGCAAGCTGCTCACTCCCGTAGACCCCTATCTGCATTTCGATATCATCCGCGCCTCCAAAACATACGCAAGGCTCACAGCCGAGGGTATGAGCGATGAAGACGCGATAATGAAGATAAAGAAAGAAGACCTCCTCCACGAAAAGCATAATGCCGAGGGCAAGGCTTACCGCCGCCTGATGAAAAAAACATTCGCCGAAAACAGCATAGATATAAACCTCGCCCGCAGAAAAATGGGCATGGTTTTCCAGCAGTTCAACCTTTTCGGCAATAAATCCGTCAAGGAAAACATCATGTTTGCCCCCGTGAAAATCGGCATCTCCAACTACAAAAAGACAAAGCGCAAAAACAGAATGCTAGCGCTCTCCAATATTTTCGCAAAAGAAAAGAAAGCTCCGCTTCCTCTTCCCGACGCGCCCGCAGAGGTTCGCGCAAAGGCGGAGGCAAAAGCAATGGAACTGCTCGCGAGAATCGGGCTTCAGGATAAGGCGGATGTCTATCCCTCCACCCTCTCCGGCGGTCAGAAACAGCGTATAGCCATCATCCGCGCACTTGCGATGGAACCTGATGTAATGCTCTTCGACGAGCCGACCTCCGCTCTCGACCCTGAAATGGTAGGAGAGGTTCTCGATGTTATCAAAGACCTCGTGAAGAGCGGCATGACGAGCGTTATCGTAACGCACGAAATGGGATTTGCCCGCGAGATATCCGACAGAGTCCTCTTCATGGATGACGGCATCATCGCGGAGCAGGGTTCGCCCGCCGAAATTTTCGGCAATCCTCAGAACCCCAGAACAAAGGAATTTCTCAGTAAGGTGCTGTAAAAATGGAAAAAATCAAAGAATATGCACTCGGAAAAATAGACGAAAGCGCGTCCCTTTTTACCGAAGTAAGCGATAAGATATGGGAATATGCGGAGCTTTCGCTCAAGGAATACAAATCAGCCGCGCTCTATGCGGATATGCTCGAAAAGCTCGGCTTTGAAACGGAAGAAAACATCTGCGGTATAAAAACCGCATTTACCGGAACATACGGGAGCGGCAAGCCCGTCATCGGTATCCTCGCGGAATTTGACGCGCTCTCCGGTCTCTCTCAGGTCGGCGGACTCTGCGAGCAAAAGGAACTTGTAACCGACGGTTGCGGTCACGGTTGCGGACATAATATGCTCGGCGCGGGTTCGCTCGCCGCGGCTTATGCCGTAAAATGCTGGCTTGAAAAAACGGGAAACAGCGGTACGGTCATATTTTTCGGCTGTCCCGGCGAGGAGGGCGGTGCCGCCAAGGCATTCATGGCAAGAGAAAATATATGGCGTTCTCTCGATGCGGCACTGACATGGCATCCGGGGGACTGCAATGAAGTCGCAACAGGCGGCTGCAATGCCTGCATTCAGGTGCTCTATAAATTCAAGGGCAAGGCGGCACATGCGGCAGGCAATCCCGAGGACGGCAGAAGCGCGCTCGACGCGGTGGAGCTGATGAATGTCGGTGTACAGTTTCTGCGCGAGCATATGAAGGACGACGCCCGCATTCACTATGCGATAACCGACGGCGGCGGTCTCTCTCCGAATGTTGTTCAGCCGCACGCCGCAGTGCTCTATATGGTGCGTTCACCCCATGTGGACGAAGCTGTCGCGCTTGAAAAACGCGTGGACAAGATAGCCGAGGGCGCGGCGCTGATGACGGAAACCTCATTTGAAAAGGTTTTCATAGACGGCACGGCGGACACCATTTCAAATCACACGCTCGAAAAACTGGCATACGGCAATTTTGCCGAGATAGGCACACCAGAGTACACGCAAGCCGAGCTTGACTATGCGGACAGGCTCGCGGCAGAGCTTCCGCAAAAAGCCTGTGGCATCGGCGCGGAATATGACAAGGCGATAAAGGAAGCTGTGGAAGCGATGCAAAAATCCGCAGGACACAGTATGAATTCTTTTCTCTGCCCGTATTACGGCGGCGAGGCATTCTCTCCAGGCTCAACTGATGTCGGCGATGTAAGCTGGCAGACACCTACGGTACAGATATATGTCGCATCATATCCGAATGCCACCCCCGGGCACTCATGGCAGATAGTCTCCTGCGGCAAAACGGAAATAGGTCACAAGGCGGTTCTCTGCGCGGGCAAGGTACTCGCCGCGACAGCAATAGATCTTTTTTCCTCGCCCGAAACACTCGCATCGGCAAAAGCCGAATTTGAAAAAGCCACGGCAAAGGGCTATACCTGCCCTGTTCCCGCAGGCGAAGAGCCTAAGGCTATATGATAAGCAAAGTTTCTCCTTAAGTTTTTATTTTTGATAAAAGTACAGGCGCGACAAGGATTTTTCTGCCGCGCCTGTACTTTTATACTGTTGTATATTATTCTCGCGACGGCAGAAAAATGCCGTCTTTTTTATTATAAAAAGCATTGACGGAATGGATTTTTTATGATATCATATGGGTGAAAAAAGCGGGAGGTGCATGATGGAAAAGGTTCTGATTATCGGCTCGCCGGGCGCGGGCAAATCGACGCTTGCCTTTGAACTCTCGGTAAAAACGGGACTTCCGCTCGTCCATCTCGATAAGCTCTGGTGGCAGGCGGGCTGGATAGAATCCGACAGAGAGGATTTCGATGTGCGGCTCGCGGCGGAACTGGAAAAGCCGCGGTGGATAATAGATGGAAATTATTCGCGCACTCTGCCGATGCGCCTTGCCGGATGCGATACGGTGATTTTCCTCGATTTTCCTCGCCGCACCTGCCTTTTCGGCGCGATACGCCGCGTGCTCCGCTACCGCGGAAAAACACGCCCCGATATGGCGGAGGGCTGCCCAGAGAGGATAGACAGAGAGTTTCTCTCGTACATATGGAATTTCAAGAAGAAAAACCTGCCGAAAATCAAAGAGCGGCTCTCGGCTTGCAAAACCGCCGACATAATCACTCTGCGCTCGCGCAGAGAGGTAAAGCATTTCATTTCAGATATAATATAAAGGAGAAAAATCATGAAAATCAAATATCTCGGCACAGCCGCGGCAGAGGGAATCCCCGCCATCTTCTGCAAATGCGACAACTGCAACCGCGCAAGAGCGCTCGGCGGCAAAAATATCCGCACGCGCTCGCAGGCACTGATAGACGGAAAAATCCTCATCGACTTCCCTGCCGACTCATATATGCATGAGCTTCGCTACGGAATCGATTTTTCCGATATTCCCGCCCTGCTGATAACCCATATTCATGAAGACCACTGCTATCTCTCGGAGATGACAAACCGCCGCGCGGGCTTTGCCCATATCGACGACGCTCCCGCCCTCACAATCTACGGCTCCGAAGATGTCTACAAGGACTACGCCGAGCACGCGGGTGCATTCTTCCTGAATGTCCCGAAATCCAGCTGTAATGCGGTAAATTACAGTTTTATACAAGCGTATAAGCCGACTGAAATCGAGGGCTATACCGTAACGGCACTGCGCGCATATCACGGCACGGAGCATCCTTATATCTACCTCATCGAGAAAGACGGCAAGGCGCTGCTCTATGCGCATGACACGGATATTTTCCCCGCTGAAACATGGGATTATCTCGAAAAAAGCGGCGTGAAGCTCTCATATGTTTCGCTCGACTGCACAGAGGGCTGCAAGACCGTCCGCTATCACGGACATATGTTTATAGACCGAAATCTTGAGGCAAGAAAGCGGCTCTTTGAGATAGGTGCGGCAACCGAAAGCACGCTTTTCTGCATAAATCATTTTTCTCATAACGGAATAAACGCCTGCTACGACGATATGAAACCGGTAGCCGACGCAAACGGTTTTCTCATTTCATACGACGGCGCAGAATTTGAATTCTGATGCTAATATAATAGAATAATAGAATCCGAAAAGGAAGTCTGCGGCTTCCTTTTCGGATTTTTATACAATTGTATCATTATCTTATACAGCTGTATATTTATATACTCTTGTGTACAGCAGCTGCTTTATCTTCTCAAATTTTGTCTCATCGATGCAGCCGTCGCCGGTCATTATAAGCAGCGGTATAGCATCGCGACCTGCCGAGATAGGCGGCTGCATATACGGATACGGATTGAGGAAAAATCCGTTTCTCTCGTAGAAGCCTATGCGTCGGCGTGCGATATCGGTCTCGGGCGGTTCCACCTCAAAGCATATCGGCTTCTCTGAAATCGCTTTCAGGTCGCCGAGCATAGACGCGCCGAGACCGCTCCCGCGAAGTCGCCCATCCACGGCAAAATGCTCTATGTAAAGCACCTCGGGAAAATCCCACACAGCAAAAAAGCCCGCGATTTTCCCCTCCCTGCGGCAAGCAAAAATGCGATATGCCGAATCGGCAAAGAGCGCATACTGCTCATCCCTCGGGCGAAATTCCGTCTCGGGGAAACTCGCCTCCATTATGGCATAGACCTCGTCAAAATCTTTCTTATTAAGTAGCTCCAGCATTTTATCTTCCTTTTCATGAAAAAGCCTTTTCCCTTGGCGGGAAGAAGCTTTTTATCATATTATACTTTTGTATTATTTCTTTTTCATCAGGTATTTGTCGACTTTCTCGACGATGTTGTCCGGCACTTTTTTGTCTATCGGGAAGAAAGCGGCGTTCACAACCTTATCCGAAAATGTGGCGACAAAGTTTGCCGTGCGTTCAAGGCTTTCTCCGGAAAGAATGGATATCACATCGTGGCGGCAATGTATCTGCGAAGAACCTGCGGCGGCACGACGCATGAAATTTACGCCAGGGATGCCCTTATCGGCGAAAGGAATGGAATCCGAAGAATAGATATCCTGATTTACGCTCATGGGATAACCGAGTTCCTTATAGAGATAAGTTATCGCATGACAAAGGCTCTCTTCTCCCGTGACGACGGCGGCATCTCTGCCGAGTATAGGACCTGCCATATCTATATTTATGCAGAGACGGATTTTTTCAAGTTCGGCTTCGTGAGCGACAACATACGCCTTGCTTCCGAGAAGTCCGCGCTCCTCCGAGCCGCACCAGATGAAGCGAACCGTGCGCTTCGGCGCATTCTCCGTATAGTGGCGGAGAAGCTCAAGAAGCATTGCGCTGCCCGATGAATTATCAAAATAGCCCTCGGAGAACACAACGGAATCATAATGCGCGGTATAGACCACGACTTCATCGGAATATTTCTCTCCGACAACATCATAAACTATATTCTGCGATTCCGCTTCGCCCTCTTCCTGCTCGAGCGTAATTTTTGCCTTTGTCGGATGCATGGGGACAAGCCCGAGCGCATCCTTTATCTTGATGCATACGCCCGGAATCTGCCCTGCTTCGAGATGCTTTGCGCGGAGCATGCGCTCGTCCATATCGGTTTCCTCATCCTTATCAAGGAATGTTCCGCAGGTGCAGACAAAACCGGCGACACCCGCTTTCACGAGCTTTTCATACGAAGAATAACCGACACCACCCGCGATAAGGACTATCTTGCCCTTTACATCGGCAAGGTCGATATCGTCAAAGCCCTCGATATACTTGAAGTCGGCTTCCAGTCCGTCCTTTGCGGCATTGCCGGAAAATCCGTAACCTGTCGCTTCGATTTCCCTGTGAAAAGGCTCCGTTATCTCAAATTTCACCTTTTTTATCTCATATCTCGGCGCCATGAATTTTTCGATTTTCGGTTCGTTTCCCGTTATCGCCTTTATCTCATCCGAGATAATCTCAGCGCCTTTCTTCTCGCCGTCAAAGGTGGAAAGTCTTACAAATCCAAGCTTTTCCAGCATGGAATACATTCTTTTTCCCGAAATAGCCATAATAGCATTTCCTCCCTGAATTTATATTTCGCCTGTCATTTTACTCCTTTTGCGTTGCAATGTCAAGATTATTCAAAAATAATTAACAACTTTAAAACTTCATGATAAGCATTGCTTTTTCGTTCTTTTTATGGTATACTTATTGTAATTGTAAATTTATTTTCTTTATTTATAAAGAGAGGTAATCAAAATGATAAGAACAGACAGATTCAAAGACGGAAAACAGCATATCGTTACAATGAGCTACGATGACGGACCCGATACCGACCTCAAGCTTATTGAAATATTCAACAAATACGGCGTAAAAGGCACATTCAACCTCATTTCAAGCTCATTTGACAACCCGAACAACTGGCTCCAGCCAAAAGATGTTCCCGTTGTTTACTCAGGCCATGAGATAGCGTGCCACACGGTGACGCACCCGCATCTCGAATTTCTCACGCCGAAAGCGCAATATGACGAGCTGATGAACTGCCGCCTCGCGCTCGAAAAGGCAAGCGGTCAGATTGTCCGCGGTCTGGCGTTTCCTTTCGGCACATGGAGCGAGGACACGCTCAACGCCATGAGAACAGCCGGCATTGTATACAGCCGCGCGGTAGAGCCCACATCTTCTTTCCTCTTCCCCGAGAATTTCATGACATGGCGTCCCACAAACCATCACAATCAGTGCATGAAGAATGTAGACCAGCTCGTTCACAACATAACAAAAGCACCGTGGCGCGTCGGTTCCCTGCTCTATATCTGGGGTCACAGCTATGAATTCCGCCCGCAGAACGACAATAACTGGGAGCTTATCGAAACAGTCTGCGAAAAGCTCGCCGAGGTTTCATACAATATCTGGTTTGCCACAAATATCGAAGTCGTGGACTATAAGAACGCAATCTCGCAGATTCAGATTTCCGCCGACGAAAAGGTAGTCCACAACCCGACGGGCATCGACCTTTGGGTTTCCTGCGACAAGGAACCGCTGAAGATTCCCGCAGGCGAGACGGTAAGGCTCTGATGACGGACGACGGGCTTCTGCGCGCAAGGATTCTCGATAAAATAAGAGAATCCGCGGAAAACTACTGCGCCGCATATACATCGTTTCTCGATGCCGCATCGTGCGCCATAGCCGTTTCGGTCTGCAAAAAGGAACGGGCGCGATATGAGCTTTTCGGCGGGTACAATGATGCAGAGCGGAAAATCTGCGCCATCCTGCCCGACTATGCCGAAAGCCTGCGCGACTGCTTCTCCGAGGAGGACTTTCCTCTCGTCATCGTCCGCGCGGAAAACGGAAATCCCGCAAGAGTGCTCTCTCACAGGGATTTTCTCGGCTCGCTGATGGCACTCGGCATAAAGCGCGAAACTGTAGGCGACATCATAGTCTGCCAAAACAGCGCCGATATAATCACCATGCCGCAGACGGCGGTTTTCCTCGCCGAGAGCTTCACCAAAGCAGGAAACTGCCCCATAAAAACGCAGGTGTTGCCGATAGGCGCACTGCGTGCGCCCGCAGTGCACACAGAAGAAAAGCGCGATACGGTGGCTTCGCCGAGACTTGACAATATCGTCTCCGCCGCCTTTGACCTTTCGCGTTCGGCGGCATCGGAGGCTATCGCCGCAGGCATCGTTTTCATAAACGACGAGGCTGCTGAAAAAGCCGACAGGCAGGTTGCGGCAGGCACGAAAATAGTCCTGCGCGGCAAAGGCAAGGTTATGCTCCGCGAATTTCGCGGAGAGAGCCGCAAAGGCAGGACGATAGTCATTTTCGATAAGTATATCTGAAAAAGATATACTTGGATAAACAGAAATTTTGTATTTGATACATTTGTATAAAAGGAGGAATATGCCTTGAAATCAGGCTTTTGCTGCCCTGTATGCGGCTCTGCTCTCGAGCGCGGCGAGAAAACGCTCTCCTGCGAAAACGGGCATAGCTTTGACGTAGCGAAGAAAGGATATGTGAACCTCCTGCTCTCGCAGAAATCGAAAGACAAGCGCCACGGCGACGACACCGCCATGATAACGGCAAGACGAGATTTTCTCGACCTCGGCTATTATCTGCCGCTCTGCGAAGCGACGACTGACGCCGTGCTCGCCTGTGCAAAAAGCGGCAATACACTGCTCGACCTCGGTTGCGGCGAATGCTACTATACGGCGGCTGTGATGCGCGAAGCGGAAAGAAGAGGAATCTTTCTCCGTGCTCTCGGCATAGATATATCGCGTGACGCTCTCATCTGCGGTGCCAAGCGGTGCCGCGGGATAGAGCTTGCCGCGGCAAGCATATTTTCGCTTCCCGTGGCGGACGGCAGCGTTGATATAATAATGAATATGTTCGCGCCCTGCGCCGCTGAGGAATTTGCCCGCGTGCTGAAAAATGGCGGCATGATGATTCATGTCTATCCCAGAGAAAAGCACCTTTTCGAGCTGAAAAAGGCAATCTACGACATGCCCTATGAAAACGATGTGGAAACAGCGGATTTCTGTGGCTTCCGTCTCATCTCGGAAAAACGGCTGACATATACTTTCACGATGAAAAGCCAGGACGAGATACATAAGCTTTTCATGATGACGCCTTATTATTACAAAACCTCAAAGGAGGGTCAGGCACGCGCGGCGGCGCTGGATTCCCTTTCGGCAACGGCGGATTTTGCCGTTGCGGTATATGAGAAGTTGTGATTTTCGGGTATTGACATCGCGGGCTTTTTGGTATAAAATAATATGAGCAAAAAACGGAGGTGAAAATGGGCAAGCAAATGAAAAACAGAAAACAAAATACATTTTTCGCGCAGTTTGTAAAGTTGCTCTGCCTTGTACTCGTGGTGATGCTCGCGGTGGTCATACTCAAAAAAAGCGCAAATCCACCCGCCGAGACCACGGCACCGACAGCACCTACGGACACGACGCCGGTAACCGTATCGCCATCTGCGACTACGACTCCCGCCGCGACTACCACAACGACGAAAAATACAACGAGCCCGACAACTCCGCCCGTAACCACTACAACCACAACAAAAGCGACGACAACAACGACCGCGACAACTTCAACCACGGCAACATATGAGCCTGGCTACATATCGCGCATACCGACCGACACAGAAATGAGCAGTCTGATAGCAGACAAGCTGCTTGATATCAATAAATATTCGCGCCCCGCAAGCAAATATCTCGATGAAGGCGTCAGCCGTCAGAAGATAACAACGATAGTCATCCACTATGTGGCAAACGCGGGAACAAGTGCGATAAACAACCGCAATTACTTCAATAATCTCCCCAAAAACGAGAAAATCTACGCAGGTGCGCATTACATAGTGGGACTTGAGGGCGAGATAATCCGATGCATCCCCGATAACGAAATAGCATATCATGCGGGAAGTGCGGATGTGAATGCCTGCTCCATAGGCATCGAGGTCTGCCATCCCGATAAAACAGGCAGATTCAGCTATAAATCTTACCTTTCGCTTCTGAAGCTCGTTTCATGGCTCTGCGACAAGTATGATATAAGCGCCGACAATGTGATACGCCACTATGATGTGACAGGCAAAGCCTGTCCCGTCTACTACATAGACAACCCATCGGAATGGACGCTTTTCAAGAAGAGACTTATTTTCAGATAATCAAAAAACGGAGCGCATCCGCCGGTCGGATGTGCTCTTTTTTGCCGATATATGAAAAGTTAACAATTTATCCATTGATTATTTTCTCTAACCATAATATAATTGTATTTAATGCTCTATAGTCGGCAGAATAGTTTTGCCGGACAATTTTTTGAGAAAGGAAAAGTTTTTATGATAAAAAAGCTTGCAAAAAGCATAAGAGAATATAAAACACCGAGCATACTGACTTTTATATTCATTATGTTTGAAGCCGTGATAGAATGTATCATACCTTTTATCACAGCCAAACTTATCAACCGCATCGAAAGCGGCGCTGAGATGGCTGACATCCTGAAAACAGGTGCTCTGCTTGCCGTGATGGCTATGGTTTCGCTTGCCTGCGGCGGCATCGCGGGTGCCACCTGCGCAAAAGCGTCGTCCGGCTTTGCAAAGAACCTGCGCCACGACCTTTTCTACAAGGTGCAGACATTTTCTTTTGAGAATATAGACAAGTTTTCCACCTCATCGCTCGTCACAAGAATGACGACGGATATAGGAAATGTTCAGATGGCTTACATGATGATAATCAGAACAGCCATCCGCGCTCCTCTGATGATGATATTCTCCATAATCATGGCGTATATCATGGGCGGATCGCTTGCTTCCCTTTTTGTCATCGTCATCCCCGTGCTACTTATCGGTCTCTGGATTATCTCCAAGAAAGCAATGCCCGCTTTCCGCAGTGTTTTCCGCAAATACGACCGCCTCAATGAGTCCATCGAGGAAAATGTACGCGGCATGCGCGTGGTAAAAGGCTTCTCGAGAGAGGAATACGAAAAGCAGAAATTCGGCGTAGCTGCAGGCGATATCTGCCGCGACTTCACAAAAGCGGAAAGAATCGTTGCACTCAACTCGCCTCTCATGCAGATATGCGTATATTTCAATATGGCTTTCATACTGATACTCGGCTCCAAGCTCGTCATCACCTCTGCGGGACTTGACCTCGGCGTAGGTCAGATGTCGTCCATGCTTACATACGGCTTCCAGATACTCATGCAGCTCATGATGCTCTCGATGATTTATGTCATACTCACCATATCAAACGAGTCCATGCAGCGTGTAACCGAAGTTCTCAACGAAAAGTCCGCACTCACAAATCCGGAGACGGCAGAGAGAACCGATGAAAACGGCAATACCGTTTTCCTGCCTGTAAAAGAGGTTGCGGACGGCTCGATTGACTTTGACGATGTCAGCTTCAAATATTCCGCCGAGGCAAAGAAATATGCTCTCTCTGATATCGACCTGCATATAAAATCGGGCATGACTGTCGGTATACTCGGCGTCACCGGCTCGAGCAAATCGACGCTTGTCCAGCTTATACCGCGTCTTTACGATACTACGGTAGGCTCTGTGAGAGTAGGCGGCGTGGATGTCCGCGATTACGACCTCGAGGTACTGCGAGACAGCGTTGCTTTCGTCCTCCAGAAGAATCTGCTCTTCTCCGGAACGATAAACGAAAACCTGCGCTGGGGCAATGAAAACGCTACAGACGAAGAGATAATCGAAGCCTGCAAACTCGCTCAGGCAGACGATTTTGTCCGCTCATTCCCCGACGGCTACAATACAAAAATCGAGCAGGGCGGCACGAATGTTTCGGGCGGTCAGAAGCAGAGACTCTGCATTGCCCGCGCACTGCTGAAAAAGCCGAAAATACTCATTCTTGACGACTCCACAAGCGCCGTCGATACAAAAACGGACGCCCTCATCCGTGCGGGCTTCCGCAAATTCATCCCCGAAACGACAAAGATAATCATAGCTCAGCGTATTGCCTCCGTCGAAGATGCCGACCTCATCCTCGTGATGGAAAACGGCAAAATAGCAGTGCGCGGCACGCATGACGAGCTGATGAAATCAAGCGAAACCTACCGCGAGACATTTCTCCAGCAGACAAAAGGAGGTGAGCGCGATGAAAAATAAGAAAAACGGCATGCCCGAGATGGCAGGTGCGAAACCGATGAAGCGCAAGCCCGATATGCAGCTGCTCGGCAGAGTTTTCAAAATGCTCGTGCAGGCATATCCCGTACTCGTGCCGATAGCCGGCGTATGTATCGTGCTCTCCGCCATCGTTTCGTCTATCCCCGCAATATTCATGCAGAAGGTTTTCGACAAGATAGACGACAGCGTCACGATAATCAAAGAAGCCGCCAAGGCATCGGGGCTTTCACTGCGTGACTTTATGCAGGCAAACGGTGCGTTTCTCTCCGAGAGATGGGCGGCGGCAAAAGCGGAAATACTGCCTATCGTCGGCGTGCTGATAGTGCTCTATGTATTTGCAATAATCTTTATCACGCTCCAGACTCAGCTCATGGCAAAGATAACGCAGGGCTTCCTCGACAAGCTGCGCCGCGAGATGTTCAACGGGATGCAGAATCTCCCGATAAAATATTTCGATACGCACAAGCACGGCGATATCATGAGCTATTATACAAACGATATCGATACCCTGCGCGAGCTTGTTTCCCGCTCATTCCCGCAGATGCTGCAGTCCGGAATTATCGTGCTTACGGTATTCTGCATCATGATGTGGTACAGCATACCGATGACGCTTGTGGTAATGCTCGGCGTGGTGGCGATGATTTTCGTCTCCAAAAAGATAGGCGGCGGAAGCGCGAAATACTTCATCCGAAATCAGAAATCCGTTGCAAAATGCGAGGGATACATACAGGAGATGATGAACGGGCAGAAAGTAATCAAGGTATTCTGCCATGAGAGCGAAGCTGAAAAAGAATTTGACGCGATAAATGAAGAGCTCTACGAGGATAGCCGCAAGGCGCACGCCTATGCGAATATTCTCGGTCCCATCATAATGAATATAGGTAATATCATTTACGTCATCTGTGCTGTTGCGGGCGGTCTTTTCATCACGCTCGGCATGACAAACCTCAGCTTCTGCGGTCTCATACAGGAGGGCAGCTTCACCGCGCTCGCTTTCAGAATTTCCATCATCATCCCGTTTCTCAATATGACAAAGCAGTTCACGGGCAATATAAACCAGCTTTCCCAGCAGATAAACTCCATCGTCATGGGTATGGCAGGCGCACAGCGCGTATTCTCCCTCATGGATGAAAAGCCCGAGGCAGACGACGGATATGTTACTCTCGTAAACTGCAAATACGATGAAAAAGACAATATCATAGAAACAACCGGGCGCACAGGCAAATGGGCATGGAAGCATCCGCACGGCGACGGCACGCTCACATATACGCCGCTCGCGGGCGATGTCCGTATGTTTGATGTTGATTTCGGCTATGTGGAAAGCAAGCCCGTGCTACATGATATCACGGTTTATGCGGAGCCGGGGCAGAAGATTGCCTTTGTCGGCGCCACAGGCGCAGGCAAAACAACGATAACAAACCTGATAAACCGCTTCTATGACATAGCGGACGGCAAGATACGCTACGACGGAATCAATATAAATAAGATAAAGAAAAGCGACCTGCGCCGAAGCCTCGGCATAGTTCTGCAGGAGACAAACCTTTTCACAGGAAGCGTAATGGACAACATCCGCTACGGCAGACTCAATGCCACCGATGAAGAATGCATCGGGGCGGCAAAGCTCGCGGGCGCGGACGATTTCATCTCCCGCCTGCCGCAGGGATATAATACGGAACTCTCGGGCAACGGTGCAAACCTCTCGCAGGGTCAGCGTCAGCTCATTGCCATAGCGCGTGCCGCCGTAGCCGACCCGCCGGTAATGATTCTAGACGAAGCGACCTCCTCCATAGATACGAGAACGGAAGCAATAGTTCAGCGCGGCATGGATAAGCTCATGGAAGGCAGAACGGTATTTGTCATCGCGCACAGACTCTCCACGGTCATGAATTCCGATGTAATCATGGTCCTTGACCACGGCAGAATCATCGAGCGCGGCAACCATGAAAAACTTATCGCCGAAAAGGGCGTTTACTATCAGCTCTATACGGGCGCATTCGAGCTTGAATAATTCCAAAGGGAATCCCGACGAGGGGTTCCCTCTTTTCTTTTTTCAATGTAAAATAAAATTAACAATTTCACAGTTGAAAATTGTCGAACTATGTGATATACTTAAAATAAAGCATGACTGTTTCGGATATAAACCCGGAAAATTCTTTGCCGGAGGTAAAAATGTCACAGATAACGAAGAGAGCGCTCGAGCAATCTCTTAAAAATCTCCTGCTCAAAAAGCCGCTTACCAAAATCACGATAAGCGATATCGCCGAGGACTGCGGCATAAACCGCATGACATTCTACTATCATTTCAAAGATATTTACGACCTCGTGGAGTGGTCATGCCTTGAAGACGCGCGAAAGGCGCTGGAAGAAAAGAAAACCCACGATACATGGCAGGAGGGACTTCTGAATATATTCGAGGCGGTACGCGAAAACAAGCCTTTCATCATGAATGTTTACCGCTGTATCGACCATGAGCAGGTGGAAAAATATCTGAAGCCGCTGACAGACAATCTCATCATGGGCGTTATCAACGAGCAATCGGCAGGCATAACGGTACGCGAGGAGGACAAAGAATTTATCGCGCGCGTTTATTCCTATATATTCATCGGCATCATGCTCGACTGGATAAAGGACGATATGAAAGCCGACCCGAAGCTGATAGTGGACAAACTGGCGGTGCTGGTAAAGGACTCCATTTCCGACGCGCTTCTCCGATTCAAAATCTGATTTTTTATCAGGTTCGGCAAAATGATAATTTTTTTTACAGATAAAAGCACCGTGATAAATGATTTATCACCGCACTTTTTCTGTTTATTGAAAACCGCTGAAAACGGGCTATAATATAGTCGTAAAATAAATTTTCAGGAGGTTTTCCATGTATTACTCAGCAGGAACTTATGAATCATTCGCTCATCCCGAGAAACCGAAGGATGTTGACAAAAAATCCGCCTATATCATAGGTACGGGACTTGCCGGACTCACGGCAGCCTTCTACCTCGTGCGCGACGGACAGATGAAAGGCGAGCATATCCATCTTCTTGAGAAGCTGGAACTTGCCGGCGGCAGCTGCGATGGACGCAAGGATATAACAAAAGGCTTCTATATGCGCGGCGGACGCGAAATGGACAACCATTTCGAGGTAATGTGGGATACATTCCGCGATGTTCCTTCTATAGAAACGCCCGGAATATCCGTTCTTGACGAATACTACTGGCTCAACAAGCATGACCCTAACTATTCCCTTTGCCGTGCCACGGTAAACCGCGGCGAGGACGCGCATACAGATAAAAAATTCGCACTCGACAAAGAGTCCGCGATGGCTCTCTCCAAGCTCTTCCTCACTCCCGAGAAAGACCTTGAAGACAAGAAAATTTCCGATATTCTGCCCGATTCTTTCTGGCAGACAAACTTCTGGCTCTATTGGCAGACAATGTTCGCTTTCCAGCGCTGGTCAAGCGCACTCGAAATGAAACGCTATCTCTGCCGCTATGTCCACCATATCGACGGACTGCCCGATTTCAGCGCGCTTCGCTTCACAAAATACAATCAGTATGAGAGCATGATACTGCCTCTCGTAAAATATCTCGAGTCTCACGGCGTGTGCATCGAATACGGCATGGATGTCAAAAATGTGATAATCGAAACAGAGGGCGACAAAAAGGTTGCCAAGCAGATTGTCTATATTAAGGACGGCAAAGAGCAGACAATCGATCTCATCGAAGACGACCTCGTATTCATCACAAACGGCTGTTGCACAGACACCTCGTGCTACGGCGACCAGACTCATGCGCCCGACTTTTCCGGCATAAAGAACGGCTTCGGCGAGTCGTGGGATATGTGGAAAGCCATCGCGGCGCAGGCGAAGAACGGCGAATACGGCAATCCCGATAAATTCTGCGGCGATGTAAACGCCACAAACTGGATGAGCGCTACCGTTGCCACCTCAAACGAAGAGGTAATAAAGCATATCATGAATGTCTGCAAGCGCGATCCACGTGAAGGCAAGGTAACGACAGGCGGCATCGTCACCGTAAAGGACAGCACCGAAAACTGGTATCTCTCCTGGACGATAAACCGCCAGCCGCAGTTCAAATCTCAGGATAAGAACATGGTTCTCGTATGGTTGTACTCCCTCAATACAAATAAAGAAGGCAACTATGTGAAGAAGGCTATGCGCGAGTGCACAGGCGAAGAAGTCTGCCGCGAGTGGCTCTATCACATCGGCGTACCCACGGAGAAAATCGACGCTCTCGCAAAGGAAGCCTGCAACACCACAACATGCTATATGCCTTATATCAACGCATTCTTCCAGCCGAGAAAGGAATCCGACCGCCCGAAAGTTGTACCGGACGGCGCCGTAAACTTCGCTTTCATCGGTCAGTTTGCCGAGACGCCGCGCGACACCATCTTCACAACGGAATATTCCATGCGCACGGGTATGGAATCAGTCTATACACTGCTTGATATCGACCGCGGCGTGCCCGAGGTCTGGGGCAGCAAATACGATGTCCGTGAGCTTCTGCGTGCATGCTACTATGCCATAGACAAAAAGCCTATAACCGATGCCAAGCTTTCTTTCAAGGAAAAAGAGCTTCTCAAGGTCGTAATGAAGAAAGTTCAGGGCACGGATATCGAAATACTTCTCAAAGAAAGCGGACTGATAAAATAAATCCGCAGGCAAATATCGGAGTCAGAGGCATACCTTTTCGGCTTGCCTCTGATTTCGCCGGTCTGCGGCAAAAAAGCAAAAATAAGGATGGCTTGCCATAAGTATCGTCGCTCTGCTCGGCGCTTTGAGCGCCGTCCTATATTCTGCGCTGAAAATAACCGATTTCTCTCACTTCTATTATCGCCTTTTTAACTGCGGTTATCGCCTCATATGCAGTGCGGCGAGAGTGCGCGTTCATGTTATGGGAAAAGAAAAGGTGCCGGGGAAACGCACGCTTTCTTTTCGTATCAAATCATCTCGCGCGCTTTGACCCGATGATAGAAAGCGCGGTACCCGAAAAAACGCCGATGGCTTTCATCTCAAAGCCGTCGACCGTGCGGCGAAGCTCTCCGTGACTTCAGTGCCGACCGCCTGCTCGCCGCAACAAAAGCAAAAGCCCCTGTCGTTGTCGGCACGATATGGGGAACAGAAAAAATCCACCGCAATTTTCCATGGCACCACGCTGATATATATTTCTATATCATCGATGTCATCTATTCCGAAAAACAGCGAACCGCCATACTCGCAGACAGAATCAAAAATGAAATGGAAATCCAAATAAACGAACGAAAAAAGGAAGAAAAGAAATGACTTATGTTTTATATAACCCGCTTGCGGACAATAAAAAAGGAAAAGCAAATGCAGAGAAGATTTCCGGACTTATCGGAAAAGACAGCGCAAAATACATAGATATAACGAAAGCCGATATAAAAGAACTTGTAAACGCCGCGCATCCCGATGAAAGAGTTATCCTTTGCGGCGGCGACGGCACGCTTTATCATTTCATCAATGAATGCGGCAGAGAGATTCCGGAGCATCCTGTCTTCTATTATCCGACAGGCTCGGGAAATGATTTCATGGCGGATGTACGCGAAAAGTCCGATGGTCAGCTCGTACTGCTGAATCCTTATCTGAAGAATCTGCCGACTGTGACCGTAAACGGAAAAGAGCATCTTTTCGTCAACGGCATCGGTTACGGAATCGACGGCTACTGCTGTGAGGAGGGCGACAAGCTGCGTGAGAAATCCGCGGCAAAAATCAATTATACCTCCATCGCCATTAAGGGACTTCTCTTCCATTTCAAGCCGAGAAAGGCAACTGTTACGGTAGACGGGAAAAAGTATTCGTATCGCCATGTGTGGCTCGCGCCGACAATGCACGGCAGATTTTACGGCGGCGGAATGATGGTAGCACCCGGGCAGGTGAGAAACTCGGGGGACGGACTCGTCTCGACGGTTGTCCTGCATTGCCCGAGCAAGCTGAAAACACTCATCGTTTTTCCTTCCATTTTCAAGGGGGAGCATGTAAAACATGCGGAAATGGTGGAAATTCTGCAGGGACGCAATATCACGGTTGAATTTGACCGCCCGACGGCACTTCAGATAGACGGCGAAACGATACCGAATGTGACGGAATATTCCGTCAGCTCACAGGCTTCGTGCAGCGCCGCTATAAACAAGGAAGAAGCCGTCGCAGTTTAAAAATTAAAAAAAAGTACAATAAAATATGACAGCCGCCCGATGGGCGGCTGTGCTGTTTTTTCTCTTAGGTATCAAGTTCGCAATAGTAGAGGATGTTCGCATCCGTATCATAGACAGCCATGGTGAAATTATATGATGCTCTGCCGAGAATATCGTCATTTTCATCCTTTTCGCTGTGCCTGTCTATGACTATATAATAGCCGTTTTCAACCTCGGGCATAAGCGTTGCTTCGCCATCATCGAGCTGAATCTTCAGGTCATGCGCCAGAAACTCCGCCACCTCATCAAGAGGGAGCGGCTTCCAGTCGGGGTTGTTTTTTATCTGCTCTGCGGGATTTTTGTCCGAAGTAAAGCCAACCGATACCCATGCAGCGCCATCGCCGTGGAAGCCGCCGTGCGTATTCACGCTCTTCATCGGCGCACCGCTCGGAATATCTATCCCGAGCGCCTTTGATATTTTGCTTCTGTAGTCATTATAGCCGCATGAGCCAAGCAGAAATGCCAGCGCAACTATAATGCACACGGCGGAAATTATCCGTTTCATATTCATAGTCCCGCCTTTCATATCACTCAACTGTAACCGTTCCGTCCTTTTTGATGCTTATCTGCATACCGTCTTTCACATAGGCAAGAAATTCTTCGCCAAGACTGTCGATTACGGGGAGCGGAGTGCCCTCGAGCCATACATCGGAGAGAATAGCTCCCGCAGCGGCAAGCGAATCTATCGGCTCGGAGAAAAGCATGCAGGCGGGCTGACGGCCCATAGCGCAGGCGCAATAAAGCACGAGACCGCCCGTTGTCGAGCCTATAGTCATCGGCAGGCATAGCGCCTTGCCGAGCATTTTCTTGCCGTAGAGGTCGGGATTATTCTGGTCGCCGCAGGTTGCGGTCTTATCGCCGAACTGGAGCGCTTTCTGAAATGAAGCGAGTGTATTGAGTCCACCGTGCGAAACGAGTGCCTCTGCCGTCAGTTCTCCTGCGGCTACTACTCTTCCCTTGAATGTTTTCATTATCTTTTGCCCCCTTTCGAAATTTCGGCAAGTATTTCGTCATCTGTATAATACCTTGCGCTTGTGTATGTTCTGAGCTTGTTGCTCGAGGTGATGACAGGCATTTTCGTGCTGAGCGGATTATTCATATACATGAGCGGGCATATATAACTTGTTATTACGCCCGTCTTTTTCAGGCGCTCAGCATACGGAGTCTTTTCAAATTCTTTCAGAACAGCGGGTGCGGCTGTAAATACCGTGGGTATAACCACCTTGGAGTTTCCCGCCGCTTTCAACGCCTCCTCTATCTTATCCGTCCATGACATGAGCTGATTGAGACTCATATGAGGACACCCCATGAAACAGAGCTTCGGCTTTGCTTCTTTATTTTTCCAGATGACGGGATAGCTGTCATAAACTCTCTGCAATTCCGCGTCGTCGATAGTATAAACCTTTGCGTTTTCCTTTATCAGGCTTTCGCCCTGCTCTACAGCCTCGGGTGTTATGCCCGCGACATGATAGAGCCCGACAGCGCCGTTTGAAGCCGTCGCCGCGCCGAAATCCTTGAGATATGTTTTCGCATCCTCATCAAGCGTGCCGAGCCATTTGTCCAGTCCCCTGATATACGGAACCTCCTCCATCACTTTCATGCCGATGGCGGAACCGAGAAGCTGCGCTTCGGGCTTTTTCGTCGTTTTTATCTCGACTATCCATGTAGCCTTTCTGCCCTCGTCCTTGAGGAAGCCGAAAGACGGAACATAGCCGACCACAGAACCCATGAGGTCTATGATACCGGAGTTTCTGTTGCAACGCGCACCAAGCACGGAGTTTGCGTATACAACAGCGGAGGATTCCGACCACGAGAGGATATCGCCCTTTTTCGGCGTATTGCCCACTTCGCTCATATAGCAGGTGCAGGTGAAAGCATCGGGAGCCATAAGTCCGAGCTTTTCAAGCTGACCCTCATAGAAGTCCTGCTTTGTATACATGAATTTATTGAAAACAAGATTCTGCAGAAAACTGCTCGGAACATTTTTGTCAAGCGGACGGGGATCTGCTGAAAATTTCTGCTTCGATACCGCGCCTGCCTCTATAAGCTTCTCCATGAGCGCATATACGGGTGCGAGCGCCTTGAGCCCGAACGAGGTAACGAGATGGTTATATTCGCTTGTGACAGCTACCATCTCATCCGCACCGAAAAGCTCACCATAGCGCACGAGCGTTTCCATAACCTTGGCGAGCGTCTCGCCCTTGCTCCCCTCAAGTATGGCTTTCTGCTCTGCCGAAAGCTTCATTTTATATTCCATATGTTCTTCCCGCCTTTCTTATATTTTCATCGCAACTTCGTATGCGTTCCATACTACCGTGCGAAGATTGCCTACGCTCTTGCAGTCGCCGACAAGGTGTCCCTTTTCCGTCAGCGGCGCGGGAATATAGCCCGCACAGCTTATCACGCTGTCGCATTCTATTTCTATCTCCTTGCCCGTCTTGTCCGTGCAGATAACAGAACCGTCCTTTACCTCTTTCAGCGTTGTCTCGAGGTAAACGGGAATCTCATGAAGCGCAAACCACTCGCGCAGATAAGATGAATTTGCAAGGCAGACGCCTGTCTGCGCTATGAGATCGTTTTTCATCTCTATGATAACTGGCTTCTTGCCTCCGAGCGCAAGTTCATATGCTATCTCTGAGCCGGTAAGGCCGCCGCCTATGACGGCTACCCGCTCGCCGACAGGCTTCGTGCCGCGCAGATATTCGCAGGCTTCCACCATCTTTTCATATCCAGGGACGCGGCGAAGCAGTCTCGGTGTGGCACCTGTCGCGATAACCACGGAAGCATTACCGAGCACGGCTATATCCTTAACCTCGTCATTCAGGCGAACTTCTATGCCGAGTTTCTCCATCTGGCGTCTGTACCATGCGAGCAGGTCACGCAGCTTGCCTTTGTAGGATTCCGCGCTTGCCGCGATGAAAGCACCGCCGAGCTCACCGCTCTTCTCGTGAATTATCGGATTATGTCCGCGGAGCTTCAGCACTCTTGCCGTCTCCATGCCGCCGATACCGCCGCCTATGATATGCACGGTTTTCGGCGAATTTGTTTTCTTTATATAATGCTTGTTCCACTGCATTGTTTCGGCATTGACGGCGCAACGCGCAAGATGCAGGCTGTCGGAAAGCGCCTGGTCATTTGGTACGCCGTTGTAGTGGCACATATTGAAGCATCCGTTGTGGCATAGTATGCAGGGGCGGATATCGTCGCTCTCACCCGCCATCAGCTTGGTTATCCACTGCTGGTCAGCAAGGAACTGACGCGCAAATCCCGCGCCGTCGAGCCTGCCGCCGGCAACGGAGTCCGCCGCCGTCTCGGGATCAAGCCTGCCCGCGCAGATGACGGGAATATCGACAAACTTCTTTATATGCTCGACATCGGCAAGATTGCAGTTTTCGGGCATATATATCGGAGGATGCGCCCAGTACCATGCGTCGTATGTGCCGTTGTCGCAGTTGAGGCAATCGTAGCCCGCATCCTGAAGATATTTTGCCGCCTTTTCGGATTCTTCCATATCTCTGCCGACTTCGGTATATTCCTCGCCCGGGAGTGCGCCGGAGCGGAAGCCCTTTGTCTTGGAAATTACGCTGTAGCGGAGCGAAACGGGGAAATCCCTGCCGCATTCTCTCTTTATCGCCTGCACTATCTCGACGGCAAAACGGTATCTGTTTTCAAATGAACCGCCGTATTCGTCGGTGCGTTTGTTTACATAGCCGAGCGTGAACTGGTCAAGCAGATAGCCCTCGTGAACGGCATGAACCTCGACGCCGTCTACGCCCGCATCCTTAAGCATCTTCGAGCACTTGGCGAAAGCCTCCACAAATTTGTGAATTTCCTCTACAGTCATCTCGCGGGAAGGCACCTTGTCCGACCAGCGGTTTGGCGAGGGACTTGCCGTCGCCGTTATTTTGTCCAAATCCATAAAAGGCTTGCTGAGAACACGCAGAACCTTATTTGTATAGAGCTTCTCCATCATTTCGCTTATCGTAAACGAGCGACCGAAGCCCGCCGTCAGCTGGACAAAAAGCTTTGCCCCTGTCTTATGAAATTCGGGCATCCACTTTGCCAAATCATCGTACATCTTTTTGTTTTTGTAGAGCCACTGACCGAACATCGGATTATAGACAGGCTGACATCCCGGCATGACAAGGCCGCAGTTGTTCTTTGCCACCTCCATGATGAAGCGTGCGCCGTCGCGATCGAAATGGTTCTTCTCCATCCAGCCGAAAAGGTCTGTGCCGCCCATGCTCGTCAGAACAAAGCGATTTTTTATCTCGCAGTTTCCTATCTTCCATGGCGTGAATAAGGGATTTAATCTTTTGTCCATATTTCTCCTCCGTTTTCGCTTCTGCCACATGGCGGCAGAGGCTTTTAAAAGCCGCAAAAAATGTTCAATATGAAAGCATATATGCTTTTTTGATATCATCATGCGGTATTTTATATCATTATATCACAAAAATTCACAAATTACAACTGCGATTTTAACATTTGACGCAAGTTTTTTCTCTTTATTTTCATTGAAGCGCATAATATGTTTTCAAAAGCATCTTTACAAAGCGACGAAAATCGGTTATAATATATCAGAATACAAAAAAATCCTCAAGGAGGGCTTCAACATGGCAGTTTTATCCGATATAGAAATCGCGCAGGCTTGCAAGCCGCGGCATATATTGAAAATAGCGGAGAGCGCAGGCATCGCGCCGGAATTTATCGAGCAATACGGAAATTACAAAGCAAAAATAGACCTTCGCTATCTTGACTGCGCGAAAAAAAGCGGCAAACTCATCCTCGTAACGGCGATAACGCCGACACCTGCAGGCGAAGGCAAGACAACAACCACTATAGGGCTTGCCGACGGACTTGCCCGCATAGGAAAGAGCGTTGCCGTCGCCCTGCGCGAGCCATCGCTCGGTCCCGTTTTCGGAATCAAAGGCGGCGCCGCAGGCGGCGGATATGCGCAGGTCATCCCGATGGAAGATATAAACCTGCATTTCACAGGTGATTTTCATGCCATAGGTGCGGCAAACAATCTGCTCGCCGCCATGCTTGATAATCATATTCAGCAGGGAAATGCGCTCGGCATCGACCCGCGCAGAATAACATGGAAGCGCTGCGTTGATATGAACGACCGCCAGCTCCGCTTCATCGTTGACGGACTCGGCGGCAGAGTCAACGGCACTCCGCGCGAGGACGGATTTGATATCACGGTCGCCTCTGAGATAATGGCTGTGCTCTGCCTCTCCTCCTCTGTTTCGGATTTGAAATCCCGTCTTTCGCGCATTATCGTTGGCTACACATATGACGAGCGCCCCGTGACAGCGGGCGAACTCCATGCGGCAGGTGCGATGACGGCTCTCCTGCGCGATGCATTAAAGCCCAATCTCGTGCAGACGCTCGAGGGTACGCCCGCATTTGTACACGGCGGTCCCTTTGCAAATATAGCGCATGGCTGTAATTCCGTGCTCGCCACAAAAATGGCTATGAAAACAGCCGATTATGCCGTTACCGAAGCGGGCTTCGGCGCCGACCTCGGCGCGGAGAAGTTTCTCGATATCAAGTGCCGCATGGCAGGGCTTTCTCCCGATGCGGCGGTAATCGTCGCCACAGTACGCGCGCTGAAAATGCATGGCGGTCTGCCGAAAACCGAGCTTTCGCACGAAAATCTGCACGCGCTCGAAGAGGGCATACCGAATCTCCTGCGCCATGTTTCGAATATAAAAAATATCTATGGGCTTCCCACAGTCGTCGCCATAAACCGCTTCCCTACCGATACGGATGCGGAGATTTCATTCATCATGGATAAGTGCCGCGAGCTGGGCGTGAACGCCGTGCTTTCCACCGTTCATGCTGAGGGTGGAAAGGGTGGAGAGACACTGGCGCGTGAGGTAGTCCGCCTCTGCGAAGAGGAAAAAGCGGATTTCCGCTTTGCTTATCCTGATGAAATGACGCTCACGGAGAAAATAGATGCCGTAGTTCGCCGCGTTTACGGCGGAAGCGGCGTCACAATGCTCCCGAATGCGAAAAAGCAGATAGAAATGCTCGAATCGCTCGGTTTCGGCTCATGCCCCGTCTGCATTGCAAAAACGCAGTACAGCTTTTCCGATGACCCGACGCTTCCCGGCGCACCCAAGGGCTTTACCGTGACTGTGCGCAATGTGCGCGTCTCGGCTGGCGCGGGCTTTGTCGTGGTGTTCACAGGCGATATCATGACCATGCCGGGACTGCCGAAATCCCCTGCGGCAGAGCGGATAGATGTCGATGAAGACGGCAGAATATCCGGACTTTTCTGATATTGCAAACATAAAAACACAAAACCCGAGGCTCGCGCTTCGGGTTTCATTGTATAGAAAACCCCTCTTTCGTTGGAGTTTTCTATACCAAAAAGCGCAGTCTGCCGTAATAAATGCGGTAGCCTGCGCTGTCTCGGGCTTATGTATTTTGCTTAAATCGGAATGTCGGGGAGGTCTATTTCACCTCTGCGCGAGGATGTAGTGGACTCTGGCGTCGTGGCTGTTGTCGTTGTTGTTTCGGTTGTAGTCGTATCCGTAGTTGTGGTTGTGGCTGTCGTTGCGGTCGTAGCCGTGGTTGCCGTTGTGGCTGTTGTGGCTGTCGTTGCGGTCGTAGCCGTGGTTGCCGTTGTGGCTGTTGTGGCTGTCGTGGCTGTCGTTGCTGTGGTTGCGGTCGTAGATGTCGTCGAGGCTGTGACGATAGTTCTCGTGGTCGAAATGATTATCATCGTAATTTCCTCGGTTTCTGTCTCAGTTTCCGTTTCTGCCATAGTTTCAGTTTCCGTCATGGTTTCCGTTGTCGTAGTGGTTTCCGTTGTCGTAGTGGTTTCCGTTGCCGTAGTGGTTTCCGTTGTCGTAGTGGTTTCCGTTGTCGTAGTGGTTTCCGTTGTCGTCTGCGATGTCGTTTCGCTATCCGATGTGCCTGCGGTTGTGCCCTCGGTTGTCGTCGCCTCGGATGTATCGGAAGCAGTCGTCGCCTCTGTCGTCCCGCTTGCCACACTCGTCTTCTCTGTCGTCGTGGTCGGCGCGACAGTCGCCGTGGTTTCCGTAGTTGTGTCCATAGGCTCCGTCGTTATTGTGAAATCATCCGTCACTTTCGGTTCCGGTGTCTGCTCGCCGCATCCGGTGAGTACAAGGGCTGTCAGCAATGTCATACATATTATGATAAACAAAAGCTTCTTCAAGGTACTTCCTCCATATATATAAAACAATTGTTTTTATTATGATATCATATTTTTTCTTTCAAGTCAATACAATTTCCTATTTTGTATAAAAATAAGGCTCTTTGTCAATAGTTAGGGTAGAAAAATCTGACGAAAATGTAAGAAATCATTGAAAAGCATAGGGGAAGCGTCACGAAACGTAGTGGAGTGGCGCTTCCCCTATGCTTCGGCGCCGCTTTTGCCTTTAAATTCATCAATTCCGAGTACTTCCGGAAGTCGCATCGGTTTGCTGTATTGGATATTTCGGAAGAAGCTTACATTATATCAGACTTTTTTCAGATATGCTCGTTCTTTTTTTATTTTCTTTAGCTTACCCGTGGTTCCCCCGACTTTTATTATAGAACCTTATACAATAAAGCAAGCGGATGCTCAATACCTTTCGGTAAAAAGCATCCGCTTTTTCTTCCTTCGGGCTAACTTAATGACTCAGCCGCTGTAAATGTATTTCAACGCAATGAATTCTGCACTTTTCGCCGTGAAAAATGTAGAATTCTTTACCTTTCTTTCAGCACATCCTCAAACGCAAGCCCATACCAATGCGAGGGCAGGCGGCGAAGCGTCGCCTTGACGCATCTGTCACAGAAATCCGCCGCGTCCGCGAGAGCCGCGGTCATATCCTTGCCCGAAAGCAACTCCCCGCAAAAGGCGGAGGCGAAAACGTCTCCCGTGCCATGCAGATGCACATCGGCATAGTCTTTCATTATGCTCACTTCCCTGCCGTCAAAATCGGCATGATAACCTATTTTGTCGCCCTCGCGCACACCGGTGATAACGATATTGCGCACACCGAGAGACTTGTGCAGAGCATCGCAAAGCTCCTCTGCCGGCGTATCGACGTTCATGTCGGCGAGCAGTGCCGCTTCCGTTCTGTTCGGCATTATCACATCGGCATATCGGCACAGGCGGCGCATAGCCTTTGTATGCTCCGGCGAAAAGCACGGATATATGCTTCCGTTATCGCCGAGTACGGGGTCAACCAGCACAAGAGTATCTCCTTCGCTGAAATCACGGATGAAATCGCGTGCCGCTTCTATCTGCCGCGGCGAACAGCAAAAGCCCGTATATATGCAGTCAAATTTCATTCCCAGCTCTCTCCAGTGCGCGGAAAAAGACAGCATTTCCTCGGTCATATCGCGCACGACATAATTTCCGAGCCCGCCCGTATGCGTGGATAGTATCGCCGTCGGCAGAGCGACCGCCTCGCTCCCGTATGCCGAAATTATCGGTACAGCCACGCTGAGCGAACATTTGCCGAAGCACGAATAATCATTTATCAGCGCGGCTCTTTTCATGCCCGTATCGTTTATATTTCCCATAATCATCTCCGAAAAAGATACGGTGCAGACATCAGAGTGTCGCACCGTACCGCTGAATTTTATTTTAATTTGTCTTTGGAAAAACCTGTCGGCTTATTTCTTTTTCTTCTTGAGAACTACGAAAGCAACTACGCCGCCTACCACGAGAACAGCTACAACTACAATAACAATAACAACAACTGGACTGCTGCTGTCGTCGTCTGTTGCAGTGGTTTTCTTTGTAGAAGTGCTGGTAGCCTTCGTATCGGGAAGATCAAGCTCGTTTACCTTGACATCAAGAGTAGCGGAGAGACCGTCAAACTCGAATGTTACCTTCTTGTCGCCGGAAGTGGAGAAATCGTAGATAGGCTCTTTCGTGAGGTCGTCCTTCGTGATGGAAACCGTCTTGCCATCGTCATAAACGAGAGCAAACTCGAGACCTTCTGTTGAGAAGAGCTCATCAAGCTCGTAAACAGTCTTTGCACCTTCGCCTGCCGTAACAGTCAGAGAAGAAGGCTTTGCATATGTGCCTGTGGTTGTACATGTGAGAGGTTGCTCAAGAGAAGCGGAGGTATATGTTACCGTAACAACCGTCTCGCCGTAAGTCTTCTCATATGTTATAGCCACATTGTTTGAGTCAAAGCCGGAATTTGCGAATGTATCCTTGGACTCATCGCTGTAGATACATGTGATAGCTACATTATCTGTTGTGAGTTTCTCGCCGAAGTGAATTGCAGATCCGAGAGGAGCAGCTTCTATAGCCACAACGTTGATAAGGTTGATCTGGAAAGAAACTCTTGCGCCATGGTAGTTTACGGTAACAGTCTGTGTACCGCTTCCTATGAAGTCATATTCAAGTTTGAACTCGCCGAGAGCGAATGTCTTTTCAGTGCCGTCCTCGAATGTAGCCTTCGCGGTAAGACCTGTGGGTGTAAAGCCGTTCTTTGCTATATCGGTAGCCTTATAAGATGTTGCCTCGGGCATTGTGGCAATGACGAAATCCTTAATGCCGATTACCTTGACATTATATGTTGTGGTAGCCTTGCCGTACTTGAGCGTTACTTCGGAAGCATCGGAAGCATCGTCAAAGTTGTAAACTGTGCTTGCCGTGTCACGTGTCTCGGTATGACCGTCCTTGTAGGTTACCTTGACTTCGAGACCGTCGAGGTCTATAGTCTCGCCTACGTAGTAGGTGGTCTTTGTGGGAGCCTTTACAAGCTCGATCTTCTCAACGTTTTCTTCGTCCTTTTCAAGCTCGCTCTTATAGTTTGTAACATACTCTTCGGAGCCGAATACGATATAGTCTATATCCATTTCAGCACCCTTGTATGCCGCATTGTAGCCGAAGGGATAGAAGTAAATCTGTCTCAGCGTATTGCCCCATCTTGCCTGAGGAACACCGCTGTCGTTCTTTGCAAGAGAATTATTGTAGTTTGTGTCGGAGTTAGCCTTGATCATGCTGAAGGTGATTGTCTGCCATTCGCCGGAGTTAGCCTCAATGGCGACATCGGAAATGGAAACACCGGGGCAGGATTTGTACTGTCCGCTGTTGATATTGGAGTTGTTGAAGCCAAGAGTCAGCTTTGTGTTTGCGCTGAGGTTTCTTACGCGGATTTTGCAATATTCGGTAAGGTTGCTTGTTTCCGCGCCGACGGGAATGCCTTCAAACAAAGCACTGTCCCAAAATGAGAACGCAAAGCCTGCGGAGCCGGATTCTTTGGCTGCAACATGGAGAACCTCTCCGTTGTCGGTGAAGCTCCAGTCAAGCTTTGCAAGCTGAGACTTCGGAGTTGCTTCATCGTAGAGAATAAAGCTGAGCTGAGCTGACAGAGGATCATCGATGAACTTTTCATTGTCATAGGGAACCTCGGAATAGCTTTCGCGCCAGCCTTCGGGGAGCGCCTTGCCTGCCAGCTCCGTATAGACGTGGCAGTCTTCGTTCTCATCAAAGTAAACCGGGGCCGCTTCCCATTCGCCTGCATCGTTCTGCTTTGCCCAGTAAGAGTTCTGCGTCTTTTCAAAGTCAAGCATACTGATGTTGTAGATCTTATTAGTGGGACGATCCGGATTGGTTTTGGAATCCACCGTGATAGAGCCTGCACTGAGTGCCATTGTAGCCGCAGACAGGATAAACAGAGATACCAAGAGTATTGAGATAATTTTCTTCATACTCACATTCATTCCTTTCAAAAATATTGGATGTAATAATTATAGCACAAAACAGCGAAAAAAGTCAATAGCAAAGCCGAAGTTTACACTATTCAAAGTGTACGATTTTTCCGATTTGTTTTTGTATAAAAGATAAAAAATGCAGGTACTTTTCTGTGCCGTTTGCATATTTCGCTCACGAAAGAGCTCCGCGATGCTTGACTTTACTATATATATATGATATACTTGGGTAAATTAATCGGTTTATATGGAGAAAATAAAATTGGAAAGTATAGTCAAAGACAAAACATTATATAACGGTCGCCCCGATGATATTTCAGGCAGGCTTCCCTCGGAGATTGCCGTATATGATATGCTGGAGAAGCTCGGCATAAGCTACCTGCGCGTCGATCACGACATCGCGCCCACAATAGAAGCCTGCGAAGAAATAGATGCGCTCATGCAGACGAACATGTGCAAAAATCTCTTTCTCTGCAATGGCGGTAAGACGCAGTTTTATCTCCTGCTGATGACAGGCGACAAGCGCTTCTCGACAAAGGATTTTTCACGCCTGATAGGATGTTCCCGCTTAAGTTTTGCTCCGGCAGAATATATGGGGACCCTTCTCGGCGTGACGCCGGGCAGTGTGACCGTACTCGGTCTTATGAACGATACGGAAAACCGCGTGAAGCTTTATATAGACAAGGATATTCTGGCAGATGAATATCTCGGTTGCCATCCGTGCATAAATACATCGAGCCTGAAAATAAAGACAGCGGAAATAACGGAAAAGTTTCTTCCTTATATTAAACATACTTATGAGGCGGTAGACCTCGGTTCTTTTGAAAAAATCGAAAAGGAGAAAAACATATGAAAAAATTTGTGCTTTGCATGATAATGGTTTGTGCCATACTTCTCTGCTCATGCGGAAAAGCCGCCGAAAAAGCCTTCTCGGAAAACGGAATCTCCATCACGCTGACAGAGGATTTCGCCTATGAGAAATATGACAACTGCGACGCCTGCTTCAAGAGCGACAAGGTGACCGTATATGTTTTCAGTCAGGATTTTACCGATGTCATTGGCATGGAGATACTCAGCGCCAAGCAGTATGCCGAGGCTATCGCAAGTCTGAACACTTCCGCCTCCGAGGTTGCGGAGAAAGACGCCCTTGCCTACTATGAATATACGAGTAGTAGCCTTGACGGCACCGCATATAAGAATATTTCATTTGCTTTCAAGGGAAGCTCAAAATTCTATATGCTCCAGTTCTCCGCTAAAGAAACGGATTTCGCAAAACTGCGCGACAGCTTCTTTGCCTACGCGGCGACATTTGCCTTTGAAAAGGCGTAGAAACATCAAGCCATGCCGAAAGGCATGGCTTGATTGACTTTTCTCTGTATATAGCTTAAATTATTGCTGCTTCATAGCTGCAAAGCATTCGCTGCAGTATACGGGTCTGTCATTCGTGGGCTGGAAAGGGATTTTTGCTTCCTTGCCACAGTTTGCGCAGGTTGCGGTGTACATCTCTTTGGGAGCCTTGCCTGCGTTTTTCTTTGCTGCACGGCACTCTTTGCATCTCTGAGGCTCATTTTGGAAGCCCTTCTCCGCATAGAATTCCTGCTCGCCTGCTGTGAAAACAAATTCCTTGCCGCAGTCCTTGCAAACTAAAGTCTTGTCCTGATACATTTTTTTACCTCGCTTTGAAATTTTAGGATATTGCGCCCGTAGACGGATTCCAACCGACACCTTTGAAAACAACGCTCTTGCTTTAAGCTATTTGGGCATATGAAAACTTTTTTATTTTTATCCGAAGTCGGAATAATTTATTTTATATATGTCTATATGTCATAAAAGTTTCTTAAGCTTTGATTTTATCCGTACAATAGCATTATCTACCGATTTTTTCGGTTTGGAAAGCGCCTCTGCTATATCCGAGTAGGACATCCCGCCGAGATAGAGCCAGAAAACCGAGCTTTCAAAGGGGGTGAGCGAATCGTTTATTCTCTTGTTAAGCTCCGAGAAGGATTCTTTATTTATGATAAGCTGCTCAGGCGTGGACTCGGGAGATTCGCTCATATCGGAGAGCATATCCTCGCAATCTCCGAGAAAATCCTCAAAAAGTTTATTTTCCCTGCGCCTGATGTATGAAATAAGCCTGTTTTTTATACATATCTTGGCATATAAACCGAAAGAGACCTGCTTTGATTCGTCAAAGGAGCATGCCGAATTATAGAGAGCGATGGTCGCCTCCTGAAGAAGATCGTCATACTCGGAATCGGAGATGGAAAAGCGGCGCTTCGCATCAAGCGAAATACTGCGCACAAGCGGCGAATAAAGCTCCAATATTCCCTCAAAGGACAGCGGAGTACCATCCTTTAATCCTATCAGAAGCTCGCCAATCTTGTTATCCACCGAATCACACTTTCAATAAATATACCTTTTTGTATATTATATCATATAATGCAGATTTGTCAATAAAAAATTTAAATATTTTTTACATTTTGGGAAAAATACATCCAAAAACATTATTTATTTTGTGGAAAATGTATATATTAGACTTATAGTATGAGCGAGCCGAGCGTGTATACGGCAAACGAGAGCAAAAATGAAATGGCAAATGTGCGCAAAACCATGAAAAAAGCGTCCTTTTTGCCGAGTTCTGCCCTTGCGGCGGCGACCGTGGCGGCGCATGGCGTATATGTCATGCAAAGCACGGCAAAGGCATATGCCGCGGCGGGCGAAAGTGCCGTGCGAAAGCCGTCGCCGAAAAGCACGCTTATAGTTGAAACAATACTTTCCTTTGCAAAGAAGCCCGAGATAAGCGCGGCGCTTATTCTGTAGTCGGTAAGCCCGAGCGGCTTCAGGATGAATGCACCGAGCCTTGAAACGGCACATAGCAGGCTCTCCCCCGCCGATGCCGTATAATGAAAATGCGTATCGAGCGAACAAAGGACATATATCAGTGCCGACGAGAGAAAAACGACGCTTCCGCTTCTCGTGGCAAACTGCAATATTTTGCTTTTCACACTGCGGAAAACATTTCTGCCGTTCGGTATGCGGAAGCGCGGCAGTTCATATACGACATCGGGCGCGGTGCCGCCTTTCCCCGAGAAAAGCAGACACGAGAGCGCAAAGGCAAATATCCCTGCGAGATATAGCGAAAAGGCAACAAGCGCGGCTTTTTTCGGAAAGAAAGCGGAGGATACAGCAATGACTATCGGAAAACGCGCACTGCAGGGAATGAAAGCAAGCGAATATACGGCGCGGCGGCGCTCGGAGACATCAAGCGTCTGCGTCGACATTATCGCAGGCACCGTGCAACCGAAGCCGAGAAGCGCAGGGATAAAAGCTTTTCCCGAAAGTCCGAGCTTTCGCATCGCCCCATCCATGACAAAAGAAGCGCGTGCGGTATATCCGCTCTCCTCGAGAAGTTCCAGTACAAAAAAGAGTACCGCTGTCTGCGGGAGAAACGAAAGCACGGCGGCAATACCGCGGCATATGCCGTTTTCGATAAATTCAAGCATGAATACGCTCGCGCCGAAGCGTGAAAAAAGCGAAATTATCTCTGCCGCCAGCTTGTCAAGTCCGAGTGAGAAATACCGCTCGGCTATTTCGCCGAGCCACGAAAAAGAGAGATAAAATGTAATCAGCATAACTGCGAAAAACAGCGGTATGCCTATGTGTTTTTTGCAGATGATGCAGTCTATCCTATCGGTATTTTTTCCGAGAAACCTGCTGTATACGGCACTCTCGGAAGCTATCTGCGATGCAAGCGCGGCGAGTGCGCTCTCGGGAAAATCGCCTTTTCCGGCGACGCTCTCGGGTATTCTTTCAAAGAGAGATGAGATAAGCTCGTCTATGCCGCGCTTTTTTGCCGCGCTGATAGGGAAAACAGGCACGCCGATCTTCTCCGAGAGTCCCGATATATCTATTTTCGTGCCGTCGCGCTCGGCTTCGTCCATCATATTCAGCGCGACGACGACATGAGGAAATTCGCGGATAAGCTGAAGCGTGAGAAAAAGTCCGCGCGAGAGATTTGAGGCGTCGATGATATCTATTATCACATCACAATCGCCGCGCCGCAGATAATCGAGAGCCACCTTTTCCTCGGCTTTCTGTGAGGCGAGCGAATATATGCCGGGCAGGTCGACAACCTCGGCGGTATATTTTTTGCTTTTTAGCGGAGCCTCTTTTGCGCCGAATGTCACACCCGCGCGGTTTCCCGTGGCTTCACTGCTCTTTGTGAGCAGATTGAAAAGCGTTGTTTTTCCGCAGTTTGCATTCCCGAGAAGAGCTATTTTCATTTCCTACTCCATATCGCTTTCTGCACGGCAGATTATATTCGCGGCGGATTTGCCCGTGAAAGCAATTTTCGTATTGCCGACTCTTGCAATAATGTTTTTGCCGCTTTTCATAAAGACCGTCAGCCGCGCACCCTCATATATGCCGAGAGATAAATATCTGTCTAATGTATATTCGGGCTCGTTTATTTTTAATACAATAGCGTCTTTTCCATCCCGAAAATCGGCAAGAGACATATTTTTCATAAAACCTCCGATTTTTTGACGATTTGCTATTGACAAATCACAAAACTTTTGATATACTAACAGGGTACTCGACGGATAGCTCTTTTATGACAATCCGCTGAGCAAAAAGAATATTGCGGCATCGCCAAGCGGTAAGGCAACGGACTCTGACTCCGTCATTACCTAGG
>CAVESF010000011.1:0-61170 GCA_963618495.1 Acutalibacteraceae bacterium
CTCTGGGCATATAAATTTCCTCCTACGGTAGATGTTTTTATTCTACCATAGGAGGAAATTTTTTTCAATTGTCCGTTTTTTACGGACTTGTGCATTTTCGCTTCTGCTCTTGTGATTTTGTTTTTTTGCGAAGGCATACCCTGCAAAAAAGGACAACGGCGCGTGGCAAAATGCCGCCGCACCGTTGTCAGGAAGGAGAAATGTGAGACTTTTATCTCAGTCCGCCATGATTACAAAATCATAGAGCGGCTGACCGCCGGCAAGAACCGTCACTTCGGCATCGGGAACGACGCCGAGAATGGTATCTGCGGCTTTGGAAGCGGTATCTTCACTGACATCGCTACCTGTGAAAACGGTGAAGTTTTCAGACTCACTCACCGTAGAGAGCTGTTTGAGACATTCGAGACTGCTTTCGGCAACGCATTTTATCTTGCCGTTTACGAGTCCCATGTAGTTATCCTTTGCTATGTTCAGCCCGTCGATATCGCAATCGCGTACCGCACGGGTGACCGTCAGGGATCTGACAGCCGAAGCGGCTTCCGTCATGGCGGAGAAATTATCGTCCGCTTCCGCTTCGGAATCGAAGCTCATCATGGCGGATATGCCGGCAGGAACGGAATTTGACGGAATTACGCGAACATTTTCGCCGAGCTCTTCCGCCGCCTGCGCCGCAACGAGATATACATTTTTATTATTCGGGAGAATGAATATATTCTCCGCGCCGAGGCTCTTTGCACAGTCGATAATCTGCTTTGTGCTCGGGTTCATGGACTGACCGCCGAGGACAAATCCGTCAACGCCGAGGTCTGCGAAAACATCGCGTATGCCGTCGCCGTTGCAAACGGAAACGAAGCCGTATTTCTTTGTTTTTGTCGGTTCTTCGGGAATAGCGGCGAGCGAAGAATGCTGCTCGAGCATATTTTCGATTTTTACCGTGAGCATTGTGCCGAAGCAGAGTGCCGACGAAAGAACCGTGCCGGGTTCGTTTGTATGAATATGAAGCTTTATCACATTTTCGTCATCTACGAAAACCATGCTGTTTCCGAGAGGTAGAAGCGTTTTGTAAAGCTCGCGCGCCGTGTCTTCGCCGATATATTCGGCGCTCTTTTTCACTATGCACTCCGTGCAGTAGAGAAATTCAATATTTTCACCGGAAAATTCCGCGAAATTTGCTTTTGTTGCCGTCTCGTGGCTTTCGCCGCCCTCCGAGCAGACAACGGGATGATGCTGGAGCGCCGCGAGCATGCCCTGAAGCATCACGACAAAGCCCTTGCCGCCCGCGTCAACAACATTTGCCTGCTTGAGTATCGGGAGAAGCTCGGGTGTTTTATTCAGAATATCGACGCCCTCTTTTATCACATAATCGAAAAGCTCCTCGATATCGTCGAAGCTGTCGCTCTGCGCTTTTTCCATTGCTTTCTCGGCGCAGACGCGCATTACGGTAAGTATAGTGCCCTCAGTGGGAGTCATGACAGCCTTGTATGCTTCCGTCACGCCTGCCTTGAGCGCTTCCGCCATCTGAACGGAATCGGCTTCCTCAAGCCCTGCAAATGCCTTTGACATTCCGCGGAAGAACATGGCGAGTATAACGCCCGAGTTTCCTCTTGCGGACATGAGCGTCATGCTGGCGACATTCTTTGCGCATTCGGAAAGATTGCCACTTGTGTTTCCGAGCGAGGTGCGCACACGGCTCATTGTCATGCTCATGTTGACGCCTGTGTCGCCGTCAGGAACAGGATATACATTCAGATTATTGATTTCCTCTTTGTTGTTTTCCAGCGCGCTTGCAGCGGAAACAACCATATCGCGGAAGGATATTCCGGTAATTGTCATAGTAAAATTCCTTTCGGTTTATCTTGTTTCACAGACGCTGTAAACGGCAAGCGTGCCTCTGCCGCAGTGTGCGCCGACAACAGGCCCTATCTCGCCCATGCGGACATCCTTTGCGCCCGCCTCGAGTATCATTTCCTTCAGTTTTTCGGCATCCTCGGGACTGTCGGCATGATTTATAAATATTATCTGATTTTCAAAATCGCGTGCATTTTCGATTGTCTTATCGACGAGCATCTTCATCGAGGCTTTTCTGCCGCGCGCATTGAAGAGGGGAATGAGCTTTCCGTCGTCGCTCATGTGGAGTACGGGCTTGATGCCGAGCATTGTTCCGACTACAGCCTTTGCCGCGGAAACTCTGCCGCCGCGACGCAGGTGATTGAGGTCGTCAACCGTGAACCAGTGTGCGATATGCGTCTTTGTCTCTTCGGCGAACTGCGCGACTTCTTCTATAGTTTTTCCATCACGTGCCTGCTCTGCGCAGAGATTTACAAGTAGCCCGAGTCCGAAAGATTCGCAGAGCGTGTCAATGACGATAATCTTGCTTTCGGGATATTTTTCGGAAAGCTCCTGCGCGGCGATAGCGCTTATATTATAAGTAGAAGAAAGATTTGAAGAGAAGCTGAGGAAAAGAACGTCGTTTCCCGCGAGGACTTCGCTTTCCATAACCTCGGTGGCGACCGTGGGATTTACGGCGGCGGTTTTCGCACGCTTGCCATCTTTCATGCAGTCATAAAAATATCTGATATCAAGCTCCTCATTGCTTATCGGCTTTTCGCCGTCTATCTGAACCGTGAGCGGAACTATTTTTATCCCGAGCTCACTTTTCATTTCCGCCGTAAGGTCGGCAGAGGAATCCGTCAATATTGTAAAAGGTTTCATAAGATCAAGCCTCCTGTTTGTGTTTACAAAGGTTAGTACCGCGGGGATGGAAAAAGTTACAGCAATTTGCAAAAAAATATCAAAAAAATTTTTTATGCCGTTTTTTCTATTGAATATCACGCGAAAATATGGTAAAATAAATACACATAAAAAAGATGTGAGGTAAAATGATGAAAAAATTCATGAGTTTTATGAAATATATAATCTCCGGTACGGGAGTTACATTTATGATAACGACGCTGCTTCTCTGGGGTGCGGCTGCTTTTCTCAAAAACAAGGACGGAATGAACGCGGTCAGCTTCCGCAGCGATACATTTGCCGCCATATTTGTTTTCGCTTTGCTCACTGCGCTTATTTCTCTCGTATTCAGGGCGAAATTCATTTCTCCCGCGATACTGCGTCTCTGCCTGCATTTTGTGCTCAGCATGGGAAGCTTCATTCTTTTTGTATATATGGTGGGAGTTACGAGCCGCGGAAGCGGAATGCTTGCGCTGACGGCGATGGCAGGCTTTATCTATATCATCGTAGCGGCCATAGTCTGCGCCGTGCGCTCGCTCGGGCATAAAAAGGCAAAGGAAAATCAGAAATACGAATCGCTCTACAGCAATGAAAAATAAAATTTTGCAAACAGAAAATCGCAGGCGCACAACCTGCGATTTTTGTTTTCTGCTTTTTTCCGTAATTACAGCCCGAAGCCGCCGTCCACGGAGATTATCTGACCTGTGATAAATGACGATGCTTCGGTGGCGAGAAAGTAAACCGCGCTTGCCACTTCCCCTGGTTTTCCGATGCGCGAGAGCGGCGTTCTCTCCGCCAGAGCCTGTATATCTTCCTCACTGTAGCAGGCGTTCATCTTCGTATCAATAACGCCGGGAGCGATGCAGTTGACCCTGATATCAGCCGTTGCCAGTTCCTTTGCGAGCGCACGGGTCAGCCCTGTCAGCGCCGCCTTGGAAGCCGAATATGCGCTTTCGTTTGCCGCGCCTGCGATGCCCCACATCGAGGAGATGAAAATCATGCTTCCGCCGCGTTCCGTCATTTCACGAGCCGCCGCCTGCGCCGTGAAAAACGCGCCTTTCGTATTTATATTCATTATGCGATCGTATTCCTCTTCCGTCTCGGAGAAGAGCGGGCAGGCATGCGCCGCACCCGCGTTTATCACGGCGGCGTCTATCCCGCCGAATTCAAATATCGCTTTTGACACAGCGCGGCGCACCGAGCCGATGTCGCATACATCGCAGTAAAAGGGAACTATTTTTCCAGCATATTCTTTTTCGAGAAGGCACTGTACCTCGGCTTCTCCGCTTCTGTAGCATGCGAGCACACCCCAGCCGTTTTCGGCAAAAAGCTCGGCGCATGCGCCGCCTATGCCGCCCGAAGCGCCTGTTATCAAAACGCTTTTCATCATGCAATTCTCCCTTTAGTTTTCGTATGTTTCGAGCACGCGGGCTGCCACCTCTGCGCGCGAAATCTGCAAGTCCATCGCCTGCTTTTCGATATATCTGTGCGCCTGCGGCTCGGAAAGCTTCAGATATTCCATCAGCACAAGCTTTGCGCGGTTGATTATCTTTTCCTCGGCGAGCCGCGAAACGAGAATGGAATTTTCGTTTTTCATCGCGGCGATGCGCTTCGGTACGCAGGCGCATATGCCGATATCATGCCAGAGCGTCGCCTTGCCGACTGGCGAACGCATAATGTGAACGCCGAGCGCACGCAGAGGTTCAAGCTCCTCCTCGGTGCATTTTTCGCCTGCTACATAGAGAAAGCCGGAATCAAGCGGAGAGCACGCGGCAAATGTCTGTTCGGCGCGCTTGGCATTCATGCCGAGAGCCACCACGGCATCGCACTCAAAGCTGACAAAACGAAGCTCGGGAGCGGACGAATATGATACGATATTCACTTTCCCATCGGAAGCCGCGCGGAGCATTTCCTCCATGCGGTGTGCGCTCTCCGCGCTCGGACATATGAGCATCAGTGTCAAATTCATCCCTCCTTTCCGCCATGGGATTTCATTATTTTATCTCGTCGAGATTCATATCGAAGCTCGGCAGTATGTACTTCATGAAGTAGTCCAGCTCTTCGCATTTCTGCGAAACGAGCTTTTCATATGTTTTCTTCTTTGCGCTCTCGAAATCGCGGTTTCCGCTGCGCTCCTCATCGATGCATTTGATATAGGCGCAGAGCTTGTCCGCCGCTTTGATGAGCGGGCGGAGATCTTCATCGCCGTCAAATATCGCCTTGTAATCGGAGCGAAGTTCGGGCGGCAGCTTTTCGAGCAGGGTATTTACCGCGCGCTCCTCAACTTTCTGATATCTGTTTTTCATATCATCGTCAAAATACTTGACAGGCGTCGGCATATCACCCGTATAAACCTCGGGAACATCATGAAAAAGAGCTATAGCCGCCGCGCGGTCGGCATCGTAATTTTTTTCAAAGAATCTGTTGCCGATAAGCGCCAGTGCATGGGCAATGACGGCAACCTCACAGGCGTGTTCGCTGAGAGTTTCCACGCTGGAATTTCGCATCAGTCCCCATCTGCGGATATATTTCTGCCTGAAAACCAGAGCATAAAAACCGAAATTACTCATTTTTCTACTTCCTTATATTTATTCTTTCATATTATCATACCATACGCGCGGCAAAATTTCAACTCTATTTTTCAAAAAAGAAGCGAGCAGATGACAGAGGAAAAGAAAACACAGAATATCATAGTGAGAAGCGCGGCGAGGAGCGTATGCCGCGTATTCTTTATGCCGACGGAGCCGAAATAGACTGCGGATATATACAGCACGGTATCGCCCGAGGCGGCGATGACGGATGCGACGCGCGCGGCAAAACTGTCTGCTCCGCACCTGCGGTATAGCTCGGCGAGCACGGCATTTGAAGCACTGCCCGATACGGGACGCGTCAGCACGAGCGGGAGTATATCCGCAGGTATGCCGAGCCGCGACGCGAGAGGCGAGATGAGCTGCGCGGCAAAATCGAGAAAGCCGGATGCGGAGAGCATCGATACCGCCACGAGCAGGGTGATGAGAGTGGGCAGTAGCTTCACGCATGTGGCAATGCCTTCGTTTGTCCCGAGGAGAAAATCATCGAATGTCGCTTTCTTCGAGAAAGTCAGCATGGCGCACACAAGCAGCATGACGGCGGGGATGATGAGTGCGGAGAGGAACTTCATGTTTTGCTCCTTTTCGGAAAGAAAAAGCGGAAGCCGCGCGCGAAAACCACGGAAACGACCATGCAGACTCCCGAGCATATCCATACCGCCGTTATTATATCAAATGGGTCTGCCGCTCCCGCCGCCTGCCGCAGAGCGACGACTGTAGACGGCATGAAAGAGAAAGCCGAGGTATTCATTACGACAAAGGTAACCATATCGTCGCTTGCGTATTTGCCGTCGCAGTCGGCGGAGAGCGCTTCCATCGCCTTTATTCCGAAAGGTGTGGCGGCATTTCCCATGCCGAGCATATTCGCGCTGATATTTGCCGCTATTTCCTCGCGGGCGATGCCTTTTTTCATGCTCTCGGGAAAGGCAAGGCGGAGCAGGGGAGAGATGAGCCGCGCAAGAAATTCGCAGACGCCGCATTTTTGCATTACCTTCATCACGCCGCACCAGAGCGCCATCACACCCATGAGCGAAACAGTCAGCGTAACTGCGGTTCCCGCGCCCTCCACAACAGCACCTGAAAGTGCTTCTATATTCCCGCTTATCAGAGCAAAAACGAAAGAAATCGCGCAAATTATGCAAAATATCGTTTTTATCATTATAAACAACCTCTTTACTTAGGAAAATTTGAAAAAATTGTAAATATAAGGAAATTATCATTGACTATCGGAGAAAACTATGATATTATGTCATTATAAACCAATGCTTTTCAGGAGGAATTAAGATGAAATCAACCGGTATCGTAAGACGTGTAGACGAGGTTGGGCGAATTGTACTTCCTATGGAGATAAGAAAATCACTCAATATCGATACGCGCGATCCTGTCGAAATTTTCGTGGACTCAAACCAGATAATTCTTCGCAAGTACGAGCCTGCCTGCATCTTCTGCGGAAGCGCGGATGATGTCCGCATTTTCAAGGGCAGAATAATATGTAAAAACTGCGCTAAAGAGCTGTCAAAGTAATTATATTTTCCTCGTTTTGGCCTTATTACATAAATATAAAATGCGTTGGACTATTCCGACGCATTATTTTGCAGTTGCGGGCAGAGGCTTCTCTTCAAAAGAAAAGCACACCCGCGCTTTCTTAGGAAAAAGCATCTCATAATGGCAAAAAAGCTCATATATAATATAATGTAATGTAAGTGTGGATAATCCTGTACTTATTCTATATGAGGTGATGAGATGAAAGATAAGAAAATAGCCGTCATGGGAGCGACGGGCGCTGTCGGGCGCGAAATGCTCCGCGTACTGAATGAATACGGTGTGCCGTGCGAAAACATTATGCCGCTCGCAAGCGGCAGGAGTGCAGGAAAAAAACTGCCGTACGGCACTGCCGAAGTGACTGTGCGCGAATGCACGGAGGAGAGCTTTCGCGGCATTGATATCGTTCTCGGGGCGACCGATGCCGATACGGCAAGGCGGTTTGCACCGCCGATAAAGGAGAGCGGCGCGGTATTCATAGACAATTCCAGTGCGTTCCGCATGCGCGATGACGTGCCGCTTGTCATTCCCGAGATAAACGGTGATGATGCCCTGCGCCACAGCGGCATAATATCAAACCCGAACTGCTCTACGATAATAACACTGATGGCGGTCTGTCCTCTGCACAGACTTTCGCCAATTGAACGCATGGTGGTCTCCACATATCAGGCGGTCAGCGGCGCGGGGCGCGATGGCATGGAGGAGCTTATCGCGCAGAATAAAGCAATAGCCGATGGCAGAGAGACGAAAAATCATGCCTTTGCCCACAGAATAGCGGAAAATCTTATCCCGAAGATAGGTGGACTTTCAGATGAAGACTACACGAGTGAGGAGATGAAAATGCAGAATGAGGGGCGCAAAATCCTGCACTGCCCGTCGCTTGCCGTGACCTGCACCTGCGTGCGTGTGCCTGTTATGCGTTCGCATTCCATTTCGGCGGCAGTCTATACGAGAGAAAGCATATCCGTTTCCGCGGCAAGAAAAGCGATAGGCGATTTTTCGGGCGATATACTCTATGATGCGCCCGAGGCGGAAATCTATCCCATGCCCATTGTCGCCGAGGGCAAAAACGATGTCTATGTCGGCAGAGTGCGCCGTGCGCTCGACAGTCCGCGCGGCATTTCTCTCTGGTGCTCGGGCGACCAGATACGCAAGGGCGCGGCGGCAAATGCCGTTCAGATAGCGGAATATATCTGCCGGAAATAAAACTTTTTTGTAAACAAAACGCAGGCGTATTGACTTCGCGCAGTTTGTCAATTATAATTATAAAAAAGGCAGAAAGAAAAGGAAAATTCAGGCATGAAAAAGCTAATTTGTCTTGCGGCGGCGCTCGCTATTATATTTACTCTCGTGTCGTGCTCTGCGGGTGTTTCCGTGCCGTACCGCATGGTACAGCTGGCAAACAGATACAGCGAAATATTTGACTTTGAGAGCGGGATTGCGGCTTTTCGCGAGAAACTCACATATCCCGATTTTGAATATGAACTTTACTATGAGATAGCGGAAAGCGGCAAGCTGATGACATACAATATATCGGAAAAAACGGACGGCTACACGATGAGCGCCTGCGACGGCAGTGTGGTCATGGAAAAGGGCGGAAAGAAGTATTTTCTGATCATAATCAGCGGCACATATTCGGGCTTTGCCGATGAATATGCCGATTTCGCGCATCCGCTCGACGCGGGAAGCCACTATCAGGTAAGCTCAAAGAAGAGAGCCGAGGGCGGCTATGAGGTTGTCTACAAGGCAGAGATAACGCCGCAGATGGCAGGCGAGCTGTCCGAATACGGCGTGGTGCTCGGCGAATATATTTTCTCCCGCCTTGCAGTGGATGAAAAATACCGCGCTCTCTCGATAGAATATTCGACGGGGAAGAGTGAGGGCGAGCGCAAGCTGCTTACACGCACTTTTGAATATTACGGCGAGGCGCGCGAGAGCTTTGAAAATATACCCGAGAACCGCGATGCCAGGGTGAAAATAGTATATTCCGGCGGCAGGGCTACTGAATTTGCCATCCCCGAGGGATATCATATCGGCTTTTATATGCCCGATGTGACATATGAATTTTATACCGATGAGGGCTTTGAGACGCCTTTTGATGCCGACAATGCGGCGATTTCGGGCGGAATTACGCTATATGCAAAAGCCATCGGAAAAAAAGCTTGAAAAAAGATAAAAAAATCTCAAAAATGTATTGACATATTTCGATTATTATGCTATAATAACATCCGTCGCCGAGAGATATACGGCGACGGAAAATGCTGGTGTGGCTCAATGGCAGAGCAGCTGATTTGTAATCAGCAGGTTGATGGTTCGACTCCGTTCACCAGCTCCATATGGGAGCGTTCCCGAGCGGCCAAAGGGGGCAGACTGTAAATCTGTTGTCACTGACTTCGGTGGTCCGAATCCACCCGCTCCCACCAAAACACCTGCGCAACAGCGCGGGTGTTTTACTTTTTCACTATTCACTATTCACTTTTCACTTTTCCGCTTCCTACTTATAAAAAACCAAATCCCGCCATGCGGGATTTTTACTTTATGCGATTAAATTTGCGTTTGCACTTGCAAATCTGGTAACTATATGATACAATAAAGTCAAAGGGAGGCGAATTAATCCTGCCGCTGTCGCCGGGCTCCGCGAGGATGCGAAATATTGCCTCGTAAGCCTGCCCGGAGAGCTCCCTTTTGAAAACTATCTGCGGCTTGACAATACAAATCTTTCTCCTGCCGAGTCGGCGGAGATTATAAAAAAGAATTTTGACCTTTAAATAAATTTACGGAAGAGAGGAAAATTTTACTATGAAAAAATCAGCCATAAAGCGGCTTCTTCTTGCCGCTGTGATATTCGCTTTTGCTTTTCTTGTCTCATGCGGTGTGAAAGACCCGTATCATACTCATGCTTTCGGCGATTGGCGCGTTATAAGCGAGGCTACCTGCACGAAAAACGGCTTGCGCGAAAGGGTATGCGAATGCGGCGAGAAAGAGACCGAGGCGCTTAATGCTGCGGGTCACAGCTTCGGAGAATGGGAAACGGTAAGGGAAGTGACCTGCACGGAAGACGGGCTCAAGGAAAGAATCTGTCAATGCGGAGAGAAAGAAACGCAGGTTATCAAAGCAACGGGACATAATTTCGGCGACTGGACGCAGGTGAAAAAGGTAACTTGCACAGAGGACGGAGAGGACGAAAGAGTCTGCTCCTGCGGCGAGAAAGAAATGCGCGTGATAAAGGCAGAGGGACACAAAAAGGTGAACGACAAGGCTATAGCGGCATCATGTGCCGCCGCAGGCAAGACGGAGAGCAGCTACTGCTCGGTATGCGGCGAGGTTTTCACTGCACAGCAGGTTATTCCCGCGCTTGAACATAACTGGCGGGAGGCGACCTGCGCTTCTCCGAAAAAGTGTACAGTCTGCGGCAAAACGGACGGCGAGGCTCTTCCTCACACTATGGAAGACGGCAAATGCAAGGTTTGCGGTTATTTTTACAATGCGGTCATCTATGACGGAAATACCGTCAGAATCACATACAGAAGAGTAAAGCAGGTCAGAAGCGACGGCACCCGTCTCGAGCTTTTCTTCAATGTCGAAAACAAGACGAGCAAAACCATGATAATTCAGGCGGACGCCATCTCGCTGAACGGCTATTGCTTCAACGATATCAGCATGAGCTATAATGTGATTTCGCGCACCGTGGGAGAGATAAGCCTTTATATAAACGAATTTGATTCATCCCTTGTCGATGTCGATAATATAGAGTATGTGGGCGGTAAGTTCCGAATACTTGATGACGCTACGATGACTGTCTATGATACCGCAATCTGCACAAATGTCAGAGTCGATAAGCTTGGCACAGGCGGCATTCCGACGGATTTCAATGAGAAAAACAAGCTTTTTGAGGATTCGAACTGTGCGCTGTATTATCGCTTTATAAAGAAAAGTTCCGCTTCGTCAAGGCAGGCTAATCTTTATCTCTATCTCAAAAATAAAACGAACGGCGTCCTGACGATGCAGGCGGAAGCTCTCGCCATAAACGGCATCGGGTTTAATCAGCTCATCTCAAGCGACACGGTGCTTCCTAAGACGATAGGAATAGTCAATATCAATATCGGAGATTTCGATTTTAAAAAGGTGAATATAAATTCAATTGAAAAGCTCGGCGGACAGTTTGACATGATACAGAATGCCTTCAGATCGTATAAAGTGATATTCGCCAATTCCGGCAAGCTGGAATGAGTTGCGCCGGCGGGAATATTCAGATCAGCAGTCAAATCCGCGTGAAAAATGCAGTAAATCCGATTCCGGATTTACTGCATTTTTACTATTTTTATTTCAGAGCAGGTGAGCTACTACCTTCGGGAAATCATGATAGTCGTCTATCGTGAGAAAGCCGAAATCGGATTTATATACCGATTCGTCATTGCCGCCGAGTCCGTAGTCATCGCCTACGAAAATCACCTCGTCATGCGCTATCCCGTGCTCCCTGCAGTATTTTGCAAGCGCATAATGCTTATTATAGGGAGCGGGCGCCATATCAAAGGAAGAGGAACCGCCGACGAATACATTGTAGTCTGAGAATACCTTGCAGACCTCGTCGTATATGGCGCGGCGACGGCTTCTGTCGGGGTCAAAAGCAAGCTTGTCCTCGATTTTTGCTTTTGTGCCGAGTATGGCGAATGTGACGCAACCGGAAGCATGAAATTCAACGCTGTCACCCGCGTATTCCGTGAATCCATGCTCTTTGCGGAGCATAGCCACGCGCTTTTCGCAGGACTCTTTGTCGCATGGCATAACGTTGTCTTCTTTTGTTTCAAGGTCACCTGTTGCGGCATTGTACTCGGCGTATTGCATGCCGTAGTTTCCGATTATGTCTATCGGAAATCTGCCCATCTGCTCAAATATGCGGTGGCAGTTTCCCGCGCCCACCATGAGCAACTTGTATTTTTTGCCGAGGGCTTCAAGAGCTTTTCTGTTTTCCTCACAAAGAGGCGTCTTATGGCACGTAAGCGTGCCGTCAAGATCAAATGCAAGAAGTTTTATCACTTTTCTTTCCTCAATAAACCTGCCGGAATCAGCCGAGAGTTATGCCAAAAAGCTGTGCCAGAGCCGAAATATCTTCGCTCGAACCGTTTTCGGATATATACTGCTCAAATTCCGTCGCGAGTGAAGCTTTGTAGTCATCCGACACGTCAAAGACTGTCGTATCGCTGCTTGCGGCAGTATCTCTGATAACAGAGGATATAACCTGAGAGCCTGAGAAGGTCTTGAGCGCCTCCTGCTTGTCGATACTACTGCCGTCGCTTGCCATGGAAATGATCTGAGATGCGGAAGCGACCTCTTTTTCGTAGTCGGCATCGGAAACATCCGGATTAGCCTTTGCCGCGCCCATAGCACGGTAAACATCGGAAACAACCAAGGCTACATTCTGGATATTCTTATTGCTCTCAGAAAGTCCTTCGGCTATTGAGACTATCGCATCCGCTACCGCATCTGAGGACTCGGGATTTATATTTTCAAAAAGCTTTTTGATATCGTCTGTTTTGATTTCATTGCTTTCGGCGGATATAACCGTAACTGTCTGCGCAACATCACGCATATCGCAAATCACATCGGTAAGTTTGTTCCAATCAGTGCATACTGTATCCGGGGTTGTATTCGCAAATATTTTTGAAGCGGATCCGATGAGATTGTTGACAGTTTTTGACTGGGCGGAGCTTTCATCCGCAAGAATGTTTATTCCGAGATAACTTGTATTGTTGCGTACAGCTTCCGACATGCCGGAAAGGAAATATGCCGCAAGGCTCTTATACGCAAGGGATTTGCTCATATCATTTGAGATATTGCGGATTTTATTTATAGATTCATCGGAAAAGCTGTCGAAATCAACGCTTTTATTTTTGCTTTCATCTTCGCTGAAGGCACTTTTGTAAAATTCCGTAAATTTCTTTGCGGAATCGGAAGCGGAGCTTACGGCTATAGGAAAGTCGTGGTAAACATTGTCTTTTTCACCGCAGATCTTATATGTTGTAAGTCCGCGGAAAATGAAGCCTGTAGTTCCGTTTATGAAGCGGAATGCAGACATGCTTGATGAGGACGCGCTTTTGAATTCTTCAATCTTCTGCAAAGAGTCCTCGGATACGGTATATTCTCCGCTTTTCATGCCATCGAGAAATGCATCTGCCATGTTATATGCAGTCACAGCATATCCGGCAAACGGCATCCATACGGTGAAGCTGATCAGAACAGCCATCAATCCGCCTGTAACCATCGAAGCGGCACGCATGCCGGACGTGTCGTTTTTCTGACCGATGCTCGTCTTTTTCGTAAGCACGACTGCGATAATCTTATAAATAATGTAGAAAATTATTCCCGTGATTATCCATGAAAACAGAAATACAATCGGAGAAACGACGGCAGATAAAATAGGAGATGCATCTGAAGCAAGTGCGGCTATCTGGTCGTTTTTAAGGCTATCTGCAGCGGTGCCGGAAGACGACAAAGTGTCGGTAACGGCAGAGGATGATATCGCATAGGCTTTTGCTACGGCAAAGGCAATCACAGCTGAAAGAATATGTGACGCCGCGCGTATCAGCTGAATAAGGAGAGGACGCTTTCTTGCAATCAGTAATTCAATTGCAATAAGCAGAAGTGTCAACACCAAAAATATAATCCAAATCATAAGAAGTTCCCCCTTAATATTTATAATTAATCATACCATTTTTTTCAAGCCTTGTCAATGATTTTGCCGGAAAAACATTACGAAAAAGTTTATCCGGAACATCGGAACGACCAAAATCAATATTTTTGCTTATTTTCAAAAAAAGATATTGACTTTTTGCCAAAAACATGGTATCATAATAAAGCGCTGTGAAACGGCAGACGGTTTTTGTCGCTTGATAGCCATGAGCCCGTTTTCAATACGGAGGGATATCGAAGCGGTCATAACGGGTGAGCGCAGAAAAAACGATATGTTATATCGTTTTTGCAAGCGTGTAACGAAAATAAGGAGTATCGGAAGTGTGGTTTACCGCACGCGCGATGCGACTATATTTTCGGAAGGGCAGGAGCCGAAGTTATGACGATTTCAATATTTCAATCCGAGAGAAACAGCCAAAAAACCCGTTTTCAATACGGAGGGATATCGAAGCGGTCATAACGAGGCGGTCTTGAAAACCGTTTGGGGGCAACCCCGCGTGGGTTCGAATCCCACTCCCTCCGCCATATATATTTTTTAATTCGGAGAAGTACTCAAGTTGGCCGAAGAGGCGCCCCTGCTAAGGGTGTAGGTCGGATTTAAACCGGCGCGAGAGTTCGAATCTCTCCTTCTCCGCCAAAAAGAAAAGCCTTGAAAATGCTGAAAAGTCCAGTGTTTTCAAGGCTTTTTCCATATTTTTATTCTTGTTGAAAATCCGTTCTATACCACTTTTGACCGCATTTTTAACCATGTTCTGCGGTCAAAATGCGGTCAAAATTTCATTGTATTTTCATGATTTTTTCTTTCTCTATAAACTGCATAGCCTGCTCCATGAGCATCACCTGCGAATCTATGTAGTTTTCGGTATCCACCACAATATTTTCAAATCCGAGCTTGTAGCCCGCAAATCCGTTCATGACTACCACAAGCAACTTTATAACACATGAGGCAATCATTGTCCATGTCGGTTCCTGAACGATGCTGAGCGTTATGATGCTGACAGGTATCGTCTTTCCGAGCGTGGTGATGAATTTAAGCCCGAAAGCCGCTTTCTTCTTATCTTCGGGTGCTATGCCGAGTGGTGCGCGGCGGCTTGTCCCTCTGCCGCGCGAGAGAATCATCTCAGGCGTGAGCTTTATCGGCTTTATCCTGTTTGCGTGTATAATGGCACGCTTTTGACTCTTCGACAGGTGATTGTCAGCATTTATCTCCTCTTCATCGGCGCCGAGCCATTTTTCTGTATAACTGCCATACGATATCCCCGCAAGCGCCAGAACCGTTTTTCTTGTTTCTTTAAGCTCGTTTTCAACATAAAAACGGCAAAACTCGCAGAGATTGTCATGATTCATTGCCTCCAGCAGAGAAGCTTTTTTTGTCCGGAATTTTTCGAGTATGGCGGAATACGATTCCGTATTCCTGCCATGCCTCATCCCGCTGTCGGAACACGACAGGTACATGGAATATGTGCAGAAGAAAAGAAGAAAGAAATTCAGCCCGAGCGAAGCAAGGTCGGCAAATGAGCCTATCTCCATGTCCGTCGTCACAACTACGACTACGGCAATCATGATGAGGATTCCCATAAATATTCCGGCGTTGTTCAGAAAATCCCTCATTACCTTTTTCTTGCCGCTTCTGACATTTGTTATCGTCTTTTCAAAATTATCGGCATGTGTTACCGTGGGCATCTCTATTTTTTCCATATTTTACTCCTTTGCGTCTTTCTTTTCGATTATACATCCGAGCTTGTATATGCCTGCACCGAGCGTATTTGCCACGGCACCCGCAAAGCATACTATGACCATTTCGTTTATAATATTTTGCAGACAGACAAATATCACAAGCAGTACAAGCCACACGACGCAGGCGGAGGGCGATTTCATGTATTCTTTTATCTGCCTGATAAAAGGAATACATGAGAGAAACGCAAATACGAGGAAAAGTCCCGATATCGTTGCCTCCGAGCTTTTTTCTATCCATATCGGAAACTGCGTCAGCGTGGCAATAAACGGCGCAAGCACATCGAGCGCGACAGCAGAGCCTTTTATGAGCCTGCCCTTAACCGCATTTGTCATATCTGCTTTTCACCCGCCTCTGTATCAAGCTTCGCATAGCCTCCGATGTTCTCACGCACCGAGTCCGCTATAGCCTTGAGCTGTTCGTCGTTTTCGAGCGTTTTAAGACAGTTTGCATACTGCAGATTCACGAGGTCTTTAACGCCCTGCGGCAGATTCCTGTTGTTTGCATAAACCGTCGTGAGAATTTCGAGTATCGCCGTATTTGTCGCAAAGACAGCGCCGACTACGCGGTTCCGCTCTGATTCTGCCGCCCCGTATGTATCATAAGACTCTTTCATTTTGTCATAGTTTGATTTCAGCTCATTGTAACCGTCAACCAGATTGTTTATCACGCCGATAACGGCAGCTTGTCCGTTGCTTGTGCCGGATACCACATTGCTTATATCACTCAGACTTCGCTTAGTGGCATCTGCGCTCTTCTTGTTTGAATTTTTAAGTAAAAAGTTGAGAACAAAGAGCGCGGCAGAGCCGATGGCAGTCACCACCTCCGTGGAGTATTGCTTTACAAATTCCCATAACCGAGAGAAAAGCGTGTTGTTTTTGATATTATCGCCGCCGGCACCGCCCGTATCCCATGTAATAGAGGTCGTTTCTGCAGTTGTTTCCGGCATTGTTGCTGTTCCGGTTGTAGTCTCGGCGGTTGTCTCTGCTGTCGAAGCAGTGCTTTCCGTTGTTGCGGCAGTGCTTTCCGTTGTCGAGACCGTCGTTTCCGTTGTTGCGGCAGTGCTTTCCGTTGTCGAGACCGTCGTTTCCGTTGTTGCGGCAGTGCTTTCCGTTGTCGAGACCGTCGTTTCCGTTGTTGCGGCAGTGCTTTCCGTTGTCGAGACCGTCGTTTCCGTTGTTGCGGCAGTGCTTTCCGTTGTCAAAGCTGTCGTTTCCGTTTCTGTGGTTGTTTCCGGCGTTGTCGCCGTTTCGGTGGTCGTTTCGGCAGTTGTTTCCGTTGTCGCCTGAGCCGTCTCGGTTGCCGTGACAGTCGTCGCAGTCGTCGTCTCGGTCTCATCCGCGTATATCGGCATTATGCAGAGCATAAGCATAAAGAGCACTGCGATTATAGCAATTATCTTTCTCATTTTTTCTTCCTTTCCGTTTTATACGAGGTTGTATCCCTCGAGCATTTTTTCTATGCGGTCATTCAGGACTGATATGCTGTTGCTGAGAGCGCATATCTCCGCTCTTATTTCTTCGTTTTCGGTCTTAAGCTCGCTTACGCGCTCCGGCAGGTTCATGTCGTTCGGAGCGAGCAGTATGTCCCCTCCGCAAGGCGTGGCGACAAGCCCCTCGCATTTCCATATTTTCGGTCTTGCACTGCCGTCAAGCACGGCAAGCGTCACCTTTATTTCCCCGACAAGACGGCTTGCCGGAATGGCACATGTGCCTGCGCTTATCGGACGGTATGTCTCTTTGCCGTCTATTTCAAGTATGGCGGTCGTCACATCATCCGGCGCGTTTTTGAATCTTATGTACACCTCTTCGCCTGTCGGCACGATAGCCGGCTGCCGTGATATAATGACAGCCGTGCCGTTGCCGAACACTTTGTAATCGATTTTCATATTGCCTCCTCTGTTCCGTTATGGAAATTTTCTTCCGTCTCTTCGTTTTCCTCTGATTCGGCGGGAATAATCTCATCTGTCGCTTCATAGGTGAAATTGCAGGGAACAACATCAACGGCATCGTTATATATGATCCCCGTTTGAGTCTGTCTTATCTTGTAGGTAGCGGTTTCGAACTCCTCGGAGCCGTCGTCCGCTTCAATCTCATTTGCCCAGTGACGGATGAGCTTGTCGCCTATCGGTTTTTCGTGTAAATACACCATGATACTTTCCTTTCTTTGATAAAACCGATTGACCTGTACATCGGGAGGTATGATTATTAAGATGCAGGCAATGTGCTTTGTCCGACTATTTTGTCCGCATACTGTGACCAGTTCGTTGCCTCTTTATAGGCGTCAATCAGCGAATCCGGCACATAAATTATTGTTTTATCTGAACCGCTAAAGACGCCGCTGTTCATTAAAGGTTGCGGGGCAGTGTCTTCTTCCGCGCCGATGATAAATGTGGTAAGGGCTTGGCAGACACCGAACATACTGTCCATGTTGGTAACATTGCTTGTGTTGAAGCTTCTTACGTCGAGCGTGGTAAGGGTTTTGCAGAAGACGAACATTCTGCTCATATTGGTAACGTTGCTTGTGTTGAAGTTGCTTACGTCGAGCGTGGTAAGGGATTGGCAGTCGCAGAACATTTGATACATATTGGTAACGTTGCTCGTGTTGAAGCTACTTAGGTCGAGCGTGGTAAGGGTTTTGCAGGAGGAGAACATGTTGGTCATATCGGTAACGTTGCTCGTGTTGAAGCTTCTTACGTCGAGCGAAGTCAGAGCTGTACAGTAGTAGAACATACTGCTCATATCGGTAACGTTACTCGTATCGAAGCTACTTAGGTCGAGCGCGGTAAGGGATTGGCAGCCGCCGCTATACGAACCGAACATACTGCTCATATCGGTAACCTTACTCGTGTTGAAGTTGCTTACGTCGAGCGTGGTAAGGGATTGGCAGACACCGAACATTCCACCCATATTGGTAACCTTGCTCGTGTTGAAGTTGCTTACGTCGAGCGTGGTAAGGGTTTTGCAGGAGGAGAACATGTTGGTCATATCGGTAACGTTGCTCGTGTTGAAGCTTCTTACGTCGAGCGAAGTCAGAGCTGTACAGTAGTAGAACATACTGCTCATATCGGTAACGTTACTCGTATCGAAGCTACTTAGGTCGAGCGCGGTAAGGGATTGGCAGCCGTGGAACATATTGTTCATATTAGTAACCTTGCTCGTGTCGAAGTGGCTCACGTCGAGTGTGGTAAGGGCTCGGCAGTTGTAGAACATGTAACTCATATTCGTAACCTTGCTCGTGTCGAAGTTGCTTACGTCGAGCGTGGTCAGGGATGGGCAGTAGTAGAACATTTGACCCATATTGGTAACGTTACTCGTGCTGAAGCTACTTAGGTCGAGCGTGGTAAGGGATGGGCAGTAGTAGAACATTTGACCCATATTGGTAACATTGCTCGTGTCGAAGTTACTTAGGTTAAGTGATGTTAATGCTTTGCAGTAGATGAACATGCCTCTCATATCGGTAACATTGCTCGTATCGAAGCTGCTTACATCGAGCGTGGTAAGAGCATAGCAATTACTGAACATGCTTCCCATATTGCTGTCGCACTCTATTAGCTCCGATAAGCTTCCGTCCCATGTGATGACAACTTCGTTTCCCGTTCTGTATGCTGTCGCCAAGCCTTTTCTGTCGAATGAAGCGTCCCATGTCGAGTCATACGCGGCAGGCGTATAGTCCGGAGTGAATATCAGACTGGTAATTGTTGTCTTGTCCGTGCTGCCGTGCCAGTTCGTGCCGATTTTCGGAGCGAGCAGGCTCTTGTATTTCGCTGTATATGTGGCGTCGCCCGTTACTGCAGATATCTCCGGCGTCCATCCGATCCATTCCCAGTCGGCAGCCGTGCCGCTGTGCTGTGGAGTCGGGCCGTTGTATGCAGGAGTCGCACCGTAGTCCAGCGTGCCGGTCTGCAGCTGTGCCGAGTTCTCGTTTATAAACGTTATTGTGTACTGCCTTATCGCGCTCGTGAACGTTGCGGTCGTGTCCGTAGGCTCCGTTATATCGGTCAGTTCTCCCGTCCAGCCGTAGAAGGTATAATTATACTGCGCACTTGACGGCTTGGTCGGTGTTTCTCCCGTATAAGAAGCCTGCTCTCCGCGCTTCGTATAGCTTGTATAAAGCAATGTGCCGTCATAGTTGTAGAAGCGGACGCGGTAAGCTTCCGTATAAACCGCCGTGACTATCTGCGTTGAGTGTATGTCTGTCGGAAGCGAAGACCAGCCGGTATATGCATAGCGGACCTCGTCTGTTCCGTGCCTCGTCGGTTCCGAGCCGGAAATCACGGGATCTGTTGCTCTTCCGCCCTCGGCGACAATCTGCGTGTAAAGCAGGGTTGCGTCGTAATTGATGAATCTGATAACGTACTGAGGCACGCCGTTGACGACAACCGTAAGCTGCGGGTAGTTTGCCGCTATTTCACTCAGCAGCTCTGCGGAAATGGCGCTTATGTAAACTCTGCCCGTCACGACGGCGGCGGTCGTATTGCTTCCGTTTGCGTCGATACCCTGACATGTATTGAGCTTTGTAATCGTTGCCTGCAGGCTTTCTTCGCTTGTCGCCGTCCATTCCGCACCGATGAGGCGGATGCGACTGCCGCTTTTACAGCCGCCGATAATCTCCTCTATCGGAATGTTCGGAGTGTTCTCGATGCGCAAAGTGGTAATATTTGCGTAGCTTGGCATTGTCAGAGCGGCAAACTGCTTTTGATTGAGAATTGTCAGGTTTGCCATCGTCGCCGGAAGTGTAAGGCTCTTAAGGTGTCCGCCGTTAGGCAATGTCAGACCGCCGATTGCCGTTCCGCCGGCTTTGACGGTCTCAAGGGAAATACAGCCGGAGAGGTCAATCGTCTGCGACATGTTTGTGCAGTTGGTGATATCAAGCTCCGTGAGCAGCTCGTTGTTGCCGACAGTAAGCGATGTCAGATGCGTGTTTGCGTATCCCTGTGCGTCACTGCCGAGCTTTATGCTCTGCAGTTTCGTAGCGCTTGAAAAGTCCGTCGTGCCGGCATTCAGCCCGCTCAGATCTCCGAGAGAAGCGATACGGTCCGCCGAGTATATACGCACGACCGTATCAGTTCCTTCCGCCCAAGGGTCAGGGCTTGGGTCGCTCAAAGCAATCGGTATGTTTCTTGTGGCACGCTGTTTTGCGATACGCCCGTTGCCGAATTCCACTTTCGCATATATATGACTGTAAGGAGTTATTGTGATGCTGTCTTTGGCAAATGCACGCATCTGAATGTAATTGTTTGCGTCGCCCGCTTCGTATTTGCTGTCGCGGTATCTGAAGCCGTTGTAGAGCCACCAGTCGCGCTGGCTTGATTTGGAACCCTGCAGCATGGCTAAATTGTCTGTGCCGGCAGACAAGTACGGATTCAGATATTTTATAAAGGCGTCCTCGTTCCACAAGGCTATGGGCCATGTGTTCTGATGATTTTCGAAAATATCGCGGACATATGAATAGCAGAATTTAGGATTGCTCCTTAAGGTTTTGTAGGTCGATTTCAGCTCCGAGGCGAACGCGTCGCGGACATTGTTCCAGAGGATGGATTCCTGCCCGTTGAATACAACGCCGCCGGCATATTTGTCTGTGTCCTCGAGGTTATAGTCGAAAACAAGCTCGCCCTCATTGTTTATTCCGAGAGCCGTATCGTAGTCGTAGGGTAAGAATCCCCAGTGAACGCCGTCGTATGTTGTCAGAAACATGTTCTTTGCTCTCGAGTCAACCATCAAAAATACTTCCGTAAAGAGATAGTAGAATATAGCCGAGGACTTCACAAAGTAATCTTCGAATTCCGCTTTGAATTTTGCCAGTCTGTATTCGGCAGTGTCGCTTGTGTATGCAACGCCGTCATAAGTAACGGTTTCGGAAAGAGCGTTGCCGGTCGCCGCGTCTCTGCGGGTTGACGCCACCCAGCTTACAACTCGTCTTAACCTTGTAAGGTCGGAATAAGCGGGCTTTGTATCGGGATAACGGGCTTCGAATGCATTTCCCCAGTTTGACATGTCGCTTGTTTTAAACAGGCAAAGGTCAACCGCGTTGTCGAGAAATTCCCATGATTCCGCATCTGGGTAAGCGTCGGTGAATCCGAATGCTTTGGGATTGCCTTTGTCCCAGTTCATGTTATACTTGCCGATGAATGACACGTCGCCCGTCTCCGAATTTCTCCAGAAAACGGCTATGGGTCTTCCGGCGATCCCCTGCCTCGTCCCCGAATCCTCTTCCTCGGCAGGCGTCTTCCAAGTGCAGGTGTCATTGTATAAATCGACAAGCTTCACATTGTTTGCGCCTTCGCTTGAAGCATAATCCGCTTTCAGGCAAATAGTCTTGATGGGCGCTATGCCGGATTTCAATCTGTAGCCTTCGGTGGTTTCCGTCCCGTTGACAATAAGCTGTCCGCCGTTTTTAAGCAGTTTGACCTTCATGTTTTTAACAGGATAACCCGCCGATGACGTACCCTGCACGGCAAGCGAAACATTTGTTGCCTGAAAAGATTTTGTCGGATCCTGTCTGTCGGTAAATGTTACGGTTGCTCCGATAATGTCGTCTGCGCTCTTGTCTACGGGAAGAGATGCGGATTCGATAAGCATAACAGGCACAAACGAAGGCAGCTTGTCAAGTCTGATTGTTTCATCTGTTCCCATAATGTCATTATCGGCATAAGCGGTTTTTCTTTCCCCGAGAGTCGGTCTGTCAACAATATAGTTGTCAAGCTGCTCTCTTTGTGTCAAAGCCTTTTTGTAGCAGCGCAGTCTGTATAAATCCAGTCCGCAGGAAGTCGCGCCGAGCGTTATGACTTCTGGAATCTGCTGTGCGAAGTTGTCATCGCCGGAATATTGCGTGACATTACACATAATTCCGTTTACATAGATATATATAAACCTGTTTTGATTCTTCTGCTCCACGCAGAACGCAATACGGACCTTTGAATCTTCTTTGAACTGCATTGCTACACCTGACTGCTCCGACTTCAGACGGGCGTTCTGACTCTTTATTTCAAAGCCTCTGCCGCCATTGAAGCAGTCCAGAATGACAGTATCGTAGTCCCGTACATTGTGAGTGGCAAATTCCGCCTCTATGGTATAGCCGGTCTCGCGGATATCCGACTCGAAAGGCTTTATAGACATAGTCATGCTGTCGCCCGGAATAAAGCGCAGAATCGGAGCGTTGTCGTCATCCATCAGCCATCCGTCCGCTTCGTTCCAGCCAAATCCGCTGAAGGTGCCGCTGTGAGCCCCGTAAGACCATGCGGCAGGATTGCTTTCACCGTTGCTGCGCCCGCTCGGGTCAAATTCAAGCTCGAGACTGTCTGTTACTTTCGCCACAGGCAGAACATATTCCGCTATTTCAAGCGTTTTGCTTGCCGAAACCGTGCCGCTTTCGATTTTAAATACAGTATTACCGGCAGGGTAATCGTCAACAAGCCATGTGTGCTTGGTTCTGTCAACGGTAATGGATGTTCTGCTGTATTCCTCTCCGCTTTCATCCGTTACAACCAGCGCGATACCCGTTTCTTCACTCAGCGGACTATATGCCATGTAATCAAATGCGAGCGCTTCTCCCTGTGTGGCGGAATCGCTGTCTGACTTCAGGAGAATTGCCGGATTGACAGTCGTGGAGCTTTTCCAGATCATTCCCCGATTGAGTTCATTGCTTCTTATCGTCTCCCCCTGAAGCGTGGTCTCGGCATAAACGGTAAGGTAATGTGCTCCGTCCGTTTGAACCGGAATATTGTATGTTCTTGCGCGTCCGGAAGTGGTTATAGTCTCTGTTCCTGTTTCCTCTCCGTCAATCAGCAGGTGTACTGTTTTCGTGCCGTCGCCCGTAACGGTGTAGTTGAAGCCGACGCCGTCCTCGTATATTCCGAAGTCGTCGAGGGTTGTCGTGATTTTCAGTGAAACGACATTCACCGTGTATGCCAGCGTCCGTGAAGATCCGTCGCTGTTTGATACCTTGATTTTTATGTTATTTGCGCCGACAGACAGATAGTCCCTGACGTTGACGGCGTTGTTGCCCTGCGGCACCGATATTGTTTTAATATTGATGCCGTTTATTATAATGCTGCCGATTCCCGCACCGTCCGCATATCCTTCGAAGTCAACGCTTGTGTATGAAAACTCAATCAGAGCGTCATTGCTTGGCGAAACATTCAGAATGCGGCCGGAGAGTAAGTTTGTCAATGTTATGGTATATGTGGTGCTGCTTCCGCCACCGCTTCCTCCGCCTCCCGAGAACGGACCGAGAGGACCCGCTATAACCTCGTCGCCGGATGTCAGATAGAGATAGCTTCCTTCGACAAAAGCTCCGTCCGCCTTGCTTGAAGTCAGGAGATTTATCTTGCTTTGCGTCTCTTCCTTCAGCTCGTCGATTTCTTTTGTCGGCGTCACTCCGTTCATTACGTAAAAATCGCATGCGCCGTCCTTGTCGGTGATTGTTACCTTCGTGCCGCCCGTTATAGCCTGTGCTTCCACCGTCGGTGATATCGCTTCCGGAATATCCTGCTTCTTTGCATATACGGAAGATATCTGATTGCCGTTTTCGTCATATGTTGCAATGATATCGCTTTCGTCTATTCTGTAAACTCTGCCGTTCTTGTCTTTTCCGACAGCAGGTACATGCGTGCTTGCCGGCAGCGCTCCCACTTCCGCCGCCGTATATTTCGGCTTCGTGCCGCCCAGCTGCTCGTATGTCACGCTGTGCGGGTTGTCCCGTGCCGCTGTGTGCGTATTGTACGAAAGCACCAGCGCCGCCGTGATGCCGGAGGAAATTGCCGACCACTGCGCCGCGGTAAAAGACGAATTGTTCAGCCGGAATTCCTTGCTCCATGATACGGAGCCGCCCGTCACCGTTGCTTTGTAGCGGTCATAGAATGTATTTCCGTCGCTGTCCCTGCCTGTCACATATGCATAGTCAAGATTCGTTACAGCTCCCGTGTACGCATTGAGCGCGGAAACGGATGTAAAAGGCTGTCCGTTGTCGCTTATATAGGCGGCTGTCTGCGTGGCTATCGACGAGTTGACAAAATCCTTGTCGGCAAGCTGATTTCCGGCGTCCGCCTGCGTCGGTATCTTGCCCTCGATCGCCTCCGTGCGCGTCCGGATGTCGGTGTCGTCGTAGACCGTATCCGTGTATTCCGGATTTGCGGGTATGGCGTCAACCTTTGCCTTTGCCTCGTCGGTGTAGTCGTTTGTCGAAAATCCCTTTCCGGCGGATTCGGTTTTCAGCTTCTCCGCCGCCTTTATCAGTTCATCGCTTGCCGCATCCATTCTGTTCAGCTTCGCCTGCAGAGGGATTTTTTCCTCGTTTGCCGCGCTCGTGCGCACTTCCAGTACATCGGCGGCGATATCGCCGCTTGCAAAGGCGGAAATAAAATCGCTGAGATACTTTATATTTGCCTCGTCAAGAGGTATGCGTATGTGCTCCGCCGCGTCGGTGCTGCCGAGCGTGGTTATTATCGCATTGATGCGCCCCGCAAGCAGAGTCGCGAGGCGGTCAAACCATGCCTTGAGCTGTGCCGGCGTCAGCCCGCCGACGCCGTATTGCGCGGGCTTGTTCGGTCTGCCTGCGAGCGCCTGCACGCCGTTTGCCTTTATTTCAGCCGCGCTTATCGGTTTAAAATCGTTGTTTTCGCTCATTTCTTTCTCCTATTCCTTGTATCTTCCCGCCACGGTGTAGCGGTATGAAATGTAGTAAAGGGAAAACGGCTTGCAATATTCGTCGGAATAAATGTAATATTGCTTTTCCACCCATTTTTTCTCCTTTTCCTTTACGCTGTAGAGGCTCTTGTCCATCGTCTCAAATGTGAAATCCGAAAAATCCATGTCGTCAAAGGCAAACCGTGCGCTGTTTATCCTCGCTATCTGATTGTACGGCTTTTTGTTTGTGCGTACCTTGACCTTCGCGGCAGAACGCGCCATTGCCTTTGTCTTGATAACAGTGGATTTCTTTACCGTGTTTTTCGTCAGATGCGGAATGTCGCAGCAGTCCATCTTCGTGGCGCATCCGCATAATATCGTGCGTCCGTCAAAGCTGTAATATTTCGGCGCTATCTCGCCGTCCTCGTCCCGTTTGTCAAAGTTGAACGAGCAGAGAACGCCGTTTTCCGTGCCGAAAAACAAATTGTCGCCGACAGCTTTCAGCACCGTCGCATTTTTCCTCTCTCCTCCTGTTCTGTTCCCGTGCGTTTCGCAGAGATAAACCGTGTAGGCGCTCGGATGAACTCCGCCTCCGATGCATTGAGGAGTGTCGTTTGAAATAACGGTGTCTGCGCGGAAATATACCTTGCTTCCGTCCTCGTCATAATAGTACATCAGGGCATTTTCGTATATAAAGCAGCCGCCCGCTTCCTCCGAAACATTCACGGCAGAGCCGCATCTGTCCTCGTATTCGTGGAGAAGCCCGTTATATACCTTGTCGGCAATTTGCAGATCTATCGGCATTTCCGGCTCGCCATCCGTACCGCACATCGGACATACCGCAAAATATACCTGCTTTCCCGCAAGCTCCCCGAGAGTGGAGGAATAAATGTATTCTGTCTCCTGCCCCTCGTATACGGCGATATCCTCGAGGTAGTACCACTCATACTGCATATTGCCGCTGCCGTCGCTTGTGTATCTCTGCCTGCTGTCCGCCATGAAGATTTTTCCGTCGCAGAGCAGACAGAGATATCCGTTCCATACCTCAAGCGAAGCTTTTGCAAGGTCGAGATTTGTCAGCTTCGCGTCCACGAGGCTTGACCTGTGCTCCAGTGCCCGCTCATAGCGTACAGAGAGCTGTCCGATAGCCTCAAGCCCCAGCTTCGAGACAAATACCGGGTCGTCGAGGAAATTCACGCAGGCGCCGAGACAGCCGACGCCGTTCAGCCCCTTTGTCGACGGATATGTTTTCGGGAGCAGGTTTTCGCCCGTTTCCGTCGGCGTGTGATAATATACCGCGCCGTCCTGCCTGTCGTCGTTTTTGAGTACCATCAGCGCGTCCGCAAGCGGTATCATCCCCGTTACGGGAGAAAACCCCACACCGTCCTGAATGTAGTTCAGCTCGCCGAAGTATGTCGGGTCACTGTAGCCCGTGCTGTTTATGCCGGACCAGAAAATGTGATTCGGATATCTCGGATTCCCCGAGAGAAAAACGCGGTTGTCGTATACGGTGGCTATGGTGCATCCCGATATCACCGTGAGTGCGCCTGTGCCGGCGTCGGCATTTTCCATTCCCGAAACCTTTTCCGTTTTCTTTCGCATCGTCACCTCCACTTCCGAGGAGGCGGCGGGTGCTGTCGTAAATGTGATACTGCCGGCAAGGATGTCGGTATCATATCCGTAGCTTCCGGTCGTATCGAGCTTTGCGGTGGCTTTTTCCCCGTTTACCCGCACCTCGGCGATATCGTCAAGCATCCTGTAGTTGAGAATAAAGGTCTTTGTCGTCCCGTCTCCGATAAAGGTCTGCCTGAAAAACGGAGAAAGCAGATTTCTCGCCTCGTATTCCGTGCCGGCGTCGGCATTGTCTCCCGCCGGTATCGTATTTATGTATGCCGTCGGTATGTATGCCGCAGAAAGCGCGTTTCCGAGCTTTTCTCCGTCATATATGAGATAATTCTTTCCGTCGAGAATGTAAAGCCTGTTTGCACAGATGAACGATACGCTTTTTTCCTCATTCATTCCGGTAAAGGTATAGAGTGACGGAGGACGGCACGGAAGATACAGTACTTTCAGCTCCTTGCCGGAAAAGTACGAATCGGCAGGACATGAGAATATCCGCGTTGCCGTGCTGTAGGCATATTTTTCCGTGGGAACAAGCGTGCTTCCCATGTAGAAAAGCGGCGTGCCGCTCACCGTTTCCGGCAGCTTCACCTCGTACCGCCTCGTAACGGCGCCCGAGGGCATCGCCTTCTCGGCAGGAACTTCTTTTGAGAGGTCGAGAATGCCGCTCTGGTATCTCCTGTATGTGAAGGTCACAGTATAGACGCTGATTTCGCTGTTTGCGCCGCTTTCGCCTGCGGAAACTGCCGTCAGCATCAGCGCTTCCTCCGGCTCGGTGTCTCTGAAATCGAGCGTCAGCGTCCTGCTTCCGAAATCCCAGCTCCACTTCAGCGGCGGATAATCGCCGGCAGGGTCGGGAGTCACCGTCAGAGAGGTTATTTCCCATGCGTCGGCAAGAGAGGATACCTGCAGAGGCGTGTACGTCTGCGCAAAAGCGGTGTCCGGCGTCATGGTAAACGATGCCGTGAGCGTCGGTATCGGCAATATTTCCGTGTCGCTGTCCTCGGGCGTCAGCTCCTTTGCCGACGGGTCCGTTTTGCATTCGATAAAAAGCCTGTCCGGCTCGTCGTCCGCATAATATGACAGGCGCAACTTGTGCGTACCCGCATTATAGTAATATGTCCCTGCCGTTCTGAGACTTTCCGCAAGCGACTTTTCGAGGATCTCTCCTGCGGGAGCGGTGCATTTCGTCACCTCGGCAATATAGCTTCCGAGCGTTATGTAAACGCTCGTGACACCGTTTTCCGTGCCGATTGCTTCCGTGTTTTCCGCCGTCGGCACGAGCGTGTCCTCTGCCGTTATTCCGATGTCGTGACCGCCGCTGTCCCACTCGTAAAGCTTATTTCCCGCATGGATAAGCACATTGTCGCCGAAAGTGTGCACGCCGTATATAGGCTTGCCGTTCGGCGCGGTGAATCTGCGGCGAAATCCCGGGATAGTCTCAATGCACTGTCCCTGTCCCGAGCGATAGTCCTTGTACATGTTGACAGAGTAAGCAAGCCGCGCTCGGCTCACCTGCGTGTGGTCGCTCGAAAAGTCCGCGCCGCGGAAATCACCGTAGTATGCATTGTAAACCGTACTGCTTCCCAGCAGGTTCTTTCTTGTTTTCATTGCCATCTTTACCACCCGTTTGTACTCTTCATGTATATCGGTGCCGCGCTCCTTGCTTTTCGCTCGAGGTCTGCGGCGCTGCTCTGATAGAGCGTCAGATAATACTGCGCGAGATTCGGCTCGTCCTCCGCCCAGACATAAGCGGCGACAAGATTCGGAAGCAGAGCGCAGAGTTCTTCGTCGAGGTCTATTTCGTCCTCGTTGTCCTGCGCCGCGTCGTCCGTTTCTATCGGAGTCACGCGGCGGCGATACCGCACCTCATAGCAGCCGTGCGCATCGTAGGGCAGGAGTATCACTCTGCCGTTTTCCGTATCGTAATCGCGGAAAATCCTGTCTCTTGAGTCGTCGTCCTTTATCGGCGGCGAGCAGAGTGAGAGAAAATCGCCCGTGAGCCTGCTTATGTCGTATCGGTAGTATGGCGCATATTCGGGTATGTCCCCCTCATCGTCGCTGTATATATCGCCGTACATAGCGATGTTTTTCACATGGTAAATGTATTCGCCGACAAAGCGTATTCTCACCGTCCCCGTTACAAAAGCGTCAAAGTCGCGGATAAATCCTCTGTACGGCTTGTATGTGCGGTTTGAAGCGAGCGTCACCGTGCCGATTACGGAATATGTGCCGTCGCTCTCTCTTTTTTCGATGTATGCCGTGCCGTTTCCGTCAGCTTCGAAACAGTATGCCTTCGGGCTTTGCGCCTCATAGCAAAGCTCCGTCTTCTTCTCCGCGGGAGCAAAGCCCGCACCCGCGATTATGTTCTGCAGAGGCGCATGGTTTATGGCATATAAACTTATTGCAGGTCTCAAAGCTGATACCTGCAATAAAGCTCGATTTGCGGCGTAATAAAATCTGTTGTCGTCCTCGAGACTGTCTTCAAAGCCGAGCTGTGCCGTTTGCTTGTATAATTCGTTTACCCGCATAATCTTCCTCCCGCGGAAATCAGAGCGAGTCTGCGCCTGTCACCGCCGTCGTACCGTGAGCCACGCGGAGAATGTGCTTCCATGTGCCGAAACCTACGCCCATGCGGCAGTAGCCGTTCCAGATGTAGTTGCGGGTATGGAAATCCACGGTGTTTTTGATATCCAGCTTTTCGCGGTTATAGAACATATTGCCGAGCAGATTCTCGTTTGCGTCGCCGGACATTATCATGAATTCGTCCGAGGCAGCTTCCCATGCGTCAAGCACCACGAGAGTCCAGTTGCCGTACTGCGTGTTGATGTCGTTGTTGTTCGTGCCGGCGGTGCGCTCCGTGCCGATAACGCTCTTTACGATAGTCTCAAAGTCGGGACGGTTGCAGGGGATTATGATTGTGTCGGCAACATAACCCATGATTTCACCGTTCTCGTCCTTGAAGTTGCGGAGCTTGTTTGCCGCCTTGCCGAGCACCTTTTCAAACTTTGCGCTCGTGGAAATGTCGGAATAAAAGTAATTGCTCTGAGTCTTGCCGGACATCTTGTCGGTAGCATACGTATGAGCGTTGCTGAAAAGCGGCTTGCCGTCGCCGACAGTCGTGTCCACCGTCGCACGGTTGAATACAAAGCTTGAACCCGTGCCGTTGATGAGCGCCTGCGCGGCGAGCTTTATTCTTGTCTTGTAGTATGCGCGGACAAACTTTCTCGGCGCGTTCTTCATGTTTGCGCCCATGCCGAGTTTCGCATCGGCAGCCATCTTTCGGGTAATGGAAAATTCCTTTGCAAATTCAATGTGAAGTATCGTCTTGTCAAAGGTTTTCTGAACGGAATCGTTCTCCGCACCCTGTCCCTCTTCTTTGGACATGAATGTGTCAAAGTCGCTTTCGCCCATTATCGTCTCTGCGTATCTGTTCGACTTTTCCACATTGTAGAGCAGGTCTACTATCGATTTGTTCTTTTCACAGAGATTTGCTTCGTTTTCAATAAGCGCCTTTATCGGGTGCTCGAATTTGCCGAACATCGGGTCGTTTTTTCCGCTCATGGCGGAATATACAAAATTAGCCATATTATATTATCCTCCTTGCTTATGCTATTCTTACGAGAAGCCTGTCGCCTGCGGCGGAAGCTCCGTTTGTGTCTGCCACGGTTACAACGCCGCTCGTCGTTGTTGCCGTCACCTGCAGACCGTCGGTGTGCAGCGTTACGAGACTGCCGGGAACGAGCGCGGCAGGCGCGGCACTGCAGGGCACTTCCCATATCTGATTTGCTTCTGCCCGGCAAACTGCAATCTTTCTCGCGGTCGCCGAAGCGGAGCATGCGCCCATTGCGATATATGCGGGCTTTGTCGTCGCTCCGCATTTAGTCAGCTTTCCGGATGTAAGCACGAGCGCTTCGCCTTCTGCGATAACCTCACCCGCCGTCGCTTCGTAAAAAAGCGGCTCGGGTACATTCATCCGTGAGTTTTCGATTCGTACCAATTTAAACATTTCTTTTTTTCTCCTTTTACATGGTTTTTTTGTAGAGGGCTCTTATCTCCGCGTCGCTTTTGCCGGGAAAAAGCCCTTTCCATTCCGCAAGCTCCTTTTTCGTCATTGTGACTGAATCGTCGCGGGAGCTTTTCGGAACGGCGCTCTTCAGGTGTTCTTTTGAATCATGCATGGCCTGCCGCTTTACCGAGGCGGCAATGCTTGTCCGTATGCCGTCCGGATTTGCGGCGGCATATGCTTCCTTTGCCGAGAGTCCGCGGTCGCGGAAGCTTGCGAATTTTTTGAGTACATCCGGCGGAAGCTTGCGCAGGTCGTCATACTGCTTCGTGTCGGGATATGCCGAGTGAAGCTCCGCGAGATCCGCGCGGAATACCTTTTCGTATTCCTGCCGCTTCTGCAGTGCCTGCGCCCGCTCTTCGCGTATCTCGTCGTCGGTCTTTTTCATGTACTCGTCAGCGGTCTTGCCCTCGGCATCCGCCGCGATTTTGGCAAGGGCGCGTGCAGGGTCTTCCTCGTCGCCCGCTCCCATCGCTTTTATCGCGCCTTTTGCCAGTCGGCGCAGTGCCTCGAGCTCTTTGCGCAGAGCTTCTTTCTCCGCGTCGGTTTCAGACTCTGCGGCAGGTTTTTCTTCGGGCTTTTCTTCTTCCGGCTTTTCCTCTTCTTTCGCATCGTCGGATTTTTCTTCTTCCTCCTCTGCGCCTTCCGCTTCTTCGCCCTCGTCTTCGTCTTCTTCGTCCTCTTCATCGTCGCCATCGCCGTCCTCTTCGGATTCTTCATCCTCCTCCGGCTCTTCTTCATCCTCGGATTCGTCATCTGCAAAATCGTCCTCGTCGAACTTGGGTTCCGGGATTACTATTTCGCCGTTTTCGTCATATTCGAACTCGTCATCGCCCGCCGCCTTTTTTTCGGGAGCTTCTTTTTCCCCCGCCGCGGCGTCCTGCTTCAGCGGCGCCTCCGGCTTGATTTCATCGTGGTCGTGCATCTGTTTTTACCTCCTGTGCATCTCTTTTTTGCTTATTTCGTCTTTTTGCCGTCGCGCAGATCGCCGCCCTTGACTACAGTCGCGCGGGGATTGTCTTTGACAGGCTTCGGCGCTTTGATAACGCCGCTTTTGTTTGTCGCATAGCCGTTGTTCTTTGACATCTCTTTTTCCTCCTTTTTTCGTTGATATAAAAACAGAACCATCCCTCGCCGCTCTTGCGGTCTGAAATGGCTCTGTCTCATGGACTTTGGCTCCTTGCTTTTATTCGGTTTTTACCGACCACAGATTTCCGCATCTGCGGCATCTGAATGTCAGTCCTTCTATCCTGCTGCCTTTCTCTATGCCGACTCTCGCCAGTTTCTCGCGGCACTTCGGACAGACGATTTTCGTTATTTCCGACTCCGTCGCCGGACGTATTTTCAGCATATTCATCGCCTCCTGCTCTTATCATATCATAAACTATTCGGGCTTTTGTCGCAATAAATCCGTTTTTTTAAAGATTTTTTGCGCTTACTCTGCCGTTTTGCACTTCAAAACCGCACTTTGTGCAGAGCGCCGCTTTTTCGTCTGCCGTAAGCTTTTGCGCGAATATATACGAGAGTAATTTCTTCTTTGCGCGGCTTTCGTCCATGCCGCCTATGTCGCCCGCCTGTATCTTGTAGCCGAGCATGGCGATGAGAAACAGTTTTTCTTCGCTTGTCATCGGCAAAGCGCGTATGCGCGCTATTATGTTCTGCCGCTTGCTTCCCGATACGGTATTGCCGTCACTGTCCGTGTCGCCCGTAACTGATTTCTTTATCGCTTTCGCTATAGCCATCATGTCTATGCCGATGATGTCTGCCGCTATCATATCCGCGTCTCTCGCGCCGCCGTAGAGCACCTCGCTGTATGCTTTTTCGAGATGAGCGCTGTATACATATTTCAGCGCATAGGCGCGTGTGCTCTCGTCCATTACTCTGTACCGCACATTGGAGACAAGTTTTTTCACCGTGGCATTCACAGAGGCGTATTCCTCGCGTATAGCTTCCTTTTCGCTCCTCGTGAATTTATATGCCGTGCCGTCTGCGGTTATCGAGTCGGGAACGCTCTTCGGCAGCACCTTGTTTCCGCTTTTCGCGAGAGCTGTAAATTCACTTCTCGCTTTTTCGTCAAGCTCGCCGCCGACTTCGTTTTTCGTCATAAGCGAGAGAATAAAGGACGCCGTGTCCGTGTCGTCTTTTTCGAGCGCCGCGGAGAAATCCCGCCCGTATGTTTTTGTGTAGAAATGCGTGTCCCATTCGTAAGCCGCGCTCGGCACTATGCGCTTTGTGAGCCCGTATACGAAATTATAAACATTCCGCACAGGCATTCCGAATACCTGTCCCATCGAATAGGCGAAATTTTTCAGAGCCTTGTTCCGCGCCTGCTCGTTGTCCTTGTCGGAAAGCCAGTCCTTTGTGGTGCCGACAAGCTCCGTCAGACTGCTTATCATATCGTTCATCGCCGAATATGTGTAATTCTTTATGTCGTAGCCCTCAAAAGCCTTGCTCACGATATCCTTGATTATCGGCAGTCCGCCTATCATGCCCATCATTGTGTTTCCTGCGAAATTTTTCACCTCGTCCTCGGGCTTGTCCTCGAGCTTGTTGTAAAGCCAACGGAAAAGGAAATCCGCTCCCGCGCCGAAGATAGCCGTCGATATGAGCGCCATAGTCGATTTTCTTGCGGCTTTTCCCACGGTTTTCAGCCGCGCAGTCAGCTCCGCCCGCACATTCGCGTCCGTCGCCGTTTTCAGCTTTTCTTTCAGCGTCCAGTATTCGCCGTATGTTCCGAGCATCTTCGACATCACCGCCACACCGTCCGCCGTAAACATGGTGAAAGCTCTCACTATCTCGTTGTTGCTCCGCATCGCGGCGCTCTTTTCCGTCGCCAGCGCGTTCTGCTGTGTATCGCGGATTACCTGCGCGAGCATTTTGCCCGCCTCGACCTTGTTTGCCTCCGTGCCTATGGCGAGCTTGCCGCCGCTCTCCTTTGCCACCTGCACCTGACAAGCGCCGAAAAGCCTTTCGACCACAAATCTGTCTATTTTCCCGATAGGAGCCATCAGCGCGTCGGAAAACCTGCCAAGCTTGTTTTTCGCTCTTTTGCCTGCCGTATCGAGTACAGACTGCGCCCGCGCCGCCGTGTCCTCATAGTTTCGCAGAGCCGCAAGAGGACAATATGTGTCCGCATCCTTCGATACCCCTGTAAATACTCCCGCAGAGAGACTGTCCCAGTCGAGAATGCTCGTGCTTGCCGCAAGAGAGGTGAGCTGTTTAAACCATGTTTTCGGATTGAATCCGAGCTGATATTTCGCATATCCGGAGCGCAGGAAATTCACGGCTTTGTTTCCCACATCCATTTCTCCCCGTATGCCCTGCACATCGGAGAAAAGCTTTTTCATGTACCTGTTGCCGCTCTCCCATACGTTTTCCATTTCCGTCGCAATGCTCTTCGGCGCATTGGGATTGCCGGAGATATCGAGATTATACAGCGTGTTGTATGCCTCTATCACAGGCGAAAGCGCATTGTATTGACTCACGGCGTGGATGTGACGGCGGAATATCGCGTCCGCGTCATCGATAAAGAGCCTTTGCTTTGCGCCCTTTACCGTGTCCTTGTTGAATGATGCGTTCGATACTCTGTCAAGCTCCGCCTCCGCGCTGTCTATGCTCTTTGCAGAGTTCGCGCGGATTATGGGGAAATAGTAGCCGCCTGTCAGATTGGAGTAGCCCATTCGCTGCATGTCTCTTTCCATTTTCAGCTTGCCCGCCGCTTCAAAAGCCCGCTCGAGTATGGCAATGTATTGTTTGTCCGTCGCGGAAAACTTGCTTTCTATCTCTTTTGCAATGGATTCCGCCATGCTTTTTATCTCCGCTTTTGTCTTTTGAGCGTCCTGCGTCAATAGCGGCAGAGAAGATATGTAGCTGCCGTCGGTGTCGCGGAATTTATATCCGCTGTAGAGCAGTCCGGCTTGCGCATGCTCGCGCTTGCATGTCATGTAGAGCGCTATAAGCCTGCTCTTCGGCATGGTGATGCCGGCATATGTCATTCTTTCGTTCTGCAGAGTCTCGTCATACTTCTTGTTTTTGGCAAAGAAATCATCGTATTCGCGTTTCAGTCTCATTTCCTTTATTGCCGCCTGCTCCGATGCCTCGCGTATGTCAAGCACCATCTCGGTGTTGAATCCGTTTTCATATCCGTCTATCGCGCGTACAACCTCTATCGGCTTGAAAATCGCCTGACCGTAAACGTTCGTCAGCGCCCATGTAAAAGGATTTTTCTTTATCTGCCTGTTGTTTTCAATGATTGCTATCTTTTCCTCGGCTATCGGCAGGGCCTCCGCCATCCTGCCGCGGCGGTATATCTTGCCGTAGTTCTCCGTTATGTGGATGAAATGCTGATAAACCTTGTGCAGGTTGCTCAGTTCGTCATTTGTAAAAGCGTCGCCGTGTCGTGGATTCGAAAGTTCTTCAAGCATGCCTGCCACATCAGCAGAATAAAGCCCTGTTTCGGTCGTGCCTTTGTAGCCGAGGATGAATTTCTGCACATCGCTGTCATTGTACCAATTTCTCAAGCCCTGCGCTACTTTCCGCGCTCCGGTAGCATTGAATCCGCCTCTGTAGTTGATTCTTGCCGCCATGCCGAGTATGCCTTTGAGATTTTCGGAATGAAATTGCGTTGCATTGCCGAATGTGCCTATTTTTATATCTTTCAGCCTCTGTCCGTCTCCCGCAAGCAGTCCTGCTATCTGCATGCGCTTCTTTATCGTGGCATTGTCTGCCCTCAGCTCCGCGATAGTGTTTTTCGCCTTTTCAAGCCGCTCCTCCATCGCTTTTGCAAAGGTTGACTTTTCGCCCTCCTCCGCGAAAGCTTTCATGATAGTATCCCTTATGCTGTCGGTCATATACTGTATCTCGTCCGCATCCGCATCGAGATATTGCTGTGTCCGCTTGTTTTTTGCGTCCTGCTGTGCCTGCTCGTATATGCGGTTCATTTCGATAAAAGCATCCGCAGGGTGCATATTCTCGAGGCGTTCCATCCCCGGCATTTCTCTCGATATGTCCGTCACAAAAACGTTCATCGGTATGCGGTTGCCGCCTCTGCCGTCGTTTCTGCTCTGATATCCCCACCTGCTCCGTATGCTTTTCCATCCTTCCTTTCCTTCAGCCGCTATTATCTCTGCGGCATCCGCCTCGGAAAAAGATACTCTGCGCAGTCCTGTCCTCAGCTGTACAAGCCTCTGCTGTGCTTCAGGCGCGGCGGGATTTGCCTCTTTTGCTTCTGTCAGCAGCTTCGTCACGATAGAGTCCGCCGCAGTATGCGCCGCATCGAGCTTTTCGTCCATAGATGTGCAGTTGTTCAGCGTCTCCCATATGTCGCTCACTACCTGTGCCTGCGCTTTTTTCGAAAGAAATTCAACGCCGGATATTTTCCCCGCGATATTGATTGCCGCCTTTTTGCTGTAAACCCGCTCAAATCTGTTGTTCGCTCTTGTGCGTTTCACCTGTCCCATGCTTCGCGGCAGTCCTTTTGCCTCTGCAGTCTCCGCGTCAAACGCACTTTCCCCCGTCTCGGCGACGCCGACATGCATGCTTCGCATATGTGTCAATTCCCCCTCTGGCAGGGCATATCGAATATCGGGGTTGCCTCGGTCGAATGTACCGATATTGTCGGTGACGGATTTTATCTGATGAGGGTAAAATGCGATATATTCCTCTCCTCCGTTGTTGACGCCGTCATATCCGAGTTTTATAAGATAATCCCTTGCTTTAGCTCCGGCATTATTTTGTCCTGCAAATCGATTTAATGCTTTGTATGCTGTACCCTCACCTGCAGGGTTATGTAAATTCAGATAATATGCGCCGACCTTTGAGCCATATCCGGAAGCATCCTCTTCCCACGGACTGAAAAACATCCCCTGAATATCCATTGTGCTTCTGCCTTTTGAACTGTCAAATACGGTAAAATCCTCGTCTGTACCGTGATAAACGATGAGTGGCGTGCCATCTTCATTTACAAGCGATTTATTAACAGCCATCCCTGCCGAGAAATCTTTGTCGTATCGCTTGACAAATGAATAAAGTTCGGATATACTAATTATAGAGTCTGTGACAGGTACTGACGAGGAGGAATTATTTCCGAGTTGTCCACCGGCAGGCTCTATTTTTATTGCTTTCAGATTATATGCCCTGCGTGATACACTGCTGCTCGTCTCGTTATAGTATTCTTCCACGGTAGTTACGGCGATATATGATTTTCCGTCATATATGATTGGCGTGTACAGCTTATGAAGAAAGGCTGTATTAGCAGACTTTTTGTTTGTATTTGCTTTCGAAACTACAGTATCAAGCAGGATTGCATTATCAAGTATAGCATTGATTGCATTCAAAGATTTTACATTTATGCGATTTCCGCCCGAATGATGCCTTGTGTCATCGTTGAGAGTCTTTCCGGCATATACCGTCCACCCTGTATCTTTGATGAAATAATCGCCTTTTTCAAGCGTAGCTTGAGAAATATCGATTGTGGGAACGGATACGACTTTTGTATTTGCGGTATCGTACGCTCTCCAATCACCAAACCACGCGCGGAAGAACGGCGACTTTGTGCCGAGATCCCGATAGAATTTGTACGCCCATTTTTGTGATTTTTCGAGTTCCTCCGATGTAAATTCGTTTATGCTTTTTTTGCCTATTGATTGCAATTCACGCACATCCTGCGCGGTGATAGGCTTGTTATATTCCTTTTTCGTCTCCGCCCCCTCCGGCAGAGCGTACCTCACATCACCTGAAAGCGTTCCGTTTGCCCGCTCCGCTCCGAGTCTGAGCAGCACATCCTGCGAGAATATCTCGCTTGCAATCGGCAGCCCCTTGACATTTTCAAATAAATCTGCTATACTTATATCGGAGCGTAAGTAAGAGACGGAAGCATTGCCTTCCACCCTCTCGTTGCCTTTGGGCATAAAAAGCGCTCCTTCTTTTTTTGCTTTCACTGCGTATAGCCCGTATGTACTCAAATCAGATACCATGTTCGTGTTTTTGTCAACTATCATTCTGACAAGATACGGACTGTTTTTATTCTGTCCGACAGAGAGCAGTACATATGACATCTCGCTTGTCCGTGTGCCTTTCGTTCTGCCGTTCAGTTCGTTTACGGCAATGCTGTTTTTGAGCAAGTCTCCTATCTTCATCGTTGCAAGCGCGGTATTTTCATCCCCTCGCGTCAGTCCGTGCTCAAGTCCGTCTCTTCCCACGCGCACATCCGTGTTTATATCAGAAACATGTACAAATATTTCCTTTGGAGTATTCTTCGCATTGTTCTGTGCCCTTGCATTAAGGCGTCCGGCGAGAATGACAGCCTTTCTGTTTATTTTGCCGTCGTCCGTCGTAGGCGCATGAAGCGGAAGATCCGTCACGGCGATGTCCTTTTTGCCCGTCAGCGTATCATAGCTGTACGCGCTTTCTGCCTCCGGCAGAGCATATCTCTTTCCGTCATTTTTTTCTTTTAAAGTATTGACTTTTTCGGAGTTTTCGTGTATACTATTGTCAGAGGCGATTGTCATCGGCGCAGATAGTTCTTCTGTGAAGGTGCGGTCGCCTCTTTTTATATTTACAATGTCGTAAAAAATTTGTTTGTTCCCTTCGCCAATAGCGACAAGCGTTTCCCCGCTAAAATCCTCTCCGCCAAGATTGAATTTAACGCCATAACGGTCATAACCGCCCTTGTTATATTCATGCCGGTGCTTTGCATTCTCATGTCCTATAAATGTACCTACTGATATCATTTTATCGAGTTCCGTAGCAGCTTTCATTTTTGCTTCATATACACCATCCCTTTCGCCATAAATACTTTGGGTATAGCCGGAATATGTATACTCATGCTCGCTTCTCTTCGTAAATTCCGCTCCTCTTATCTCTTTACCGCGAAAATGTTGCCGCATATACTGGCGTACAACCTTTCCGTAGTCCTCGCGGCTCACACCGTCAAAGATATGCTGGTCTGTATCTACGATTACCTTGCCGTCCTGTATGCTGTATCTCTTTCCGTCATTTTTTTCTTTTAAAGCATTGACTTTTTCAGAGTTTTCGTATATTCTGTTTACAGAAGTTTGACTCCCGCCCGTCTTGGACGTATCGGCTTGCACATTTTGTGAAAGCAGCGGTGTAGCAGACTTCTTTTTTTGTTGATAGCTTCCGCTGTCCATATAAAGTGTCTGCATTCTTAAACGGTTATTTTTATTTGATATGACTTGGCAGGTGACAATTGTCCCATCCGAAAAAGCCTTCTTAAAAATCACACCATCAGACTTATTACCCTTGCTGTAATATGCATCATACATTGCACTATCGCAATTAACTATAGCTTCCGGCATTCTGTTCAGATAGTCGATGATATCTTCTGCCGAAAGCTTTTTGCCATCCTTCAAACGTCTTATGTTATCCATAGAGCATGCCAATGAATAGCCGTTTTCTTTTTTGAACAATACTCCGTTCATATCTTTCGGCATGCTTTTTATTTTTTTCTCTATAGCTCTGATATCGTTTTCTGAAATTATGCCAAAATATGCAGTTTTCTTTTCACTTTTTTGCGAAAACGCTTCTCTTACAAAATCAGATATTTCTTTTGTATTGTAAACAGTCGCATCGCCTTTTGCATGTATTATTTTGCTTAATTCATTGTCGTATTTCTCGAGTTTGCCGCTTTCGTGAAGGTCCGCAAGCGCATATTTTGTATCTTCATGCGCAGTCCGTCTCACCGGCATCATGTCCATCGCATTGCTTCCTCTGCCTTTTTTGGCAAAGCTGTCAAATAGCTTTTTGTACTGCGCATAAAGCTGTTTTGCCGCTTTTGTCAGCTTGGCGTCTCCCCGGTAGTCCGTTTCCGCACCGCGGAAGAAAGAGAGAATCTTTTCTTTCAGCGTCGGCTTATCGGCGCAGAGCTTTTCGAGCGTGCCGAAGTTTCTCAGCGTCTCTTCCGCATAGTGAGCGTTCATCTCGTCGGCGAGAGTCACGCTGTCGGTTATTCCTGCCTTTGTATATTTTTTCATTATCGCCTGCTTTTTCTCGGCAGGCATTTTTTCTATTCCCTCGGCAATGGTCAGCATGCCGTCTTTATAGTATATCGCATGAGTCAGTTCATGCATGAGGAGCGCGCCGTGCGCTCTTTTTGTTTCGGGATTTATTACGATTCTGTTTTTTATCGGGTCATAATACCCGTCGGCATATGAACCGTCGGCAAGCGAGCAGAGCCGGCGGCTGAAAATCATGTCAAGCCCCGTCCTCTCCGATACTCTTGCGTATGAGAGCGCATCCGCTTCGCTTATGCCGGAAACCACGGCGTCATGATATGCCTTGCGGAGCTGCGCCTGAAGAGTCGCGGAAGATGTAGCATATCCCTTTATGTTCTCGCGCAGTGCGGCGTCCGCCTTTCCGCGTGCCTCGCGCGAAAGTTCCGCACGCTTCGCTTTCTCCGCCTGCCTTTCCGTGTATGCCCTCTGTTCGGCGATATACGCCTCCTTGCCGCGGCGGTATTCGGAGAGATATTCGTTTGCCTCGTATTCGCTCAGCTCACGCGAGAGCTTTTTCGTGTTGTAGTCGTATATCAGATAGGCGTCGCCTTTCCTGCTTATCGCTATATTGAGGTCGCCGTCGCTGTAGCGATGCGCTTCTCCGTCCTTCATGTATATGTCCGTCGGGATAGCTCCCGCCTCGGGCGCGGGTATGGCGGCAAGTTCCGTCGCATTCCGCCGCTTCTGCATTTCCGCCTCTATGCCGCCGTTCTCGGCAAAGGCTGTTATGCGGTTTCGCAGAGTGTCCGCGTCTGCCGTGCGCAGATCTTCTATGCCGAATGCTTCTTCCACACCGCGTATTTCCTCATCCGACGCCGTCTCGAGAAATCTTGCGAGGTCCGCTTTCGACATCAGAGCTTCGCCCGCCAGAGTCGCCTGCTCCGTTCTTGCCGTGTCGATAAGCAGTCTGCCCGTCGCCGCACTGACGGCAAGAGAACGCAACGCTTCGTTTGTTTCGAGCGCTTTATATATGCTCTTCGGCTTTTTCGCGTCATATCCCGCAGTCAGCTCGGCGGCGCTGTACCGCATTTCCTTTCCGTCCACTGTCCTGTAGCCGAATTTTCCGAGATTCTCCGCTATAGCCTCGGCATTGCTCACGATGTTGTAGGCGTCCGTCGCCACAAAGCGCTTTATATTGTATGAGTTGTTTGCCGCGGCGAGGTCTCCGAGCAGTTTTTTCTGCGCCATCGTCGTCACTTTGCCGTCTGTGCTTTTGATGCTGTCCGTCAGCTTGCTGTATGCTTCGCTTATATATGCGAAATCCTGTATTCCCGTTTTGTTCTTTCCCTCGAAGTCGGAAATGGAACGCGCCGTGTCAAGCACGGAAGCCGTGTTCCCCTTGCCGTTTATCCTGTTTCCGCGCAAAATGCTTTTTGTATGCTGTATGCCGCTTGATGTTCCGTCCATGAGTATTCCGGAGAGTCCGCCGACAAGCGCCGCATAGCCGACTTCTTTTGCCGTCGCGCCCGGCGCGTATTCGTCTATGGTCATTCTCTGCCACCATGGGTCAACTATCTCGGATATAGCTTCCTCGCTTGCTTCGCCGATAAAGCTCTTGCCCATCTCTTTCAGCACGCCGCCGAATGTAGCCGTTTTTACAAGCTCCTTTGCGGCATTTCCTCCGGCATTGCCGACAAGCTTTGTGCCGAGCCTTGCCGCGCCGAGTCCCAGCGCAGTGGAAAGACCCTCCACTCCGCCTTCGGTGATTCCCGAGAGCGTGCCGTATGCCCATTCTTTTCCTCCGAGCGTTCCCGTGCGCTTGTATGCCTCGGATGTGCTTCTTCCGGCGGCATTCAGTCCTGCCGCACCCGCGGCTATAAGACCTGATGCAATCGGTGTGAGAGTGCCGCCCGAAGCTCCTGCTATTGCCGCGGCGGCAGCCACTGCGCCCATCGCCGGAAGAGATGTGCCGATTCCGCCGAATACATCGCCTGCCACCTGCCAGCCGCGCGAGGGATTATACCAGTTTTCCGGATGCGAGTAGTCAAACCAGTCCGTACCCATTACCTCTTCCGCCCAGTCGTCCGCGCCGAAAAGCTTTGCCAGACCTCCTGCAATATAGTCGATGCCGCCCTCAAGGCTTGATACAAAGCCCACGCCCGCCTTGTTTGCGAGATATCCGACTCCGCCGAAAAAGCCGCCTGCGTTCTGCTTCTGTTCCGTTTCCGCCGCCGTGTCCGCGCCTGTCGCAGGGAGCGTAGCCGCGTTCCTGTATGCATTTATATCCGCATTTGTATTTATGCCGCTTCTTGCCGCAAGCTCGAGTATTATCGAGCTTTTTCTTTCTGCTGTGGCGGCATACGGAAGCGCGCCGCTCCCGCCTGCTCTCGTTTTTGCCGCCAGTTCTTCTATTATGCTTGCCATATTTACTCCTTTACCTCCATCCCCTTGTTCAGGCTCCTTTGTGTAAAGGGAGCTGTCGCCGAAGGCGACTGAGGGATTGTCTTTGCCGTGCCGCCACGGCGTTTTTATTTTCTGTTCGAATTGCCGAATTCCCAATCGTTTGCGAATTTCCGAGCGTCATTTATACCATCTGTCCCATCCAAGTTCAGTATATCGATATGATTTTCCGTTAACCGTCGCGATAGTGCCTATCCCCGGCGTTTTGTTTGCATCTCCCGTAGATGCTTTATTAAGCATTTCGGTAAGTTGATCGTCATTTGTCCGGTCTTTGTCTGCGCCGCTGACTTGCCCGCCTCTGCCGCCCGAATCCTCCGCTTCCGCATTCTTTTTCGCCTTGTTCACCGCTTTCAGATTGCTCGTCACTCTGCCAAGCTCGGCAAGATACTTTGAGTACATTGCTGCCGTTATCTTTCCGGCTTTCTTGTAGCCGTAAAGCTCTTTTACAAGGGTTTCTATGTCGTCTTTCGTTGCCGAGGCTATAGCGGAGTATATCATGCTGTCATATATGCTGTGAGCTTCCTCCTGCGATATCGTGTTGCTTTTGAGCATCTCGTCAGCTTTTGCGAGCACATTGCTGTCGCTGTCAAGCCCGAGAGCGTATCTGTCCTCCTGCTTCTTCTTCTCGTCGCGTATGCGGTAGAGCTCCTGCTTCTGCTCGGCGCTCAGCCCGTATGTGCCTGCCGCCGCCTCTATCTCGTAGTCGCCCGTGTCCGCCGTTATGTTCACTCTCGCCGAGTTGAAGCCCTCCGTGCGCGTGCTTTCCGCCGCGCTCGTTTTCTTTTCGTTGCGTATGCGCGTAAGCTCGGATACCTGCTCGGGCGTGAATCCGTATTCGTCGGCATATGCGGCGATATCGTCGTCGCTTGCGTCTCCCGTTATCTCTATGCGCAGGCGGTTATAGTTTGATGTACCGTTTGCCGCACTTGCCGCGCCTGCCGTGCTTGCCTCGTATTTGCCCGTGTCTCTCGATATTTCGGCATTGAGCAGTGCCTGAGAATACGTGTTCTCCGCGTCCGCTTCCGCCATCATCTTGTTGTATTTCGCCTGCCCGAGCGCCTGAGAATAGCTGCTTTCGGCACTGCGGACAGCCGCGTCCGCCTCTTTATTTGCGTTCTGCGCCTCGGCTCTGCTCGTCGCATATGCCTTGCCGCTCAGATAATCGCTGTAGCCGCTTCCCGTCAGTCCCATTCCCGCGAGCTTTTCCGCATTCGCTCCGTATGAGGCGAGCATCTGCCTGTATGCCGTGCTTGCGTCCACTATACCGCGCTCTCTTGCCGCTTCTGCCGCGCGTATGGCGGCGGCTTTGTCTTTTCCTGCCGCGCCCGTTATATAGTCGTAGTATTCCTGCGCCGCGGTAACGGTTGTGTCTCTCTGCTTGCCTGCGTAGTCCGCCGTCTTGCCGAAAACCGCATCATAATATGCGTTTGCCGCATCCGTCGCGCTTCCGCCCGCTCCCGTGCTTCCCGCCGTGCCTGCGCCCGCCGTTCCCGCTCCCGTGTTCGTATTCGTATTTGTGCCCGTCCCCGCGCCCGCATTTGTGCCGGAGTTTGTCCCCGCTCCCGCGCTTCCGGCATGGTTTTTGAGATATTCCTCGTAGGATGACGGCATGCCCGCATTGTTTTTCAGCCAGTCGCGATAAGCTATCAGGCGGTCGACGTCCGCGTCGCTGAAATCATTGCTTGTGGTTCTTCCAAGCCCGTAGATGATATCAAGGTCGCTCGTGTCCGCCGTCATGCCGCCGACAAAAGCGGAAAAAAGCTTCCGCCTCCTGTCGCTTAAGTTCATCAGTCCCTCGAGCTGTTCGCCGTCCAGCCCGTTTGCTTTTGCATAGTCGATTATCTCCCCCTGAGTGAAAATGCCCGGCCTTGAGTAAAAGTCGTCATATGCTTCCTCCGATTCTCGGGTTCGCCGCCTGTTTATCGCCGCCGAATATCCGCCGCCGCCGTCATTTATTGCCACCTGCCCGAATTTTCCGTTCAGTGCCATATCACATCATCCCTTTCTGTATCTGTTCGTTTCTTGCGCTTATTTCGCCTGTCAGATAATCCTCATATCCTTTTCTGCTCTCTATTTCTCCCGCAAGCTGTGCCGCCTGCGCCTGCGCCGCCGCTATCTGCTCCTGCATCCGTGCCATCTCCGCCTGCCGCCGTATCTCTTCGCGCACTCTCTCCACATTGTCATGAGCAAAAGGATAATGCGCCTGCTCCATGTTGAGCCAGAAAATAAGCTGCGTCTGCGGCAGCGCAGGGTCTCCGTAGGCACCCTGCTGAAAGTTCAGGCGGTTTTCCTGCCACATCAGGTCGCGTTGCCGCTCGAAATCATATGATGTGTCCGCGGAGAAAAGATACTCGTCGTTGTAGTACCATTCGCCCGCCTCGTCGCGCTCGAGGAAATCGTAACGGTTGAAAGCCACATTCTGCATCCTCCCCTCCGCGTCCTTGTATGTCGCAGGGCGCGGTTCGTCCGCATATGCGAGGTAGTAGTGGAATATCAGCCTGTCTATATCGGCATAAGCGGAGTTTTTCATCTGCCGCTTTGAGTCAAGCCGTCCCTGCGCCTGCTGTATCTGCAGTTGCTTTGCCTTGCCGCTCTGCGCGCTTGCGTCGTGCTGTCCCTGAAAAGAATCCGTTATGCCGAGTATGCGCTTCGCCTGGTCATAGAGCCGCTCCGCTTCCGTCACATCTCTCGATATGTCAACGGAAAGGTCGATTCTGCCGAATTGATTTACCTCATTAGGCTTGCATCGGAACACCCTTGTAAATAAAGAGTTGTCGATGTCTTCTTCGAAGTCGTCCGGCACTATCGGATATACGCCGCTCCCCATCAGCTTTTCTATTATGCGACTCTCCACTTTGTTTATCGCGTCCTGCTGAGGACGTATGAATTCGCAGTCGGACTGACCGAAAAGCGAGTCCTCCTGTGATGTGTTTTTGCGTATGACTATCGGGAGCATCGTCAGCTTGTAGTATGGCAGCCTCGTCTGCTCCGTTTTCGGCACTTCCACTTCCTCTGTCGCGGGTAGCATTATGCCGCCGGCATTGCGCATCAGTATCCTGCCGTCCGCTCCCGTCATGGGTCGCGTCTGCAGCTCCGTCACTATTTTTCCGTCGCGTATCATTTCGCTCTCGGCAGGGATAAAGTGCCCGCCCGAAAGCGGTATATCGCGGTCAAGTTCCTCGTATTCGTCGTTCTGGAGCTCATAGTCGGGCTTTTCGCAGTCGCAGAGTTCCTTTCGCTTGCCGCATTTTCTGCATATGTATCTCTTGCGGCTGTAGTAGTCCTCTATGTCGAGCAGTTCCGTGTCCCCGCTCCAGACATATTGACATATCTTGTCGTCATCGTTTTTGTAAAAGCAAACATAGAGCGTTGCCGTCTTGTCATCGGAGTTTTCGTCGGATTCCGTTTCGTCGGCTATGCCCGGCGTCACGCCGTATTTGCGCACGATATCTTCCTTCGTCGTTTCGAATTCGACAAAGCAGTATTCCATGTCGTCAATCTCGTAGATGTTCGGTTGCCCTGTAAAATGCTTTGGCGAAAGGCAGGTTACCTTGACATCGCCGACGGTGTTGTGCGTGGTGATGCTCTCGTCCCATTCGCAGAGCCATACAGAGCCGCCGTAAACGGGATTGTACCGCTCGTCCATGTCGTTCATCTTCTCAAAAGGCAGCTCGTTACGCTTGTTTTTCAGCAGAGTCTCAATGCTCTTTGCGTTCCTTTCGTTCCTTTCGCTCCACATCCTCGGCGAAACGGACGGATTCGGCAGATAGCTTGTTATCTGCGATTCCACAAGCTCGTATGTGATGTTGCGCACAAGCTTCGCCTGCACCTCTGAACCCTCTATATCTTTCGTTCCCTTGTATTGCCTGTAAAATTTGTCGAGGTCGGCATAATGCTCTTCGCATTCCGCCCGCGCCTCGCGGTATAAATCCTGAAAAAACGAGAGTTTTGTCCCGTCTCCTTTTTCTGTTCTCATTCCTGATTCCTCCTATATCAGCGGTTCTCCGTATTTTTTTATCATTTCTGCGCGTTCCGCCTCCGTGCCGTGCCTGTAATCCGCAAGCAGCGAGGGATGATATTTCACCTTTGCCGCGCGTTTTTCGGCGGCGGGACCTGTCCAGTAGATGGCAAAATATCTCAGCGCGTCCGGACTGTGCGTTATCTCGTGCGGTTCGGTAAGCGTGTCGCTCGGCTTCTTCGGGTCGCGCAGAAGCTCCGGCAGACATCTTATAAGCTCGCGGCAGTTTTCGAATATGTGAAGCCTGCATCTCCCGCCCGCATCCGCTCTCATCAGCTCCTTTATGGCAAGCCATCCCGCCTCTCTGTCGTTGTTGCTCTTTGAGAGCGTCAGCCCGCTCTCCGAGAAAAGAAGCGCTTTGCTTTTTCCCGTCTCCTGCGATCTGTTCCAGAGGTCGGGCGGCGCCAATATCTGATATATGTCGTCGCCGTTCGTGTAGTCGTTTATCGCCTCCGCCGCCGCGCTTATCGGCAGATTGCTTCTGCAAAATTCCTTGTAGACGTATACATTCCTCTCCCTGTCCACGGCAAACCAGTATGCCGCAAGCATATCGAGTCCGTAGTCAAAGGCAATGTACCGCCGCCACTCTTTCGGGATTATAAAGGGTTCACATACATGCATTTTCCGGTCAAATTCCGAAAAATACTGTCCCTCCGCCACATCCCATGAGCCGTATCGCCACCTCTGCCGCATCTCGTAGGGCAGAGAGTCAAGCTGCTTGATGTAGTCGGGATTGCTCCTTATAAGAGCCTGATTGTCGTCCACAAGCGCCTGTATAAACATGTAGTCGGCAGGATCTTCGTTCTCGCGGTAGTCCCTCGATACAAAAAGCCGCTTTACCCACATGAAACCTATCCCGTCGGGATTGCACGTCAGATACATTCTCTTCGGGAAATTGTTCGCGCCGCGCAGGCAGGCTTTTAAAATGTCAAAGACAAATTCCGAAAACTGCGTCGCCTCCTCGAGAAAAATCACATCGTATTCCTGTCCCTGATACTGCAGGGCGTCCGAATCCGTCGCAAAATACGAGCATTTTATGCGCGAGCCGTTTATAAAGACAAAAGCCTTGTCTATCTCCCTGTATCGCGCCAGCTCCGGCGGAAGCTCGGCACGCAGAGGCAGAATGTGATTGTCGCGCAGATCAGTGTATGTTTTTCGGATTATGAGGCATCGTATGCCTGCCCATTTCATGCAGAGCCGCTTCGCTTTTTCACGCACTGACCATGATTTTCCGCCGCCGCGTGCGCCGCCGAATGCCACGTATTTTGTCCTTGCCATCATAAATTCCTTTTGCTTCGGCTGCGGCTTGCCGAGCTTTACCTCTATTACCTTTGCCATCAGCCCGCCTCGTCGTCCGCGTCTGCCGGCACAATCACGTCAAAGCGCACCGTGCTGTCGCTTTCGAGCTTTTCCGCCATGCCGAAGTTGTTTATCGCCATGAATTTCACAATCTGCGGATTGTATTTTCCCGTAATTCCTCCGGCGATTGTGCGCCCTTTCTGTATGTTTTTGCATCTGTCGTATGCCGCTCCAAAATGCCTGTATTTGTCGCGCCAGTTGAGCAGAGTGTCGTTTGTCACGCCTATGCTGTCCGCAAAAAGCTCAAATGTCGGATAAACAGCCTCGTTGCGGAAGTATCGGAGCATCATTTCGCAGTATTCGCCTTTATACTTGACGGTCAGGCGGTTGCCTTTGGCAAAAGTCCCGTCGGCATTTCTCCCTTTCTTCGGCTTTGCCGCGCCGCTTCTGTCCTTGCTCATCCCTGTATCTCCTTTCTCTTTTTCCGCTCGGTGCCTTTTCGGATTCTCTTTCTCCGGATATAAAAAAGCGGGAGCGTACCTCTCCGTTTCGGAGAAATGTCGCTCTCGCCTCTGTGGGCATCCGGCACTTTTTATATCCCTGTACCCATCATATCATAAACTTTTTGCGCTTTTGTCGCAATAAATCCGCTTTTTTTCGTTTTTTTCGCTTTTTCATCTGCCGTAACCCGCCGTCGGCATAAAATGTCCGCGCGCCCGCCCGTGCGCCCGCTCGCGCCTTGTCGTTCCGAAAACGGTCACACAAGCCGTAGCTGTACGGCAATGTCGTATACAATCTTGCGCTTGCGGGCGTAGTATGTATTTTTGGCAAGATAAGGTGACGCCATGGAGCTGTCATATCCTTTGCCGCGGACTATATCGGCAAGCAGAGAGCCGCGGATCCCTTTTTCTGCATTGCCGATAGCACTGTCCACTATCTCGTTTAGCCGTATGTATTCCGCAAGAGTATCGCCGGATATGCTCGAAAATTTTATCATATGCTCGCGGCGGCGGTAATCCGCGCATATCGCGCGGACAATCTCCACCACCCCCGCAGGGACTTCCCATTCGAAATTCTCTCTGTGCCTGCCCACTCTTATCTCCTTTCCGCTTTCTTTTTCTCGATTTCCAGCAGCTTGTTATATCGCAATACCGCGCCTACAGGCATAGAAGCGCCTCTTGTCACCGCATCTGCGATATAGTCTGTTATATTGTGGTTTTCTCTCAGAAATGCCGCATAGGCGGCACAGCGGCATGCGGAGATCCGCACGCTCTCCGTATACATCGTCGGGCGGCTTATCCTTCCGCTCGGACTCTTTGCATAGTTGCACGCATCACATATCGGCGTATTGCGGTTCGTGCATCTGCCGCAGTCGTATTTACGCTTTTCTTCCATTGCTTTCATTTCCTTTCCTGTCTCGGCGACGCCGACACACATGCTCCGCATATGTGTCAATTCCTTTCACTTTTTTGTTTTTCGCCTCTTCGTAAACTCCGTGTCGGCGGAGTATCTCGATTATGGCGCCTCGTCCCGTCAGATTCATATCGGCAAGTATGCCTATCTGCTTGTATTTGAATTTCGCCTGCCTGTAATTCATCACAATATCTGCTTCCGTCATCTTATTCATACCTCTTTCACGAGATTTGTATAGTGCGCCTCCAGCTCGAAGACCGCATTGTAAAGTGCCGTGCGCAGATATGCGCGCTTGTTTTTTATGCTTTTTGTCTCTCTTTCAAAATTGTCTGTCACCATCTCAAGGTGGGGATATCGTAACTCTTTGAAAACCTCTCTGACCAGATAAGCGTCAAGCGCCTCTCCCCCGACAGCTATCTTTGAGCTTGTGTCCGTCATGTAGACCTCCGCCATTATGTAGCAGAGCTCACTCATCATTCCTTTCCGCCCGTCCGTGCAGGCATGCAACTCCGTCTGAGAAGCCGCGCGGCGATACGCCTCGCGGAAAGACAGACGGACAGACTGACTTTTTTCAGCGAAAGCCTCTGAGGCTTTTTCTTCTGTTTTTTCGCTTTTTCTCATTTTTCTTTTTTCCTTTCTGTTTTCGTTTTAAAACTTTACACATCTACAAGGCTTTTTAAAGCCACACCTCGTGCGCTTCAAATTTTTGCATATGTGTCAATTCCACCTGTCTCGGCGACGCCGACACACGCGCTTTGCGCATGTGTCAATTCCGCAGTTTCTTCTGCGGCTTTTTTACATATCTGTAGCATTGATAGCCGTAGGGCGTAATCTTACATTCTATATATATGTAGCCTTTCGGCGGGAGAGGAGGATTCTTCTCCGAGTATTCGCGCTTTATAGGCACCGCCGCTTCCGCTTCGGGCTTGCGCGCATTCTTCGTCATTTTCCATCGGTGCCCGCCCTGCTCGGGCGTCCAGTGGTCGTAGAGATAATTTGCCAGACCGGTGTAGTCCTGCCCGCAGTCTGTTTTGCCTTTGCCTGCCACCTCGCGCCAGTTGTGCGAGCGAAGCGGCTCTATGCGGCAGATTTCTCCCTGCTTCCATTTTGCTTTTATCGCTTCTTCCGGCACTCCGCGCGAAACCATGTGCATGTGTATTCTTGCCGTGCTTTTTCCTCTGCCGAGATATGCGAATATCACCGCGTCCGGATAAGCATATTTCAGCCGCCTTATGTAGTTGTCGCGGATGCGCCGCGCGTCGTCAAAGGTGTGTACTTCGTGTTCGTCGTCAAAGGTCAGCGTGCTGTAGAGCGACGTCGGGTCGAAATTTTCGTTGAAAAGCCGCGTGTGGTTCCGCCGTGAGATTCCGTCGCGATGCGCCGCTCTCTCTTCCGGCGTTTTAAAGCGTATTCTCGGCACCGTGCTGAGGCTCGCCCTCTCGGATATGCAGTAGATTTCCTGCTCGCAAACGCATCCCGAGTAGGTTCTTTTCTTTACTTTTTTCATTTTTGCCGCCTGTATATAATAAATGTAGGGATTGCCGATATCCCGTTTTGCGCGGTCTGTGCTTTTTCGGGTCGGCATGCAGAGATGGGAAAACTTCTATCCATTGCTTATGGCAAAGGATAGAAGCATCAGCGATATGCAGAGCATACCGATTGTGGCTATAGATAAAATTAACGTCATATTGTGTTTATTCAGCGGGAAAAGCAAGCTCGGTCATAACTTCCCCTTCATCCTTTCCCGCATCTCGTTTATTACGCAGTCGGGCGTCTGCCAGTCGATCACATTCACCTTTTCTGTCTTTTCCAGATATACCGCGTTCGCACGCAGGTCATGGATTCCGATAGCCTCGTATGACTGCCTGCCTTTTTCGTGCGTCCATACGAGCTGATAGGCATAGCCCTTTATTCCGTTCTCCGACTGTACCGCCGCATTCAGCCGTACCGCTATTCTCGCATCCTCGCGCGTCATAGACTTGCTCCGAATGCCTTCATAGCCGCCGTCAGCTTTTCTGCCGTCGCGCCGTCGCTCTCGCCTATCTTCTTTATCATGTTTTTCAGCTTGACCGCCGTTTCCTGCAGGGAATCAAAAAGCGCCTTGAAGGCCGATATCTCGGGATTCGCTGTTTTCAGCTTTGCTTTCACCGCCGCAAGCTCCGCGTCGGCTTCATCGGCTTTTCTCTCTGCTTCCGCTTTCGCCGAGAGCGCGTCCTCCGCCTTTTTGCGTATTTTTTCAATCTCGGCGTCATAATCGTCTTTCGCCTGCTTGTCCGCTTCCGCTCTCGCCTCCTCTCTGAGCTTTTCGAGGGCTGCAGGAGAGATTTTCGGGTTTGCTTCCGCCTCTTTCAGCTTCTCTTTTGCTTTTTGCTCCCTTTCCTTTGCGTCAGCCGCCTGCTTTTTCAGCAGGTCAATAGTGGCTGCCGCGGCGGCGCTTATGGCTTTTGCTTCGCTTGCCTGCTTTTCCGCTTCCGCGCGGGCACTTTCGGCGCGGGAAACTGCCGCCGAAAGCTCGTCCTCTCTTGCTTTCGCCTCCTCGGCTTCTTTTCTTGCAGAGTCCCTTTCTTTTATTGCCGCCGAAAGCTCACGCACGGAAATATGCTCCGCGTCCGCCTCCTTTGCAAAATCTTCGCGTTCCTCCGAAGGCACGGCGAGAAGCTGCAGCGCCTTTGTATACGGCAAATTCGCAAACGTTTGTGAATTTACCACAGCACCGAAAATGGATATCTGCTCTGCGCCGTATTCGTCAAAGAGCTTCATGAAGTTGTTTGCCGTCGCCTGCGAAAAATCCACTTCATTGCGGAGCCATTCTCCCCATGCGCCGTGCGGTAAAACGCTTTTCGCTTCGTAGAGGCGCCTGCCTATCTCTATGGCGTACATCAGCGCCATTCTGTTTGCCTGACGGCAGAGCTCCTTTATTTCTGCCGTCACTATGCTTATTTCACGCGCCGGCATTTGCGGCGATACGCTCGCTACCATGTTTACATTTTCCATTTTCTTCGTTCTCCTTTATTTCTTTTATATAATTCAGCCATTCTTCCTCGAAGGTAATCACTTCATCGGTTCTTGCGCGGTTTTTGTATCCTCTGTTCTGACTGACTTTTCCGTTTTTCAGCTCAAGCGTAAAATACGGCACATCCGGCTCTTTTATGTGCCGGATGAAAAATATAGTGGTCGCGCCCGATGCGTGAGCGTTTGCATAGCCCGCCACGCAGTGATGCAGGAGCTTCCCCTCGTTTATGAGCTCGCCGTGCGTCCTGCAGGGAAATATCATCAGTCCGAGATTATCATCCATAAAGCAGTATCTCTCGCGCTCCGCCTCCAGCTCTTTCATTTTCGCGTTGAGCTCGGCGCTTTCCTTTTCCTTTACGCGCAGAAGCATGTTATCGTGCGAAGCTATTATGTCGCGCGGATATAGCAGGTCTGCCGGAAGTCTGCCGTATACCTTGTATAAGCTCTCCCAGTAGTCGAGCATATACCGCCTGTCTATTAGCCGCGCTCTGTCGGCGCTCTTTTGCCGCCTTCGTTGCTTTACGACATATCGCAGCAGCTTTGCAAATGGTATCTTATAGCCGTGTACCGGCTTTTCGGTTATATCTCTTATTTCATGCTCAAACATGCCGTCAAGCATGGCAAGCTCATCTTCGCCGAGCTTTTCTCCGCATTTTCTCATATATGCATATGTTGCCACAGTCACAGGAGAATACCTTGACGCAATCTGCATTTCGCTCTTTTCAATCCCGAGCATTTTCGCGGGCTTCGCTTCGCTCCAGTTTATGCATTTTGCCGTGTCGGTGATGTTCAGGCGCGGCACGCTGTTATAGTAATATCCCGATGCGCTGTTGCAGTGCTTTATCAGCTTTGTCAGATATTTTCCGAGTCCCTGTTTTGCAAGGTTTTCCGTGTTCGGCTTCTTGCACCAAAGTTGCAGATATTTTACGGGATATGCCGTATCGCCGCATGAGGCGAGATATTCGAGCAGTCCGCTTTTTTCGCAGTCGCTTTCATTCACCGTTTCCGGCGGGAACGGCGCTATGCAGTCGCTTGCGATTTCGTCAAGCCTGTCGGAAAATTTCAGCAGCCGCTTCCACCTCGGAAAGGCTGTAAGGCCATATATTTTTTTCTGATATCCGGCTACCTTTACCGGCGTGCGGTTTGCAAATACCGCGCCGTCCATCCTCATAAATGACACGAAAACATTTCCGTTTTTGTCAGCTTCTTTCGCAAAACCCCAGCTGAGCACTGCCAAGTGCCCGCGGACATTGTGCAGAGATACAACAGTTCGCCAGTCTATTCTGTATGTCTGCCGGAATACCTTTATATGTATAGCCTTTACTTCTTTTTCGCAGTATGGGCATGTGCAGGCGTCGCCATGATGCTTTATTTTCCCCTCGGCGTCAATGAAACCCACAGAGCCGTCGTTTATGTATTCGAGATAGCCTTCTTCTCCGCATGCTGTGCAGTGTACATGTGCCATTCTGCAGCGACGATTCTCAAGCGGCGGAAATGCAAAACTCACACGATATATCAGTATGTCACGGTCAAGCTTCGGAAAAGCCATGACATCCGGAGGCGGCTCCTGCGGCAATGCGGCGACAGTCGCCGCTATTTCTTTGTCGAGTTCTTCTTTCTTGTTTTTCATGGTCGTCACAGAAATGCGCTGAGGTCGATGAAATCTTCCGCGCTCCCCTCCTCGCCTGCCGGCTTTTCTTCGCTGTCCGCTTTCTTTTCCGGCAGACGGTAAAAGCCGCGCAGTATCTTCTCGGCGATATCCGGCGTTATGCAGAAGCATTTCGCCTTTCCGTGATGCGTGTCCGCATATTTCTTCAGTTCGCCCGCCGCCGCGGCAAGCCCCATTCCGCTCGTTTGCAGATCCGCTTCAAGCAGTTCTGCCGAGTCCGGCTCTTTCTCGGCGATCCCGAGAAGCTGCATTCCCACCATGTAAAGAGGCTCTCCCTCATGCCCCCTCTGCTGTTCTGCTATAATAGCTCTCAATTTTTCACTTGCCATTTTCTTTTTCTCCTTTGTTTTTTTATTCCGCTTTTTCGCGCGGATCTGTGCCGAGCTTTACCCAGCCGACGCTGTCGCAGAAATATATGCCTTTTTTCTCGCCGTCGCATATTTCCAAAATGTCCGAAACCGATAAGCTGTTTCCCGTATATCTGGAGGGCATCTCCATGTTGAAAAGCCAGAATATCGTTTCGGGGTCGTCCGTGTCCGTTTCGCCGCTGTATACGCAGTCGTATATCGAAAAATCAACGTCCCCCGCTCTGCGTACCGTTGATTCGTAGTCGCAGAACATCACCCGCTTTCCGTCCCTTTCCCCGTCAATCTGATAAATCCTGATTTCCGTTTTTTCCATATGCTTCTCCTTTTTTATTCCACGCCCGTGCAGGCGCTGCTGTTGTCATCCGTCGTCTTGCCTATTATGGCGTCGATGTCTATGCCGAGCTCGCGGAGCGTTTCTTTCATGGCGTATAAATCAGCTTCTTCATATTTTTCCGCCTGCTCCGCCTGTATGCTCCGGCATGCGGAGAGAAATCTCATCAGCCGCTCCCGCCCGAAGCCGAATCTCTTATGCAGCGTGTAGAGCGCCACCGTGTTCGCCGCTATGTTGAATCGCCTCGTCCAGCTTTCGCAAACTTTTTCATATTCTTCGCGGGCAATGCGCCGTGCCTGCGCTTCGTCTTTCTTTTTCTTTATAAAGAGATTTCTCATATGGCCGCCTTTCTGCTTTTCGCTTTGCTCCGTGCCGCTTCTTCGCGAAGCTCTTCTTCCGTTTTGAGATATATAGTGCCTGTCACATCGCTCTTGCAGATATATACCTCTTCCGCGCCGCGGCAACCGATGAATATAACGGTGTATTCGCCGTATACATCATCTACAGTCGGCTTTCTTATCGCCTTTGTCAGCTTTTTCAATGCTTTTATCATGTTGCCGCCTCGTTACGATAACCAACGGGCAAATGCCGCTATCGGTATGATTATTTTCTTTGCCGAAATCGTTACGGCAGGCAGAGGATTCTTTACCCGCGATATCGCCGAATAAATTGTTTTCACATTGACGTCCAGTATACCTGCTGCTTCTTTCGGCGTGATGCTCACGCGCCCAGGGAAAAGCTCCAGTATCATACCCATGTTTTCACGATATCCTTCTTTTTCTCTCATTTTCTGTACCGCCTTCCTTTTATTTGTCTGTTATATACCGCCAGCACCTGATGCTCTGTCATGGCGGCTACTTTCTTTTTCCATGCGTCCCCGCGATAAAGCCTTAGCAGCTCCGCTCTCATCTGTTCTATCGTCATAGCTTCCCTCCTTTAGCGGGCTCCTTTGTGCAAAGGGAGCTGTCGCCGAAGGCGACTGAGGGATTGTTCCCCCCTGTCTCGGCGACGCCGACACACGCGCTCTGCGCATGTGTTAATTCTCCCTGTCCCGAAAAATCACATATTCCTGCCCGCTCCGCTTCCGCCGCGATAGATCCGCGGCATGTGAAAATAAAGACAAACCACGCGGCAATGCGTTTGATTAGCTTTTTCATTTATGTTCCTCCTGTCTCGGCGACGCCAAGCAATGCTTCGCATCGCTTTGTTCCCCCTGTCTCGGCGACGCCAAGCGACGCTTCGCATCGCTTTGTTCCCCCTGTCTCGGCGACGCCGACACACGCGCTCTGCGCATGTGTTAATTCCTCCGTTTCGTTAAGCTCGTCAACCAGCTTTTGAATTTCCCGCTTGTCCTCGGAATATTTGCCGTACGTTTCGATGTTCCCGCTGTGTACAAGCTCGTCTGTGTTGAGAACGCGGTAGGCAATGTAAAGATATTTGCCGTTCATGGGATTGCACTGCACTTTCCATTTGCTTTTCATAATCACGCCTCCTTAGTTATCATTTTGTTTTCCGTAAAGAAATCATAGCAAGCTTTTCAGCAGAATGATTGCAAAGTCAATACTATAAGCATCAAAATCTCTTGCTATACGCACGGGGTTTTTGTTTTTGTCTGTAGACCATGCTCCGTGGCTGCCGAAACCTTTGTACTGCTCGTCAAGGGACATCGGGCTTTTCAGCATCCGGCTGACATTCCTTAATGATATTATCGTTGCTCTGATTTCGGTTTCCTTGTCTTCCATGACAAATTCGATTTCCTTATCTTCCATTTCATGCCTCCGTTTCGTTAAAATCAAAAATCTGCGAAATGTAGCACCCGTATACTTCCGCAATTTTTGTGAGCATTTTTGTCTGCGGAATGCTTCCTCCAGTTTCCCACATTGATATGGTTGATTGTCCGACACCGATTAGCACGGCTGCTTCCTGCTGCGTCAGGTTTGCCGCTTCTCTTAATTTTTTCAGTTGTTCTTTCATTATTTTTCTTTTGTTTTCCTCCGTTTTTTTGCAAATATCGAGTTACTTGATTAAAGTATATATCAAGTCACTCGATTTGTCAATAGTTTTTATGAATTTTCTTGATTTCATATTGAAGTTTCTTGAAAATATCATTATAATTGATATAAAGGAGCGTGATAATTATGAAAAATCAGATAAAAGAGTTAAGACAAAGCAACGGCATTACGCAAGCTGAGCTTGCAAGACGCTTGGGAATTGCACAAAGCACTCTTTCTTATTGGGAACAAGGAAAATATGATATTGATAACGATAGTCTCAGAAAACTATCGATTTTCTTCAAATGTAGTGCCGACTGCATACTTGGCATGAAAGATATTCAGCGCGAAATGCCCGAAAACATAATTCCGCTTAAAACAAAAAAAATCCCCTTACTCGGGGAGATAGCCTGCGGTGAGCCTATACTGGCGCAGGAAGAATACGGCGACTTCGTGACCGCGTCTGCCGATCTGGATGTGGATTTCTGTCTCAAGGCAAAAGGGGACAGCATGATTGGCGCGAGAATATATGACGGCGACCTCGTTTTCATCCGCAAGCAACCGTCAGTAAATAACGGAGAAATCGCGGCAATTTGCATAGAAGACGAAGCAACGCTCAAAAGGGTATATTACTATCCCGAAAAAAATAAACTTGTTTTAAATCCGGAAAATCCGGCATATGAGCCGCTCGTATATATCGGCAAAGAGCTCGAAGAGGTCAAAATATTGGGTAAGGCTATAGCTTTCCAGAGCTTGGTAAGATAAGATTGTATTAGGCAATTAAGTGTTTTCAGGAGGAAACAAAAAAATCCCCGCTCCCGAAGTGGGGGAGCAGGGAAATCTTCGCATGTATTTATCTGTCCGTGATGTGAAGCTCGGCTTTCAGCGCGTTCTGTAATACCGCCGAGAAATTCACGCCTGCACGCTCCGCTTCATAATTGAGCCAAGAGGGGATAGTGCAGTTCTTTTTTACGGATTTCTCACCGTATTGCTTTGCGTATCTGTCCATATCGAGCAATATAAAATTGCAGAATACATTTTTTCCGCGCCCCGATATGTCCGCCTGCTTCGAGGGAGCCGGTACAGCGTCGCCGTCCTCCATCGCTACAAGAATCCAGCCGGAAGCCGCATCGGTAGCCATGGCTATTGCTTCCTCAAATGTTCTGCCTTGCGTCACACATCCCTGAAGATCGGGAAATTCCACGGTATAACCGTCATTGCTTTTTTCAAAGATTGCCGGATAAACAAGCTTCATAATAATCCTCCTTCTTTCTTTCAATCTATCTGTGCCTGTCTGCGGATGCTTTTTTCCGTAAGCGGGTTTATTTCCATACCTTTGTGAAAAGGTATCGTTACTATACCTTTCTTTGTCGCATGCTTGTAATGCCGGTGACTGCCTTTCTGTCTTACAAAATACCAGCCGTCCGCTACTATTATTTTTTCCATTTCTACAGGCTTGAGTGGCATGTCATACTTCCTTGTTTAATAATTATTTGTCCTTGCAATTATATTATACGCATTCAAGGCGTATTTGTCAATAGATTTTTAAGCTTTTTTTAAGAAAAGAAGGTGATATTATCAAATCGAATCTGAAAATCCGTGCCGATGGGCGCATGGTAAAAAATATTACAGACCCGCGCACAGGTAAGCGTATATATTTCTATGGAAGCTCCGAACGCGAAATAAATAAGAAGATAATTGGATATTCGGCAAAAGTCGAGCATGGCAGAACATTTTCAGAGGTAGCTTCCGACTGGTGGGAAGAAGCTGAACCGGATCTTGCTTATCAGAGCATAAAAACATATAAGCCGGCAATGCGCAGAGCATTGAATGAGTTCGGTAGCGATATGATAAAGGAAATCCGCGCTCAGGATATCAATTTATATCTCAAACGCCTTGCCCGCTCGGGACTTGCTACCAAGACAATTTCAAATCAGAGACTTGTATGCAATCTGATTTTTTCATATGGTGTGCTTCATGGCGATTTGGAAGTGAATCCATGCGCTTCCGTTTCCACACCGTCAACAAAAAAGGTTGCACGAACCGCCGCGTCTGCTTCCGACGAAGAAATAATCAAGCATTCCGCAGATATATGGCTTTTTCCTACATTTGCCCTTTATACAGGTATGCGTAAAGGCGAAATCCTCGCCTTGCAATGGAAAGATATTGATTTTAAGAATAATATTATTCATGTCACAAAATCCGTATATCATGAGGGAGATCTTCCGCGTATCAAGAGTCCGAAAACAGAGGCGGGAAATCGTATAGTGCCGTTGCTTAAGCCTTTGCGGGCGATACTTGATAATGTGACAGGAAAGACTCCCGATAATTATATAATATCAGATACGGGGAAAACACCGCTTACAAATCGCCGCTTTATAACCTTGTCCAAACATTATAGAGAAGAAACAGGCGTAACCTGCACAGCTCATCAGTTGCGCCACAGCTTTGCCACAATAGCATTTGAAGCGGATGTTCCTATAAAAAGCGTGCAGGAAATTCTCGGGCATAAACAGCTTTCAACCACAATGGATATTTATACCGATTTTCGCAAAAAATCCGTGGATGCCGCCGCTGAAATTCTTAATTCGAAATTGTAACAAAATAAATTTTAAAACGCAAATAAAAAATGTCCTGCGGTCAAAATGCGGTCAAATTCGCTAAAACCATTGTCACAAGCGACTCAAAACAAAGTTCAAATCTCTCCTTCTCCGCCAAAAAGAAAAGCCGCCACTGGGGGCACCTGCGATAAAGCAGGTGCCCCAAGGCGGTTTCAAGAACAAAATCACAAAATGATTGGTTGTCGGATGCGGACGAATTACAGTAAATAAATTCAAAAAAGAGGTTACTGTAATGAAGAACACAAATAAAAATAACAACGAAAACACAAACTTTGAAAATGGAATTTTCAGAAACGACGGCAAGAGAGGTGACGGCATTGACAATAGCTTTGAGATCAGCTATACCGAACATGACGGTATACTCTACCCCGACTTCCTTCTGCCGGAGCAAACGCACTACCCTATTGGCAAATACGGAAGTTGACGCCTTGCATTCATAAAGGAGCATCGGAAAGGCACATACACCACACTTTTGACGCAGTGTCGGTTGAATACGTATCTCCATGACATCGACATCACGGCGAAGGAACAGGTGCGGTTGATCACCGCTCGGCTCGCCAAATCCCGTGGTATTGATGAAGAGCTGAAATCTGCCGATCCGCTTGAATGGGTGGCACAGATGAATTCCTGTAAGATTACCGCGGAGGAAGTCGTAATGGATGAAGTAGTTTACCAATAAAAGAACCGAGATTTGTCTGAATAAGTAAGAGAGATATTCTGTCTTATCTGTCACCTCACAGTTTGATTCTTTGCAGCATATCAAAATACATAACAACCAAAAACACACGAGCCGGACAGCTTCACAGTTGTCCGGCTCGTTTTTCTTTATATGAAGCAGTAGCCGTGGATTTCTCCAAACGCTTGCTCGTGATCACTTTTTATAAATAGACGAATTCTCAATGATTTCGGCGATCAGGTTTGCCATGTAATTGTCGCTCTCTTTCATGCCGCCGAGCAATCATTCGATAATAACAAAAAGGTAACCGCTCGACTGATAAGCAAGATAATATTTGCGTTCTTCCTAATATTCCATCGGCAATGGGAAAACCGAACGCATCATCTCATAAAGTTTATAATTCAGTCGGGCATTATGCATCATCAAAAATTTTCTCGTTTTTCTGATATAATACTGCCGACATTGAACAGGAAAATGAACGCCTGCGCGGGCAGACTGCTAACATACGAGGGGGTTATCTCCTGAAATAATCTTTTGTCGTATTTCTCCCGAAGTAGGGCAAAACCGCCTCAAGAGACGAGAGCCGCTGATTTTCGTGTAGAGCCTAAATAACGCAAGATTTCAAATGGAGCCATACCGAATGACCTCAGCTTCGTCCGGCTATTTCTATCCGAAAATCCGCCCATTTTTCGGCTGATGAATTGTAAAAAATGCAAAAACCAGAAGTGTTTATGAAAACATGTCTTACAAAGAAGCAATAGACAACCGCCATCTACTTTGACGAAAATAGCTCCATTATTGAGGTTATCACATATAACACCGATCTCAAAAACAGACTATCCTCCTTTGCGATTCAGTATCCGAAAGAGTGCAGACTGATTGACGATGACGAGCAGGGCTGTAAAATCTTTGAAGTGAAGAAGGGGCGGTTCGGCTTCAAGCTGGTGCCGCCGTACACAGAGAAATGCTGCAAAACAGCAAGCGGGCTGGCGAAGAACCACATCAAAAATCTATGGAGGAAAGGTAATGAAAATCCTGTCGTGTGAATTTAGTATTGATACTGCTTGTGTGGAGTTGAAATTGACAGACGGAACGATAATCTCCATTGACCGTATCGCTGTGAGAACGAAGTAACAGACAATATGTATCAGCGATCTGAACTTGATTGGCTGCTCTATAACGCACCGTTGAAATACGTCAATCTGATTTTGAACGGTGATCCGGAAAAGTATCTAAGAGCTGCAACTTTAAATAAGCCGTTTGAAAATTGAGTAAGCATAGCCCGCAGGAGTGATTCTGCGGGCATTTGCTACGACTATGTTGATTTTTCGATAAACTTCTCATTTATTCTATTGAAAAACATGAGAAAGTATGATATACTATTTTTAAAATCAGCAATTGCTGAATTTGATAGCGCTTTTGCGTAATCGATATGCTTACTATTGGAGTGAATGATATGGCAGTGAGTTATAAAAAGTTATGGAAAATTTTAATTGATCGAGATATGAAGAAAAAGGATTTGTGCGTTGCTGCCGGCATAAGTCATGCTTCAATGGCAAAACTCGGCAAAAATGAAAACGTTACGACTGATGTTCTGGTGAAAATTTGTATTGCCCTGCAATGTGATATAGGCGATATTATGGAGCTTGTACCAGATACACTGTCGAAGTGAAAGCCTACAAATAAAAAGTCAATAGGAAATTCGAAAAAAACAAAAAATTTTATGCAGAGGCATTGAGAGCAAAAAAGAGCAAGACAAAA
>CAVESF010000012.1:0-55817 GCA_963618495.1 Acutalibacteraceae bacterium
TCGCAAAACGAAAAGGACGAACAGCCGAAACTGTTCGTCCTTCCCGCCCGATTGCTTCTGTTTCTCATTATTCATCCTTATGAGAAGGAAGCTTCGCCGCGACCCTTTTTTATTTTCATTCTTATTTAGAATATTTCTCCACGATTTTCTTCATCTCGTCGAGCTTGGATATCGTGTCGAGCGTAAGCTTCAGCTGTGCTCTGCCGCGCTCTAGATTGTGCTTCGGTCTGTCCTCGGCTACTCTGAAATATATGTCGCCATTCAGGTAGTCGCCGAGAAAACGGAGCACAAGCTCATATGTGAGTATCACTACGGAAACCGGAAGCATATCGCGCTCGTTTTCGGTTATATTCGCTCCGATGCCGTCAAGGAAGCCGTGCGTATACTGCTCGAAAAGGTCGAGCCTGTGATAAACCTTTGAGAGATCGCGCTCATCCTCGGCGCTGTTGCAGGCGGCAAAGCGCACACCGTCGCCGAAATCGTAAAGAAGCGAACCGGGCATTACCGTATCGAGGTCGATAACGCAGACGCCCTCGCCCGTCGCATTGTCGAGCATGACATTATTGAGCTTTGTATCGTTGTGCGTAACACGAAGCGGCAGTTTACCGCTTGCGAGTCCGTCCACTATCATATGCGCATAAGGCTCAAGCGCATAAATCTGCTCGATTTCCTTTTCGCATTCCTTTCTTCTCTCAGGAGAAGCATGCGCCACAGCCGCTTTGAAATCGGCAAAGCGGCTCACCGTATTGTGGAAATTCGGTATCGTTTCGAAAAGGGTCGAGGCATCGTAATCGCCGAGCAGGCGCTGAAATTTGCCGAAAGCCTTTGCCGCATAGTAAAGCGACATTTCGTTTTCCGCCGCCTGAATCGATTTCGTACCCTCTATAAATTTATATACGCGCCAGCAACCGCCGTCCTCCGCCCTGCACCAGAGCTTGCCGTCCTTTGCTCTGATAACGGTCATTGCCTCTCTCTCGGGGTCATCAACCCTCGCGGCGATATATTTGCAGACATTTTCTATATTCTGCATCAACTCATCGGGATTTTTGAAGACATTCGTGTTTATTTTCTGAAGAATATAATTTTTTCCGCTGTCTGTCGATATCTTATATGTACTGTTTATAAGTCCTTCGACTATAGGATCGCTCTCAATCGGTGTTCCGTTTATGTCAAATTTTTCGCTTATAAATATAGTGAATTTCATGTTGCCTCCAATGAAAAATTTTTTGTTCTTTTCTATAATATCACACATTTTATATTTTTGCAAGCATAAAATTGCTCTTTTTCCTCTTGTATTGACAAAATCCGCATGGCATGATAGAATATTTCACATAACAAAACCTCGGGAGAAAAATTAAAGACCTTTCTCCCTTTATCAAAGCCGTTTTCGCGGGAATCTGCGTCGGCATCGCGGGATCATGATAAACGGCGAAGCCATCTCCGCCTCGCCGTGATAACGGCGGGAAATACGATAGGTTCCGTACTTTTGCCGCTCTCTCGCAGACTTTTCCGCGACTGAAGCCCGTTTTTTCCGAATTTATCGGCTTTTTTAATCAAATATCTATTTACAAGAGCGATTTATTATGGTAATATATAATTTATAAATCAATAAGGACGGCTATTATTATGGACAAGAAAATTCTCGTTATAGGAAACAGCTACATGAACCTGCGTATGAAGGTAAATCCGAAGAAAAAAGACGGAAACTCCGTTGAAAGCGGCGCTTACCGCTTCCACGCTTTCGGTCAGAGCGTTTCCACGGCAATCTCCATAGCCAAACTCGGAGGCTCATGCGCCTTCTGCACAAAGCTCGGCGCCGATACAAACGGTGAGCGTCTCATGCGTTACTATGAAAAATGCGGCATCATCACCGACAATATAGAGACCGTTCAGGGCTATCAGACAGGCATGAGCGTCACCCTCTATGACGATCTCGGCGGTCATACAAACTATGTTTCCCGCGGAGTGGGCGAGCTTATCTCGAGAGAAGATATCGACAATGCGCTCGCTTCCTATCCCGATGCGCTCATAGTTCCGCAGGAGCCTCTGCTCGTGGCGCACGAGGTGGAGGAGGAAATCTCCGTTGAGGACGACCTCTCGGAGGAAAAGGACGATTCCGGAGAAAAGCGCGTGCATATCGTCAAGCGCACGGAATATGAGGATCTCGCAGTTTATGCGCTGAACCGCGCAACCGAGCAGGGACTCGACCTGATTCTCGAATACAATTCACATACGGCGAAGCTCCCTCTGGAGAGCCTCAAAAATGTAAAAACGCTCATCATCTCCGAGGATGAGATATATGCGCTCACAGGCTTCTTCCCCGATACGGCGGATAAGGCTGTCCGCGCAATAATTTCGCTCTCCGCAAAGATAAAAGCGAAATTCTATGTGATAAACAAAAATGGCACTTCGTTTGTCTATGACGGAAATACATACGAATATGCCGAAGCGCCGCATACGCTGAAAACCGCCTCCGAGGGAAAGGAATTTTTCTCTCCCATATATATCGGAGCTTATGCATATGAATTTTTCAAGAGCCGCCATCCCGTGCGCGCCGCAAGATATGCGCAGATAGTGACGCTTCTCGCCCGCGCGGCAAACGGCAATCTCGAATATATCCCGAGCAAAGCCGATATAGAAAAATACATGGCGGAAAACAAAGTCGACCTCAACAGAAACAGCTTCTGAGCGGGAGAGTAAAATGGCAGAAAAAATACTCGGCGTTGATTTCGGCGCGGCGAGAACAGGACTTGCCGTTTCCGACGACCTCGGAATGTATGCGCACGGCATAGGAAATATCAAAAGCTACAATGCCGGAAAAGCCGCGGCGGAAATCGCGGAAAAAGCAAAGGAACTTTCGGTCAGCCTCATCGTCGTCGGCAAGCCCGTGAATATGGACGGTTCTCTCGGCGAAAAAGCGCAGAGCGCGATGGCCTTTGCCGATATGATAGGAGAACTCTGCGATATTCCCGTCACGCTGTATGACGAGCGCTGTACCACCGTTATGGCGCATATGTATCTTCGTGAATCGGGCATCAAAACAAAAAATCACCGTGCCACCGTGGATTCGCTCGCGGCGCAGATAATCCTGCAGGATTATATGGACATGATGAAAAATAAAAAATCTAATGAAATGAAGGATAATTGGCAATGAAAAACACAGAAAAAACAATGGACAAGCTCGTTGCGCTCTGCAAAAACCGCGGCTTTGTTTTTGCCGGCTCCGAAATTTACGGCGGTCTTGCAAATACATGGGATTACGGTCCTCTCGGCGTAGAGCTGAAAAACAATATCAAAAAGGCATGGTGGAAGAAATTCGTCACCGAAAGCCCCTACAATGTAGGTCTTGACGCGGCTATTCTCATGAATCCGCAGACATGGGTTGCCTCCGGTCATCTCGGCGGCTTCTCCGACCCGCTCATGGACTGCCGCGAATGCAAGGAGCGCTTCCGCGCGGACAAGCTTATCGAGGATTACTGCGAAAAGACGGGCAAAACTCTCGAAAAGCCCATCGACGCTTTTTCGCAGGAAGAAATGAAAAATTTCATCGAGGAAAACAATATTCCCTGTCCCTCCTGCGGCAAGCATAATTTCACGGATATCCGTCAGTTCAATCTGATGTTCAAGACATTTCAGGGCGTAACCGAGGATGCCAAAAATACGGTTTATCTCCGTCCCGAAACGGCGCAGGGTATCTTCGTAAATTTCGTGAATGTTCAGCGCACCACGCGCAAGAAGCTGCCTTTCGGTATCGGTCAGATAGGCAAATCTTTCCGTAATGAGATAACTCCCGGAAACTTCATTTTCCGCGTCCGTGAATTTGAGCAGATGGAGCTTGAATTTTTCTGCGAGCCGGATACCGACCTTGAGTGGTTCTCATACTGGCGTTCATTCTGCAAAAACTGGCTTCTCAGTCTCGGCATGAAAGAAGAAAATCTGCGCCTGCGCGACCATGATCCCGAGGAGCTTTGCTTCTATTCCAAGGCAACAACCGACTTTGAATTCATGTTCCCCTTCGGCTGGGGCGAGCTCTGGGGCGTTGCCGACCGCACGGATTATGACCTAACTCAGCATCAGAATACCTCCGGCAAAGACCTCACATATTTCGATCCAGACAAGAATACACGCTATATTCCCTATGTTGTGGAACCCAGTCTCGGCGTTGAGCGTTCGTTCCTCGCATTCCTCACGGAGGCTTACGATGAGGAAACTCTCGAAGGCGGCGATGTACGCACGGTGCTTCACTTCCATCCCGCGCTCGCTCCTTTCAAGGCGGCTGTTCTTCCTCTTTCAAAGAAGCTCGGCGATAAGGCTATGGAGATTCATAATAATCTCGCAAAACACTTCCCCGTCGATTATGATGAGACAGGTTCCATCGGCAAGCGCTATCGCCGCGAGGATGAGATAGGCACACCCTACTGCATCACATACGATTTCGATTCCGAAAACGACGGCTGCGTAACAGTCCGTGACCGCGATACCATGGAGCAGGTTCGCATAAAGATAGACGACCTCGTTTCCTATATCGAAGAAAAACTCGAATTCTGAATATAATCTGAATATAAAATATAATTATGACCGCAAAAGAAAAAATGCACAGCTGTGAGCTGTATCTTCCGAATGACGCGGAAATAGCGAAAGAACAGACCCTGTGCCTTGAAAAATTATACGATTTCAACGCCACGCGACCGCTCGATGGGGAGAAAAGAACCGTTCTGCTGAAAGAAATGTTTGCCGAAATCGGCGAAGGCTGCTATATAGAGCCTCCGCTCCATGCAAATTGGGGCGGTCGCCATGTGCATTTCGGCAAGGGCATATATGCAAATTTCAATCTCACTCTCGTCGATGATACGCATATTTATGTCGGCGACTGTACGATGTTCGGTCCGAATGTCACGATAGCCACCGCCGGTCATCCTCTGCTTCCCTCTCTCCGCGAGCAGGGATATCAGTATAATGCTCCCGTGCATATCGGCAGAAACTGCTGGTTCGGCGCAGGCGTCATAATCCTGCCCGGCGTCACCGTAGGAAACAATACCGTGATCGGCGCGGGAAGCGTCGTCACAAAGGATTTGCCGGATAATGTGGTTGCAGTCGGGAATCCGTGCAGAGTCCTGCGTGAAATAAACGAACACGATAAAGAATACTTTTTCAAAAACAGAAAAATAGATTACGACAATTTATAATTTATTTTTTCGCTAAAAAACAGCGGAAATCTGCAAATCAAAGAGCTCGGTATTTTGCCACAGCTCTTTCTCGTTTCGTTTATTTCTCTGCTATCGTCACATTTGCGGGAAGAATATTTGCCTGCTTATAAACGATTTCGAGTATCTGCGAGAGCTGATTGGGCTTGAGACCCTCGCTCTTTACGATGATGTTTGCTTTGTCGCCGTTTATGACCGCCACACATTCATCAAAGCCTTTTGCCTTGATGAGCGTTTCGATATTGGCTTCTTTTTCGATAGTTGCCGCTATTGCCGCTATATCGGCAAGCGCCTGCTCTTTTGCCGCGTCAAGGCTTTTTGCATCGTCGACAACACCCTGAAGAACTTCCATAGCCTCATCTCGTGCGCGCTGTCTCTCTATCTGCGATGCGGCAAAATAATTTGATTCCGTGTTCGCGTTGTCATCTACATTGACATTGCCGGAGGGTTGGTCATTGCCTGAATCGGGACTGTCTGTTTTGCCGAAGATAGCCCAGTTTACATATACGGCGGCACCGATAAGCAGTACGGAAAGAACTATCACAAGATTGCGCACGCCGAATTTCCTGATTCCTTTTTTCACGCTGTCGCCCGTGAAAATACTGCCAAATTTGAAATTGTGTTCCTTTGCCTCGGGAAGACTGAGCACGGCTTCCTCTCCCTCCACCTGATTTGCCATGCCCGCTCTGATAGCGGCTCTCTCTTCGTTTCTCATAATAAATCTCCTTAAATATAAAATTTATTTTACCCCGACAATACAGATTCTGTTGCTCGGAAGTCCCAGCGCCGTCGATATGACCGAGATAAGCTTGGCTTGAAGTCCCGGGTCATCGCCGCCGCGGCACGCAACGGAAACGCCTTCAACTGGAGGATATATTTCCTTTTGCAATATGAGTGTGCCCGAGCCGTTTTCCTTGCGCACGGTTATGTATTCCCTGTCCGTGCCGCTCTCGCCCGCCTTTTCATCAGAAACATAGACATACTGCACTCCGTCGCTGACGGTTACGATAACGCTCACATTGTCCGAACCTGTTATTTGCCTCGTTATGGTTCTAATTTTATTCTCAAGGCTCTCTATATATGCCAAAGTTGCGTTATCTTCTGTATTTTCTGCAGTATTTTTTTGTGTCACCGCCTTTTTGCCGCCAGATGAGCCTATTATCACGAGCAGAACGCCGAAAATACCGAGTGCGGCAAGTATGGCAAGCTTCAGCTTCGGCGGCATATCTTTAAGTTTTGTTTTCAATTACATCACCTCACGTAGATAATTTCTATTTCCGTTTTGTGAAGAAACATTTCATCAAGCTCCGCTTTTATCTTTTCAGTGGGAGCACTCTTCGGCAGGGTCAGCGTCAGCTTTTTTATCTCGACGCATGAAGTATCGCTCCCGTCAAGCGTAACATCGACGCTGATGCTCTCCTTTGCGATGCCGTATTTTTCGCTGATGTAATTTCGCACAGATGCGGCGATGTTCTTTCGCGTCCGCTCTATGAGTATCCCTTCCGCATCGGGATTTTCGCCCGTTTCATATGCGGTGCCGTCGCCGATATCGGCGATATAGCCGGAAATACCGCCTATCACCTGCACCGTCGGAATGCAGATTGCCGCAGCCGCACAGAGCAGGCAGATATATCTGATATATTTTTTCATCTCTCCCTCGGGAGAGAGATTTATCGCCAGTCCGCTTGCCGCAAGCACGCAGACGAGCATATAAACATAGCTTTTTATTTCTTCCATGATATCACCCTATGAGATGCCCGCGAGCACGGAAAGCGAAAAGATGAAGAATACGCCCGTCACGGCGGAGAGCGAAACGAAAAAGCCCGCTATGCCCGCCGTATCGGAGAGAAATCGGCTTTCCCTCTCCAGCCCGAGCATCACGGCAAAAGAAGCCGAAAGCTCAAGCAGTGCCTTGTTTATGAGTATGCATATGATGGGCGACACGGTCATGAAAAGTACCGCCGCCGCGCCCGCGATTCCTACCGCCGAGCGAATCGTGCCGATGCTTCCCGTTATGGCGGTGAGAGCCTCGTTTATCGCTCCGCCGACTATCGGAATAAAACTGCCGACGGCAAATTTCACGCCCTTGAGTGCCAGAGAATCCGCGCTTTTCGTTATCACGCTCTGAAAAGCCAGCGTGAGCGAAAGCAGAAGCATGATGAAAGAAAGCAGATATGTCACCGTCTTTTTCACCGTTGCCGTTATTCCCGAGAGTCCCGAGTTTCCGCACATGGCGCCGCCCGCCGAGATGGCGAAACACATCTGTATCAGCGGAAAAAGCATGCCCGCGCAGATATTTTCGAGTATAGCCAGCGCCGCCGTTATTATCCCGCCCGAAACAGCCGCCGTGCCGACCTTGCCGCTCGCATATAGGAGCGCCGTCATCACGGGCATCAGCTTCGTGACAAATTCAGAAAGTCCGGTGATAAATTCCTTCGTCAGCGAGAAAAGCGAGCCTGTCGCCTCATAGACGGCGGCGCAGATGCAGACCGACGATATATATGAAAACACGCTCTTCACCGATGGACTCGCTATGCTGTCGCCGAGCGCGCCGAGCACGGAGGAAATGACAAGTATCCCGAGCAGAAAAGCGAAGCTTTTCACCGCGCGCGGGAAAGCGGACGAGAGCATTTTCCCTGCCGCACGCAAGAAAAATCCGATGTTCAGCTTTTCCGAAAGTCCCGATACTCCCGCGGTGAAAAAATCGGACGGTATGTATTCCCTCATCTCCTCGGGAAGCCCCTCGTATACCGAGCCTTGTCCGAAATCCGTCTCGTTTTCGTCCGAATCATCAGCATATACAGTAGTCGAAAATATTGCAAGAAGTATGCATATAATAATTATTATTCTTTTCATTTTTATTCAAGTATTTTCTGCGTAAGAGACAAAATTTCGCGTACTACGGGGAGACCGAGCAGAAGTATGCCGACCTTGGCGGCAAACTCCAGTTTTGACGCTACGGCCACCTCTCCGCTATCTCTGCATATATCGGCGGCGGTCTGCGCGGCTATTCCTATTCCGAGAGCTTTCAGCACCGTGGAAAAATAGAGCGAATACGAGTTTTCCCGCGATAATTCCTCGGCAAAAGCGATTATCGGATACATGGACGATATAGCGGAGGCGAGGATGATTATGCCCGTTATCACGCCGACCGATATTGCAAGCTCGCTTTTTGCCGCACGCATTATGAGCGCGGCGCAAGCACCGATGACGGCTATGCCGCAAAGCTTTATCACCGTCATAAGCCGAATATTCCCTTTATCATATCGAAAAGCCCTCCTATTTCGCCCACAAGCATAAGCAGAACTATAACTATCCCCGCTATCGTAACGAAAAGTGCCTGCTCGTCCCTGCCCGACTTGGAAAGTATCTGATGCGCCACAGTCACGAGCAGACCGACGCCCGCCACCTTGAGAATAAGCTCCGTATTCAAATAAAATCACCACCTGTTTTCACTCATATGAGCAGAAGCGCCGCCATGGCACCGAGCGTGAAGCCGAGCGTGCGATAAAGCTTCGTGTTCTTCTCGCAGAGCGCCCTCTGCTTTGCTATCTCCGCCTCCATGGATTTGATGCAGTATTCGAAATTTTTCGTCTGCATCGGCTCATTGCTCTTGCCTATATGCGAACCGAAAGCTTTCACTATATCCGCCTGCGCGGGAGAAAGGCAAAAGCTCTCGCCGCAAGCCTCAAAGGCATCTATCCAGTTGTTTCTGTATACGCCGTCGCTCTCCTCGCATAGCTTCGCAAGAAAGCACGCTTTCGCAAGCACAGGGTCTTCAAACCCGCGGTAAATCTGCTTCGTCGGCGCAAGAAAATAATGTATCTGATTCTTCACATATTCGAAAAGCGAAAGAAATGCCTCGCACTGGCGCAGCTTCAGCTTTTCCCTATCGCAGAGCGTCAGCCCCGAGAGCGTGCATGAGATAAAAACGACAAGCGCACCGATATATTTCAGCATGGCTCGCCGCCCGCCGCATCGTATACTTCAAAGCGGAATTTGCTGTCCGCCGCCTCCCGAGAAAGTCCGATATAATAGCGGAAAATCCCGTGTTCGCGCAGAAGTTTTATATTCGGGCGCATGAAAAGCGAAGAGAGACCGTCCGCATGAGCGGAGGCGATGAGCGGCACGCCGCTGTTCTGCGCCGAAAGAATGGCGGCAGCCTCGTCCGCCGAGCCTATTTCATCGCAGATTATCGCCTCTGCCGACATCGTGCGCGTGGCTATCTCTATCCCCTTTGCGCGCGGATAACCGTAGAGCGCATCTATGAGCGTGTTCGTCATGCTTTCAGCCATGAAAAGCTCGCCGCGCGTATCGATAAGCGAAATGCGCCTGCCGCGCAGTTTCACGGCGATATCGCGCAGCAGCGTTGTCTTTCCGACCCCGGGCGGCGAGTATATCAATGCGCTGTTTATTCTGCCGCCGTCATGTATGAACGGCAGAATCTCATCGCAAACGCCATAGACCCCGTGCGGTATGCGCACTGATATCGCCGTGATTCCGTAAACGCCCGAGAGCGCGTTTCCCTCGCATCTCGCATGGCCGCAGATGCCGATTCGATAGCCGCCGTCAAGCAGGATATAGCCCTCGCGCATCGTATCGTCGTATGTATGTATCGAATCCTCGCAGAGAAGCCCGAGCGTCCGCGACATATCGTCCGGCGTGCAGTATATGCGCTCCCCGCCGAAAATCGAGATGTTCTTACCTGCCGCCGTTATTGAAAAGAGTGCGCCGAGGCGCAGTCTTATTTCGGAAATAAGCGGCGCCGCCGCAGGATTTGCCGAAATATATTTCACTATCGGAGAGGAAAATTTATCCGGCAGATATCGCAGTATCCGCGCAAGCGTCGGCACACTGCCCGCGGTATCAGTCCACGCCTTTGCCGTGCCTGTCATATGCCACACCTCCCTTGTCTGCTAAAATATATGAACTTGTCCGCGCTTTTATTCCGCAAAATAGAAAAATCGGGACAAACTCCCGATATGGGAATCTGTCCCGATTCTGTAGTCTCAGGCTTTATTTCTTCGCGCCGAAAGCACCCTCTGCCGCGCTTCTTATAGAAGCGATGGCCTCCGCCGCATTCTCCGCACCGAAAACGGAAGAACCGGCAACGAAAACATTTGCTCCCGCTTCTGCGGCGACAGCCGCCGTCTTTGCATTGATACCGCCGTCTACCTCGATATCTATATCAAGTCCTGCGGCATCGACCATGGCGCGTACCGTGCGAACGCTCTCCATCGTCTCCTCCTTGAAGCTCTGCCCGCCGAATCCCGGCTCAACCGTCATGACAAGCACAAGGTCTACATAGGGGAGAAGCGGCTCAAGCACGAATGCAGGCGTTGCCGGCTTGACGGAGATGCCCGCCTTTTTGCCGAGCGAGCGAATCTTTTCAAGCGTTTCCTGCTGGTTTTCGCAACTTTCGTAATGTATTGTTATCAGGTCTGCGCCTGCCGAAGCAAAAGCGCCGACATAGCGTATCGGGTCGGTTATCATCAGGTGCGTATCAAAGAAAGCGTCCGATGAGTCGCGTATTGATTTGATTACGCAGGGACCGAAGGATATATTCGGCACAAACATGCCGTCCATCACATCGAGGTGGAGCCATTCCGCACCTGCCGCCTCTGCTCTTTTTGCCTCGTCGCCGAGCCTTGAGAAATCACAGGCAAGAACCGAGGGAGAAATTTTAATCATAAGTTTCCATCTTCCTTTCATGCAAGCGGCAAAAATATTTTTTCATGCCGCGCAGGTGCAAAAGCGCCGCCCGTGCGGCAAATTCCGCCATTTTCCGCAAAAGGCGAAAAAACGCATATTCTGCCGTATTGTCACTGTCGAAAAAGCGCCATATTATATAGTAGAAAATCCGTTGTCACCGATATGCATGGAAAATCCAAAGCAAAGGATGTATACTTACATGGCATACACGGACAACTTTATATATAAGCGCTTCCCTGTGCATATGTCGCTCCGGCATATGCACTCTTTTTATATTGGATTTGTTTTTACTGCGTTATTATAATACAAAATCGGAAATTTGTCAATAGGCTGTTTTGCCGCTTCAGCCATTGCCGCCTTTTTCGAGTATTATCGTAAATTCGCAGTATTTGCCGTATTCGCTCTTTACGAATATCTTTCCGCCGAGACTGTCTATTATCGTCTTACAGATATAAAGCCCAAGCCCTACGCCTGTCTTATCCAGTCCGCGGCTCTTGTCGCTCTTGTAGAATCTGTCGAATACATAGGGCAGATCCTCCTCTGATATGCCGACGCCCTCGTTATATATGGAAACGGCTACATGGTCGCTGTCGTCTTTTATCGCTATGCGGAATTTGCCGCCCTCGCGCGAGAATTTCATGCCGTTATCGCAGATATTGTAGAGCACCTGATAAACCGCGTCCTTATCGGAATAAGCCATAAGCGCGTCGGGCGCATCGAAATCTATATCCAGCTTCTTTTCGTCTATTTTCGCCTCAAACGAAATGAGTATCAGACGCGCCATTTCGCATATATCGAAATCCGCCTTTGTGAACTTGCGGTCGCCCGCCTGTATTCTCGAAATGTCGAGAAGCGACGAAACGAGTCGTGAAAGACGCCTTACCTCCTGCGCGATTATGCCGAGGTAATAATCCTGCTTCTCTTTCGGTATTGCACCGTCGAGAATTCCGTCGATAAAGCCGGATATCGTCGTCATCGGCGTGCGCAGGTCATGCGACACGTTGGCAAGAAACGTGCTTCGCATATATTCCTGCTTCGAGAGCGATTCCGCCATGGTATTGAATGCTATGGCAAGCTCGGCTATCTCGTCGTTTCCGCGAACCGGTATGCGCACATCGAATTTACCGTTTGCAAACTGCTTTGTCGCGCGGCTCATCTGCTTCAGCGGAGAAACCGTGCGCTCCGTGATGAAATATATTGCCGTGAAGCTGACTATCATTATCCAGAGGCTGACGAGAACTATCGTGCGCACTGCCTTGAAGGTCAGTGCCTCTGCCTCGCCCGTTGAGAAGCAGACGACAACGGCGCCCACCGCATCCGTTGTTCTCGGGGTGATGATGTGCTTTATATATATCCCGCTTGTCTTTGAAAGAATATCACCCATATCACCGTAGATAAGCGAATCTTCGCCTTTCTCTATGACAGAAAGCGTCTCATCGTCAGTTATCCTGCCGGAGAAACTGCCGTCCGTGGAGATGAGTACATTGCCGTCGAGCGTGGTGATGAATACGGTCATCTTTTCGGTGTTGCCGGAAAGGATATTGACGGTTCTAGAAATATCTGCAGATTTATAAGCCACATATCTCTCAAATGAAATCGGCGCGGGTATTTCGTTCATACCCATGCGGATATATTCCGTCACGTATTCCGCAGTAGTCATGGCAAGTTGCTTCTTATCGTTCGTTTCCGACTGTATCGTCATTGAGCTGACAACGGTAACAAGTATCGTGAAGCTGATAAAAATTATTATGAGAAAAGCTGAAATATACCTTGTAAAAATACTGTTTTTCAAAATATTTCTCCCCGCTTATTAACCGCAAAAGGCAGAATCCCCCTCGATTCTGCCGATTGCGCTTTTAGAATTTTATGCTCGTAGTAACGCCAACCGAAAGTTTTCGCTCCTGCCTTTTTCAAAAGGCAGGCGTGAGCCGTCGATGTCGACGGTCGTGCTCCACAGAGCACGAAATCTTCTTGCGGCATTTTCTTTTTCCAAGCTTTTTCTTTTGAGCCTGCTTCTTCAAAAGAAAAAGCGGAAAGCAAAACTGCACGCAGCTCCGCTGCGATTATCAGAGCACCTCAAACTTATATCCGATTCCGTGTACCGTTCTTATCGTCCACTTGTCGCTGACGCCGTCCAGTTTTTCGCGCAGACGCTTGATATGGACATCCACCGTGCGCGAGTCGCCGAGATAATCGAAATCCCATACCTTGTCGAGAAGCTGATTTCTTGTGAAAACATGATTGGGATGCGAAGCGAGAAAATAGAGCAACTCCAACTCTTTCGGAGGCGTATCAACGGGCTTGCCGTTGATTTTCAGCTCGTATTTCTGACGCGAAACCTCAAGATTTTCGTATTTCACGCATTCCTCATCGTCCTTGTCGGCAGTACTCTGACAGCGGCGAAGCACCGCCTTTATGCGGACAGAAAGCTCTTTCATATCTATAGGTTTCACCATGAAATCGTCCGCACCGAGCTCCAGCCCGAGCACCTTGTCGAAAACCTCTCCCTTTGCCGTGACCATGATTATCGGCTTGGAGGAAACTTCGCGTATTTCGCGGCAGACCTGCCAGCCGTCCTTCTTCGGCATCATTATATCAAGCAGTACGAGGTCGGGGTTGTATGCCTTAAAAGACGATACGCCCTCGTATCCGTCGTTTGCCGTGATAACCTCGTAGCCCTCGTTTGCGAGATAAACTCTTACAGCCTCGCAGATATTGGGGTCATCGTCTATCACGAGTATCTTTGCGCCTAAATTAGTCATGATTATTCCGTCCTTTCCTTATGCCAGATAATTTTTGATTTTATTTGTTTTCATTTTATCACGGCAAAGCGAAAAAGTAAAGGCATTTTGCATTTTATTCACTCTCCATTCACGAAAATTTATACTCTTTTTAAAAAAACGTGAAAAATGCGGCAAAAAAAGCTCCGCGACAAATTTTTTCGCCACTTTTCGGTCGATTTCGGTTGACTTTAATAAGATAATAATATATAATATATTCCGTATGCGAATATTTTTGTAAACTGAAAGGACAAAGCATTATGAAACTTGGAATAGTAGGGCTTCCCAATGTGGGAAAAAGCACTCTTTTTAACGCAATAACAAATGCGGGCGCACAGTCTGCAAACTATCCGTTCTGTACGATAGAACCGAATGTGGGCGTCGTATCCGTTCCGGATTATCGTCTGGACGAGCTTGCAAAAATGTACAATCCGGAGAAATATACTCCCGCCGTTATCGAATTTGTGGATATCGCAGGTCTTGTACGCGGAGCATCAAAGGGCGAGGGACTGGGAAATAAATTTCTCTCTCATATCCGCGAAGTTGATGCCATCGTGCATCTTGTGCGTTGCTTTGAAGACCCGAACATCATCCATGTCGACGGAAATGTAAACCCCATGCGCGATATCGAAACGATAAACCTGGAGCTTATCTTCTCGGATATCGAAATAATCGAAAGACGCCTTGCCCGCGCGGAAAAAGCGCTCAAGGGCGACAAATCGGCAGCGGCTGAAATAGCTGTTCTCAAGCGCGTGAAAGAAGCGCTCGAAAACGGAATTTCCGCGCGTGCGCTCGAGTATACGGACGAAGAACTGGCGCTCCTCTCGGATGTCGAGCTGCTCTCGATGAAGCCTGTCATTTATGTCGGAAACATAAGCGAAGACCAGATAGGCGATTCTTTCAGGGAAACAGACGCATACAAGCAGATAAAAGCCCATGCGGACAGCGAGGGCGCGGAATTTATCACCATCTGCGCAGAAATAGAAAGCGAACTTGCGGAGCTGGACGGCGACGACAAGAAAGCTTTCCTCGACGACCTCGGAATCAAAGAAAGCGGTCTTGACAGTCTCATCAAGGCAAGCTATAAGCTTCTCGGTCTGATAAGCTTTCTCACGGCGGGACCGAAAGAGGTTCGCGCATGGACTATCAAAAAAGGCACAAAGGCTCCTGCCGCCGCAGGAAAGATTCATTCCGATATGGAGCGCGGCTTCATACGCGCCGAGGTTGTCTCCTATGATGACCTCATGGCTTGCGGCTCCATGAATGCCGCCAAGGAAAAGGGTCTTATCCGAAGCGAAGGAAAGGACTATGTTTTCAAGGACGGAGATATAGTCGTCATCCGCTTCAATGTATAAGCGGGCTGTGCCTCGTCTCTCAAAAATACACTCGGCTTTCATACGCAAAGGGTGAGCGCCGTTTCGGCTCATCCGTTCACTCTGAATGTGCGGCTGCGCTCTCATGCAGTGCGGCACCGCACGGCAAAAAACGGAGGTGAAAAATTGCTTTCACTCAATAAATTTTCACAGAACGCCATCGGTTTCCTGCGCGAAAAGGGCGTTGATACCGATGCAATACTCGTTGCCCTCGGGACAGACCGCTCATGCGACGGTATGCCCCGCGAGGCTTTTGCTTTCCTCTTTGAGGACAGGCTCGAGATTCTCGAGGGAATCACGGCGATAACTCCCGCGAATCCCGCGGCAAAAGGTCACCACGCGCTCGTCTCAAATTTCCGCGAAACACGCTATGAGGTATTCCCTCTCGCGGATATTTCCGAACTGGGTGTCGATACATTTATCTCGGGCGTCCGCCTCTCGGCAAGAACGGCAGGCGGAGGAAACGCCACGCTGATAGTCTCCTCAAATCTCTCCAAAGACAACGTCTATGATATGAAAAAGGCGATAGAAGAGCTGAAAAAGCACGGCAATCTCGAGCACTTCAAGGTAAAGGAAAAAGACAACTGCTGTCCGAAATGCGGTACGATATATCCCGATCCGAACAGAAAAATCTGCCCGAAATGCATGGAAAAGCGCAAGCTTATCTTCCGCATGGGCATATTCTTCAAGCGTTATAAATGGAAGATAACCGTCGTCGTGCTTCTCATGGCGCTGATGGCTGTGCTCGGCGTCGCTTCCACATACATAGGCTCCGCGTTTTTCTACGATAATGTACTCGATAAGTCCACCGGCAGCTCGTATTACGGCAAGGTCGGACTTGTCATCTCGCTTATCGTGATATCGCGTATAGTTTCCGTGCTTTTCGATATCGGAAATCAGGCTATCATGTCAATTGTCGGCGCGGATATAGTTTATGACCTGCGAAAGACAATTTTCGGCGCGATAGAGCGCCTCTCGCTCTCGTTCTTTACAAACAGGCAGACGGGCGGACTCATGACGCAGGTAAACAGCGACGCAAATTCCATGAACTGGTTTTTCACTGACGGACTGCCGTGGGTGCTCGTAAACGGAATACAGATAATTGCGATAATCGTGATAATGTTCATGACAAACGTATCGCTTTCCGTCTGCGCGCTCTTCCTCATACCCGTATTCATCGTGTGCCTGAAGCGCATTTTCGATACGGACGAAAAGCTTTATAACAAACGCTACTCCAGCTCGAAAAGCCTGAGTTCCATGCTTGCGGATGTAATAACGGGCTTCCGCCTCGTGAAGGCATTTTCAAAGGAAAAAGACGAGATAAAACGCTTTGACTCGAGAAACAGCCGCCTCGCGGAAAACACACGCAAGGCAAATATCTACGGGACAATAGTATATCCCTGCGTTTATTCCCTGCTGACGATATGCACATATCTCGTATGGGGCGTCGGCGGCTGGATGGTAATACAGGGCAAAATGACATACGGTACGCTTGCCCTTTTTATTTCATACACGGGCATGGTGCATAATCCGCTCGACGGCATGGTGGATATCATCGGCTTCACTTCGGAATTTACAAACGCCGCTTCCCGTCTCTTTGAGATAATGGATGCGGAGCCGGAGGTTCGCGAGAGCGAGCATCCCGTGCATCTTGAAAATCTGCGCGGCGATGTCGCTTTCAAAAATGTCGTTTTCTCATATGAGAAAAACCGCAGAATAATCGACGGCGTTTCTTTCGATATTCCGGCGGGCAAGACGCTCGGCATAGTCGGGCATACGGGCGCGGGCAAATCCACGCTTGCAAATCTGCTCGTGCGTCTCTATGACCCCGAGGAGGGCGAAGTCACCATAGACGGCATCAATATAAAAGATATTGCTTTCGCCGACCTGCGCAAAAATATCGCCATAGTTTCGCAGGAAACCTATCTTTTCATCGGCACGATATACGATAATATCAAGTATGCCAAGCCCGATGCCACCCATGAGGAGGTCATCCGCGCGGCAAAAATGTCGGGCGCGCATGATTTCATCATGAAGCTTCCCGAGGCATACAGCACCGTCATCGGCGAGGGAGAGAAAAATCTCTCGGGCGGCGAGCGCCAGAGAGTTTCCATAGCGCGCGCCATACTTCAGGACCCGAAAATTCTCATTCTCGACGAAGCCACGGCGGCGATGGACACGCAGACAGAGCGCCTTATCCAGAATTCGCTCGACGCGCTCACAAAGGATAAAACCACCGTCATCATCGCGCACAGGCTCTCTACCCTGCGCGGCGCAGATAAGCTGATAGTGATAGAGGACGGCAAAATGCCCGAATCAGGAACGCACAATGAGCTTCTCGCCAAAAAGGACGGCATCTACAACAAACTTTACAGACTCCAGCTCGAAGCGCTGAAAAACATCGGCGTCGACGGCTGACAGAAGGAGGGATAAAAATGCCGACAGAAATAAAAACAAACGAACTTTCGCTCGAAAATGTAGCCGAGCTTTTCTATCTGAATAAGGATAACGCGCACTTCACGGAAAGCGATGGCATCCTCTCGCTCGCGCTTGAAAAGGGCGGCGAAAAAACGGAATATGACAGGGTTTTTCTGCACAGAGCATTTCCTTATGACGAGCCTTTCTCATATATTTCAGTGCTCGACCGCGACAATAAGGAAATAGGCATCATAGAGAAAATTTCGGATTTCGACGAGGGGACGCAGGACATTTTCCGCGCGGAACTCGCAAAGAAATATTTCATTCCGCAGATAACAAAAATTCATTCGATAAAGGAGCGCTTCGGCTTCTCCTACTGGAAGATAGAAAGCGACGCGGGCGCGCTGGAGATAACTTTCCGCGATACATACCGCAGCATAGTCCGCCTCTCGCCCACGCATATCTTCCTCACGGATTCAAACGCAAACAGATACGAGATAAAGGATGTCGATGCGCTCGATAAGAAGAGCCGCCGCATAATAAGCATCTATCTGTAAGAAAACCTCACACGGAAAGGAGATGATTTTCCTTGGAGGATAATAAAATGCCTGCCGGACATCCGCCGCACCCGGGTGCCGGCAATATAGAAAAAAGAAACAAGCGCCTTATTTCCCAGCTTCGCAAGCGCGACCCCGATATCGACGGGGATAAGATAAAGCTGATAATGGCGACAGACCTGACCTTTGCTTCCGAGCTTAAGCAGGGCTTTGTCGTAATGTATGACGACACGCTTGCCGTCTATAACGAAAACGGCAAAGAAGAACTGAAGCTCTCCGATATATCGGAGTTCAAATATTCCGCCGATTTCGGTTGCGTCACATTCGAGTGCGTATACAAGGGACACGACAGAATCCTTGCCCGCAGTACCATGGCAAAGCTTCATGAGCTCTCAGTCATCGCAAAGCAGATGAACCGCCATATAAGCGGCAAGAAAATATCCATGCGCGATGAAAAGGATATCGAGAGCGTCTGCCCGAAATGCGGGCGTCCCTATACAAACCGCTCCAAGATATGCTCGCACTGCACCGACACAAAGGGCAATGTCAGACGTCTTATAAAGGTGGCGGCATCCGAAAAATACAAAATTCTGCTCTCCACGTTCATGATACTGGCGACAGCGGGACTCAGTGTTCTCATACCGCGGCTCAACGCCGTAATGGTCGATGACTATATCAAATCGCCGAATCCCACGGCGATAACATGGCAGTCCTTTGCGCTTGTCGTGCTCGGGCTTTTCCTTGCAAATCAGGTGGCAAGACTCTGCCGCATGATTCGCGGCGTCACAAATGCCTATGCGGGCACCAATATATCAAAGCGCCTGCGTACTCTCGTTTTCGACAAGATAACCTCGCTCTCCTACGGCAAAATTTCAAAGAAGCAGACGGGCGAGCTGATGGAGCGCGTCAACAGCGACACGCGCGAGATTCAGAATCAGCTGACCGGCATGATACCGGAGCTTATCTATCAGCTGACGATAATGATATGGGTCTCCGTGATAATCTTCCGTTTTGACTGGAAGCTCGGACTGCTCATATTCCTGCCATTCCCATTTGTTTTCGTCGGGTTCTATTCTTTCTGGAATTTCACCCGCAGAAATTACCACAAGCAGTGGACAAAGGCATCGAATACGAGCACCATACTGCACGATATTTTCAATGGTATCCGCGTGGTAAAGAGCTTCGGCATGGAGAGAAGCGAGGCTAAACGCTATGATGCAAGTGCGGACGAGCTCCGCAAAATCTCGATAAAAAACGATGTTTTCTTCTCGATAATCTCCCCTGTACTCAATTTTGCCATGGGTATAGGCGAATTTTTCCTGCTCTACTATGCGGGAAATAAGATTCTCTCTGGCGAGATGACACTCGGCACGATGATGCAGTTTTCCTCGTATATCACGATAATCTATGCCCGTATGCGCTGGTTTACGAATATACCGCGCCGCCTCGTCTCGTTCATGACCTCGGTTTCCAAAGTGTTTGAACTTCTCGACGAAGCAAGCGATATCACCGACGGTGAAAAGAGCGGACACGGCGAGATAGAGGGCAATATCTCATTTGAGAATGTTTCATTCGGCTATGAGGACTCCGCGGACGTCCTGCGCAATATCAGCCTCGAGATACACAAGGGCGATATGATAGGCATCGTCGGCAAGAGCGGCGCGGGTAAATCCACTCTGATAAACCTGCTCATGCGCCTCTACGATGTCGATGACGGCTCAATAAAGATAGACGGCACGGATATACGCGATATGTCGCAGGAGACACTGCGCCGCAATATCGGCGTCGTGCTTCAGGAAAATTATCTTTTCCACGGCACCGTCTTTGACAATATCGCATATGCCAAGCCCGACGCCACCCATGAAGAAGTCATCGCGGCGGCAAAGGTCTCGGGCGCGCATCAGTTTATAATGAAGTTGCCCGACGGATATAATACATATATCGGCGAGCGCGGACAGACGCTCTCCGGCGGTGAAAAACAGCGCATTTCCATTGCCCGCGCGATGCTGCACAATCCAAAAATTCTCATTCTCGATGAAGCTACAGCCTCTCTCGACACAGAAACGGAAAAAAATATTCAGGATGCTCTTCAGAAACTCACCGAATGCCGCACCACAATCGCCATAGCGCACAGGCTCTCTACCCTGCGAAACGCGACAAAGCTCGTTGTGTTGGACAAGGGTAAGATTGCCGAAATCGGCACACATAACGAACTGCTCGAAAAGAAGGGCATATATTATAATCTCGTAATGGCTCAGCGCCAGATGTCCAAAATGAGCTGAAAGGAAAATTTATGCTGAGAATAGGTTGCCATCTTTCTTCCTCGGCGGGCTATCTCGAAATGGGAAAAACCGCCGCAAAAATAGGCGCAGGCACATTTGCTTTCTTCACGCGCAATCCGAGAGGAGGCGCGGCGAAAGCTATAGACGAGGGCGACATCGCGGCTTTTCTTGCCTTTGCAGAAGAGCACGATATAAAAAATCTCGTCGCCCACGCGCCATATACGCTCAATCCATGTTCTTCTACGGAGGCAACGCGTATTTTCGCCGAAAACACTATGCGCGACGACCTGAAAAGAATGGAATATACCCCCGGAAACTACTATAATTTCCATCCCGGCTCCCATACTGGGCAAGGGACGGAAACGGGTATCGCGCAGATTTCCGATATGCTGAACAGGATTCTCACCGACACCCAGACAACTACCGTCCTGCTCGAAACTATGGCGGGCAAAGGCTCGGAAGTCGGCGGGCGTTTTGATGAGCTGCGCGAGATAATCGACCGCGTGGAAAAAAGTGAAAAGCTCGGCGTTTGCCTCGATACATGCCACATCTATGACGGCGGCTATGATATCGTCGGCAATCCCGACGGCGTGCTCGCGGAATTTGACCGCGTGATAGGACTCTCCCGCCTGAAAGCCATCCATCTCAACGACAGCATCTACGGCTTCCTCTCCCATAAGGACAGGCATGCCAAGATAGGCGAGGGCAAGATAGGAACAGAAGCACTGGCAAGAATCATCAATCATCCCGCCCTGCAGGGACTTCCGTTTATACTCGAAACGCCGAATGAGCTTGACGGCTATGCCGCCGAGATTTCGCTTTTAAAAAGTCTCTACACGGGAAAATAATTTACAAAGCGGACACGACACAGTTATATTTACGGTTTATAATGAAAAAAAGCGGGAAAGGAGAGCAACACATGAACGATTTTGAAAAGCTTTATAAAGAATATTATCCGCGCGTGTACTCTTTTCTCTATAAAATCTGCCGTAATCACGATCTCTGCGAGGAAATGACGCAGGAAACATTCTTTCAGGCGTATCTTTCATTCCATAGATTCAGGGAAAACAGCAGTATTTTCACCTATCTCGCCGCGATAGCAAAAAATGTATATTTCAAATATCTGCGCAAGAGCAAGGTGGAAACAGTCGATATCGACCTGCTTGTAACAAGCGATGACGATTCCGCCGCACAGCCCTATGAAATGCTGGAAAAGAAACTCACCGCGGAAAAGGTAAACCGTTTTATAAAAGAACTGCCGAAAAACTACAAGGATGTAGTCTTTCTGCGCATATATGCAGACCTGCCCTTCTCGGAAATCGCCGCAAACCTCGGCATATCCGAAAATTCGGCAAAGGTGATATTTTACAGAGCAAAAAAAATTTTAAAGGAGGCTATAAAAAATGATACCATGTGAAGTAATGCACGACCTTATCCTGCTCTACGACGAAAAATCGCTCTCTAATGCGGGAATGAAATTTGTGGCGGAGCATCTCAAGGAATGCCCCGAATGCAGAAAATACTTAAAGAGCATCCGCACAAGCAAGGCAAAGCAGGACAGGGTTTCCGAAGTCTGCGAGCAGGCGGCGAATACTATCGGTCAGTATAATGCTCTCATGCGCAGAATCCGCATAAAGCGCGCCATCATGGCTTGCGCCATAGGCACTCTGCTTGCCGCTTCCATACTTAAAAATGTATATGATGAGATGAAAAAATAAGTTTTATTCCTTTTTGTATGAAAAAGCCTCCCTCTTTTTTGCGGGAGGCTTTCTTGCATGACCGTTAAATACGCAAAATAAAAGGCGGCTCTCGTCGCCTTTTATTTTGTTTTTTCCGATATTCCGGATAAACATCCGGCAGACATTTATTTTGCCATCGAGGCTTTTCCATGGGAGCTACCATCCCGTAAATTTCGGATACATCAGCCGTTGCAGCAGCAAATAAGAATGCAGGCAATAACGAGAATCCAGATGCAGTTGTTGTTATCGAAAAGATTGCAAAGACAGTTCATATATATCCTCCCTTCGCCGCACACGCGGCTATTAGCGGCAATTTTTGCCTACCTGATATATATTATGAGGGAAGAAATTTTGTGTTAATTTTACAGACTTCGCTAAAAAAGCCGTTTATTTTCATTTTTTCTTTTTAGCCGTCTTTATTGCGTATCCTATGGCGAAAATTCCGACCATTGCAATCAAATCAAGATATATTTCAATAAATTTTACGGGCGTTATGAGAAATACATATGTACCCACGGTATTGAAGAAGCCCATGCCGAGCACGCCGATGAGTTCGCCCGCGCTCTTTACGGAAGCCGTATCGGTAAGCGATCCTATCGCGCATAGTATCGTATACATTATGGTTGTGATAAACGGAATGATATGCGCGACAAGTATTCCCTGCATAAGCGTTGCCTTTCTGCGCGCAAAGAAAGCGCCGACAAAACCCCAGCATACGAGCGTACCGACAAGCATAGCGACGCCGAGCACGGATATTTTTTCGAGCGGACGCACTATCGGTATACCCCAGAGGTATACATCTTTAACAGCAGTTCCGAGTATCAGAATATAGGCTCCCGAAGCTATTATCGGAAGAAGCGCCATGAGTATCACTATCGGATTTCTGATTAGTTTTTCCATTTTCGGTAAATTCCTTTCTTTGCTTTATAAATCATATATTTCCACGGCATCGCCGAGGGCAAACGAATAAATAAGTACGCGGGAAACAGTCTTTCCGAACATTTTCTCGCAGGCGTATTTGTAGTAGCCGAGCTGCAGCCGGTGGCGTCTGCGGAGAGTTTCCTTTATATATTCCGCGTCCGTGCCGCGGCGAAAGCTGTCGGTCTTGTAGTCGATGAGCACCGTTTCGCCGTTTTTATCAAAAATCACGCAGTCGATAACGCCCTGAACAAGCACCTCTTCCCCCGCATACCTCTTTTTCTTTTCTTCGTCCTCGGTGAAAAGCGACGCGGGATAATTGAGCAGAAAACGCTTTTCGCGGTATACGCGCTTCGCTTCGCGTATCATCTTTGCCGTTTCTCCCGAGAAAAATGCCGAAATCCGCCTGATATCAAGCTTTTCCCTATCGGAAGCAAAAAGATATCCCTGCTCTATAAGGCGGTCTCTTTCCGCCTCTATGCCGCTGCGGTAGACATTGTCGAAATCTGCAAACTGCATGAAAGTATGCATCGCCGTGCCGCGCTGTGCCGCGGTGGCATCCTCATCAGGCTCATCCATGAGAAATTTCGGGATTTTTATCTCGGATGCGGCGGATTCATCTTCCGCTGTAACCTCACAGACGGCACTGCCGTCGTCCTCGTCGAATATAGTCGGATAAAGCTTTGATACGGAAAGTTTCGATGGGATTTTTGTCATATCCCCGTATGCATATTCAAAATCGAGCCTGCGCACGGCGACCTCCGCCTGATATGGCAGGATATCTTCCCCACCCTGCGTCTCTGTCGCGCTCTGCTCCTCTGTCTCCACGCCCATGTCCACGCGGACAGTATTCAGCTTCACTTCGGGAGCATTTGGGCAGGCACAGAGCAGCATATTCAGATAGTTTGGTGCGGTGACAAGCAAATATAGCGAATAAACATCGTGCTTCACTGAAAATTCGGGCGAACGCGCCGTATCGTATATGTCCTCCGCCGCGGCGTTCGCTTTTGCCGGCACCTGCGCCGTAATGAAAAGGCGCTCCCGCGCTCTCGTCAGGGCGACATAGAGCAGGCGTGATTCTTCATATGAAATTTCCGTCCTCCTCGCGCAGATAAGCGAACGGCGGAGCGGCGTATCAAGCAGATAAAAGCCGTTTTCCGAGGGAATTTTCGGTGCTATGCCGAGTTCCGGACTGAAAAGCACACCTTTCGCCGCGTCCTTATCGGATATGGCGGCTGCGCAGTCGCAGAGGAAGCAAACGGGATATTCCAGACCCTTGCTCGAATGTATAGTCGTTATCTTCACGCAGTCATAGCGTTCCTCCGCGCACTCCTGCGTTATCTTCCTGCCGCTCTTGATGGCATCCTCTATAAAGCCGAGGAACGAATGAAGCCCGCATATGTTTCCGCCGCCGTAGTCCATCGACCAGCGGTAAAACTGCATCAGATTTGCCCTTGCCGCCTCTTTGCCTGTAGTGTCCGCGCCGTGCGGCAGGCAAAGAAGCCCCGTTTCGGTATAAATCTGCCATATCAGCTTGTCTGCGGGAAGTGCGGAAGCCAGCGCGCGGTATTTCGCATTGTCAGAGAGAAAACGCTCGCCCTTTGCAAAGCCCGTACTCTCGGTAAAGCTTTTCAGTGCCTCGTAGAGCGAACCGCCGCTATGGCTTCTTCTTATATATATCAGTTCGTCAAGCGTAACGCCGTAGAGCGGGCTTTTCAGCGTCGCCGCGAGATATGCGTCTTTTGACGGATTGTCTACCGTATTCAGAAGCGAGAAAGCAAGCAGAACCTCGGGATTTTCAAAGAAATCTCCTGTTCCCGCGCTCTCGCATGGTATGCCGTATTTTTTCAGCGCACGCTCAAACTGCGGTGCTTTCCGCTCAGCACTGCGCAGGAGAATGGCGATATCGCCGGGCTTGATAAGATCGCCGTCGCGCTTCGGCTGCCCTATGAGCGAGCGGATTTTCGCCGCCACATAATCGGCTTCGCTCGAAATATCGTCGGCGGCTGTCGTTTCTTTCTCCACCACGCAGATTTCTACCGCGGCGCTTCCCTCGTGCCGCCCGCAGACAAGGCGCTCATCCTCGCCGTAGCCGCTTGCACCCTCTACATTCATCAGCTTGGCAAAAACTCTGTTTGCATAGCCGAGAACCTCGGAGCAGGAGCGGAAATTTTCGGAGAGAAAGACCTTTGCCTCTCCATCTCCCATATCGGCGCGGTACTTCTCCGCGCGGTCGGTCATCCCCTTGAATATATCCGGCCTGCCGCCGCGGAAGCCGTATATGCTCTGCTTGATATCGCCGACGGCAAAGAAATTGTCGCCACGCGAAACAAGCGAAAATATTTTATTTTGGACAGCGTTTATATCCTGATATTCGTCTACATATATCTCGTCAAACTGCTCCGAAACGGCGCGAGCGATATCGGTTTTCCCGTCGTTTTCCCTGTCCCATAGCAGTGTTAGCGCATAGCGCTCCATATCGGCAAAAGTTATCAGCTTCTTCCGCCGCTTTTCCTCGGAAAAACGCGCGTCAAAAAGCAGGAGAAATCTCCTCAAATCTGCCGCCGCCCGCGCGGTAAACTCAAATGAAGCAGCAATATCCGCCGCCGAAAAGCAGAAATACTCCGAGCGCAGATTCTTCATTTCCGCCTTGAAGGCGTCCCTCTGCGCGACAAAAAACAGTATCTCCGGCGATTTTTCCGTGCCGCGCCTGAGCATACCGATTTTTGCGGGCGTATAGCCGTTTATCTTATCGCAGAGCTCGTCATAGCTCATATTATCTACATCGAGCGAACGCAGAAGCGCAAGCTCGCCCGAGAGCGTTTCCTCATAGGGCGCATACTCGGGATTTTCCCCGATATATGCCAGAGCTCGGGAGAAAATGTCCTCATAGTATTTCACTGCCGAAGAAAGATACCGCCTTATCGGCACGCCCCATGAAGTCGCCATGAAATCCGCTTTTGCAGCGCTCTTATAAAGCTCCGTATAATAAGCAAGCGACTCTATCCCGTCGGGCGTATCGCAGAGACTTCTGTAAAGCGCACCGACGGTTTTCGGCAGAGCCTCGTCATCCGTGGCACTGCCGAATGTGTTTACAAAAAGGCGGAAATCCTCTATCGCATATTCCTCGCTTATCTTTCCCTCATAGTAGTCGGAGATAAGCTCCTCCGCCGTATCGGAAAATATGCGGTTTTCCACAGTTTCGTCCGCGGCATGAAAATCCGACGGCAGACCAAGCTCGCGGAAATTCGCGCGTATCAGGTCAAGGCAGAAGCTGTGCACCGTGCTTATCCTGGCGCATGACAAAAGCAGAGCCTGCCTGCGCAGATGCCTGTCTCCGGGCTTATCGAGCTTTTCTTTCTCTATCGCCGCGCCTATTCTGCTTTTCAGTTCGTCCGCGGCGGCTCGCGTGAATGTCACTACCAGCATACGCGATATATCGGCGCGTATCTCGGGAGAGCAGATGCGCTCTATAATCCTGCGCGTCAGCACGGCTGTTTTTCCGCTGCCTGCCGCCGCTGCGACATATATATTCCTGCCGCTCGCTTCAATAGCGTCTCTCTGCGCCGCAGTCCATTTTATTTCAGCCATGCGCTCCCCTCCCTCGCGGATTTATGCGAAAATAACTTACATGCTTATCATATAGCCCGCTCCGCGGACTGTTTTTATCAGCTTGATATCAAATCTTTCGTCTATCTTCTCGCGCAGATATTTGATATAGACATCGACGACATTGCTTTTCATCTCGCCGTCGTCGCAGAGGAAAACCGTACTCGCCTCTTCTCTCGAAACAGGCGTGCCTCTCTTTTCCATCAGCAGAGCGAAAAGGTTGAATTCCCTGCGCGAGAGGAAAACCTTTTCTCCCTTTATATAGACGCATCGCTTTGTCCCGTCGAGGACTATTCCGAGCTTTCTCTCGGAGATATCGCTTTCCGTCTTTTCGCTCCTGCCCGAGAATATGACCCCGTAAAGTTCGCTCATGCGGAAAGGTCTCGGCAGGATGAAAAAGCGCGAAAGTTCGCCGTCATCCACCGTGCGGAGCTGTGTATCCGTGCCATAGAGTATGACAGGTATATCGGGAAGCTTTAAATCTGGCGAAAAGCCGCCCGCATCGAGAAGCATCATATCGTATTCCTCCGCGGCGGAAAACTCGTCGGGCGATTTTATCTGCGCCTCCGCGCCCTTTTCCGTGATTGAGAGATACAGCATTCTCGCATAGACTCTGTCATCCGAAGCTATCAGTATTCTCATAAAAAGCCCTCCGTTTCTTTAATTTCAAAGCGTCACGCCCGTGGCAGGCACCTTTATCTTCCTGCATGAGGCGGACTCGGGATATTTTTCGAGATTTACCGTGGCAAGCCCGAGCTTCTGCCCGCTCTTGAGCGTAAATATCTGCACGCCCGCCGAGGTTCTCGAGGCTTTCTGCGGGATGAGCTTGGAGCTTACCGTTATGCCCTTGTTTCCGCTCTTCATGAAGATATCGAAACTGCTTCCCGCCTCCTCATAGAAAGCACCGACAAGCGGCGAATTTGTATTGAAAGCCTTGACCAGCTTCTTTCTCGGAGCCTTTGTCGCATAGGCGGATATCGGTATGCGCACAGCCTTGCCGTTTTCGAATACAAAGACAAGATTGTCCTCGCTCTCGTAGTTTACATCGGTGCGCATCAGCTTTATCTTCTCGTCGCCATCGCATTTCAGCTTTGCCGGCAGATAATCGCCGAATTCGCTCGCCTTGCATGTTGAGAAATCGCTGACCTTGACACGGTACATATTTCCGAGCGTGCCTATGCACATAAGCTGGGAGACATTTTCGGCGTCGAGCGTTTCGAGTACGCTGTCGCCCTCCTTGAGCTTCTGCTCGTCGTTTCCGCGAAGCGACTGGAGCGTTATCTTCTTGAAATAGCTCTCCTCCGTGAGTACGAGCTTTACATTGTAGTTCTCTATGAAGCTTTCGGCATCGTATTTCGGAAGCGTATCCTCATAGACTATCATCGTCTTTCGCGGAACGCCGTATTTCTCTTTTATTTCCTCAAGCTGCTTTATTATTCTGCGCTTGAGTTTCGCATCGGAATCAATAACGGCGGAAAGCTCCGCTATCTCCTTTTTCAGCGATTCTATTTCTTTTATTCTCTCTATGATATATTCGCGGTTGAAATTGCGCAACTTTATCTCGGCTATATATTCAGCCTGAATCTCGTCTATTTTGAAGCCCGCCATCAGATTCGGTACGACATCCTTATCGCGCGCGGTCTCGCGGACTATCTTTATCGCCTTGTCGAGGTCGAGCAGTATTGTGCCCAGACCAACGAGCAGATGGAGTTTGTCGCTCTTTTTGTCCCTCTCGAAAACAAGCTCGCGGCGATAGCAGTTCATGCGGAATTTTATCCATTCGAGCAGTATCTCGCGCACGCCGAGCTGGCGCGCCTCGTTATCAACGATAACATTGAAATTGCAGGCATAGCTGCTCTCGAGCGGCGTCTTTTTGAAAAGCTTCGCCATCACCTTTTCGGGGTCGGCGCCACGGCGCAGGTCAAGCGTCAGCTTGAAACCGTGCAGGTCTATCTCATCGCGGACATCCGTCACCTCTTTGAGTTCGCCGCGCTTGATGAGGTCGGTAATCTTGGCAATAATCTGCTCTATCGTCACGCCGAAAGGAATCTCCAGAACATCTATGCAGTTTGATTCCTTGTCATAGACATAGCGCGAGCGCATATTGACCGAGCCTCTGCCCGTCTCGTAAATCGAAAGTATGTCCTCTTTATTATAGAGAATTGACGCGCCGCTCGCGAAATCCGGAGCCTTTATCAGCTCGGATAGCTCCTCGCTCGTTATATCGGGATTGCGCAGTGCCGCTATGGTGCCGTCGCATATCTCGGCAAGATTGAACGACGCTATTTCGCAGGCGATGCCGACGGCAACGCCCGAATTGGGCGAAACGAGTATATTCGGAAAAGTCGTCGGCAGTATCGTCGGCTCGCGCATGGTGCTGTCATAGTTATCGACGAAATCGACGGCGTTTTTATCTATGCCCGAGAATATCTCGGCGCAGAATTTATCGAGCTTCACCTCGGTATAACGCGAGGCGGCGAAAGCCATCGTGCTGTACTGCTTTCCGAAGCTTCCCTTGGAATCGACAAAGGGATGAAGCAGCGTTTCATTGCCGCGCGTCAGGCGCACCATGGTTTCGTATATCGCCATATCTCCGTGCGGATTGAGGCGCATCGTCTGACCGACGACATTCGCGCTCTTTGTTCTCGGTCCCGTCAGCAGTCCCATCTTGTACATGGTATAGAGCAGCTTGCGATGCGATGGCTTGAAGCCGTCTATCGCGGGGATAGCGCGTGATATTATGCTCGTCATTACATACGGCATATAGTTCTTTTCTATTGTTTCCGTTATAGGCTGAAGCGTGACCTCCGCAGTCTCCTGCGGCTCTTCCGCTGTCTGCTTCTTTCTTGATTTTGCCATTGCTTTCTCCTTTCCGCGCGATTAAACATCCGCCTGACCAAAGTAGAATTTGCCGTTTTTGGCGATGAAGGCTTTTCTCTCCTTGAGATTGTCGCCGAGAAGCGTATCGAAAATATAATCCGTTGCTTCCCTGTCGTCGGGGCATATCTGTATGAGTCTGCGCGTCGCGGGATTCATTGTCGTTTTCCACATCATATCGGGTTCGTTTTCGCCGAGCCCTTTCGAGCGCTGAACGGTATATTTCGCGCCCTTCAGCTTTTCCGTTATCTCCGCCTTTTCCTTTTCGTCATAGGCAAAGTATGTCTCGTCCTTGCAGGTTATCTCATAGAGCGGCGATTCCGCTATGAAAACAAGTCCCTCGTCCACAAGCTTCGGAAGAAGTCTGTAGAAAAGCGTGAGCAGAAGCGTTCTTATCTGATAGCCGTCCTCATCGGCATCGGTGCAGATGATAATCTTGCTCCAGCGCAGTGCCGAACGGTCAAAAGCCATCGGCGATTTTTTATTCTCCTTGTGCCCGTTCTCCAGCTCCATTCCGCAACCGATAGCGTTCACGAGGTCCATTATGATATCGCTCTCGAGAATCTTCTTGTATGTGCTCTTCAGGCAGTTCAGCGTCTTTCCGCGAACGGGGATTATCGCCTGAAATTCCGCGTCTCTGCCGAGCTTGACCGAGGTGAGAGCCGAATCGCCCTCAACTATATAGAGTTCTCTTCTCGTCGGGTCTTTGGAGCGGCAGGAAACGAATTTGTTTATGCGGTTTGTGACATCATTTGCCGTCGCCATCTTCTTCTTGGCGCTGACGCGTGTATTCTCCGCTTCCTCGCGGCTGCGCTTGTTTATCAGCACCTGAGAGGCTATCTTCTCCGCCTCAAGCGGCTTCTCACGGAAATAGAGCTCGAGATTTTCTTTCATGAAGTTAGTCAGCGACTCCTGAATGAAAGTATTCGTTATGCTCTTTTTCGTCTGGTTTTCATACGAAGCCTGCGTGGAGAAACTGCTGATTATCAGTATCAGGCAGTCGGCTATATCGGCATAGCTTATCTTCTGCTCGCTCTTTGTATATTTGCCCGTCTGGCGCAGGTATTTGTCTATGGCATATGTGAATGCGGCGCGGACGGCGCGGTCGGGTGAGCCGCCGTATTCGAGATAGCTCGAATTATGATAATATTCCGTCAGATGCGTCGTGTTGGAAAAGCAGAAGGCTATCTGCGCTTTCAGGCGGTATTCCGCTCTGTTGTCGCAGTCTCTGCCTTTGTCCTGCATGTTCCAGACCACGGGAGCCGTGAGCGAAGTTTCGCCCGCCGCCGCGGCTATATAGTCGGCAATGCCGCTTTCATAGTAGTATTCATGCTCCTCAAAGGTGCCGTCCTCGTTTTCCCATCTGAAAACGAATTTCACACCCGGGTTTACCATCGCCTGCCTGTCCAGCATTGTGGTGTAGTATTCCTTGCCGACATTGATATCGGTGAAAACCTCGGAGTCTGGCTTCCAGTATACGGTGGTGCCCGTCTTTTTGTCCTTTTTTGTGAGCGGTGTTGCCGTCAGCTCGCCGACGGGGCAACCTTTTTTGAAGTTCATCTCGTACATTTCGCCGTCGCGATACGAGCGCACCTGCATGAATTCGGAGGCGTACTGCGTGGATGCGGCGCCGAGTCCGTTCAGTCCGAGAGAAAATTCATATGAGGAATCCTCGCCGCCGACATTGTATTTGCCGCCCGCGTAAAGTTCGCAGTAGACAAGCTCCCAGTTGTATCTTCCCTCCGCTTCGTTATAGCCGAGCGGCACGCCGCGACCGAAGTCCTCAACGCAGATGCTGAGGTCTTTATATGCGGTGACATTTATCAGATTGCCATAGCCGGCGCCCGCCTCATCGACAGCGTTTGACACTATTTCGAAAACGCTGTGGCGGCATCCGTCTATTCCGTCCGAGCCGAAAATAACGGCAGGGCGAAGGCGCACTCTGTCCGCTCCCTTTATAGACGATATGCTGTTATTGCCGTAGTCCTTGCTCTTGCTTGCCATTTTTTACGAAAACTCCTCATGTATTTTTTCTTTCCGCCGCGGGAAATTTCAATATAATATTGATTTATTTGCAAAAATCAGTATAATTAGTATAGTGCTTGAGTTTATTCTACCATATATTGTTATAAATATCAAGAAGTTTTTTCAAAAGTTCGGGGACAGGTTATGATAAAAAATGTTTTTTTCGATGAAAATATAGAGTTTTTCGCCGCGCTTCCCTTTGAGAAGTGTGATGTCATGCGTTCGGATTTCATTTCGCGCAGGGGAATCGATGCGGCAGATGTGAAAAGCGCCGTCATGTTTCTCGTGCCGTATATCGTAGGCGACGGCGGCGATGGCAATATTTCGCTCTATGCGCGGAGCCTCGATTATCACCGCTTCTGCGATTCGCTCTTCTCCCGCATATGCTCAAGGCTCGAAGAGTGCTACGGCAGGCGCTTCTGGGGATTTGCCGACAAATCGCCACTCTCGGAAACATATACGGCGGCATGCGCAGGACTCGGCGTCATCGGCGACAATCACCTGCTCATAAACGAAAAATACGGCTCATTTGTCTTTATCGGTGAGATTCTTTCCGAGGTGCCGGCAGAGGAGCTTGGCTACGACGGACACGAGCCTGTCGTCGGCGGGTGCCTGCACTGCGGCAAATGCAAAGCCGCCTGTCCGATGACGGAAAGCGGCATGGACTGCCTTTCCGCAGTCACTCAGAAAAAGGGAGAGCTGACGCCAGAAGAGGCGGCATATATACTGAAATACGGCAGCGCATGGGGATGCGACATCTGCCAGACAAGCTGTCCTCTCGTGCGCCGCGCGATAGAGCGCGGAGCGAAAACGCCGATAGAGTTTTTCTATCGCGACAGAATATCGACGCTCACAAGCGGGATGGTAAACGCGATGAGAGATGAAGAATTTGCCTCACGCACCTTTTCATGGCGCGGCAGAGCCACAATACTGCGTAATCTCGCGCTTTTCGAGGAGCAGAGCGGCAAAAACGAATAATTACAAATCGGAGAGACCTATGAATAAAGAGCTTCGTGCATTAAAGCGTGAAAACAGAAAACTGCGAAAGCAAAACGAATATCTCGCCCATCGTGTCGATGTGCTTTCTGGCGCAAAGCAGGGTGGCGCTCAGGCGCAGATACGCAAGAAAATGCGTCTGCAGAATGCCTCTGGCTTCTGGGCATACAATCTGCTCAGGCTGAAGAGCACCGCCGCCTATGCGATATACGACAGGGCGATGTTTGCCCTGCGCAAATATGTTTTTGCCTCAAATCTTATCCTCATAGCAAAATATATCATCGCGATAGTTCACGGAAGCGTCGCGCTCGTCGTGGCTGCCGGCGTTCTCGCCGTCACCCTGCCTGTGCTGGGTCTGATGACGCTCTCGGCTTTTCTCGTCGGTCTTATCCTGCAGCGCAGGTGGAATGCATTCTTCCGCGGATATCTCCTTGGCAGGAGAGTTTATCTCTTCTTTCACATGCGCCGCGGCAGGAGCGAAAAATATTATCTCGATATGGCAAATGCTCTCGGCGAAAATGCCGTGATACTCGTAGTGAGCGATTCCCTCTTCACGGTAAAGGACGTCTGCGTTTCGCATTCCCACTCGGGCGACAATATCTATTATATCTACTCGGGCTACTATTTCATTCTGAAAAAGCTACTGCGCTCTCCCGATATAGAGACGGTGGCGCAGATTTACTGATAAAAAACGACTGACAAAAGGAGGAAAAGGCATATGGTCGGCTTCATATACGGCAGAAGCGGCTCTGGAAAAAGCGAGCTTCTCTTTGACATAGCCGAAAAGTCGGCGCAAAGCGGCAGACATGCCTATTTTCTCGTGCCGGACAGAGAGGCGGTCAATGCCGAGCGCATCACGGCAAAGCGGAATCTCGGCGCGGAACTCGATATCATCACATTCACGCGGCTCTGCGATTTCGTTTTCCGCAGATACGGCGGCATCTGCAAAACATACATAGAAAACGGCGCAAAAAGGATTCTCATGCGCCGCGCACTCACTTCACTTTCGCCTGCGCTTTCCGTTTACGGCGGCATATCGGATTCGGATACAAATGCCGTAAACGAGCTTGTGAAACTGCGCACGGATTTGACGCGCGGCAAGGTTACGCCGCAGGCGCTCATGGCGGCATCGGAAAAGCTCGCGGAAAACGCGCGCCTCTGCGGCAAGCTCTCCGATATCGCGCTCATCTCCGCCGAATATGACGCGCTCGTCGCCGAGAAATACGACGACCCCGATTCCGCGCTCTCGGAGGCTTCGGACAAGCTCCGCGCGGGCAGCTTTTTCGCCGGTTGCGATGTTTTCGTCGATTCCTTTGCTTTCTTTACAAAGGAGCAGTATGAGATAATCTCGGAGATTTTCCGTCAGGCGGAGAATGTTTATATCACGCTCGCCTATGACCCGACAGAGGATGCCGCGCTCGCTCCTTTTTATAACATAAACGAAACAGGCAGGCGGCTCCGTGCCTCAGCCTATGAAAACGGATGCGATATCGCGCCCGATACCGTCCTGCGCGAAGCTCCGCGCTTTTCCGCACCAGAACTTTCCTATCTCGCGCTGAATCTCTGGCATGAATCGAATGTCAAGCCGAAATACGAACCGGAGTGCAGCTCTCTGCGCGTCATCTGCGCCGCAAACAAAACAGAAGAAGCGCGCGCCGTCGCCTGTGATATAGCAAGGCGCGTGCGGCTCGGCGCAAGATATCGCGATTTTGCGGTAATTTCCCGCAGGCGCGACAACTATGCGGGCATAATCGACGCGATGCTCCGAAGCTATGAGATACCTTATTTTCTCTCGTCGCGCTCGGATATCATGCGGCTCTCGCCGATACGCTTCGTTTTCGCGGCGCTCGAAATATGCCGCCGCGGCTTCACTCTCGAAAATGTGACGGCTTATATCAAGACAGGACTTCTCGATATCCCCGATGAGTCTCTCGGTCTTTTCGAAACATATATCACCCGCTGGAATATACACGGCGCACGCTTCACCGATGGCGCGGCATGGACGATGAATCCCGACGGCTACGGAGCCGTGGAAAATGAGGAAACGGAGCGCAGGCTCGCTGAGATAAACTCTGTGAAAGATGCCGTCATCGCTCCTTTGCATATGTTCTGCGCAGAAGCCGGAAAGAAGCAGAGTGTGCGCGAACATTGCCGCGTGCTTTTCGATTTCATATCGTATATGCGCATACCGGAGATGACGAAAAAACTCTGCCGCGCACTCGCCGATGCGGGAGAAGCGGGTATTGCCGCCGAACTTTCGCAGGCGCATGGGCTCATCTGCGATATGCTGGACAGTCTCGTCGCATGCGCGGGCGACACAGAGGTAAGCTGTGAGGGCTTTACCTTCATGCTCCGCATGATGGCGCAGGATAAGGATGTCGGCAATATACCTACCTCCGTTGACGAGGTGCTGATAACGGAAGCGGGTGCCTCCAACTCAGAAAATGTAAAATATGTCTATGTCATAGGCGCGGCAGAGGGCGTTTTCCCCGCCGCGGTGGCAGAAGAAAGCTTCTTCTCCGAGCATGAGAAGAAACTGCTATCCGATATCGGCATAGATATAAGCACGCAGCTGGAAAACAAGCTCGCGGACGAACTTTTCTTCTTCTATTCAGCAGTATGCTCGGCTTCCGACGCGCTGACGGTGACTTATCCGAGATATATCGGCGGGGAAAAGACGGCAAAATGCGCCCCGCTCTGCCGCATGCTTGAAATGTTTCCGCGTCTTCGCGAGGAGCGCTTTGACGATATGCCGCAGGCGGAGCTTATCGAGCGTCCGCTCCCCGCTATGGAATATGCCGCTTCTCTTCCAGGCGCTCTCGGAGAGAAACTTCGCGCATATTTCCTCTCAAAGGAAAAATACGCCCCGAGACTGAAATGCGCGGGCGAGCCGCTCTCGGCAAGAGAGTGCCGTCTCACACCCGAATGCACAGAAGAGCTTTTCCCCGAGAGGGTGAATATCAGCTATTCGCGGCTGGAAAAATACATAAGGTGCAATTTCTCGTATTTCTGCGATTACGAGCTGAAAATAGCCGACTGCACAAGGATAAAATTCGGTGCACTCGATATAGGAAATTTCATGCACAAGCTGCTCGAGGAAACGGCAAGGTTCGTTCTCGACTCGGGCGAACACGACGTGGCGAAAACGGACGCATATATCCGCGCCCGTGCAGAGGAATACCTGCGCAAAACCGCAGGCGGAGAGGAATTTATCTCGGGCAGACTCCGCCATATTTCGGACAGGCTTTGCCGCAGTGCCTCCGCTTTCGTCTCCGATATGGTGCGCGAATTTGACCAGAGCGGATTTCGCGCAGTCGATTTTGAGGCAGGCATAGGGACGGGCGAGGGCAGCATCCCGCCGATGAAGCTCGAGGATGAAAACGGCAGAGTTTCTCTGCGCGGCGTTATCGACCGCGTAGATACGCTTGAGGGCGACGACGGGAATCTTTATGTTCGCATAGCCGACTACAAAACAGGCGCAAAAACTTTCGATATGAACAAGATACGCGAGGGATTTGACCTGCAGATGCTGCTCTATCTCTTCTCCGTATGCGAAAACGGCGAGCAACGCTACGGCAAAAAGCCGCTGCCCGCAGGCATACTCTACATCGGCGTGAAGCCACCGCAGAAAGCGGGACACATCGGCGAAGAAACCGAAGCGGATTTCGCTCCTGTGAAAAGCGGCATTCTCATAAACGACGAAAAGATTCTGCGCGAGATGGAACGGAATCTCGAGGGGCATTTCATTCCGATAACGGAGAAAAATCTCGCCTCGGGCAAGGGTCTGCTCACACGCGGGGAATTTGACAGCCTGCGCGGCGATGTACGGGATACCGTACTCGCATTTGCCGCAAAGCTACGCTCCGGCGAAGCCTGCGCCGCGCCTGTCACGGCAGGCGACATCGACCCCTGTGAATACTGCAAAGACAAAGCGATATGCCGTGCCGCCGTAAAAAGCAAGGCACGAAGAAAATAAGCGAAAAACCAAGGAGGAAAAGCCACATGGCGATATCGGAGAAAATACTGAAAAAGGTTGAAAAACCCGCCAGATATACAGGCGGCGAGTGGGGGCAGACGATAAAGGACAAGAAGGATATCGATATCCGCTTTGCTTTCTGCTTTCCCGATACATACGAGATAGGAATGTCCAATCTCGGCATACGCATACTCTATGATGTTCTCAATGCACGCGCGGACACATGGTGCGAGCGCGTCTACGCTCCGTGGATTGACATGGAAAAATATATGCGCGAATACGATATCCCGCTCTTCGCGCTCGAAAGCGGCGACCCGCTCCGCGAATTTGATTTTATAGGATTTACGCTCCAGTATGAGCTCTGCTATACCAATATGCTGAATATGCTCTCGCTTGCGGGCGTGCCGATTCGCTCCGCCGACCGAGATGAGAGCATGCCAATCGTAGTTTGCGGCGGACCCTGCACATACAATGCCGAGCCGATGGCGGATTTCATCGACCTCTGCCTCATCGGCGAGGGCGAAGAAGAAATAGACGAGCTGATGACCATATATGCAAAGCATAAGAAAAAGGGCTTTGTAAAGGAAGATTTCCTCCATGAATGCGCAAAGCAGGAAGGCTTCTATGTTCCGTCGTTCTACTCCGTCGAATACAACGACGACGGCACGGTAAAGAAATACACGCCGAAATACGACGATATCCCGACGGAGATAAAAAAGCGCATTATAAAAGATATGGATACCGTGCGCTTCCCGAAAAAGGCGGTAATGCCTTTCATCGACACGGTGCATGACCGCATCATGCTCGAAGTCTACCGCGGATGTATACGCGGATGCCGCTTCTGCCAGGCGGGCATGATTTACCGCCCCGTGCGCGAAAAATCCGTGGAGACGCTCTGCCGCGATGGCAGGACGCTTGCCGACTGCACGGGCTATGACGATATATCACTCATTTCGCTGAGCATAAGTGACTATTCGCATATAAACGAGCTGACCGACCGCCTGCTCGAATGGACAAACGAACGCAAAATTTCGCTCTCGCTTCCCTCCCTGCGTGCCGACAGCTTTACAAAAGAGCTGATGGATAAAGTTTCGAGCGTGCGCGCGGGCGGACTCACTTTCGCTCCCGAGGCGGGAACACAACGCCTGCGCGATGTCATAAACAAAAATCTCGCAAAGGAAGACCTGCTCCGCGCCTGCCGCGTCGCATTCTCGGGCGGAAAAAGTCAGGTCAAGCTCTATTTTATGCAGGGTCTGCCGACGGAAACAGACGCCGACCTCGACGGTATCTACGAGGTTGCAGAGAGCGTTATCGATACATATTATCAGACGCCGGACAGACCGCGCAAGGCGCCGCTCGTCACCATCTCCGCCGCATGCTTCATTCCGAAACCGTTCACGCCTTTTCAGTGGGAACCGCAATGCGATATGGCGGAGCTTGAGAGAAAGCAGCATTATCTCGACGGCGTGATAAAAGACAGAAAGGTGAAATATAACTATCACGACGCAAAGGTCAGCCGCATAGAAGCCGTCTTTGCCCGCGGAGACAGAAAACTCTGTGCCGCAATGGAGGAGGCTCACCGCCGCGGCATGGTATTTGACAGCTGGGAGGAGCATTTCGACTATGACAAGTGGCTCGAGGTTTTTGCGGCTGTGGACATAGATCCCGCTTTCTATGCAAACCGCGAGTTCGGCGAGGACGAAGTTCTCCCGTGGGATATAATAGATATAGGTGTGACAAAGGAATTTCTGCTTCGTGAGCGCCACCGCGCCCATGAGGGAAAAACCACGGAAAATTGCCGCAATGCCTGCAGCGGTTGCGGCGCAAACAGTCTCGGAGGTAAAACAGCATGGTGCCCGAAAGCAAAAAAATAAGAGTAATGTTTTCCAAAACGGGAGCGTTGAAATTCATCTCCCATCTCGATATGAACAGAACTATGAAAGCGGCTTTTCTCCGTTCGAGATTGCCGATATGGTATACCATGGGCTTCAATCCCCATCCGAAAACGGTATTTTCCCTGCCGCTTTCCGTCGGCGTTTCCGACCTCTGCTGTTTCATGGATTTCAGAATAACGGAAGAAGTTTCGCATGAGGAAATCTGTCGCGCGCTGGGCGCCGCTTTTCCCGAGGGACTTCACGCGCTTGAAGCCTATGAACCGCAGACAAAGCTCTCGGATATAGGCTGGTCGGAATATGAGATAAGTATAGAGGCAGTCGGCGCAAATACTTCGTCGGAAGAAAAGATAAAAGCGGTTTTCGCCGCACCGATGGTGATAGAGAAAAATTCCAAGGCGGGCATCAAAACAGTCGATATAGCACCGCTCTGCGAGCTTGCGGAGTGCCGCGCCGAGGGCGACAGGATAAGCCTGCGGCTCCTGCTCTCCTCTAAGGAAAACGAATTTGTAAATCCCCGCTTCCCGATAGAATGCATATTGAAGGCACTGACTGAGATTCCCGCCGATGCCGATACGGATATCTGCCGCACAGCGGTATATCTCGCCGATAAAAAAACATATTTCAGATAAGCGCAAGGCGCAAGGAGGAAATGAAAATGACAAAACAGCCAGATGAAAGAAAGGCTCTGCTCTTTTCCGCGGTGCTCTCGCTTGAAACGCCCGAGGAATGTGAAAATTTCTTCTGCGACCTCTGCACAAAAACAGAGCTTCGCGAGATGACCAAGCGTCTCTGGGCGGCAAAACTCATACTCGAGGGAAAGAAATACGCCGAGATAGTTGAGGAAACGGGTCTTAGCACCGCGACGATAACCCGCGTGAACAGCTTCCTGCGCGACGGAAGCGAAGGTTATAAAACGGTATTTTCCCGCATACTCGGAAAGACGGAGGAAAGCAAATGAGCGAAATATACAGCGCACTCGCTCCCCATTACGACAGGCTCATGCAGGATATAAACTACCACGCATGGTGCGATTTCTACGAAGCCTGCTTTGCAAAATACGGCGTGGAAGCCGCTGCCGCGATAGTCGACCTCGGATGCGGCACGGGAAGCATTTCCATAGAGCTGGCAAAGCGCGGATACAGCGTGACGGGACTTGATACAAGCGAAGAAATGCTTGCCCTCGCATACAAAAAAGCCGAGGAAGCGAAAGTGAAGCTTCTCCTGCTCTCGCAGAATATGACCTGCTTTGACAGCGGTACGCGCATGGACGCGGCACTCTGCTGCTTTGACGGGATAAATTATCTTGCCGACACGGGCGAAGTATATTCCTGCTTCTGCTCGGCATATGAAAACCTGCGTGACGGCGGACTTTTCATCTTCGATATCTCAACGCCCTACAAATACGAAAACATCCTCGCAAACAACAGCTTTGTTTACGAATACGAGGATTTATTCACCGTATGGGAAAGCTTCTATAATAAGAAAAGCGGCGTATGCGATTTTGACCTGACTTTCTTTACAAAGCACAAAAACGGGTTTTGGGAGCGCACGGACGAATATCAGTGCCAGCGCAAATACAGCGAAAAAACAATAATTTCTCTCCTGAAAAAAGCCGGTTTTGAGCTTCTCGAAACCGCTTCAGATATAGATTTCTCGCCCGTCACGGCGACAAGCGAGAGAGAATTTTTCATCTGCAAAAAGAAGGTGTAAGCTTATGGAAGAATACAATGTTACACGCGCGATGACTCGCGACGGCTCGGCGAGAATCCTCGTGATAAACTCCCGTGATATCGTAAATCGCGCCATCAAATATCACCATACCGAGCCGACGGCAACGGCGGCTCTCGGCAGAATTCTCACTGCGGCTTCGCTGATGGGAACGATGCTCAAGGATAAGGAGGACAGCCTCACCCTGCGATTCAAAGGCGACGGACCGCTCGGCAGTGCCGTTGCGGTGTCGGATTACATGGGCAATGTCCGCGGCTACATCATGCATCCCGAAACAGACCTGCCGCTCAAGCCGAACGGCAAGCTCGATGTCGGCGGCGGCATAGGTCACGGCACGCTCTCTGTCGTGCGCGACGACGGCACCGGAGAGGCTCATGTAGGCTCCACGGCAATCGTCAGCGGCGAGATAGCGGAGGATATCTGCGCGTATTTTGCAAGGAGCGAACAGATACCGACGGTGTGCTCTCTCGGCGTGCTTGTGGACAAGGACAAGTCATGCAAGGCGGCAGGCGGAATACTGATACAGCTTCTTCCCTTTGCCGATGAAGAAACGGTGGACAAAATGGAAAAGAATGTTCCCCTGCTCTCCAATATTTCCGCGCTTTTCGATGCCGGCATGACAAACGAGGCGATAATCGACCGCGCTATGGCTGGCATAGAATATGATGTTTTCGACGATTTCACGGCGGAATACCGTTGCTCCTGCTCGCGCGGGCGCATACTCGGCGCCATCTCGAGCTTCTCGGAAAAGGAACTTGACGAAACCTTTGATAACCTCTCCGAAATAGAAGTCTGCTGTCACTTCTGCGATAAAAAATATTACTTTACGCGAAAAGAAGTCGAAGAATATAAAAAGGCAAGGGAGGAAAAAAATGAGCAGCATTGACGAAAGAAAAAAGAAGGAGCTCTTTGAAAAGGTCTCTGAAAAACAGCTTAAATACGCAAAGAAAACCATGCTTCTTATTTTCATTCTGATAGGAGCGATATTTCTCATCATGGGGCTTGTGCTGATAGCCTGCAATGTCCGCGATGGGGAAAACGGAATTCTCGTCAGTATCGTTTTTGCACCGATAGGAGCATTTTTCATGCTTCTGGGACTGACACTGCGCTTTGCGATGCCAAAAACCTACAACTATGAAAACTACAAAAAGCGCATGGAAAAATGCGGCTGTTATGTAAGCACATATGATATGTATATCACCGTCGCTCTTCAGGAGGAACGCATAGCCGAGCTTGAAAAGAAAGTGAAAGAGCTCGAAGAAAAGCTCTGAAAAACGGAGGAAAACAAATGAAAAGCAAAGCCTGCATCATGACATTCCGCCCATTCAATATTCCCGCAGTCTACAGCGACGATATGCTGGCGCGTCTCGCGGATGAATTTGATATGCTCCCGTATATCTGCTCAAAGGACGACTTCCCCGCGCTCGAGGGCGAACTGCAAAAGGTGGAGTACATTTTCTCCACATGGGGAATGCCCGCGCTCTCCGAGGAGGAAATACGGCGATATCTGCCGAAGCTGAAGGCGGTTTTCTATGCCGCGGGTACCGTTCAGCAGTTTGCGCGCCCGTTTATCTCGTGCGGAGTCGATGTATTTTCCGCATGGGCGGCAAACGCCGTGCCTGTAGCAGAGGTTGCCGCCTCGGAGATTCTGCTTGCAAATAAGGGCTTCTTCCGCCGCAAGGTAAAAAGCCGCGCGGACTGGCATAACGACGACCGCGAACGGCTCTACCCGGGAAATTTCCGAACGCGCGTCGGCATACTGGGCGCGGGAATGATAGGCACGATGGTGATAAATCACCTGCGCCGCCATGAACTTGAAATATATGTTTTCGACCCGTTTCTTCCCGATGAAAAAGCGGAAGAGCTGGGCGTCACAAAGACGGGACTGCACGAGGTTTTCGCATCCTGCAATGTCATCTCAAATCACCTTGCAAACAATGAGCAGACGAGAGGCATGATAGACCGCTCCTGCTTTGACCTGATGGGAAAAGCCGCTGTTTTCATAAATACCGGCAGGGGCGCGCAGGTAAATACCGCCGACCTTATAGCGGCGATGAAGAACCACCCGGAGCGGCTCGCGCTGCTCGATGTCACTGATCCGGATGAGCCGCCGGCAGAGGAAAGCAAGCTTTATCGCCTGCCGAATGTGCGTCTCACTCCGCATATAGCAGGCAGTATCGGAAACGAACCGCGCCGCATGGCGGAATATATGTTTGCGGAATACAAGGCTTATTCCGAGGGCAAACCCACAAAATACAAGGTAACGGCAAAAATGCTTGAAACCATGGCATGAGGAGGTTATAATCATGCATCCTTTCGAACTGAAAATACCGAATGCATTCCATTATCAGACACTTGATGAGATAGACTATGACGCGAGAAAGCGCGGGCTTCACATCCCGTTTTCGCGTGACCTTTCGCCGCTTGCCGCAAAGCCTGCGGTGCACACGCGTGCGGGCGATATCGTGCTTGCAAATTCGCTCTCCGTTCATCCGATGGAAGGCTTTGACGCGGACGAAACAGGCGCGCCCTCGGCTCTCACCGAGCGCAGATACCTGCGCTTTGCACATTCCGGCGCGGCGCTTATATGGTCGGAGGCAATAGCCGTCTGTCCCGAGGGACGCACCTCGGACAGGCAACTCATGATTACCGAGGAAAACAAAGAGAAATTCCGCGCCATGGTAGCAAAGGTAAAAAATGTGACAGGCGCTCCGCTGATAGCGCAACTCACACATTCGGGCAGATTTTCGCATAACAGCGCCACGCCATATCCCCTGATAGCAACGCACAGCAAGCCAATAGAGGAATACCGTCCTCTCCCCGATGGAACACCGCTCCTGACCGATGAATATCTTGATTCTCTTCCCGAAAAATATCTCGCCGCGGCAAAGCTTCTGATATGGGCAGGCTTTGACGGCATTGATGTCAAGGCATGCCATCAGTATCTGCTCGGCGAGCTTCTCTCGGCATATACGAGAGAGGACAAATACGGCGGAAGTTTTGAAAACAGAAGCCGCCTCATGCTCAATATAACAAAGCTGATAGCCGAAAATACCGATAAAAGCGTTATTCTCGCTTCCCGCCTCGGCATATGCGATATGATAGCGAAGCCCTATGGCTTCGGCATGGCGGACGACGGGCAAACACCAGATTTCACGGAGGCAAACAGGCTTATCAGAAAGCTCTCCGCGCTCGGCGTTTCGCTTATCGATATGACTATGGGAAGCCCGTATTTCAATCCGTACATCAACCGCCCGCAGAACAAAGGCGAGAGAATACCGCCCGAGCATCCGCTCGTAGGAGTAGATCGCCTCATGCACGGAGCGGAGACGATTCAAAAGGCAAATCCCGCAGTCGCCGTCGTCGGCACAGGCTACAGCTACCTGCGCGAATTTGCGCCGTATGCCGCGGCAGGCGCACTTGAGAGCGGATATTCCACTCTCGTCGGCTTCGGCAGAATGGCTTTTGCCTACGACCGCTTTGCAAACGATTTCATCTCTGGAAATACAGACAAAAGCAAGGTATGCCTTGCATGCAGTAAATGCACGGAGATTATGCGTGCGGGCGGCACCACGGGCTGTCCCCTGCGCGACCAGGATATTTACCTGCCGATATATCGCAGGCTCTGCATGAAAAAATAAGAAGGAGGGACTTTTGTGGAAAGAAAAATCGCCATAGTCACAGGAGCTTCGCGCGGCATCGGAAACGGCATCGCCACAGCGCTTGCCGCCGAGGGTTTCACACTCGTCTGCGTTCAGCAGAGCGAAAACGAGGAATATATGGGCGCCATCCGCGCACTCTCGCCCAAGTCTGTCTGCATCCGCGCCGACATATCGAAAACCGATGACGAAGCGCGTATCATAGACGCGGCGATTGAACGCTTCGGCAAGATAGATATTCTCGTAAACAATGCGGGCGTCGCGCCGAAAGAGCGCAACGACATACTCAAAATGAGCCGCGAGAGCATGGACAGGCTTCTCGATATCAATCTGAAAGGCACATTTTTCTTAACGCAATACTGCGCAAACAAAATGATAGAACTCGGCTGTGGCGAGGCTATCATCAATATAACCTCCATGTCGGCATATACCTCTAGCACAAGCCGCGGCGAATACTGCATCTCAAAGGCGGGACTCTCGATGGTGACGACGCTCTTTGCCGACCGCCTTGCCGAATACGGCATAAATGTCTATGAGGTGCGTCCCGGCATAATCAAAACGGATATGACGGCGACGGTGAACGAAAAATACGATAAGCTCATCGGCGACGGGCTTCTCCCGATAAAGCGCTGGGGTTATCCCGAGGATATCGGGCGTGCCGTCGTCGCGCTGGCGAAGGGTTATCTGTCATATTCCACAGGCGAAGTGATAAATATAGACGGCGGCTTTCATATCCGCCGCCTGTGACGGGAGGGCAAAATGAACTTTTCTCTTGTCGATTCGGGTATTCCACGCCGCTCGTTTCGCACCGTTATAGTCGGGAGCGGCGCGGCAGGCTACAATGCCGCAAGGAAGCTTCATGACCTCGGCGTGCGCGACATTGCCATAGTCACTGAGGGCGAAAAGATGGGCACCTCGCGAAATACAGGCTCCGATAAGCAGACATATTACAAGCTGACGCTTGCGGGCGGCGATGGCGATTCCGTTTCCGATATGGCAGAAACGCTATTTTCGGGTGGCGCCATGCATGGCGATATCGCTCTCGCGCAGGCGGCAGACTCGGCGCGATGCTTCTTTGAACTTGTCTTTCTCGGCGTGCCTTTTCCCCATAATGAATACGGCGAATATGCGGGCTACAAGACCGATCACGACCCTCGTATGCGCGCCACCTCCTGCGGTCCTTATACATCAAAATATATGACCGAGGCGCTTGAACGCGCCGTAAAAAGCAAAAATATCCCCATTTTCGACGGCTGCCGCGCTGTGAAAATTCTGCGTAGCGGCGGCAGAGCCTGCGGCATCGTCGCGCTTTGCCCAGCGCTGATAAATGAGAAAAACCGCTACGGCATGGCGGTTTTCCTCTCGGATAATGTCATATGGGCGACAGGCGGACCCTCTGCCATATATTCCGAGAGCGTCTATCCCGAAAGCCAGACCTGCGCACACGGCATGGCTTTTGAGGCGGGCGCCGCGGGAATCAACCTGACGGAATCGCAGTATGGCATAGCTTCTCTTGCCTTCCGCTGGAACCTCTCGGGGACATATCAGCAGGTCATCCCGCGGTATTTCTCGCTGGATGAAAGCGGAAACGAACACGAATTTCTTGAAGATTATTTCCCCGATACGGGCGAAATGCTCGGCGCGATATTTTCCAAAGGCTACGAGTGGCCGTTTGACCCACGCAAAATATTCCGCGGCGGCAGGCGACTATCTTCGCTCATAGACCTCGCCGTTTTCTCGGAAAAGCGCCGCGGCAGGCGCGTATTCATGGATTTCCGCCGCAATCCCGCTTCTGCCGCAAGCGGTGGATCGCTTGATTTTTCGCTGCTTCCCGATTATGCGCACGAATATCTCAAAAAATCGGGCGCACTTCTGCCGCTCCCCATGGACCGCCTGCGGAAAATGAACAAACCCGCTGTCTCACTCTATCGCGATCATGGCATAGACATAACGCGTGAGCCGCTCGAGATAGCCGTCTGCGCTCAGCATAACAACGGCGGACTTGACGCGGACATATGGAGCGAAAGCACTTCCCTTGCGGGATTTTTTCCAATAGGCGAATGTGCGGGAACATTCGGCATATATCGCCCCGGCGGCACGGCGCTCAACGCCACGCAGGTCGGCTCCATGCGAGCCGCGGAAAAAATCGCAAGAGAAACGCCTGTAGCAAAGCCGGATGAAAACGAAATTTCGCGCGATATCGCCGATATGATATCGTTTTTCGATACGCTTGCCCGCCCGAAAGTAAGACTGCCGCGGGAGGAAATTTTTGACCGCAGGAAAGAATACGGAAAAATCATGAGCGAATGCGGCGCATTTGTGCGCTCGCATGCCGCCGTTTCGTCGGCAATCTCGGCTGTGCGCTCGCGCCTTGACTCATTTGAAGCCGACTATGCGGGAGCAACGCCCGCGCTCATGCCAGAGGTCATGATAAACCGCGATATCCTGATAACGGCGCTCGTCTATCTCGGAGCAATCGAAGATTACATCGCGCACGGCGGAAAAAGCCGAGGCTCGTATCTTGTCACGGAGAAGAACATCGGGGAGCTTCTCTCCGATGGGTGCGATATCGAAACGGACGAGGAGCATTCACGGCAGATGCAGACGGCGCTTTACGCAGGCGGCGAAATGAAATTTGCCTTTTCGCCCGTGCGCCCTATCCCCGAGCGCGAACTTTGGTTTGAGAATGTATATAACGAATATAGGAAAGGCTCGGCAGAAACTCCCCTTTCCGTAGAATAAAAGCAACCCGTGCACGGAGCTGCATTCCGCGCACGGGTTAATTTTTATCTTTCGGCTTATTTATCTTTATTTCTCATCACGAGCCTGATTATGCCCATCACCGCGCCATAGAGAACGCCCGCGACAGCCCAGATTATCCAGCTCATCTGCGGAGCCTTTCCGCCAAACAGAAATACGAGAAATACCGCCGTTGTCACAAGCCAGTAGACAAGGCTCACCGTGCCGATAACGCCGCTTGACGCCTTGCTCTTTCTTGTATAGTCGCCCTCTTCGAGAAGTTTTTCCATAGCGGCATTGTATACACCGCCGTAAACAAAGAAGAAAGCGCCTATTCCCGCGATAAAAAGCAGTGCGCGCATGTCAATTTGTCAAAAGGCGGTTGCATTTTGCTTTTTTTCTTCCGTATTGCGATTATAACAGCAAAAATGCGGCTTGTCAAGCTTTCTTCTTTGCCATGCGCTTTTCTTCTGCTCCCGCCGCCGAGAGACGCTTCGCTGCAAGCCTCGGCAAAATGAAAACAGCCGTTTCGAGCGCCACTTCATCCGTCAGCATCAGCACGCTCGCGAGATTTATCGATGTCATGACGGCGACGGCAAGGTCGGCAAGCTCCCATATCAACCCCTGCCGCATGACAGCCCCGCCAACAGCACAAAGGCAATACAGCGCGAGATAAACCGTGACAGGCGCTTTTTTCTCCGTGAAATATCCGAGCAGGCACTGCCCGTAATATGCCCAGCATATCACCGTGGAAAATGCGAATATCGCCATCGAAAAGGTGAAAATATATCCGCTGAAAGCACCGTAATATTTTTCGAAAGCGGATATCACTATATCCATGCTCCCGAGACTGCTGTCCGCAAAACCCGAAATTATTATCACGAAAGCCGTCATCGTGCATATAACTATCGTATCGAAGAAAACCTCGAAGATTCCGTAGAGTCCCTGTTTTGCGGCGCTCTGCTCCGAGCTCTGCGCATGAGACATCGGTGCTGTGCCAGAGCCCGCCTCATGCGAAAAGGTTCCCTTTGCCGTGCCGTGACGCACCGCACCGGAGATAAGATATCCGAATATGCCCGAAATCCCGCTTACGGGAGTGAAAGCCGCATGCATTATATCGGAAAAAATGCGCGGCAGACTACCGAGATTAAGCAGGATTATCCGCATGGCAAGCACGATATAGATAAGGCATACGAGCGGCATCACGATAACGGTAAATGACGATATCTTTTTAAATCCGCCGAATATGACGAACGCACAGAGCACGGCAAATATGATGCCGTATATTATCTTCGGCAAGCCGAATGTACGCTCGGCGGAATCGGCGGCGGCACTCACCTGAACAATATTTCCGAGACAGAAAGAAGCAAGCGTTCCCACACCGCAGAAAGCCGTCGCGAGCACTCTGCCGGGCTTACCGCCGATTCCGTGCGCCATATAGTACATGGGGCCGCCTTTGCAGTCTCCGTCCGAGTATGAACGATATCGCATGGCAAGTACTATCTCGGCATATTTCAACACCATGGAGACGAGTGCGCTTATCCACATCCAGAAAACGGAACCGATGCCGCCCAGCGATATTGCGACAGCCACACCTGCTATATTGCCGACACCGAGCGTCCCCGCGAGCGAAACGCTGAGTACGCGCAGCGGCGAATTTTCGCCCGCTCCGCCCGCAAGCATACCGCGGAATGTGGCAAAAGGATGCGCCACAAAGAAAAAGCGCAGCCGTACAAGCACAAAAATCCCCGCCGCGAATATGATTATCGGCAGTATCGTCAGCAGGCACGCATTCAGGTTTGAAAGAAAATCCATATTTTTTCTCCTTTTTCACATGTATTCGGAATATATATATGAAAAAGCAGGCGAATACTTGCCGACTTTTTGCTTTTCCGCCCTCTAATATGAATATTTTGTTAATAATCAAAAAAAGACTTGATTTTTTGCCGATAATATGTAAAATATACTATGTTGGCACTCGGATGTTTTGAGTGCCAAATGCAATTGAAAATCATATTTTAAATACACGGAGGTTTTAATCATGAAGCTTAAACCACTTTACGACAGAGTCATAGTCAAGATGACAGAAGTTGAAGAAACCACAAAGAGTGGCATCATTCTCACAGCCGCATCAAAAGAAAAGCCGCAGGTTGCCGAGGTTATCGCAGTCGGCGACGGCAATTCCCGCGACGGAAAAGAACCCGTTGCCATGAAGGTCAATGTCGGCGACAAGGTCATCGTTTCCAAGTACGCAGGCACGGAAGTCAAGATAGACGGCGAAGATGTCATCATCGTCAATATGGGCGATATACTCGCTGTGGTTGAATAATTTGCAAGAATAAAAGGAGTTGATACATTATGGCAAAAGAAATAGCATATGGCACAGAAGCAAGAAACGCTCTCCAGAGAGGCGTAGATAAGCTTGCCGACACAGTAAAGATTACACTCGGACCCAAGGGCAGAAATGTCGTTCTCGATAAGAAGTACGGCGCTCCCCTCATCACAAACGACGGCGTTACGATAGCAAAGGAAATCGAGCTTGAGGACGCTATGGAAAATATGGGCGCACAGCTCGTAAAGGAAGTTGCCACAAAGACAAACGACGCCGCAGGCGACGGTACCACAACCGCTACCCTGCTCGCACAGGCATTCATCCGCGAGGGCATGAAGAATGTCGCCGCAGGCGCTAACCCCATGGTTATCCGCAAGGGTATCCAGAAGGCTACAGACAAGGCTGTAGAGAGCCTCGTCGCTCATTCCAAGAAAGTAAACGGCACAGACGACATCGCCCGCGTAGGTACTATCTCCGCAGGAGATGAGGTTATCGGTACACTCATTGCCGATGCCATGAAGAAAGTTACGAGCGACGGCGTTATCACCGTTGAGGAATCCAAATCCGCAGAAACCTACTGCGAGGTTGTCGAAGGCATGCAGTTCGACCGCGGCTATATTTCACCTTACATGGTAACCGATACCGATAAGATGGAAGCTGTTATCGACGACGCGCTCCTCCTCATCACAGATAAGAAGATTTCGAATATTCAGGAGCTTCTGCCTCTTCTCGAGCAGATAGTTCAGGCAGGCAAGAAGCTTGTTATCGTAGCGGAGGATGTAGAGGGCGAAGCACTCACCACACTTATCCTCAATAAGCTCCGCGGCACGTTCACATGCGTAGCCGTAAAGGCTCCCGGTTTCGGCGACAGACGCAAAGATATGCTCCGCGATATCGCTGTACTCACAGGCGGCGAAGTCATCACATCCGACCTCGGACTCGAGCTCAAGGATACAACAGTTGCGCAGCTCGGTCATGCAAGCCAGGTAAAGATAAATAAGGACAATACGATAATCGTCGGCGGCAAGGGCAATCCCGAAGAGATAAAGGCAAGAGTTGCTCAGATTCGTGCCGGCATCGAAACAACAACAAGCGAATTTGACCGTGAGAAGCTTCAGGAGCGTCTTGCAAAGCTCGCAGGCGGCGTTGCCGTTATCAAGGTCGGCGCGGCTACAGAGATAGAAATGAAAGAAAAGAAGCTCCGCATAGAAGATGCTCTCAATGCTACAAAAGCAGCTGTTGAAGAAGGCATCGTATGCGGCGGCGGTATCGCATTCCTCAATGCAATAGCAGATGTAAAGACACTGCTCCCCGCTGTCGAGGGTGATGAAAAGACAGGTGTTTCCATAGTTGTAAAGGCACTTGAAGAGCCTGTCCGTCAGATAGCTCTCAATGCAGGCTTTGAAGGCGCTGTCGTTATAGATAAGATTCTCTCCGAGAATAAGCCCGGCTTCGGCTTTGATGCTTATAACGAAAAGTATGTCGATATGTTTGAAGCAGGCATCATCGACCCGACAAAGGTTTCCAGAAGCGCACTTCAGAATGCCGCTTCCGTTGCATCTACGGTACTCACAACAGAAGCACTCGTAGCTGACAAGAAAGAACCCGAACCTGCCGCACCCGCTAACCCCGGAATGGGCGGCATGGGCGGTATGTACTAATACCGTAAATTTCTGTAATATCGGTTTTAATGAAATCAGGAAATCCGCATGCGGATTTCCTGATTTTTGTTGTGCTCACTTTTTCTTTGCCATAATAAAGTTTTCGCCCGCCAAGAGTTTTCGTACACCTTTTTCAAAAGGTGCCGCAAGCCGTCGGCGGCGACGGTTGCGCTCCGCGGAGTGCGAAAGCTTATATCAGCGTTTTCTTTTTGATAGCTTTTTCTTTTGCGCCCGCTTCGTCAAAAGAAAAAGCGGGTAAAAGCCTTCTCCAGTGGGAGAAGGTGTCAGCCACAGGCTGACGAATGAGGTGTCTTTTGTAAAAAGACTTGAAAATCTTTGCGTTCATCGCGCTTTTGAATGACCAAAAGCGCGGCAAAAGTCATTTAAGAGGGCTTTCCTCCCTCTTAAAAAGCACCCCCCTGTCGCCTCGCGGCGACCAGTGCGAACATAATGCCACGACCGTCCCGCTTGCAGCTTAGTCACGGCTACAGGCTCGAAACGCCCCGCGCCGACTCGGATTCGCTGCTGTGCCATGTCGGGCTACGGCGAACCTCGCGGTTGGAGTTTGGGTGCGGGTCTGGGTGCGAACATAGCGAGATGGGGCTATTTTGATAGTCCCGTCGGCTTAGTCATTTTGGATTCACGATGCCCCGTCTCGGCAGCGCATTACTTACCACCTCAACCCGTGGTTTAGCGATTTTTGATTCAAAAAACCGAAAAAGCGCCATCTCAACTGAAAGTTTAGAGATTTTTATGCAACTCAACCAACTTTTTATTGACGATTTGGCAAAAATATGCTATACTCTGTTCAAGAGGCGATAACCGGTGTCGCTTCCGAAAATCGATTTTAAAGGAGAAAAACGATGGATATAGTAAAAACAATTTCGGAAAAAATACTGGCGCTCAGACGCGAGCGCGGTATAACGCAGGATGCACTCGCGGCGGCACTGGGCGTGACATATCAGGCGGTTTCCAAATGGGAAAACGCGCTCGCCTGCCCTGATGTAACCACGCTTCCGAAAATAGCGGAATATTTCGGCATAAGCATGGCGGAGCTTTTCGGCGAGGAAAAATCCGAATCAAAAGCGACGGACGAATCACAGGCAAACTTTGAAGCGGAAAGCGACTGGCAGGACGACAATACACTCCACGCCGTTCTCTTCCGCGGCAAAACAATGATAAAATCAAAAGATTTCACAGAAGCCGAAAGAACCGCGGCAGAAAAGGTTGTGCTTACATATGAGGGCGATGTTGACAATATAATATCCGATATTGCCGTAGATGTAAAAGGCAATGTAGGCGGGTATATTTCCGGAATAAAAACAATAATCACTATAAACGGCGATGTAGACAGCAATATTATCAGCACAAATGGAACAGTAAATATAACAGGCAATATAGATGGTGCAATTGAAGGCACGGGAGCTAAAATAATAATAGACGGAGATGTACACGGCAATATTTCCGGCACAGGAGCTACACTGACGGTAGACGGTGATATAAGCGGCAATGTTTCCGGAACGGGAGTGCGTGTACATAATTACGGCAAAGTCGATGGCAAAATCGTAGATGATGTACTGAAAAATCTCGGCAATATCAGTAAATCAAAAGTACATTTTGATAACCTGAAAAACCTCGGCAATATCGATATACCCAATATACCAATACCCAATATACCCAATATACCCAATATACATTTTGATGTCGATTACGGCTACGGCTCTGACGACGACAATGATTATGCAGACCTCGCAGATACCGCATCAGACCTTCATAACCTCCTCTCCGAAATGGAGGATTTGCAGGACGAGCTTGAAAATCTGAAAGATGAACTGGTAGATTTAAACGACGAGCTGGAGGATTTGAACGATGAAGCGGAAGACCTGCGCAATGAGCTCTCTGACCTTGCCGATGAACTTTCAGATGCAGACAGCGACGATGAGCGCGAGCGCATAATCGACGAAATGAACGACAAAAAGAACGATATAAGCGACAAAGATTCGGAGATAGAAGATAAAAAATCCGAAATTTCCGATAAGAAAGAAGAAATCACGGAAAAGCGCGCGGAAATAGCCGAAAAGAAAGGCGAAATAGCGGAAAAGAAAGCTGAGCTCAGATAAACAACCACATAAAAATATCGGCGCGAAATCACGCCGATGTTTTTTATTCCATATAATTTTCTATAACGGAATAAAGCTGTTCGCTCGAGTATACCGCGATGCCGAGCCGAAGCATTTCCCTCTCACTCTCGGGCAGAAACTCCGCTCTCGCATCAAGTTCGCGGACAACATCCCCCTCCGGCGTGCTGACGACTATCTTTTCATCATGTAAGCCTACATAATATATCGGCGAAGCGGGATTGCCCACAGTCGTGCTCTCGCCTGCCGTGATGCTCTCGAGTGTTTTCGGCATATCGGCGCGCATACTGAGGCACACTACCATAGTTATAACCGAAATAATCAGCGATACCATGCAGATAAGTGCCGTCACCCCTGCCGAAAGTCTTGACCTTTCCTCCATTTTATCAACCTCCTGCCTCTTTTTTCCATCATCTGTGCGATACATATTATTGACAGAGAAAAACATAATATTCATATAAAGAGGTGATAATTTTGACAAAAACACATAAATTTCGTAATTTTATCTTAGGATTTTTGCTCGTCATACTGCTCACATTGCTCATCTGCGTCGGCGCATTTCTTCTTTATATGAAATACGGCATTTCCGACGAGCTTGATATAGAATCGCTTGCCCTCGGGCAAAATCTCACGACAAAAATCTATGCCGTCTCGGCGGACGGAATGCCGACAGAGCTTGAAAACGAGCGCCTTTTCGGCACGGAAAACCGAATCTGGATATCGGGCGATGAGATACCGCGGCAGGTGAAAAACGCATTCGTCGCGATAGAAGACCATCGCTTCTATTCTCACAAGGGCATTGACCCGAAGCGCACGGCAGGCGCTGTCCTCAGCTTTTTCGGCAAAAGCAACTACGGCGGCTCGACGATAACGCAGCAGCTGATAAAAAACCTGACAGGCGAAAATTCCGTCACGGTAAAGCGGAAGCTGACGGAAATAAAGCGCGCCGTCGCCCTCGAAAAAACGATGCCGAAGGAGCGTATTCTCGAGCTTTATCTGAATACCGTCTATCTCTCGCGCAGCTGCTACGGCATAAAAACCGCGGCGGAAAAATATTTTTCGCGTGAGGTGGGAGACCTCACGCTCCCCGAGGCGGCGACGCTCGCGGGAATAATCCAGTATCCCTCGCATTTTGACCCTGTTTCCAATCCCGATGCCTGCCTTGAGCGGCGAAATACCGTCCTCTCCCGCATGCATGAGCTGGAAATGATAGGCGACGCGGAATATGAATGTGCCGTCGCTGCCCCGCTCTCGCTGAATATTTCCGAGCCGAAAAAAGACGGTGCGCATAATTCATGGTTTACCGACGCCGTCATCGAAGATATAATAAAAGACCTCTGCGATGAAAAGGGCTACAGCCGCGCAGCGGCATCCTCGCTGATATACTGCGGCGGACTCTCAATATATACCACTATGCGCCCCGACATTCAGGCGGAACTTGAAAATATCTATCTCCGTGACGAAAATTTCCCCAAGAATACAAGCGGCTACTCCGCAGAATCATCCTGCGTTATCGTAGACAGCGAAAACGGCAATGTCGTGGCACTCGTCGGCGGCAGAGGGGAAAAGAAATCGGACAGGCTCTTCTGCCTTGCCACGCAGATGCTCCGTTCGCCCGGTTCGGTGATAAAGCCCGTAAGCGTTTATGCGCCAGCACTCGAATCGGGCATCATAACATGGTCAAGCGTCTTTGACGATGTGCCGTGCACATTCCGCAAATCCGGCGAGAAGTATATCCCTTGGCCGAAAAACAATCCGCGCATTTACTCAGGCATCACGAATGTGAAAACGGCAGTCGAAAAATCGATAAACACCGTTTCCGTAAAGGTTCTTGAGCAGGTCGGCATATCGAAATCATTTTATTTCTGCAAGAAGGCGGGGCTTTCCACCCTGACGGAACGCAAGAAACTCCCCACCGGCGGTTCGCTTACCGATATGGCTGTCGCTCCGCTTGCTCTCGGCGCTACGAGCATCGGCGTTTCCGTGCGCGAGATGACGGCGGCATATACGATGTTTGCGGCAGGCGGAAAAGGCTCGCGGGCAAGAACCTACACGCAGGTTCTCGACAAAAACGGCGATATCCTTCTCGAAAAGAAGCAGAACAGCCGCGAAATCATTTCTCCCGAGAACGCCGAGATAATGACTCGGCTCATGGAAAATGTCGTCACGCGCGGCACGGCAAGCAATGTCACCCTCGCGAAAACGCTGCCTGTCGCAGGCAAAACAGGCACTTCTGGCGCCAATACCGACCGCTGGTTTATCGGATATACACGCGGCGGATATGTCTGCGGTGTATGGTGCGGCTATAAGGAAGCACGCGATATCGGCACATATACGGGAAATCCCGCAAGCGCGGTTTTTGACCGCGTGATGACGGCTCTGCAAAATAAGAATCTGCTGAAAAGCCCTGCACAAGCCGTTTCCTCCGAGACGGAAAGCAATATCGTTTCCGCTCTCTATTGCCGCGATTCGGGCAAGCTCCCGTGTCCTGCCTGCGCTCTCGATCCGCGCGGAAGCAGAATTGAACTCGGTTATTTTATAAAAGGAACGGAGCCGACGGAAAAATGCGATGCGCATATCATCGTGGATTACGACTGCAAAACGCACTGCATCGCCTGCGATAAATGTCCGCGCGAAAATATACAGCAGATAGCGCTTGTGAAAAATTACTCGCGCTCGTTTCCGTGTCAGGTCTCGGTAACGGACGCGCAGTATATGTACAGGCAACTTCCCTGCGGCATGATTCCCTCATGCGCCACATGCGATGCTTTCTTTCAGAGCATGGCGGCATCGGGCGAATATTTCGGAACATCCCGCCGCGCTCTCGCATATAACCGCATATGTGCCGAGCATTATCTGATGCCGGACGAACCCGAAGCGGAGAAAACGACCGAAAGCGGCACCGAAAAGGAAACGACAGATTCCGCGCAGACCGCTACGACAGCACCACCCGCATCGACCTCAAAACTGCCGGCTGAGAGAACGACCGCTCCCTCCGAAACGACCGCCACCGAAACATCGGAAAAGAAAAAATCATGGTGGCAGAGATGGCGCGGCAAAGAGACGGAAGCAACAAAAACGGCAGAGACAGCAGAACCCGTCGCCACAAGACGAAACAGATATAAAAGATAATAACGCAAATGAGGCTGAGTCAAAAGCATTTAATTAAGCAGAGACTCAGCCTTTTGCTATGCATTTT
>CAVESF010000013.1:0-52114 GCA_963618495.1 Acutalibacteraceae bacterium
CTCTGGGCATATAAATTTCCTCCTACGGTAGATGTTTTTATTCTACCATAGGAGGAAATTTTTTTCAATTGTCCGTTTTTTACGGACTTGTGCATTTATTTTCATCTTGCCTTTGAGGCAAAATATTCTATTCTCTCGCCGAGAGTAGGCATTTTGCGCCGTATTTCATGTGAAAACATGGAGTTTTCCGCATTCTCCGTTGCGCATTTCTCATGCCCGATAAGCGCATAAGCCGCGTCTGCAAGATGGCGGAACATATCTTTCTGCATAGCCTGACAGTGGAAAGACTGCCGCGGCGAATTTATATCCTCGCCGCTTATCTGAAAGAGTCTGTATTTCTCGCAGAGATTCATTATCCTGCGGAGCTGGTCTTCCGTATTGCGACTCGGCATGTATGTGACGGCATTGAAGCCGATACGCGCTATCTCGCGGAAGAGACTGTCGAGATAATCGTCCTCAAATTTCTGCGTCTTTTTATCTCCCGTGACAGAATCGCCGACATCGCCGAGATAAGCATAGGCGAGTATCGCGCCGGCATCGTTTACGACCTTTTCCAGCTCGTAGATATCGGGACATTCCGCATAGGCGTCAACATAGAATTTCTCAACAAGGTTGCTTTTCAGCGCGCCGAGAATATCATATTCATAATATTCCGGCACAGCCGCGAGAATCTGCCCTCTCACCTTTTCGGAAACATCTATGCCCATTTCGCTTATCAGGAAGCGGAGTACTTCCTCGGGCGTCTTGCATCGCGCCGTGATTTTTTTGGTCAGCGCATAGAGAATATGGCGTTCAGTGACGCTTCCGCCCTCATGCGCCATGGAAAGCGGCAATACATCGTTTTCAAAATTCAGCGTGATGCCGTATGGCGCGGTTAGCTCCGTTATGCGCGCGCACATTTTCCTGTTGCGGTCATTGCGCTTGATGCGGTAATAGCGGAAAAATATATTGAGCGTTTCGATATTCTGATGCGGTATGCCGTGGATGGCGACATACGCGATGGATTTCTGGTCGGGATTGTTTATTCTTCTGCCGCAGAGTTCCGTATTCTGCATGAATGCGCGGCATTCCATGCCGACGGTCACAGGCAGGTCAACTATCCTTGCCGCCTCGATAAATTCCTTTGCGCCCGAGAGCGAATCATGGTCCATGATGCCCGCCGTGGCAAGTCCGCTCTGCCATGCCATATAGACCGCCTTTGTCGGCGAATACGGCGAGAACGAATACGATGTATGTATATGGTTATTTACAAATCCTGTCTTTTTCGGTTCGGGGATAGTTCCCGTCATGCTGAGCGCGCGGAGCTTGGCGAGAGCCTCAAGTCTGTTTTCCACATTCGGGGAGTTGAGCTCTTTTTCAAGTGCCTCTCTGAACATTATATTTTCCCCTCCCGTCATTTCAGCATTTCCTGTCCGCCTGTGACGGGCAGTGCCTGACCTGTTTCATATTCCTGCTCGACTATATAGAAGAGCGCGCGTGCGATATCTTTCGGCAGGCAACCGCGGTTCAGCGGCACCTTGCTCTCGTAGTAGCGGCGCACATCGTCCACCGTCTTGGCCCCGGGAACCTTGCCCGCATTCAGATACTGGACAAAAAGCCCGCGCACCGGGTCTGACCAGAGCGGTCCGTCGAGATAATTTCCGGGACATATCGCATTGACCTTTATGCCATAGGGCGCAAGCTCGAGCGCAAAGCTCTGCGTCAGTCCCAGTCCGCCGAATTTGCTTCCCGCATAGGCGAAATTCTTATTGCTTCCCGCAAGTCCCGATTTGGAATTTATCTCTATGATATCAGAGAGATAAGCGGGCGCATATTCGCGCTGAATCTTCATCGGGCGGCTCGCATACTTGGCGCAGAGGAAATATGCCGTATAGTTGACGGCGGTGACAAGCTCAAAATTCGCCTTTGTCATCTCCTCAAGCCCGCCTGCGCGCACGATGCCCGCATTATTTACGAATATATCAAGTCCGCCGTAGGCAAGGACGCAGGCGTCTATCATATCGGAAACAGACTGCTCATCCGAAACATTGGCAGAGATGGCAATGGCCCTGCCCGCGCCGTATTTTTCACATGTCTCGGCGGCAAAAGCCTTTGCGCCCTCGTAGTTCATATCGGCGATGGCGACATACGCACCCTCCTCGAGCATAGCCTCGGCGATACCTCTGCCGAAGCCCTGCGCCGCACCCGTGACTATCGAAACCTTTTCGGAGAGGCGCTTTATAGCGGCACCCGAGAGTGCAACCTTTGCACGGTAGCTTTCAACCTCCCAGTTTTTGATGAAGCGCGTCAGCTCCTCGTCAAGCGGGAGCGCACCGCCGAAGCTCTCACTGTATACGGCGATGCTCATCGCATCGGCAAAGACTGCCGCCGCCGTGTCGGCTTCCTTTTTCGTCTTGCCGCAGGAGAACATGCCGACTCCCGAGACAAAAATTATCTTCGGCGCATAGCCGTACTGCGCCTTGTATGCGGCAAAAGCTTTTGCCACACGCTCCGGCAGGTTATCGCCCGCCTCCACGAGAAGCGGCTCCGCCTTGCAGTAAACGATGTGGTCGGGCGAAAAGCCGCCCGCTATCGGAGAGAACGCCTCTCTGCTCGCGGCAAAAGAGAGTATATCCTTATTTACCGTGAATGTCACGACTGCGCTTCCGCCCTCTCCGTAGAGCATGCGGATTTCGGGAGCAAGGCGCAGAGCCGCCGCGCGGTCATATTCCGCTTCGCTCCTGTCGGGGAAACGCTTTATATTTTCCTTTATCTTCGCCATAGTCTCTGCAGCTGCGCGGTCTATCTCAGCCACAGTGTCGGCGGCAAAGAAAATGCCGTGATTCTGGAGGAAAATGAGCTTCGGCGCGCTTCCCTTTTCAGCCTTGCAGGCATCGGTTTTCTCCTTACAGAGCGCGGCGAGAACATAGCCGGGCTTTGTGGAACCGACCCATACGGCGTCGGGGAAAAGCTTTCTGCAAGCCGCCTCGCCGTCTCGCGCGCAGGTAATGCCGTTGACAAGCGCGGGGTGAACATGAAGCACGAATTTATAGGGAAGCAGGTCATGCAGGAGGGTTTCCACGCTCGGTCGCTTTGCTTCCTCGCCCGCGCACTTTGCCGCCATCATGTCGGCAAGCACCTCTGCCTCGCGCTCCGCTTCGTTTTCGGAATATTTCTTTCCGAGCATGGCGGAGAGCTTCTTCCTGTCCATTTTCACAAAGCCGCTTTCGCTTATCGTGGCAAGCGCGGTACCGGAACCTTTGACATAGAGCGTATCTTCTGTTTTATATGAGGTATTGCCGCCGCCCGCGAGGACAAACTCGGGGTCAGAGCCGTAGCGGTGCGACATTTCAATCAGTGCCTTGATTTCTTTCATTACCTCTTCCTCCTTTATATAGCCTTGGCGTTTGCAAGCAGATATTTCTCCGCTTCGAGACACCAGAGTCCATTGTTTTTCTTTACTATCGCGGCAAGCTCACGGAACATGGGGTTGCTCTCGCCGAGCTTCTCAAAATCCGCAATAGCCGTCATCGGCATGGAGATATTCGTATAGGTCAGCTTCTTGCCGCCTGGGATTTTCGGCAGATTCAGCGTCGTTTCGGCAACGCTGTCCAGCCCGCCGACATGGGTTATCATCGCCGCGGGATTTATCTTGCCCGCCGCCATCATTTCAAGAGACTCGAGCATATCCGCGCTGTTTCCGCCGCTTGTGCCGACGATATGCGTGGAGGCGTAATGCACATTATAGAAATTGAATTTCGCAGAAAACTCGGGATTTGTCGGTCCCGCGAAGAAGTTCAGGCAGCCGTCCTTCGCAAGCAGTGCGTCGCCCATCTCGACAACAGGCGCGACAGGCGCATAGACAAACACGTCGTCATAGCCATTGCCGTCCGTGAGCGAGCGCAGATATGCCGTAGCGTCGGGGATGCCCGCCGTATTAACGTACATGAGCTTTACGCCGTTAGCCTCCGCCTTTGCGGGAGAAAGAATCTGCTCAGCGCGCGCAAGTCTTGCCGCGTCTATATCCGTCACCACGACAAGCGCGGGGCGGCGGTCGCAGTTTATCGCGTAGTCCACGGCACCCAGTCCCATGGGTCCCGCTCCCGCGAGTATAGCCATATTGCCGCCGCGGCGGATGCCCATTTCATGATTGTAGCTTCCCGCCTTGGTATGATAGTTTGCATGATAGCCGCCGACGATGCACGACATCGGCTCGGAGAGCGAACCGTAGAAATACGCCTCGCCGTTATAGGGGAGCAGGCAGTCCATCTCCATGACCTCGTGCGGGATGACAACATATGTCGCCGCGCCGCCTATATATTTATAGGAATACCCGGGAGCGGCGAGACTGCCCTTGTAATTGAGCGCCGTCTGCACTACAAACCGTGCTCCGACCTCATATCTGCCCTTCCATTTTTCGCCTATCTCGACTATCTCTCCGCAAAATTCATGACCGACTATGACGGGATTTTCCGCCACATCGTCGGGAACGCGCTTATGCGCCGCGCCCTGACAAGCCGCCTTGTAGGTGGACATACAAATGCTGTCCGAAAAAATATGTGCGAGAATCTCATCGTCCTTTATCTTCGGAAGTTCAAATTCCTCGAGACGCAAATCTCCCACTCCGTAAAGTCTTACCGCTTTGGTTTTCATAAAAAATTCCTTTCTCGTGCCCGCTCCGGCAGGTTTATTTCTTTTTGTTTTTTCTCAGGCTTTGCATGAGAGCGCGGACTTCCCTTTTTTTCGCTTCCGTTTCCTCACGCAGAAACTGCGCAGAGACAACCCTGTCCCCATCAAGCTCTATGAGAAGAATATCATCTTCATGCAGGGGAATCGAAAAATCCGATTTCCGCAGGTCATAAAAATTGCGCTCCTCATCCTCGCAGACGACAAAGCCCTCCTCAAATCTGTCTATTCTGACTTTCAGCAAAGAAAAATCCTCTCCCTTTATATAATATATATATTAATTATAATATAACAGGAAATTTTATTCAATAATTTTTCGCAAAAAACTGTCATTTCTGCGTTTTTTATGATATAATGGGTTTATAATCGTACAAAATACACAAAAACCCGCCAGATTGTCACACGGAGGAACTTATGGAAAGCGAAAAAAGCACGGCAAAGCACCGCATAGACGAGCTTCGCGAGCTGCTCGCGCATCATTCGTATCTTTATTATGTAGAGGATGCGCCGCAGATTTCGGATTATGAATACGATAAGCTTTTTTATGAGCTTGTCGCACTTGAAGAAAAATATCCAGAATTTGACAGCTCCACGTCGCCCACAAAGCGAGTCGGCGGCAAGGCTCTCGATAAATTTGAGAAGGTTACGCACGCTGTGCGAATGGGAAGCCTCTCCGATGTTTTCTCATATGACGAGGTGCGCGATTTCGTTGCGAAAACAAATGAAAAGCTCAGCAAAGCCACCGTTTTTTCCGTGGAACCGAAGATAGACGGGCTTTCCGTTTCGCTTGTTTACGAAAACGGCAGGTTTTCGCTCGGCTCCACGCGCGGCGACGGCATTGTCGGCGAAAATGTGAGCGAAAACCTCAAAACGGTGCGCACCATCCCGATGAAAACAAAAGACGCACTGCCGCATCTCGAGGTTCGCGGAGAGGTTTATATGCCGCGAGAGGCTTTTGCAGCACTCAACGAAAGGCGCGAAGCCGAGGGTGAGCAGCTCTTCGCAAATCCGCGAAACGCCGCCGCAGGCTCGCTTCGTCAGCTTGATTCCAAAGTGACGGCATCGCGCAGGCTCGATATTTTCGTTTTCAATGTTCAGGCGGCGGAGGGAATAGAATTTTCCTCGCATATTGAGAGCCTCGAATATCTGAAAAATCAGGGCTTCCACATAATAGACGGCATCCGTCGCGCCGCCTCGGCAGAAGAGATAATCTCCGCCATAAAGGAAATCGGCATGGCAAGAGACAGCCTGCCCTATGATATCGATGGTGTGGTTATCAAAGCGGACAGCCTTGCCGAGCGCAGAATCCTCGGCGAAAACATCAGCACGCCGAAGTGGGCGATAGCATATAAATTCCCGCCAGAGCAGAAGCAGACGAAGCTGACTGATATCATCATTCAGGTCGGCAGGACAGGAGTACTCACGCCGAATGCCCGCCTTGAGCCGGTGCGTCTTGCCGGCACCGTCGTCAGCCGCGCGACACTGCATAATATAGATTTCATCCGCGAGAGAGACATCCGCATCGGCGATACCGTCACGCTCCAGAAAGCGGGCGATATCATCCCCGAGATAATCTGCGTGGATAAATCCAAGCGAAACGGAAGCGAAGTTCCTTACAAGATGCCGACGCTCTGCCCCTCCTGCGGCGAGCCTGTCATCCGTGATGACGAAGCGGCGACGCGCTGTACAAACGCAAGCTGTCCCGCCCAGCTCGAGCGGCATATAACGCATTTTGCCTCGCGCGATGCGATGAATATCGACGGAATGGGACCGGCTGTTGTCAGACTGCTTATCGCGAGCGGACTTATTCACGATGCAGCCGACATCTATTCCCTTTCCGCAGACGAAATCGAGGGACTTGACCGCATGGGCAAAAAGTCCGCGGAAAATCTCATCGCCGCGATAGAACGCTCCAAGTCGGCAGGGCTTGACAAGCTCATCTATGCGCTCGGCATAAGGCAGGTCGGCGAAAAAGCGGCGAAATCGCTCGCCGAAGCTTTTCCCGATATAGAAATGCTCTTCTCCGCATCGGAGGAGCAGATATCGGCAATATACGATTTCGGCGATATCTCGGCGCATTATATAGTGAATTTCTTCGCGCACCCGCAGACGCGCGCTCTTGTGGACGAGTTGAAAAGCCGCGGCGTGAAAACGACATACGAGGTGCAGAAGCGCGGCAATATTTTCGATGGTATGACATTTGTGCTGACAGGCACTCTGCCAACGATGAAGCGCGATGAAGCTTCACGCCTCATAGAGGAAAACGGCGGCAAGGTTTCCTCCTCCGTTTCGGCTAAGACAAGCATGGTTCTCGCCGGAGAAGATGCGGGAAGCAAGCTGACAAAGGCGCAGAGCCTCGGCGTGCGCATAATAAGCGAAGAAGAATTTCTCTCCATGCTCGGAAGATGAAAAAGTCTTGACAGCAAGCGGATTTTATGGTAAAATATACATCCGTATATGCAGCTTATACATTTGTATAGAAAGATAGAAGGTGACAAAATGGCTGATTTTTATGACCATGTGAAAATATATATCAAAGCAGGAAACGGCGGCAACGGCTGTATTTCTTTCCGTCGTGAAAAGTATGTTTCCCACGGCGGACCCGACGGCGGCGACGGCGGTCACGGCGGCAATATCGTTTTCGTTATCGACGAGGGCACAAATACCCTGCTCGATTTCCGTAACCGCAAGAAATTCATCGCGTCAAACGGCGGCGACGGCAAGGCAAGCAAATTTCACGGAGCGACAGCGCCCGATTTGATAATCCCCGTTCCCGAGGGCACGATAATACGCGATGCCGAAAGCGGCAGAATAATCAAGGATATGAGCCGTTGCGGTCCTTTCATCGCGGCAAAGGGCGGCAGAGGCGGCTGGGGAAACCGGCATTTCGCAACGCCCACGCGCCAGACTCCCCGTTTTGCCAAAAACGGACTGCCCGGTGAGGAGCGCGAGGTCACACTCGAGTTGAAAATGCTCGCCGATATCGGTTTCGTCGGCATGCCGAATGTAGGCAAGTCGACGCTTCTTTCCGTTATTTCCTCGGCAAGACCCAAGATAGCAAATTATCATTTCACAACGCTCTCGCCGATGCTCGGCGTTGTCTCCGTCGGCGAGGGTAAAGGCTTTGTCGCCGCGGATATCCCGGGGCTTATCGAAGGCGCCTCGGAGGGACTCGGGCTCGGTCACGATTTTCTCCGCCATGTGGACAGATGCCGCCTGCTCATTCATGTCGTCGATATTTCGCAGAGCGAGGGCAGAAACGCGATAGAAGATATCAGGATGATAAATGCGGAGCTGGAGAAATACAATCCCGAGCTTGCCGCGCGCCCGCAGATAATTGCGGCAAACAAATGCGATATTCTCGACCGCGCACAGGTTGATGTCGATGCCTTTGAAAAGTTCGTTGCTGAAAGCGGCTATACACTTGTATATATCAGTGCCGCATCGGGCGAAGGCGTAAAAGAGCTTTGTCGCAAGGCATATGATATGCTCTCGACCCTGCCGCCGCTGACGATTTACGAGTCGGAATATGAAGAAGAAATAAAGGAGCAGGGCAAGCCCGACGAAATCACCGTAACAAAGGAAAAGGATGTTTTCGTAGTCGAGGGTGAATGGCTTCACTGGCTCATGAGTTCGATAAATTTCGACGACCGCGAATCTTTCTCGTATTTCGAGCGCATGATGCGTGAAAACGGCGTAATAGACAAAATGCGTGAGCTCGGCATCAAGGATGGCGACACTGTCTCCATGTACGACCTCGAATTTGATTTCATTGATTGAGAAATTGTGATAAAAATCCCGTTTCCCTTGCGGAAGCGGGATTTTTATGCGTGTTATACGGATGTATGTTTTGTAAAAACGGCGAAATAAAGATTTCGCGCTCTGCGAAGCGCGCTAAGAACTCCGCGTTCTTGACTGCGCCGCCTTCCCCAAAAGGCGGGCGAAAACTTTATTGTGGTGAGATTTTCGGTCTGCGCTTTTTTAGCGTTCCCATGTAGTGGGAATAGATAAAAATGCGCAGAGTCGTCGAATATCCGTTTCGTCGCCGTACAACCGTACGGCAGAGACGGATTTCGGCGAGAGAAAAAGTGAAATACAATAAAAACGCAGGAAATCCGCGCACGGATTTCCCTCCTTCATTAAAACCGATATTACTGAAAAGTTGAAGCTTTCATAGATGTCTTTATCCAAAAAAGCTATCTGTCCTTTTCACTTTTTCGGTCTGCACTTTTTCAGCGTTCCCACGTAGTGGGAATAGATAAAAATGCGCAGAGTCGTCGAATATCCGTTTCGTCGCCGTACAACCGTACGGCAGAGACGGATTTCGGCGAGAGAAAAAGTGAAATACAATAAAAACGCAGGAAATCCGCGCACGGATTTCCCTCCTTCATTAAAACCGATATTACTGAAAAGTTGAAGCTTTCATAGATGTCTTTATCCAAAAAAGCTATCTGTCCTTTTCACTTTTTCGGTCTGCACTTTTTCAGCGTTCCCACGTAGTGGGAATAGATAAAAATGCGCAGAGTCGTCGAATATCCGTTTCGTCGCCGTACAACCGTACGGCAGAAACGGATTTCGGCGAGAGAAAAAGTGAAATATAATAAAAACGCAGGAAATCCGCGCACGGATTTCCTGCCTTCATTAAAACCGATATTACTGAAAAGTTTAAGCTTTCATAAATGTCTTTATCTGAAAAAGCTGCTTACCCATTCACTTTTTTCGGTCTGCACTTTTTTAGCATTCCCACATTATTTCGACTGTGAGAGAATCCATTCCACCAGTCCCGGTGTGCCATAAGCCTGCGCCCATATATTATGACCGACACCCTCAAAATATGTAGCCTTGAATTTCGTGCCGCCTGCCGCTTTTATAGCCTGCTGCATATCCTGCGTTCCCTTTGCGGGTACTGTCGGGTCAGCAAGACCATGGAAAGCCCATATAGCCATATCCTTGAGTTCTGCCGCCTTGGAGGGAATGCCCGCGCCGCAGAGCGGTACAGCCGCCGCAAAAAGCTCAGGATTGCGCGCAATTATCTCCCATGTTCCGTATCCGCCCATGGATATACCCGAAACATAAACTCTCTTTGTATCTATTTTGCCTTCCGCGATGTATTCTTTGAGAAGCGCCGTTGCCGCCTCAAGCGTTATCGTGGGATTGGCTGTCAGTTCGCGTGAGCCTGTTTTCCATTCGTGATTTATCGGAACCCAGTTGTATTCCGCGGGGTCATTGCACTGCGGAGCGATTATTACACAGCTTCCGTCCGATACGAGCTTGTCAAGCAAAGCATTGCTTCCGCCGAGGACTCTTATCTGCTTCGTGTTGTCGTTTCCTATTTCGCCGTAGCCATGGAGAAAAAGAAGTACGGGATATTCAGCCGCCTTGCTTTCCTCATAGCCCTTGGGGAGAAACAGTCTATAAGGAAGCGAGACAGTTTTGCCTGTCTCGCTCGTGTAGTTATATGTTTTGAAAAGCATATCGTCTACAGACTTGCTTGCTTCGCCCATATCAAGTGCGAAATCATAGATATTAAGTTCATCTATAGCGCCGACAAACTGACCGTCGCTGCCGTTGTAGCCGATAGTAAATGGGCAACCTACGGAGGAAGCATCGATAGCAGGAAGCTTTACTGCAAGCTTGTCGTCAAAGTAAACGCTGATTGTTCCTGCCTCTGCGTCCTGAACAGCCACTGCATGATGCCATTCCGTATCCATAGCTTCGCTTACGGGATTGTTGCTGTACTGGCTCTGGGAGTTTGAAGATGTAATGCCGAGATTGAGCTTGGTATCTGTTGAGTGTATCCAGAAACCTACATACTTATAGAGGTTCTTGCTCTGAACGAGACCTTTCTGGATAATGCAGGGCCAGTTTGTGCCGGCTTTCTTGCCGGACCACTTGAACCATACATCTATGGTGAAGCTGTCGTTCTTCGAGAATTTGAAAGCATCATTATCGGCTATCTCGACAAACTGGTTTACGGATTCAAGGCTTACCGCCTTGCCGAATTTGCCCTCTGTAAGCTTCAGCTTCTTGTTTGCCTTTGCGTCATATCCGTTGCCGGAATCATCGGCAAATATGAGATCGTCTGTGAGCTCGTCAAATGTGATATGTACGAGCGGCTTCGGAACATCGGGAACTACTACGGGAGGCTCGGTTGTCGTTTCCGCTGTTGTCGCTTCTGTTGTTGTGGTTGCCTCGGTTGTGGTTTCTGTGGTTGTAGCCTCTGTTGTTGTGGTGGCTACCGTTTCTTCTGTTGTTGTGGTTGTTGCTACTGTTGTAACGGTGGTTGTGCTCTCGGCGGTGGGTGTTTCCTTCTCACCGCAGCCCGCTACAGCGCACGCAAGCATTATAACTGCGAGCATAAGCGCCAAAAACTTTTTCATAAGTATCTCCTCTTTTAAAAAATTTTCGCATAATGCGATTTATTATATAATACCATATCTGTGCAAAAAATACAAGAGTTTTCATATATTTTTAATTCATTTGTGAAATATTGACATTTATTTCGCGTTTTTTTATGCAATAAAGCATATCTGCCGTCCGCCATGCATATAAGTGTATACAAAAAGATACGACTCGGAGGAATGTATGATTTACAGAAAAATTGCCGCGATGCTCTGCATAGCGATTATGATTTCGATTTTTTCAGTCGGCGTATGTGCCGCCGAATTTACTGGCGAACTTGACGCGAAAAGCGCCATACTCATGGAGATAAGCACAGGGCGCGTTTTATACGAAAAGAATGCGGATGAGCCTCTGCCGCCCGCTTCCGTCACTAAAATCATGACTATGCTTCTCGTCGCCGAGGCGATAGACGACGGCGTGATTTCGCTTTCCGATATGGTGACGGCAAGCACGAAAGCAAGCAAGATGGGCGGCTCGCAGATTTTTCTCAAGGAGGGTGAGCAGATGAGTGTTGACGAACTGCTCAAGAGCCTGACCGTCGCCAGCGCGAACGATGCCGCCGTCGCTCTCGCCGAGCATCTCTGCGGAAGCGAAGAGGCGTTTGTCGCCAAAATGAACGAGCGCGCAAAACAGCTCGGCATGGAAAATACGAATTTCGAAAACACAAACGGGCTTGACGACACGACGGTAAATCATGTCACAAGCGCACGCGATATCGCTCTCATGAGCTGTGAGCTTCTCAAGCATGACCTGATTTACAACTACACGACGATATGGATGGATACGATACGCGGCGGCGCTTTCGGATTGACGAATACAAACCGTCTTATCCGCTTCTATAAGGGCGCGACAGGGCTGAAAACAGGCTCCACCTCAAAAGCAAAATTCTGCATCAGTGCCTCTGCCGAGCGAGACGGATTCGGGCTTGTCGCCGTGATAATGGGCTCGCCCACGAGAGATGTACGCAATGCCGCCGCGGCTTCCCTGCTCGATTTCGGATTTGCAAACTATGCTTTCCTGCAAAAGGAAAGCGAAGCGCAAGCCGATATCCCCGTGAAAGGCGGCGTCAAAGACACGCTTTCCACCGTGAGCGAGAGTTTCTCACAGGTGATAGATAAAGGCGCGGACAAAAAGCTGACGGCGGAAACCATTCTTCCCGAAAGTGTGGCGGCACCTGTGAAAAAAGGCGACAAAATAGGCGAAATAATCTACAAAACAGACGGCACCGAACTCGGTCGCGCCGATATCATAGCAGATGAGGATATCGAAAAGATAAGCTTCTTCACCCTGCTCCCCCGTATGTTCAGAACCATGATAGGCGCGAAACGGGGATAAAACGCGGAGAACCGCCATCATGTAAAACCGCAATAACGCAGCAAGGCGGCATGGAAAAATTCTCATGCCGCCTTGCTTTTTGCTATATTATACATTTGTATCAGTTGATATATCCGAGGTCTTTTGCACCGTCTATTTCGCGTATGCGGCAGTATGCCGGATTCTTTTCCTCCTGATACCACTCGGGCGAATAGTGAAACCACCGCAGGAGAAATGTCCGCAGTGCCGTCCCGTGAGTGAATATGAAAAGCGTATCCACGCCCTCGCGCTCAAAATCACGGTAAATGGTACCCATGAACTGATGAATTCTTATCGCCACATCAAAGGGACTCTCCCCGAGCGGAAGCCGCGCATAAAACTTGCCCTGATTGCGCGTCTGGCGCAGGTATTCAGCGTATTCCACAGGATATTTCTTTTTCCATTCCTCCTCGGGGAGCGAATCGAAAAGTCCGTATTGCTGTTCCACAAGGGTGATATCCTCGCGGATATCGGGAATCTTCAGATGCTTATTGAATTCCTCGCTCGTTTGCCGCGTGCGCAGATACGGACTGCGCCATATGCGCGCATGAGAGAGATCGATCCCTCGCTCGCGGCAATATCCGGCAAGCCACATTCCGCTTTCTGCAGATTGGCTCTTCCCTTTTTCCGTCAGCGGGACAAGATGGTCGGGCGTTCTTTTTATATAGTTTTCGCCTGCGCTCGCCTCGGATTCACCGTGCCTTATCAGAAATATATGCATATCTTCTCCCCTTGTTATTTATGATATTTCACGCGCAGTATCGTCAGCAGAATCAGCGCCACCTGCACCGGTACTCCTATCAGAAAGATAGGCCACATATTGTATTTGAGAAATTGCAGAAATATCGAGGCCAGCAGTGTCCAACAGAATATGCTCGTATAAATTATCTCGTATTTTGTCTTGCCCCATTTGAGATTGAGCCGGTAGAGCAAAGCGGCGGAGAGCGGAATAGCCCAGACAAAAACCGTCCACAGATTCCTGCCGCGATACGAGAGCGTATATGCATAAAATATCGCCGCGGCTATCCAGATGCCGGCTGTACCGAGGAGCGAAATGAGAATATGATATCCCTTTTCCTCTTTCGGCGCGGAATAAGCTTTGATTTCCTCCGAGGCGCCCTCCGTGACAAAATAGTCGACGGAAACGCCGAATATCTCTGCCATTTTGCATATTGTTTTCAGGTCGGGAAGCCCGTCGCCGCGCTCCCATTTCGAAATGGTCTTGTCCGAATAATTCAGCTTTTCCGCAAGTTCCAATTGCGTCAGCTGGCGGTTCTTGCGAAGCTCCGTGATATTCGCGGCAACTATTTTTTCAAGCTCCATTTTGTCCCTCCTTTGTTATGCAATCATATTTTATACGGATGTATTATTTGCAAAAGTAATGGTAAATTCCTCTCCTGCCGCGGTTTCCGCACTTATCATGCCGTCCGTAGTGCGGGTAAATTCTTTTTCCGATTTTGCCGTAGGCAGGCTTCCCGCACGAAGCGTCAGCTTGCCGCCGACGCGGCTTTTCACGCGGATTTCGGTGATACTGCCGCCACTCCAAGTAGCGCCAATCACAAAACTTCCTCTTGCCGCAAGCCCGTCAAAGCTGCCGCTTACCCACTCGTCGGGAATCGCCGCAAGCACATCTACATAGCCCGCATGGCTTTGCAGAAGCATCTCGCATATGCCCGCGCAAGCGCCGAAATTTCCGTCTATCTGGAAAGGCGGATGCGTATCCCAGAGATTCGGCAGGATGTTGTTTTTAAGCATGGACGCGAGCAGGTCGTGCGCGCGGTTGCCGTCGCCCGTGCGCGCCCAGAGGCATAGCCGGTGAGCCGCCGCCCAGCCTGTCGATTTATCGGAGCGGCGCGTGAGAGTCACCTTTGCGCCCTCCATCCATTCCGGCGTGGTTTTGTTTATGAGCGTGCCGGGATAAAGCCCTACGAGCTGCGAAATATGCCTGTGGCAATATTCGCCGATATCGCCGTAGTGCTCCTCCTCGCGGAATTCCTTTACCTGCCCGTCCGCTCCTATGAGCACGGGGTCAAGCAGATTTATCCTCTCTCTTATCTCGTCGAGGACAGGCTCGTCCACGCCGAGAATATCAGCCGCTTCAAGCGTGCGCTTGAAATTTTCATATATCATCTGCTGGTCAAAGGCACAGCCGACGGTGACATAATATTTTCCGTCCGGTCCCTGCTGCTCCGGCGAAGCCGAAACCATGGCAAGATATTTTCCATCGCGCTTTTCAAGTGCAAGCAGCAGACAGCGCGACATATCGCGAAGATAGGGATACGCAACTTTTTCGAGATACTCCCTGTCGCGCGTGTAATCGTAGTAATCCCAGAAAAGGAGCGAGGTAAAGCCGCCCGTGCCGGGACCCGAATGGTTATTCGGATTTCCGAGCCCGTGGTCGAGATGATAGGGCGAGGCACCCGTCGCTATGATCCAGCCGTTTTCACCGTTCGGTCGCGCGTTCTCCGGCGAAATCTTTCTTATATATTCATCGGCGCAGGCGCGTGCCTCCGCCATATACGCCGCGGCATAATCGCTGTAAGCGGAAAAGGTCTCCGCTATATTTGCGATGCCGGAGCACCAGTAGTTCATCTGAACATTTATATTGTGATGGTAATCGCTTGACCACGGCGAGCTGTCATACGCATCCCACACGCCCTGAAGGTTTGCGGGAAGCGTACCTTTTCTCGAGGAGGAAATGAGCAGATATCTGCCGTACTGACAGAGGAGCATTTCGAGATAACGCTTTTCCTCCGCCGTGGCTTCCCCGCTCTTGTATCGTTCAAGCAGTCTGTCCGTCGTCATATCCGGCATAGCGCAATGCAGATCCAGCTTCACTCTGCCGAAGAGCTCCTTATAATCCGCCGTGTGACGCTTTTTCAGATTGTCATAGCCGAGCGCCTCGGCATCGAGCAGAATGCGACAGAGCATCTCGTGCGGATGCGGATAGGGAGCAAGCTTCTTTTTCGGGTCGCTCTCGGTGAAAACGCGGCTCTCGAGCCTGTAGTTTGTGCCGCAGGTGAAGAGAATCACCGCGCTGTCCGCGCCCGAAACGGATATCGTCCCGTTTTCGTTTTTCAGCTCTCCGCCGCAGTTCAAAACGGCGAGCCAAGCCTCGAAAAGTATGCCGTAATAATGCGAAACGCCGCTCTCGCAGAGGGTATTTCCCTCTCCCGAGAAGATAGCGGATTTTCCGCAGCCGTCGCCCTCTTTTATGCAGTAGTCGCGCAGAAAAGGATCGTAGAGCGAGCAGGCGAAAGACAGTGCGCCCGCTCTGTCTGCAGTAAGCTTCACGGCAAGCACGCGGTCGGGATACGAGGTAAAATATTCCCTCTCATACCGAATGCCGCCGCAGGTATATCCGACGCTTGCGAGTCCGCCGTCAAGATCAAGTGCGCGGCTGTAGTCCGTCACATCGTCATGCGGAAAATCAAGTACCACATCGCAGAATGAACGGAGTCCTCCGCCGCCGTCGCGCCAGTGCGTGCCGCGCAGTGTCGGATTGCAGAGACTGTTTTCCGTTATCTGTATGCGTTCTCTGCCTGTCCTGCCGAAAACGCTTGCGCCGAAAAATCCGTTTCCGAGCGGCAGAGACCATTTTTCCCAGCCCGCCTCCGGACTGTCGTTCTGCCGTGCAAAGTCATAATCATAGACAGTCGGCGCGGGCTTGTCGTAGTATAGTTTCAGCTTCGGTTGATTTGTCATATTGCTGTTCCTTTCAGATGTGGTTTTATTCACCGACAGCGGTGAATAGCTTTTCGCCCTTCGCTTTCAGCAGGTAGGTAACGATACCGCAGGCGATAAGCTGAAGCGTAAAGAATGCGGACAGAACTATGAACGGCGGCACGGAAAGCCCCGTCACCAGTATGATGCCGGCAAACATTCCTATCATCGCCGCTATCATCGCGGTTAATATCGTCACCATGACGGCAAAGCCCTGCTTTACCGCGGCGACCTCGTTTGTCCAGTCGAGATTATATTTTTTCAGATTGAGGAGCATGCCGAAAACGCCCGTAAAATACGAAAAGGCAAGCGGAATGAGAAGCATGAAAATAAATGTCGCAATATCGGCTTTCATCGCCACGGCAATGAGTGCCGAGGCAACCGCTATCGGCGGGAAAAGCAGAGTGAAATGCACTCTCAGCTTCGTTTTTATAATATCGCTGTATGAGATAGGCAGACTCTTGAGAAGCGGCAGGCATCTGCCCTCGAGAGATATCGAGGAATATGTAGTGCAGCTCATTCCCGCCATCATGCCGATGAAGAAAGGCGCCATCACTCCGAAAATCTCCGAAACAGCCTCAAAAGTCCCGGCATCGAGCGATGAAATTTTCGCAAGTGCAATCACTGCGGCGATGACAAGCATAAGCACGCCCGAGCAGGAATTCATGAGAATCATGCCCGAGGAGAAAATTCTCGATATTTCCTTTTTGAAAAGTGCCGAGCGAGCGTTTCCCGCACCTGCGGAAAGCTTATATTTGCCACCCGTCTGCTTTTTATTGAAGAAATCGTGCAGTTCGCCGTAGAATCTGCCGAAAACAAAGCATACAAGCGCAAATGCCACAATACCCGCGCCGAAGAATATCGCTATGGATTTCAGGTCAGGCGCGAGCGCCGCCGTGAACATTCCCGCAAAGGGATAGTAGCGCATCAGCCCCGATTTCGTAACGGCTTCGAGAGTCGCCGCTATCTCACTTTTCTCAATATCCGATGAAGTGAGCGAGAGATAGAAAAGCCCGCCGATGAAAGCGACATATATAAGCGTACTGACGACGCGCATATATTTGAAATGCGCGGAAATGAAGCTGACGAGCGCCGAGATAAGCGCTCCTATCATGAGCGGAAGCATCGGCACGAAAAGCATCAGCAGAGGGTACAGAGTCCAGTATGATACCGGCATCTGCGCATGGAGAATAAGCGGCATGAAATAAGTCGGGAGCAGAATCATTACCGTCGTCACAAGGTCGAAAATATATACCGTCGCCGTCTTTGCCGCTACAACGGCTCCCGCGCTTATCGGAAGCGAGAGTGTCATATCATAGTCGCGCGAGCAGAAGATAATATTTTTTACAGAAGAAACCGAAGAGAAAAGCGTGAGCGCCGACGCGGCGAAAACAATCAGCGTGATAAAAGCGTCAAGCTTTCCCGTCACACTGTAAAAAGTGCCCGCAAATATATATTCATAGAAAGCGAAAATGGCTGTCGCAAGTATGTAGACAAATATCGTTCCCGCGGCGGAAACCGCCTTTTTTTGCTTTTTGCCGAGATTATTCTGCCTGCCTTGGTTGAGTGCCGAGGCGAGCTGTACCCTCAGAAGAAGAAAGAATTTATTCATCTGCATTCAGCTCGAGGAAGAGTTCCTCCAGACTGCTGTCGCCGCCGATTACCGATTCCGTATCGCCGGAGGCAACGAGTCTGCCTTCTTTTATGATGGCTATTTTATTGCAGAGTTTCTCCGCAACTTCAAGCACATGAGTGGAAAAGAAGATTGCTGAGCCGCTTGCCGTCATTTCTCTGAAAAATTCCTTGAGGATATGCGCCGCTTTCGGGTCAAGACCAACAAAAGGTTCGTCAAGCAGAAGAAGTTTGGGATGATGGATAAGCGCCGAGATGATGACAAGCTTCTGCTTCATGCCGTGCGAATAAGACGAAATGGGGGAACCGAGTGCTTCTTTTATCTCAAATGCGGCGGCATACCTTTCGATGTCGGCGTTTCTCACTGCGCCGACTCCGTACATATCCGCGATGAAATTCAGATATTTGATACCTGTCATGAATTCGTATACATCGGGATTATCGGGGATATATGCCATGAGCTTCTTGCATTCCACAGGATACTCCTTTACAGACATTCCGTTTATGATGATATCGCCATCGGAAAAGCTGAGTATGCCTGCGGCGGCTTTCAGCGAGGTGGTTTTACCTGCGCCGTTATGACCGATGAAGCCGTAAATATCGCCTGCCTCAACAGTGAGAGAAAGATCGTCTACCGCTTTCTTCCCGCCTTTGTAGATTTTGGAAAAATTGATGAATGATAACAAGATGCTGTTCCTCCTTATCTGTTTTATTATTTTGTAATATTATATCACAGCAAAATGCAAAAAGCAATACCCCGCCATTGCTTTTTTGACAAGGTATCGCAGGCGCTTCCAAGAGGCGTTCCTCTCGGAATATCGGGGAAAATTAAAGGTGTTTTCTTTCATTGTACTTTTCGGTGACGAAAAGTACAATGAAAGAAAAAGTTACATCAAGTACCTTTTTGAGGCATCGGCGCACAAGCCTCCGAGAGCCGCTCTCGGAGGCTTGCAACTTTCATTTATTTTATTTCATTCTTTCGCGGAATTTCACGGGGACTGTCGTCTCAATGAGTTCTATGCCGCACCTGTCGGCAAAGCGGCGCGCCTCATCATAATTATCGGCAAGTCCCACAGTATCCGGACTGTGCGCGTCACATCCGAAAATAGCCTTTGACCCTTCGCGTGCCGCTATGCGGAAAAAGCGCTCCGAGGGATAAAACCGTCCCTCGCGCAGTCCCAGTCCGTTTATTTCGAGCGGCATACCGTAGCTGTTCGCCTCGCGGCAAAGGCGCGTCATCTGCTCCTCGTATATATCTCCATCGCCGGAGAATCTGAAAATATCGGGATGAGCCAGATAGAAATATTTGCCCGTGCGCATCCCCTCACAGACCTGCGAAACATATTTTTCAAGCAGGGCTGCATCATCTGTCTCTTTCACGCAGAAATGCGCGTCCTTCTCGTTATCGAGCGCGTGCTGACCGAGAATCATATAGTCATAAGGCAAGGAGGAAATCAGCTCATAGGTCTTATCGAAAACCGCGGGATAATACTCCGTTTCATAGCCGATATACAATTGTATATAATCGCAAAATTCCTCCCTCAGAGCAGAAATCGACTCTACATAGCCGCTCTGCTCCCCGGGCTTCATGCGAAAATTTGAATAATAACCATCGGCAAAGCCCTGCGGCGCATGATCGGAGAATCCGAGTACCGTCAGTCCCGCCTTTATCGCGGCTATGACATATTCCCTGTCCTCGCCCGTTGCATGATTGCAACGCTTTGTATGTGTATGAAAATTTGCAAGCATTTTTTATCCTTCTTCCGCACCGTTCATTTTTCCTCGCAATCGAAATATGCGATAAGCGGACGTACATCGGGCGATTCAAGCGTGATATTTACATTTTTCAGTCTGAAATCTTTCGCATAGCGCACGGTAAAGCCGTGACCTGCGCTGAGTCCGTGTCTGTCATATTCGGGATAGCGGTTGTCTATCGGGCGCGGACACTCCGGAATCTCGGAGAAACCTCCCGCGAGGGTGAAATCGCAGTTTTCGAAGAGGATATTTTCCATTATCTGCTCGGGCGACTGACCGACAGCCATGACCTCGCGGATATTCTTTGTGTAGCTGAAAGGATATGCGCGGTCAAAGCGCATATCGCGGAATGTGACATTCTTTATGCCGCTTCTGCGGACGGGAGCACCGCCGCGCGGCAGTCTGTTTCTCGCGCCCACGGTGATATATACGGGTGCGCCGACGTCCGTCATATCTATGCGCTCGAATGTGACATTTTCGACCTCTGCGCCGTCCACCGTTTCAAGCGAAATGCCGCAACGGTTGACATTCTTTATCGCGCAGTCGGTGATATGCACATTTTTCAGGCAATAGTAGGTATCCGTGCCGAATTTTATGCCCGATGCAAGGCTCTGAATCATCATATCCCATACATCTATATTATAGCAACCTACAGGGTCGGAACTTTTGAAGCAGAGACCGTCGTCGCCCGCCATTATGTTGCAGGAATATATCGTCATGTCATGGCAATCGACGGGGTCTATGCCGTCGCGGTTCGGCGTATTCATGCAGTCGAGATTCAGATGGTGCATCACGATATTGCCAGAAGAAAGAGGAACTACCGTCCAGAAAGCACTGTTCTTGAAGTTGATATTTTCTATCGTGATATCCTTGGAATATGTGATATAAACTATATCGGGGCGGGCATCGAGCGCGCGTCTGTCGTTCACGGGATCGTTCATCTTGAAACGGTAGAGTCCGTTTCCGTCCAGCATACCGCCGCCCGTGATGCGGATGTTCTTTATGCTCTCGCCGTATATAAGTCCTCTGCCAAGCTGGCGCACCGCGCAAAGGCTCGTTCCCGGCTCGCGGAGCGGATATTCGCCATGGTCCTGCGTGCCGAGGAGCGTCGCGTCGCGATCTACGAAAAGCGTCATATCGCTGCGCAGGTCTATCTGACCTGAAAGGAATGTGCCCGAGCCGAGATAGACTGTGCCGCCCGTATATTCCGCCGCGTAAACGGCTTTCTGAATAGCGGAGGTATCGAGCGTCTTTCCGTCGCCGACCGCGCCGAAATCGCGTACATCGAAGATTTTGCCGGTAGGTGCAATGCGGCAGAAATCGGGCGCGTCATATATTCTTATGCGGTTGATATAGAGCTTGTCCTCGCAGGAATAAGCAAGGCGGCAGGCAGAATCAATCTTTGAAACAAAGGCGAAATCCTTTGCGCGAACGGCGCCGTCCGCCATCAGCGTATAAACTCCGCGGACAGTGTCGAGCGTTATTTTCAGGTTTGTCCAGTTTGCGCAGGGATAGTACATCCATGCGTTGAGTCCGCCGTAAATGCGCTCCCATTTGTCGCCGTTTGTGGCGTAGAGATTGTTTTTGTAGAGCGCTATGCGCAGAGCGACATTTCCCTTTTCATCCGTTATCTCGGGTACGAGTGCAAAGCCCTCGCCCGTCACCTTTACCTTTGTTTCCACGGTAAGAACGCCCGCAATCGCGGGGAAAGCGTAAGCAAGAGAAGCGCTGCCGCCGTTCTTTGCCGAGAGCGCAAGGCTCTTGTCCGCGGCGAAAGGATAAGCTTCGATTTCCGCCTTTGCGTTTTCACAAGGAGTGACGAAATCGCTTCCCTCGGAGAAATCCTCGTTTACGGCATAGATTTCCGTATCATCCTCGATGAGCAGATTGTCCACGCCGAGCTCGCCTATATGCGCGATAAACTTCACGCCGCGCGCGGCAGTCTCGGAAACGGGCAGAGCCACAGCGGCGCGGCGGCAACCAAGCCATGCGTCAAAGGTGGCGGTATCTCTGTCAAAAACAAGCTTTACGCTGTAGTCCTCGCCTGCCTCAAAATCGCCGATTTTGACCGATTCCCCGCGGGAAGCCGCGTATATTTCGCCCATGTCAAAGACTATGCAGGCGCTGACGCCGCTCTTGCCATAGACGGCGCAGGTCATATATTTGCCGTTTTTCTCGGCGGGAGTAATCTTCGCGCTTATCACTACGCGGCGACCGAAATCGGGCATTTCGCAGATGATGCATCCCTTTGACACCGCCGCATACTTATCTCGCGGGTCGTCCGCACGCACCCTGAGCGTAACCTCGCCGACGGTTTCAATCCCCTCGGGCATACCCTCATTGAAAACCTCGCTGTAATAGCGGCGGTATTCGCGCGGAATATATGTGGGCGGGAAAGCGCCGCAGGCGGGCGTTTTCGGCAGGGCTTTCTTTTCTTCGCCACCGATAGGAACGGCAAGCACGAAGAAATGGTCATATCCCTCGCCCTTGAAGCCGTCGATATGGACAAGCGCGCCTGCCGCATATTTCTTTTTATAAAGCGCGTATACGGCGCCGCTCCCGAGAGTTATTTCTCCCTCGGCGCAGGCAAAGTCCGCAAGGCACTCGGGCGTGGGGATTTTTTCGTTTGTCGCGACATAGATATCGCAATCGCGCTCGGTATAGAAATCAACCTCCTGCTTGTCGTCAAATCCGTCGGCGGCGGAGTTGAATGTGCGTATGTAATCCGCCCCGAAAAGCGCGTCGGGAGCTGATTTCACTCTCGCATCGCAGTTTGAATAGATTTTGGCACCGACCGCAAAATCCGGCTCTACGCTATACCAGCCGCTCGTATCCCAAGGGGAAACGAATCTGCTTGTTATCGGTGAGGCGGGAATAAAATTCCCGTCGCTTATTCTGTTCGTATATTCGGACATATTGAACCTCCGTAAAAATATCAATTCCGCTTTATTTTATCATAACTTTCCCGCCTTGTCTATACAAAAAGCAAAAACTTTTTTATTCGGCGGAAAAATACACCGCCGTGACCGCGTAAAAATACAAGAGAACGGATTTTTCGTGTTTTTCCCGAAAACGCACAAAAAAGCAAAGCCGGAAACAGCTCTGCTCTTTTTGATTATACAAATGTATCATTTATATTATACATTTGTATATCGTCTTCTTTTCCTCGGCTTTTTTCTTTTGCCAGAGCCTTTTTCCGCGCATTTGCCGCCAAGCATGGCAAGACCCACCGCGCATGCGGCGCTCACCGCATAGGCAAGCGGCGAAACTGGCAGGGAAAAGGCAAAGCAAAGCAGTATCATCAACGCCGCAAGCGACAGCCCGAGAATAAGCCCGCAGAGTACGCCTTTTTCACCATTCATTTTCGATGCGAGATATCCGCCTCCGAATGCGGCGGCGGCAAGCGCGATATATGCGAATATCGCCGAAACCTTTTCGGGATCATCAAACCGCAATGCGACAAAGCAGAATATCGCGGCAAGCACTATTCCTGCGACAACAGCCATTCCCAGCGCCTTTGCGACAGGAAGAATCATGCCGGATTTTTCATTATGTATATTTGATTTCTGCATATTTCAGTCCACCCTTCTTTCTTGTTGATAATATATATGCGCACCACGGAAAAATTATGAATAAGCCCTCGTTTTGCTCTTGACTTGCGTCTGCTGTTGTGCTATACTCACCTTAACAATGCATAAGATGCAAAGGAGATTTTCTATGAAGAAATTGAAAGTTATATGCATAGGTGCCGGCGGCAGAGGCAGAGGTTACTTCAATATCATGAGTGAGCAGCCCGATAAATTCGAACTTGTCGGCGTTGCCGATCCGGTAGACGCCGCACGTGATATTTTCATCCGTTGCTTCGGCGTACCGGAAGAAAACAGCTATCGCTCATGGGAAGAGATTCTCGACCGTCCGAAATTTGCGGATATCGCCATAATCTCGACTCTCGACAATATGCATTATGAGCCGGCGATGAAAGCCATTGAACTCGGTTACGACCTGCTTCTTGAAAAGCCGATTGCACAGACGGTGGAAGAAATTTCCGATATCGCAAAGGCGGCTCACAGAAAAGGCGTGAAAGTAATAGTCTGCCATGTTCTCCGCTATACACCTTTCTATAAAAAAGTAAAAGAAATCGTAGACAGCGGCGCTCTCGGCGAAATAATGTCCGTGACAGCACTCGAGAGAGTGGAAAATATTCATTTCAGCCACAGCTATGTCCGCGGCAACTGGCACAGCGAAAAGGAAAGCACTCCCATGCTTCTTGCAAAAAGCTGTCATGATATAGATATCATCCAGTGGCTGCTCGGCAAGACCTGCAAAAAAGTCTCCTCTTTCGGCGACCTTACATATTTCAGAAGCGAAAATGCTCCCGAGGATTCCCCCGTGAGATGTGCCGACGGCGGCTGTCCCATCGCCGATACCTGTCCCTACAACTGCATCAAACTCTATTATGACGATAAGAAAAACACATGGTTCCGCCGTGCCGCGGCAAAGAAGATTTCAAAGACAACATATCCCACCGACGAAGAGGTTATGGAAGCTCTGAAAACCACGGATTACGGCCTCTGTGTTTTCCATGCCAATAACGATGTTGCCGACCATCAGGTAGTCAATATGCTTTTCGAAGGCAATGTGACCGCCAGCTTCACAGTAAATCCTTTCAACGGCGGCGGCAGAGCCATTCATCTCTTCGGAACAGCGGGCGAGCTGGTAGCCGAAGCAAGCGACATAGCAATACGCGTTTTCAGCTTCGCGACAAAGAGCTGGAGTAAGGTTCCCGTTGTCGAAACGGAAGAATCCATTCTCGGCGGTCACGGCGGCGGCGACCAGGGTATGATCGCCGATATCTATGAATATTTCAACGGAATCTACAATGGCTGTTCCGTTGCCGATATCTCCGTTTCCGCGGCAAATCATCTCATGGGTTTTGCTGCAGAAAAGGCAAGACATACAGACACCGTTGTCGATGTGGATGAATATTTCAGAGAATTCGGACTCGAAAATATCTACAGATAAGCAAAATAAAGTCGGCTGAAATCGCAGTCGGCTTTCATTTTTTGCCCTGTCAAAAAAATATTTGAAAAAATGTGAAAAAAGACTTGATTTTTTACTTTGCTTATGGTAGAATAAAATCCACCGAGCAATATGGCCCTTTGGTCAAGCGGCTAAGACATCGCCCTCTCACGGCGAAAACGGGGGTTCGATTCCCCCAGGGGTCACCAGAAAAAAGCACTTCTTTCGAAGTGCTTTTTCGTTGTATTCGCACGGTATTCCCACCCTTGCCCTTTTGGCATGGCATTGACTTTTTCGGCAAACTGCTGTATACTTTAAAGTAAAAAGCAGATATGCACAGGAGTAAGCTATGGCAAAAACAGATTTTGTATCGTCAAATCCGACTTCGGATGATGAACTCTTTGAATATATAATTTTAAAATGGAAGCGAAACGAAACCGCAGACCTGTATTATTGTGCCGATGAAGAGATTGTCAGCGTAATGGGGCGTGGGGATTTTGCCTATATGTTTGAAAGCATATCAAAGACAGGCGGTGCGCTCCGAGGATACGCAAATAAGGTAGCGAACGCCATGGGGCAAGCGGTGACATACCATGCGATGCTTGATTTCGACAACATCTATGCGGATATCTCTCTCACAATTCGGAATATGAAAATACTCTCGTTCTCAAGAATCATCCGCTTCAAAAACGAATTCGAAATCGACCGCGGAAACGGGATTGCGGAAAAATATTTCATTCTCGAAAACGACGGCTTCATGCTGAACGCGGTTTATACCTATGTAAAAGACGGCAACGCACGCCCTGCGGCGTTGCTTATTGCAGGTTCGGGTCCGTGCGACTATAATGAAACGACAGGGCTTCTCACGCCGTTTGAGGATATCGCGCTCGGGCTTGCCGAAAACGGAATATGTTCTCTTCGCGTAGACAAAAGAACGCTCGGATATGTTTCCGATTTCGGCTTGAAATCAGGAATAACCGAGGAATATTTTTCGGATTGCAGGGCTGCTATCGACTATCTTCGTGAACGCGAAAGCAAAGGCATTTGCCTCATCGGGCATAGTCTCGGCGGGCAGATTGCCGCCGCACTTGCCGCAGAAAGCAGCGGGATAAGCGGCTTGATAATTTTCAACAGTTCCGCACGCCATATTGCCGATATAATGTGCGAGCAGTGTTCAACGCTTGAGCCGCAAAACAAATCGTCATATATAGAATATGCAAATGCCGCAAAGACAGTCGATTTGAAGAGCGCAAGCGGACTTTATTATTATGGTGCAAGCGATTACTACTGGGCTTCGTATAACGGTATCGATACGGCGAAAAACATAACCGATGCCAAAGTCAAAACGCTGATTGTAAACAGCAGAAGCGACAAGCAGATATTTCATGCGGACATCGACCTATGGCAGGCATTGTTCGGAAATACCGATAATGTCTCGATTCATATATGCGACAATATAAGTCATCAGGGTTATAGAATCGACGCCGATGCGCCGTCTTTATACCATCGCTCTGATTTTTTCGGGGAGATTCTGTCTCTGTTTTCGGATTTTATAAAAGAACGGCAATGAATATTCCGTCGATGCCGCAAAAAATGCTCCCGCTCGGGAGCATTTCAGTCTGTCGAAAAAGCATTTTTTCACGGTGAAAACAGATAAAAGTATTTTTTGGTATAGCCTTCTCCTGCGGGAGAGGGGGGCCGCGATAGCGGTGGATGAGGAGTAAAACTAAAGTTTTGACGCAAATAATGCTATAAATTATTTATAAACGCCTCATCCGTCAGCCTGCGGCGTGCGAAATTTTAAACGATTCCGGAATCGGATTCTCTTTATTTTCTCAGGCAAAAGCGGCGCCGAAGCATAGGGGAAGCGCCACTCACTGCGTTTCGTGACGCTCCCCCCTATGCTTTTCAATGGCTTCTTACATTTTCGTCAGACTTTTTCCAACTATTGACAAAGAGCCTTTTTGTTTATATACTCGATTGATAAATGTTTTTTTAAATCTTGTCATGCTCCTCGAGCCATGCGGAGACTTTTGACGCTATTTCGCCCACACACCCCTTTTCATAGGGGAGCTTCATGCCCGCGTAGGGAACAGCCTCGGCAAATGTTTTTGTGCCACCGAGATTTGTATATTTCATATAGCTTTCCCAAGCCGCCTTTTTATCCTCAAGCATCTTGAGCCAGAACTGGAAAGCAACCGTCTGCGCCATGCAGTAATCTATATAATAGAAAGGATTCATATAGATATGCGTCTGTCTCTGCCAGCCTGCGCCGCGCGAATAGAAAGGAATATCGGCAAAATCCATGTAAGGACGGTATTTCTTTTCGAGCTTCATCCATTGCTCATTGCGCTGTTCGGGCGTGAGAGAAGTATTCTCGTAAACTATATGCTGAAATTCGTCTACCATGGAGCCGTAGGGCAGGAATACGAGCGCATCCTCGCAATGAGCAAGCTCATATTTTGCCGTATTTTTGCCGAAGAAGAGATGATGATATTCCGAGGTGAGAAATTCCATGCTCATGGAATGAACCTCGCATCCCTCGAGTGTGGGGCTGAGATTTTCAAGAATATAGCCGCGCTTGGAGGCGATATAGCCGGCGAAAGCATGACCTGCTTCATGAGTGAGTACATCGACGTCGCCTGCGGTGCCGTTGAAATTTGAGAAAATGAACGGCGCATGATAATCGGGAAGCTCCGTGCAGTAGCCGCCGGGTGCCTTGCCCTCCTTTGCAAGTACATCGAAAAGCTCGTTTTCAAACATGAAATCTATAAATTCCGCTGTTTCGGGAGAGAGACCGTGATACATTTCCTTGCCTGCGGCAAGAATCTCTTCGGCTGTGCCCTCGGGCTTTGCGTTTCCGTCGGGGAAGCAGAAGGCATCATCGTAGAAATACAGCTTGTCAACGCCGATTCTTGCGCGCTGGCGTTCCTTTGCGGCACGGACGAGCGGTACTATCTCCGCCGCTATCTGCCCGCGCAGACTTGCGACCTCTTTTGCTCCGTAGCAGTTTCTGCCGAGGCGGTCATAGCCGAGCTCCACAAAACTCTTGTAGCCGAGCTTTGCGGCGATTTCGCTTCTTATCTTCACAAGCTTGTCGTAAATTTCGTCAAACTCCTTGCGGTGAGAATCAAAGCAGGCACCCTCAGCGTAATAAGCTTTCTTTCTCGTCTCTCTGTCGGCGCTTTCCTTATAGGGGCGAAGCTTTGTCACAGGGAGCGTTTTGCCGTCTATTTCAACGGTGCAGGAAGCGTACATTTTCTGATATTCGGAAACGAGTTTGTTTTCCTCCTGTATCAGCCCGATTACCGCGGGAGAAAATGTTCTGCGGGAAATTTCGATATTTTTGAAGATAAGCGAGCCGAGCTTTTCTTCCAGCTCGGGACGGAATCTGCTCTCGGACAGAGCCGTATAGAAAGCCTGAACTTTTTCCTGAATAAGCGGCGAGGCTTCATCCATAAATTCCTGCTCTGCCACGTAAAATTCATCCTTTGTATTTGTGGAATATCGGATGTACACGAGGCTGCTCAGCGTTTCGATATGCGAGCAGAGCTTTTCATGCTCGGAAAAAGCCGCGAGCTGCTCTGCAGCACTGTCTGCTTCAAGCACCTTTTTTGTTATTTCATCATATTTTGCCGAAATTTCGGCGACATCGGGTCTCTTATAGGGTATTTCTGAAAAACGCATATTTTATCTCCTTTTTCGGTTTATTTTTCTTCTATTTCTTCTATCTCACAGATATACATCTTATGGAAGTCTTTTTTCGGATAGCACGCGGGGATGACGGATTTATCAATAAAATCGCCTTCCGCGAGTGTGGTGGCAAAAAGTTTTTTCGCCTTTATCGTGATTCTTGCCTCGTCAAATGTGACATAGCCGTCAGTGACGCGCTTTGTCAGTCCCGTTTCCTCTGCTTTGTCATAATCTCTGCCGCTCTTGCTCCCGCAGAAATTCAGCGCAGATCGGTATTTTTCGGAAAAGAACGAGAGCGTCAGTCTGTCGCTTTCCTCGCAGAATTCATAGGTATATCTCTGCGGGCGGACAAAGACAAAGCAGACATTTTTATTCCAAAGGAAGCCGACGCCTCCCCAGCTTGCCGTCATCATGTTGGACGAGCCGTCCGCCTTTGCCGCGGCGACAAGCATCCAGTCTTTGCCGATGAGACGAAAAGGATTTTCGTTCCAATTTTCGGGTGAAATTTTCATATCAAAACCTCCGTTCCCCGCCTGAAAGCATTTCTGGCAGGCAATAATATTTTTTGTGGAAATTTTTCTGCGAAAACAAGGTGCTTTTCTATATAAGTATTGTCAAGTGTGGGTTAACGATTTTTTTGCTTTGTTTGTTGGTGTCTTGGGTTTTATACTGCAGGGGAGACCATTGGTCTCCCGCGAAGAGACGCAAAGAAACTTTTTATTTTCCCGCGCTTTTCCGTGACCAAAAGCGCGGCGCGTCATTCCGCTTTTTCTGCGGGTTCGCTCTCTGCCGCTTTGGCTTTCTTCTGCTTTTTCGGTATCTCAAGGAAGAGATCCGACTTTATGAGCGCGGGACGGATAAGGTTGTATACCAAAACGACAAGAATTGTTCCGACGACGGAGTTTATCGCGGTTGAGCCTGCCGCCCATGTGGCGATAATCTTTGCCGCATCGGCATCTATGCCGAGGATGAAACGCTTATAGAGATATCCTACCACAGGGTCGAGTATAACATTCAGCCCGAGTGCCGCTATGCTTGCGATAAGCGACCACTTGACGGTATATTTCGTGCTGTTTTTCTTATCGGAGATGCCTGCTATATTGTGCGCGATAAAGCCTGCCACGAGACCGATTATAAACTTGAGTACGAATGTTTTCGGCGCACTGCTTATATATGCGGGATCTGTGAGGTCTGCTATAGTCATTCCGATAGCGCCTGCGGCACCGCCGTAAACGCCGCCGATAAGCAGAGCACAAAGCACACAGAAAGCATTTCCTATATGGAGTGCCGTCGGTTTTCCGCCCGGTGTCGGTATATTTATCTTCAGAAATCTGAAGGCAACATAGCAGAGGGCTGCCATGAGTGCCGTGAGCACTATTTTAAGTAATTTTTTGTTTCTTACCGTTTTCATTGTGAATCATCTCCGTGATTATATTTGGGTTATGTCAATTATACGATAAAAGCGCGGAATTTTCAAGCATATTTTACAAAAATAGCCCCGATTTTTGAGAAACTTGCAAAAGTTTATGGTTTTAACAAAATTTTTAATAATAAAATGAGACAAAGATATTGACTTAAACGGGTTTTGAGTATAAAATATAAATAATACTTGCTGTAGGAAAGGAGCGGACATTTGAAAAAAATAGACTGGAACAAAAAATATACCACCATAGCAGTTTATGCGTTTCTCGTGATATTGCTTTCGATACTGTGTGTTTTCTTCTTTCTGAATTACAGCGATTTCGGCGGATATATCAAGAAATTTTTTGCGGTGCTCAGCCCCGTGCTTCTCGGCATGCTTTTCGCATATCTGCTCAATCCTGTAGTGCGTTTCTTCGAAAATAAGGCTTTCGCCTTTGTTACTAAAAGCGGAAAGAAGCGCAGGCTTGCCCGTGCGCTTTCCGTCACCGTCACATATGTGCTCGTACTTCTCGCGCTGACAGGATTTGTGGCGCTTATTGTACCTCAGATAGTTTCCGGCTATGCCGACCTTTCCTCAAATATGTCAAACTATATAAAGACTATTCAGGGATGGCTTGCAAGTCTCGCCGGCACAAACGAATATATCTCGCAGATAGTGGAGAAGATGACCGCATATCTCGGCGACCTGCTCGGTCGTCTCTCCGAGCTTCTGACGCAGTTGCTTCCGAGCATCACCAAGGTGCTGTCGAGTGTTATCACGGTTATCAAAAATTCGTTTATCGGTATCATCATGTCGGTATATTTCCTGCTCGCAAAGGAGCGCCTCGGCGCTCAGGCAAAGAAGATAGCCAAGGCTTGCATGAACGAGAAAAAATACGATTCTTTCATGAAGAATGTTGTTATAGCCGATAAGAGTTTCGGCGGCTTCATCTCGGCAAAGATTATCGATTCAATCATCATCGGTATCATATGCTTTTTCAGTATGGCGATACTCGGCATGCCTTATTATCCTCTTATCAGCCTTATCGTAGGCGTGACGAATGTCATTCCTTTCTTCGGTCCTTTTATCGGTGCTATCCCGGGCGTTTTCATTATATTTATTACAAACCCCACAATGGCGCTTTGGTTTATAGTTCTGATATTCCTCATCCAACAGCTTGACGGCAACTATATCGGACCCAAGCTGATAGGTTCCTCCATCGGTCTTGAACCTGTATGGATAATCGTCTCCATCACGGTGATGTCGGGTCTACTCGGATTTACAGGAATGGTATTCGGTGTGCCTATCTTCGCGGTTATATATGCTTTCATCAAGAACGGCGTGGAAAACAAGCTGAGGGCAAAAGGACTGCCGGAGAGTACATCGGAATATTATACCACCGAGGCGGGAAAACAACTCTGCCGTGAGCGTGCTGAAGCCGACGCAAGGCATTCGCGCAAATTTTCCGAGACGAAGATCGGCTCCAAAATCGTCGGCATTTTTGCAAAGAAACGCAAAAACAAAGCCGAAGCGGCGGAAACCGAGACTATTGATGACAACATAGCGGAAACGGCGGCAAGCGCAGAGATTTCCGATGATTCCGAAAAAAGTATCTGATAATTTTTTTAAAAAAGCTTTCGGCGGGGAAACCCGCCGAAAGCAAATATATGTTTCCGTAGCTCAGCTGGATAGAGCGATCGCCTCCTAAGCGATAGGTCGGGTGTTCGAATCACCTCGGGAACGCCAAAACGCTTGCCGTAAGCCGTTTCCACATGGTTTGCGGCATTGTTTTTTCATGCCGGTATGATAGATCTGAACCGCGAAAATACAGAGCGCTTCAATGTGCGCGAATTTTATGTTCAGCTGGTGTCAGATTTGAAAAATGCGGGATATTGAGAGCATCAAAGCGCACAGCACATTTTTCATTATGAACGGGCAATCCGCACAAGCGGCGCGGCGGGAATTTATATAACATATACAAAGAGCAAGACTGCGGCACGATGCCGTTTTGTTTTTCGTTCATGCTTTTTTGCTTTTATTACTGCAAGTCTGGCAGATACTTGACGGTGGAAATTTTGCCATGTAAAATGGAGATATAAAATAAATTAAGGAGAAAATACAATGAAGAAATTTATTGCATTGATTTTAGCCTTGGTCATGATGCTCTCCGCACTTGCGCTTGTCTCCTGCGGCGATAATCCGCAGAAAACGGAAACGAGCAACACGACTTCGGCTTCTACCGTAGGTTCAAGCGAGACGACAAAAGGCACCGACGGCACGACGTCGGGTTCTCAGAAAGAAACGACGACAACGAAAATGACGGAAACGGCGGAAACTTCCGACACGACAAAAGGCGAGGAAACGACCGCTTCCGAAACGGTGCTGACCGGCAAGGAAAAGCATCCGGATTTCAAAGATGTCAATTTCGGCGGCAGAACATTCCATTTTGTCACCCAGAAAGGCTGGAGCGGCGGCTGGGACTGCTATGAGATATATGCCGAGGCGACAGGAAACGACAGCATGATAACGGAAGCCATCATCACGCGAAATTCCGTTATCGAGAGCCTTTATAACTGCAAGATAAAGGAAACACAGTCGGATGACACGCGCTCCCTCATAAGCAACGACCGCGCAACTGGACAGCATAATTATGACCTCTCAATGAGACTCATATATGAATACGGAATGCCTGCATACAATATCGCGGCGCTTGATATCGACCTTTCGCACAGTTGGTGGAATCAGGACTATCTCGATACTTTCAGCTTCACAAAGAACGGCACGAAAATAGTTCATTCTCTCTCGGGCAAATTCAATCTTATCATGTATGATTCAATAATAACCATGTTTGCCGATATGGATATTTATGACAGGGCAAAAGCCTCGGGCAAAACGGACATTGATCTCTATCAGACGGTAAAGGACGGCAAATGGACTGTAGACAAAATGCTCAAACTCATGGAAGCAGCGAAGGTAGATGTGAACGGTAACTCCACGATAAGCTATGACGACGGCGATATATGCGGACTTCTCATAAATCCGAATACGAGATGCCAGTACGGACTTTTCTACGGCTTCGGACTCAAAACGGTTATCAAAAACGAAAATGACGAATACGAATGTATGGATTCGAATAATACTGACCTTTCGCGCGTAAGCAGTCTTATCGACCTTGCTTCTTCCGTTTATAAGAGCCCTGCACTCGGTCAGACAGGCGAGCTGAAATCCGTTCAGGCGCTTGCGGACGGTCAGTCTCTTTTCAATGTGCAGTGGCTGATAAGACTTCATTCCGATGAAGAACTGGAAAATTACGGCATAGATTTCAGCGAGAAACGCCTCTCCGTGATTCCTTTTCCTAAATATGACGAATCGCAGGAAAACTACGGCACATATGTTTCTTCCCGCGGCTACGGAATCCGCGTACCCGACACGGTAGTCGACTTAAAAGAAATTTCGCAGTTCCTTGAAGTATTCGGATATCATTCCGAAAAGCTGCTTTATCCGCAGTATGTCAAATCGCTGAAAACGCAGAGTCTCTGCGATGAGGGCGCGGGCGAAATGCTCGAGATAGTGCTGAACTCGCTCAATTTCGACTACGGCAATTTCGAAGAAAACACAGGCTTTATCAGCAGAATCGGCGAAATGATAGTTTCCGGCAAGAATAATCTTTCCAAGGCAGCCGCATCTGCCGCAAAAATAGCCAATGCCGCACTTGAAAATGCGATGAATGTTTCTTATGAAAAAATGAACAGATAACAGGAAATATACAAAAAATCCAAGCCAAACGGCCTGGATTTTTTGCGTTTTATCGCCGAATCATGACATCGCAGCAGCAGGTCTCGGACGGCATTTCAAAATCTCCGTTTTTCTGTGCATAAGAGCACATCGTGGCATACAGGTTTAAAAACATATTCTGACACATGCGGTCAACATCATCGCTCAGATGCTTCGGGAACAGCTTTTTATAATCGGAAACAAATGCTTCGACAATCTTTGAATATTCGGGCATAAGAGCCGCAAAATATTTTTCTGTGATTGCATTAAAGTGTCGCTTCTGCTGTGCCGTAAAGCACGGAACGGTAACAAAGAAGCTTCCGTCTTCTTTTTTTATTATATATCCCTCCCGTATCGCATCGGCTACCGCATTTTTGTCCTCGGAAAATCCGCTGTAAATAATATCCTCACAGGCATTGATATAGGTATCAAACATCATCTTTCTGAAGCGGGTACCGTTTATTCCCGACCAGACAGTATGCGAGCAATTTCCTCTGCTGCCGCGATTGGCGGAAATCTGACTGCCGATTTTTGTTCTCGGATGCTTACCTGTTTCTATGCTACCTATATAGTTCCACCAATATCCATCGTATTTTTGCTTGATCTGAGGAAAAGGCAGCCTGCAATAATGTCTGCTGAGATAATCGAAGGCAAGTATGCCGTAAAGATAAAGCAGGTCTGATTCGCTTTTTTCCGCTTTGTAGAAGTCAATGCTCGCTGCTTCTTCTGCGACAGCTTTGACGGCACACACCAGCTTATCAATAATCGGCAAGAGAGCTTTTTCTGCATTTTCTTCGCAAAAAATTCCGTATTTATCAGACCAGATGATAAAATCCGTCTGATATCTTCCTTTGGATACCTCAATAACGGCTTCGCGCTTCAGAAGATTGCTGATACGCTCTTCAATGTAGTATGCGGGAACGCCGCAAAGCTTTGCAAGGTCTTCTATCGTTGCGGGCTTTTCATATGAATAATACAGAATATTCTGAGAAAGAGCATCATCGATATACCTGCTCGGAAAAGGCACTGTTTTATCATCGTATTCTCCGGTTCCGTATATATCGATATTCATTTTTATGGGGCGAAGGGCAGTTTCGTTCATTTCGGTGCACTCCTTTTTCAGTTTTTTCCGAGCTTCCGAAAGCCGCCATGTGACGGTGCCCTCGGGAATGTTTAATTGCTCGGATATCTGCTTTGTTGAAAGGCTGTCGTAGTAGTAAAGAACGATGATATCGCGATATATTGAAGAAAGCATTGCGATTTTCGTGCGCAACAGATCATAGACAGCTTCTTGGTCATCATCTAAATCTTCTTCATATGCGATATCTTCCGGAATGTCATAGGAATACATTGCGCGCTGTTTTCCCATATGACGCCGAAAGCTTTTTGTTACATTACTTGCAATCCCCCAAAGCCACGGTTCAAATTTATTCTCGTCTTTGAGTTTCGGTAATTCTCGTATTACCGTAAAAAGTATTTCCTGCGACAGATCATCAGCCTCCTCGCGAGAATAGGTGTGACCAACCGCATATCCGTAAACTTTTTCAACATAGTTTTCTATAATATTCGCATCCATCGTTCTCACCTGCCTTTCATCCATAAAGTGTACCGAATGGGCGTTTCATTGGGTGTTTATTTAAATTATTTTGAAAAATTGCAGGTTATTCTGTGAAAATCTATACTTTATTTTATCATGGCTGTCGAAAAAAAGCAAATAAAAAAACCAAGCCATCCGGCTTGGATTTTTTGTGTTTTGTGGTAAATCATGACCGCACAACACAAATCGCAGGCTTTTCGGTGCTTTCAACCGATTTTAACCAATTCATTTCATAAAGCCTTTCGGCTAATTTGTCTGCCGAATAGAAAAGGTAAACAAGTGCGCCGACATATTCTGCATTTTTACGGATATGCGACGGAGCAATATCCGCAGTTATGCTCGCGGCGATTTCTGTCGTTTTTCTGTTTATGTCGGAAATAACGGCAATGCACTTCCCGAGCATCTTCCGAAGTTCATCGTATTCCCTGTGGGACCATACCGCAAAATTTGCTTTGCCGTCTTTAGAATAGTGAAGCTCATCAAGCGTCTTTTTCCAGCTATCCGGCAAATATTCAAAGCAGCCGACTGCTGTGCAAACGATGGGATCGGTCATTCTTTCGTGAAAATCCTGTGCATTCAGCGTTTGCCTGAAATTCATAGCGATAACGCTTCCGCGCTTATCGCTCGCGGGACAACCGTTATAAATACCCTGAATCCCGTCCGGCTTTTTATCTTCAACGGTATTTTCTGTGTTCCTGCCCCATATGACACCTCGTCCGCCTCCGCCATTCACGAGTGAATACGGACCGTTTTGCGGTAATTCTCCGTAATTCTTTGTCAAATCGTTTCCTGTATCAATCAATGAAAAATGTAAACACAGGAGGAACTTTTGCCAATTTGCGAGATTTGCATTTGCAAATCTGTTTCCGAAGCGCGTATCGAAATCATCCTCTATGGCAGCAATCTTTTGCGCGCTTTCATCGATAAGCGCTTTCAGCTTTTCGTCAATCGCTTTTGTGCAGTCAGGTGTGAAAATCGGAATATTTGTAAGATACTTTCCGCCATTGCAAACAAGATATCTGCGGTCAACAAGTAATTTTATTTCATCCTCAAGATAGGGAAGTGCAACTCCGAGTTCTATGCTGATTTCCTGCAAAGTCACAGGACTGTAATATGCCGCGAGTAAAATATTCCCTTTAATCTTTCTTCTCTGAAAATCACGATATTCAAACTCATCTCCTGCTTTTGTTCCCCAAAAATCAATTTCAAAAGTATTGGGACGGTAACTTTTTTCTCCGTATAATCTTTCCATATTCATGCCCTCTCTGATAATTTTTCTCGCACGGAATAAATAATACTTTATCATTTCCGTGCTTGTCTGCAATTTTTCTGCAATCTTGGAGCAGGAGAGATTTTCGATATAGTATAAAACTGTCGCATCACGGTATTGTTTTGACAGCAAAGAAAGTTCGCGCCGAAGAAAATTCAGATCTTCTTTTTTGACGATTTCATCCAAGGCAGATTTGGATTCATCGACAATGCTGTCGTCAAACTCCGCTGTATGCTTTGCATTCTTCGATTTTTTGCGAAGATAGTCCATATAAACATTCTCTGCAATTTTCCACATGAAGCCGTAAAAGCGCTCATCATCTTTCAGATTCTGAGCCGATTTGATTATCTCATAAAGAATATCGCTTGCAAGATATTCGGCGTCTGTTATATTTCCGAGTCTTGTCAATGCAAATCCGAATATCGACTTCATGTTTTCGGTTATCAGCTTTTCAAGTTTTATACTATCCATTTGCTCCTCCGTTTCCGTTTTCAGGCGCCTTCATTCATATAGTCGTGGAAAAGATAAAACGGTTAAGACGATTTTGAAAAATTTATAATATTGTCAATCCGGAAATAAACAAAAAAATAACCGGCAAGTGACACTTACCGGTTAATGGAGCGGATTACGGGGCTCGAACCCGCCACCTCGACCTTGGCAAGGTCGCGCTCTACCAAATGAGCTAAATCCGCAAATGGTGCCTCCGATCGGAATCGAACCAACGACACGGGGATTTTCAGTCCCCTGCTCTACCAACTGAGCTACAGAGGCGTGCAAGGATAAAAAAAGCGACTTATCAGCCGCCCGCAAAGATGCTTGCGAAAAAATGGCGACCCGGATGAGACTCGAACTCACGACCTCTAGCGTGACAGGCTAGCGTTCTAACCAACTGAACTACCGGGCCATCGAGAATCCTATTGGACTCTCTGGTGGGAACAATAGGGCTCGAACCTATGACCCTCTGCTTGTAAGGCAGATGCTCTCCCAGCTGAGCTATGCTCCCGACATTTTTCTTCGCAGACGATTGCCTGATGCCTTGCGACGGGACTAAGTATACCATATATGAAGTCAAATGTCAACAGTTTTTTTAAAATTTTTCAAAAAAATTTTCGAAAAATATTTGACATTTTTGAAATTATTTTTTAAAAGCATATTGACAAAAGCACGATGTCATGATATAATAATCGAGCGTTGCAAAGCGAGCGCATTTTTTGGCGGAATAGCTCAGTTGGCTAGAGCATTCGGTTCATACCCGGAGGGTCGTGGGTTCAAGTCCAACTTCCGCTACCAGCCGACTATTCGGTCGGCTTCATAAGGCCCGGTGGTCAAGCGGCTAAGACACCGCCCTTTCACGGCGGTAACACGAGTTCGATTCTCGTCCGGGTCACCAAACGAAACAAATCCGAACTATTTCGTAAATCGAAATTGGTTCGGATTTGTTTTTTTTGCTCTTTTTCAATAGTTGGGGGAGAAAAAGTCTGACGAAAATGTAAGAAACCATTGAAAAGCATAGGGGGAAGCGTCACGAAACGTAGCGGAGTGGCGTTTCCCCCTATGCTTCGGCGCCGCTTTTGCCTGAGAAAATAAAGAGAATCCGATTCCGATTCGGCGTGTTTTTTCTGTAGTATACAAATGTTCAAGTGATAACTCTTTTCCACGCGCATCCATCCCATAACGGGAGAAAGCGCATTGCCGTTTTTATCACGAAAAGGCCTTGATGCTCTTTATTTTGCATTCCCCGTCGCTCTCAAGTATTTCAAGACGGAAGCGCGGGCAACGCATGGCGGGGATATTGCATATTCTTTTATGCCCGATGCCGTAGCCCTCGCAAATGCTGACCTCCCATTCGAAATACGGATATTTCGCCGGAACATTTGCAAAAAGCCGCCAACGCTTGACTCCCTCGCCCTCTGTTATATCCTCTTCCATCACAACGCGGCGCACCGTGGGAAGATTTACCGTATCGGAAATCATGCGGTAGGTCTCCTCGGAATATGCTATCTCATATTTTCCGCTTTCGTTTTTGCGTACAGGCTCAAAAGGAAGCGGCATGAAATATCTCTTCCGTATCTCCGCGGCAAGTTCACTCAGCCTTGCCACATCGGCTTCGGGCAGAAGTCCGCGCTCGTCGGGTCCGATATTCAGCAGAAAATTCGCACCTCTGCCGACCGTTGTCTCATACATGCCGATAAGCTCCTCCGTGGATTTTATCGACTGCGGATTCAGGTCATAGAACCAGCTGTCGCGCATACGGCAATCGCCCTCGGCGCAGAGGAAAAGCGTTTTATCCTTCCCGCCGCGACTTAAGGTTTTCACATAAGAATTGTCGATATTGACATAGCCGTCCTCATTGCCTACGCCGATAACATCGGGAGAATCCAGTCCGAAAATGAGTATATCCGGCTGAAGCTCGCGAATCTTTGCGGTTATGCGGTCGCTGTCATATTTATGTCCGTCGGAAAAAGCACCGTCAAGCCAGAGATAGTCTATTTTACCATATCTGCCATCGAGCAGCTCCGTGAGCTGGCCGATGAAATATTCGTCATAAGCCGCCTCATCGGAAAAATCTATATCTCCTCCCCACTGCGCCGGAGAATAATAGAGTCCGCAACCGAGTCCCGCGCGGTGGCACGCGTCCGTAAATTCGCGGACAACATCGCCCTTGCCGCCTCTCCATGGCGAGGCTTTCACGCTGTATTCCGTGAATGCCGAGGACCAGAGGGCAAAACCGTCATGATGCTTTGTGGTGAAAACGGCATATCTTGCTCCCGCGAGCTTGATATCGCTCATCCATTTATCGCAGTCGAGTTCCGTGGGATTGAAGAGAGCGGCGTCCATGCCGCGACCGTCCCAGTCATGGTGATTATGGCAGAAGGTACGTATTCCGAAATGGAAAAATACTCCGAATTCCCAGTTCAGATATTTGATTTGATTAGCTTTCGGCTTCAGTTTCATTTTGCTTTTCCTTTCAGCGAAAAATTATTTGCAAAGCAATTATAGCCTAAACCCTCGCTTTTGTCAATAGAAACAAAATTTGTTTTTTTATTTGTTTCATGACGGAATAATACAATTTTATGTCGTGAAATTCAATGGAAAAATCACTTTTTCCATGATAGAATCAAAATATAAATCACATTGTGCATAGCACAGCTACACGGAGGAAAACATGGCAGATAAGATTAGGATAAAAGTCGTAGTTCAGGCGAAAAAGGAAAATGTTCCCGGATGGCCTCACATCAATTTCGGCTACGAGAGAGAAACGGAAAAAATAATGCAGTATGTCCGCGCATACAATTCTGATGCGGAATTTGATGTATTCAAGTACAATTCCAAGGATGAAGCCGCCGCGGCATATGAAGAGGACAAAAAAATCTATGGCGGCGTTCTCGTCCTGCTGATGACAAACTGGATAAGGCTCGATGAGTTCTATGCAAGAAAGTCAGTTGACGGTATTCCCTGCGCGGTTGCGGATGTACCCTTCTGCGGAAGCGGCTCGACGCTCTCAGGCACAAGCCCGATGATAAGAAGCGAAAAGCTTCCCGTTCCGCTCGAGGCTTCGCGCGATTTCAACGATATAGCGAGACTTGCCCGCACGTTGATAGTAAACGCAAAGCTGAAAAATACCACCGTTCTCGTTGTCAAAAACGATGTTGAAAACGATGTCGAAGCAGCTGCCGAGAAGCGTTTCGGCTGTAAATTCATAAACAAGACCGCCGCAGATCTGATGGCTGAATTTGATAAGGTAGACGAGAGCGCGGCACTTGCGTATGTTGAGAAATGGACAGGCGGCGCCGTCAAGACGGTTGAGCCCTCTCATTCCGATATTGTGGAGAGCGCGAAGATTTATCTTGCAATCAAGAAGATGATTCGCGATACGGGTGCCGATGCCGTTACCATAGCGTGCCTTGAGCTTTCATATAATGATATCTACGGCAAGAGCCGCCACATGTATCCCTGCCTCTCTCATTTTCAGATGGCGGATGACGGCGAGCTCGGTGTTTGCGAAGCCGATATCGATTCCACAATATCTTCGCTTATCACACTCTATCTCACAGGCAAACACGGCTTCGTTTCCGACCCCGTGGTTGATACCTCGAGCAATGAGATAATCTATGCTCACTGCGTTGCCTGCCGCAAGGTATACGGCGTGAAGTCCGCGGAAATCTGCGATTATTATATCCGCAGCCATGCGGAAGACCAGCTCGGCGCTTCCGTTCAGGTTATATTCCCCGCAGGCGAAAAGCTGACGACGATAAACATGAGCAACCTCGACAACTGGGCTTGCATTCATTCCTCTGTTTCCGTAGGCAATGCCGGCGGAGATGCGGGATGCCGCTCCAAGCTCGTTGCTTCCTGCAATGCCCGTGCGCTCCTCGAAAACTGGATGCCCATGTGGCACAGAGTGACTGTCTTCGGCGAATACAGACAGGATTTCATCAATTTCTTCAAGCTTAAGAGCATGAATATCTGCGAAGAGGATAAGGAAAGATAAATCGTTTTCGCTATATTACTTACCTGGTGTAAGAGACTTCGGCATGGGGTGTGCGGAGTCGCCTTATGCATAAAAAAGAACGGACGCTGTGTGAAGCGTCTGTTCTTTTTCGCTTAATAAATCTTCTTTCCCGCGCTTTTCACTGACGAAGAAGAGAGTTCAGGGTGACGGAGCCACCTCTGAACGGCGTCGCCGAGACAGGGGCAGCACTCTGCAGAGCGCGAAGTTCCAAGTGTTCACAAGTTGTTCACAAATAACTCGGCAAGTTCTATTGTCATTTTACACAAAATATGGTATAATACAAATGCAAGTATAACAAATGCTTGGCACACAATATGACAGGAGGCAACATTATGCGTAGATTTTCCTATGTGCGGTCACGTTTACGGCACATGCAGGCGCGATATGTCCCCCTATCTCGGAGAGGACAGATTAAAATCATTCATGCATGCGCATAAGCCGGACTGCGACACGGTCGGTTTATGCGCTTTTTTCAGATTTTTACAAGGAGGAATTTAATATGAACAAAAAAAGAATTTTGGCTTTGCTTTTGGTCATCGCCATGGCGGTGCTCATGCTTTCCGCCTGTGGCAATAAAGAGCCAGAGACAACAACAGAAACCACAGAATCATGGGAAACTCGGATAAAGCAAAAAGTAACGGAAGACGAGCTACCGGAGGGAAAAGTATTGCTTTCAACTTTGAGCAACGAGGAACTCGCAAATTTTATTACAGAGCATGGAGTTACTATTCCGAAAGAATGCGCCGATATGGATTTCAAAAAACTTATAACAAGAATGGAAAACGATATTAATGGTCTTTATGGATATGATAGAAGCTATCGAACTTCTTTCGACGAACTTGAGACTGAAATTCATGGCATTGTAAAGGAATATTACGGTTATTAAATGATTTCTTGCATAAAAACACAAAAAATAAGTTGATTGCGTAAACTTGCATCAACTTTGTTAATCGACAAGGAGGACAAAAATGAAGAAAAGATTGATTGCCATTATAATATCCATTTGTATGGTTCTATCTTTTGGAACTTATTTAACTGCAACGAATACATCAGCATCAGAATTTCTATATAGTACAGTATATTCATGGGATCCTGCAACAATGCCAAGATATAATTGTTATGCTTATGTGCTCGGGCTTACAGATAAATTTTATATCCCCGGTGATTTTAACGACAACTATAAGTACAATCTAAATGCAGATGTTTACAATCTTGCCGAAGTTATCAAGGCTGATTTGAAAGACGGTTTTGGATACAAATGTATCAAGACGCATAGCAATTGTCCAGCTTCGCTCGGCATATGGTCACATGTAATGGCTATGAGAAGAGAAACCATATACGATTATCGAAGCGACTTTCATGTAGCAAAGCTAACTTCCGAAGGATGGCTTCATAAGCCGTGGTCATTTGCTATTTTAAAATTCAACGATGCACCGTCAAACGATATATTATGGACAAATGAGCGTTTCGATGGTGAATATAATTCACCCAATGTTACATATGACAGCCCTGTATTATTTATGTCTTATAAAACAAACCATGGCGTTCTTTCTCAATATACATGGACAGAACAGCACTATCATTCAGGAGCAAGTCATTTTTATCTCTACGCAAATATATGCGCAGATTGCGGCGGTTATGAAAATGCAACTTGGGTTGAACTTCCTTGCACGGGTCCTACCTGCAACCTCCCTTGGAGCGTCAATCCCGACCCCGTAACCGAATAATTACATCATACACAAAAATATCCTCACACATTCCGTGTGAGGATATTTTTAGTTGCAGACAAAATACTTTATTATAAGCTTTCTCCGATAGGGAATGGACACATGTGCGGAGCATGTGTGTCGGCGTCGCCGAGACAGGGTAAACGCGGAGTTCTTGTCGTGCTCCGCAGAGCGCGAAATTCCGAATGTTCACAAGTTATTCACAAATAACTCGGCAAGTTCTATTGTCATTTTGCATAAAACATGGTATAATACAAATGCAAGTATATCAAATGCTTGGCACACAAGATGACAGGAGGCAACATTATGCGCGGCTTTTCCTATGTGCAGGTCAGTTTACGGCACATGCAGGCACGATATGTCCCCCTATCTCGGAGAGGCCAGATTAAAATCATTCATTCATGCGCATAAGCCGGACTGCAATGGTCGGTTTATGCGCTTTTTTCAGATTTTTACAAGGAGGAATTTAATATGAACAAAAAAAGAATTTTAGCTTTATTTTTAGTCATCGCCATGGCGGTGCTCATTCTTTCCGCTTGCGGTGAAAAAGAAAAGCCCCGTAGTATAACGGCGGACAACCTGCCAAAGGGAAAGGTGTTGCTTTCGTCTTTAAGCGATGGAGAACTCACTGAATTTCTTGCAGAACGAGGCATTACCATTCCAGAAGAATTGGCAGATTTGGATGTTCATGGTCTTGTCGTAGACATTGAAAATGACATTGCTTATCCATACGGTACCGAAGTAGGCTGGGTTACTCTTGGGGAGACTGTTAAAAAGATTCACGCTACAGTAAAGTCATATTACGGCTTTGAATAATCAATTTGCGCTCGAATAAACAGACAAATAAATAAGTTAATAATACTTTGCTAATTGACAAGGAGGACAAAATGAAGAAAATTTTAGCCTTATTTTTAGTCATCGTCGTGGCTGTGCTTATGCTTTCTGCCTGCGGCAATAAAGAGCCAAAGACAACAGAATCTAAAATTACAGAAACCACGACATCTCAGACACCAGAAACCACAACTACCGAAATCACTGTGACAACTCGGGAAATACGAAAAATAACGGTGGACAATGTGCCGGAGGGAAAAGTATTGCTTTCTTCGCTTAGCGACGAGGAACTTGCAAAGATTTTTGCCGATTACGGTTATCCGATTGAGATTGGAAATGGCGGTTACAGAAGTCCTGCAAGTGAATTTGCTTACATGGAAAGCGATATTGACTGTCAGTACGGCTTGGAATATAACTGGGGTGCCGCTGTAGAATTCAGACAAAAAATCCGCTCTATTGCAAGAGATTATTATGGGGTTCAGGCAATGCGCAAAATAACGGCTGACAATGTGCCGGAGGGAAAAGTCCTGCTATCGTCGCTTGATAGTGAGGCGCTTCGCAGCTTTCTTGCGGATAAAGGAGTTGCCCTTTCTGATGATGTGCCGGATGCGGAACTGCACTCGCTCATATCAACTATGGAAAGCGATATCGATTTCGAACGCTATTTAGACCCTTTGAGATGGCCTACGCTAAATAACCAGCCTGCCAAAAACATTCACAAAGTCGTAAAGGAATACTACGGTTACTAAGTGATTTGTGAAGTTGCAGGGAGGAAATTACCGAATTTCTTGCAAAATACTGCGTTACTGTTTCGTATGAGCTGAACGATATTGATCTCGCAGATGTCTTATTAAGATATGGAAAGCGATATTGATTATCCTTGTGGTTAGAGATTGTAAAATAAAGTGTGTAAGTTAGAAAAAAGGCTTACACACTTTATTTTAAAATCTTATGGTCACCCAAAGTACCGCGCCTTTGTCATTCAAAAACACAATGCAACCTCTTTTTCATGCTTTTCCCCCGAAGCATTAAACTTTCCGCGGCATGACGAATATAAATATATAAAGAAACTGTGCGGCAGAGGATTTATATGGCAAAATACAGCATCATAACAAAAACTGAAAAATTTTTCATCGGCTCGCTTGCGGCGTGTTCATACCGCATACAGTATCCCGTGCTTGACGGCGCGCCGGCGGAAACAAACGGATTTTTCGAAAGGTTTGCGATGGCTCTCGCAGATTTTGCCGAGCGGAGATATGTCGAAATAAAAACTTCCGGACGGCGGCTGACGGCGGATGAAGCCGAGATTCATTCCATGCTCTGTGAAGTTTTCGAAAACGTGCGCTATACGAGTGCAGTATTCACATATATGCGCCTGCGAGGCGGCAGATGTCGCAAATGCATACGCTTTTCCACTGTGTGGGATAATAATTCATTTCTTGCGGCAAGCCCGCAAAGGCTCGGCATCAGCCGCCGCACGATAAAAGAATACGACGGTTTCTATATAAAAAACGGTCAGACGACATGCTATCGCAACCCGCCCGACGAAGCCGCATACGATGCTTTCCCTCCGAGTCCCGCACGCCTGAAAGCACTTTTTTATGAATCTGATATCGGAGCAAAAAAGAAACACATCACAGCAAATGATGTTGCTCATGTTTGACAAAAGTGTTATCTCTTTACAATTCGCGCAGTGTTTCAAAGCGGTATATCATTTCCCAAAATACGCATGGGCACTGCTTTTTCGGCTTTTTAACAAATTTTAAACAAACAACAAAATTTGAAAAATCTCTTGATTTGGAAGCCGAAATGTGCTATACTTTTATTCGGTTGGACTTCTTTTGTGCGTAAGCCCGCAGCCTGCTTCGGCGCGGCGGCAACGGAAAGCGTAAATCATGAAAAAAATCGACAAGACCGTCCTCAAAGAAACTGCATATATCGCCGTATTTTCGCTTATTTTCAGCGTAATCATGCAGGCGGTTTATCTTATCATCAGCAAGTGGGACTATACTGTTCTGCTCGGAAATCTGATGGGCTTTGCCGCCGCAGTCGGAAATTTCTTTTTCATGGGAATGACTGTTCAGGGCGCGCTCGGGAAAGACGAAAAAGAGGCAAAAAACACCGTCAAAGTTTCGCTTACTCTGCGCATGCTCATGCTCGCCGTTTTCGCGGGACTCGGCGTTTTGCTCGATTGCTTCGATACGATAGCGGTCGTCATTCCGTTTGTATTTCCGAGAATAGCGATAGCTTTCCGTCCGCTTTACGACAAAAAGCACGGAACGCAGGACGACGGAGAATGACTCTGCGCACAGACATCGGAAAAGAGGTGAAAAGTCTTGGAAAAAAAAAGTCGTCTTTTCAGGGCGACGGATATACTGCTTATTATTTTGGCTGTCTTGCCCATAGTATTCGGCATGGTGCTTAAGGTTCTCACAAATCCCGCGTCTGCCGATATCGAGATAACGGGCGCAAAAATTTATTTTACACTGAAAATGCCGTTCATGGACCTGCCGATATCAGAGGCACAGGTCAATTCATGGATAGTGGTCATCTCGGTTTTCTGGATGTGCCTCTGGCTTACGCACGGGATAAAATACGGCAAGGGCGGGAGAAGACAGCTCATCTGCGAATTTATCGTGGAAAAATGCGAAGGGCTTGTCCGCGACAATATGGACGGCTACTTCTCGAATTTCGCCCCGTTTGCGGCGGCGATAATGGCTATATCGGCATTTTCCAGCCTGCTGACGCTCGTCGGACTTTATGCGCCGACTTCGGATCTGAGTATCATCGGCGGCTGGTCGATTCTTGTTTTTGTGCTGATAACGCACTATAAAATGAAATGCGGTTTTCTGCATTATCTCGGCAGCTTTGCCGACCCGATACCGCTCACCCCGCTCAATGTCATAAGCGAGGTGGCAACGCCGATATCTATGACATTCCGTCACTTCGGAAATGTGCTCTCGGGCTCGGTCATATCCGTGCTCATGGCTTATCTCCTGCAAAAACTCTCAGCTGTGCTCTTCGGCTGGCTTCCGGGAGTGCTCGGCACCATTCCTTTCCTGCAGATAGGGTTGCCCGCCGTGCTCTCGATTTACTTTGATATATTCAGCGGACTTCTGCAGGCATTTATCTTTGCCATGCTGTCTATGCTTTATATCTCCGGCGGCTTCCCTGCCGATGATTTTGAAAAGCGGCGTCTGAAAAAAGAACAGAAAAGAAAACTCAAAGAACAAAAATTAACAGCAAAATAAAAAATACGGAGGAAACTAAAAATGTTGGAACTCGCAATTGGTCTTATTCTCGGTGGCTGTGCAATCGGCGCAGGTCTCGCTCTTATCGCAGGTATCGGACCCGGTATCGGTGAAGGAAACGCAGTCGCAAAGGCGTGCGAAGCTATCGGTCGTCAGCCCGAAAGCAAGGGCGCTGTCACAAGCACAATGCTCATGGGTTGCGCAATCGCGGAAACGACAGGTATTTACGGTCTGGTAATCGGCATACTTCTCATATTCGTTGCCCCCGGACGCTTTGTTGACCTGCTCATGAGAACAATCGGAAAATAAGCCATGACAACCATTCTTGCAATACAGTCACTGGATGTGGTATCAGTGAATCTGTGGCAGATGCTCATATCAATATGCAATCTGCTGATAATATTTCTCATAATCAAAAAATTTCTCTTCAAGCCCGTCAAAGCGGCGATGGACAAGCGTCAGGCGGCTGTGGACAAACAGTATGACGACGCGGCAAAAGCAAAAAACGATGCCGAAAAGAGCCGCTTCGAATGGGAAGCAAAGCTTGCCACGGCAGATGACACGGCAGACGGCATAATCCGCGATGCCGAGAAATCCGCGAAGCTCCGCGGCGAAAAGGTCGTCGCCGACGCAAAGGAAAAGGCAGATGATATCATCCGCCTTGCCGAAGAGGATGCGGCTCTCAGCCGCCGCCGTGCCGAAAAGGATATCAAGAAAGAGATTGCCGATGTTTCCATCGCGCTGACAGGCAAGCTGCTCGAAAAGGAAATAAGCGAGAACGACCATCGCAAGCTTATTGATTCATTCATAGGCAAAATAGGTGAAAACAATGACGCAAACAGCTAAAGAATATGCCGCGGCTCTCTTTTCTCTCGCACGGGAGAAAAAGCAGGAGGCGGAATTTTCCGACGCGCTGAAAACGATATCGGATATTTTCCGCCGCGAGTCCGAATATATGCAGATACTCGACTGCCGCGCACTGGATGCTTCCCTGCGCTCTTCGCTTGTCGAAAAAGCGCTCGGCACGTTTCCCGAATATGTGGTTTCGTTTGTCGGGCTTCTCTGCGAAAAGGGACACATAAGCGAATTTTTCGACTGTGCGGATGAATACGAGCGCATGTATAAGCATTTTCTCTCAATTTCCGAGGTGGAGGTGATAAGCGCCGTTCCGCTGACGGAGAATGAAAAATCCGCGCTCGTATCAAAGCTCGAAAAAGCAAGCGGCAAAAAAGTCTCGGCGCATTATTCCGTTGACGCCTCCATTCTCGGCGGTATTATCGTAAAGAGCGAAGATACCGTAATAGACGGAAGTCTGAGAAGCAGGCTCGGCAAAGTAAAGGAAGTGATTGAAAAATGAGCGCAAATACATCTGAAATAAGCAGTATCATAAAAGAGCAGATACGCAATTACCGTTCCCGCGCGGAAATGACGGAAACAGGTACCGTAGTGCTCGTGGGCGACGGTATCGCCCGCGTTTACGGTCTGCGCAGCTGTATGTCGGGCGAGCTTGTGGAATTTGCGGACGGCAGCTTCGGCATGGCGCAGAATCTCGAGGAGGAGACCGTTTCGATAGCGGTTCTCTCAGATAAAAACGATATCCGCGAGGGTACTTCGGTAAAGCGCACAGGCAGAGTCGTTTCCGTCCCCGTCGGCGAGGCGCTCCTCGGCAGAGTAGTCGATGCGCTCGGCTCTCCCATAGACGGCAAGGGTGCCGTTGCCTGCGAAAGCACACGCCCTATAGAATCCGATGCTCCCGGCATTATCGAGAGAAAGGGCGTCACCGTCCCGCTCCAGACGGGTATCAAGGCTATCGACAGCATGATACCGATAGGCAGAGGTCAGCGTGAACTTATCATCGGCGACCGCCAGACAGGCAAAACGGAAATAGTGACAGACACGATAATAAATCAGAAAAACGAAGGCGTGATATGCATTTATGTCGCCATCGGTCAGAAAAGCACATCCGTTGTGCGCATAGCAAACGAGCTTGCACGCTCGGGGGCAATGGAATATACGATAATCGTTTCCGCCTCCGCCTCGGAATCCGCTCCGCTCCAGTATATAGCGCCCTATTCGGGTTGCGCCATGGCGGAATATTTCCGCGAGCAGGGCAAGGATGTGCTGATAATATATGACGACCTCTCGAAGCACGCGGTGGCATACCGTGCGCTCTCCCTGCTGATTCGTCGTCCGCCGGGCAGAGAGGCTTACCCCGGAGATGTATTCTATCTCCATTCCAGACTGCTGGAACGCGCGGCTTGCGTCGCTCCCGAATACGGCGGCGGCTCGATAACGGCTCTGCCGATAATCGAAACGCAGGCAGGCGATGTCTCCGCATATATCCCGACAAATGTCATCTCCATCACCGACGGTCAGATATTCCTCGAAACAGAGCTTTTTCACGCAGGAATCATGCCGGCTATAAACCCCGGCATATCCGTCAGCCGTGTCGGCGGTTCGGCTCAGCTGAGCTCCATGAAAAAGGTTTCGGGCGAGCTGAAGCTGCTCTATTCGCAGTATCGCGAGCTGCAGAGTTTCGCTCAGTTCGGAAGCGACCTTGACGCGGATACCAAAGCGCGTCTCGCTCTCGGAGAGAGGATAGTCGAGGTGCTCAAGCAGAGCAGAAATTCTCCCGTGCGCGTCGGCTGTCAGGTTGCGATAATCTATGCCGTCACAAAGGGATTTCTCAATGATATCCCCGTCTCCAAGGTTTCGGAATACGAGACGGCGCTCTATACCAAGCTCACCACCGATGCAAAGGAGCTTCTCGCCCGTTTTGAGAAGGGCTGTTTTGAAAAATCGGATGAAGAAGCGCTGATAAAACTTCTCGGCGAAATAAAGATAAAGAGGTGAGCACATGGGAGCGGATATAAAAAATCTGCGCACACGCATAAAAAGCGTTGACTCCACTCTGCATCTGACAAAGGCGATGGGACTTGTCGCCTCATCAAAGCTCCGCCGCACAGGCGAGGCAATGCGAAACGCCCGCGAATACGAGGCGGCGCTCGACAACGCTATGGCGGCGCTGACCTCGGGCAGTGAATGTAAAAGAAGCGTCTATATGAGAAGCGGCGGCGACCGCACACGACTCATAGTCATAGCGGGAGACCGCGGACTTGCGGGCGGATATAATGCAAATGTCTTCCGCTTCATGCGCGATTATCCCGATGCCGAGGTCATACCGATAGGCAAACGCGCCTGCGACCGCTACAGAAAGGCGGCAAACTCCGCCGAGCGTTTTTCTGGTGACGAAGCCGTTGCTATGGCAAACAAACTTTGCGCCGACTTTCGCGATGAAAAATTTGACAGGCTCGGTATCATTTATACAAGATATGTTTCACTGCTTGTCCGCGAGGTTGAGGTGAAATGGATACTTCCCTTTACCGCAACAGAAAGCGGCGAAGCCTCCGGCATTATTTTCGAGCCCGATGAGCTGACCGTGCTTGAGGCAATAGCCTCGGAATATGTCGCGGGAAAGATAACGGCGGCTGTCCGCGAGAGCTTTGCCTGCGAGATAGCTTCGCGCAAAACGGCAATGGACAGCGCAGGCAAGAATGCGCAGGAGATGATAGATTCTCTGCGGCTTCAGTACAACCGTGCCCGTCAGAGCGCGATAACACAGGAGATAACGGAAATCGTCGCGGGAAGCGGCGAATAAAAGTAAGGAGGACTGATAGATTTTGGCAAATCCTCATATCGGAAAAGTATGTCAGGTCATGGGACCTGTAGTGGATGTCCGCTTTGAAAACGGCGAGCTTCCCTCAATAAACAATGCCCTCGAGATAAATATCGGCGGGCATGCGCTCGTCGTTGAGGTGGCGCAGCATATCGGCGACAATACGGCGAGATGCATTTCCATGGCTTCCACCGACGGACTTTGCCGCGGCGTCGACGCGCTCGACACGGGCAAGGCAATAAGCGTTCCCGTCGGCAGAGAAACGCTCGGCAGAATATTCAATGTACTCGGCGAAACCGTCGATAACGGAGAACCCGTTACGACAGAAGAGCGCTGGGATATCCATCGCCCCGCGCCCGATTACTGCGAGCTCTCCACCTCAACCGAAATACTTGAAACAGGCATCAAGGTAATCGACCTTATCTGCCCCTATTCCAAAGGCGGTAAAATAGGTCTTTTCGGTGGCGCGGGCGTCGGCAAAACGGTGCTGATAATGGAGCTTATCAATAATGTGGCAAAACAGCACGGCGGTCTTTCCGTTTTCACAGGTGTCGGCGAACGCACGCGTGAGGGAAATGACCTCTATAACGAAATGAAGCAATCGGGAGTTCTGAAAAACACCTCGCTTGTCTACGGTCAGATGAACGAGCCGCCCGGCGCGCGTATGCGTGTCGCGCTCTCTGGTCTTACCATGGCGGAATATTTCCGCGATAAAGAGGGACAGGATGTGCTTCTCTTCATAGATAATATCTTCCGTTTCACCCAGGCAGGAAGCGAAGTTTCCGCTCTGCTCGGGCGTATGCCCTCTGCTGTCGGCTATCAGCCGACTCTGGCAAACGAAATGGGTGCTCTTCAGGAGAGAATCACTTCAACCAAGAAAGGCTCGATAACCTCTGTTCAGGCGGTTTATGTGCCTGCAGACGACCTCACCGACCCTGCCCCCGCAACAACCTTTGCGCATCTCGATGCGACAACGGTTCTCTCGAGAAATATAGCTTCTCAGGGTATCTATCCCGCAGTAGACCCGCTTGAATCCTCCAGCCGTATACTCTCGCCCGATGTTCTCGGCGAAGAGCATTACCGTGTGGCAAGAGAAGTTCAGCGCGTTCTTCAGAGATATAAGGAGCTTATGGATATCATCGCCATCATGGGTATGGACGAGCTTTCCGATGAGGATAAGCAGCTCGTTTCCCGCGCGAGAAAAATTCAGCGCTTCCTCTCTCAGCCGTTCTTCGTTTCGGAGAAATTTACAGGCTTTGAGGGTCAGTATGTTCCGCTTTCGGAAACGATACGCAGCTTCCGCGAGATTATCGAGGGCAAGCATGATGACCTGCCCGAGTCCGCGTTCCTCTTTGTCGGCACGATAGATGACGTGCGCAAGAAAGCTGAAGGGCTACAGAGATGAAAGAATTTTCGCTTACAGTATCTTCTCCCGATGGGAATATTTTCTCGGGAAAAGCGGTATTTCTCTCGCTACGCGGCGCCGATGGCGACCTCGCAGTGCTTGCCGACCATGCGCCGTTTGTAACATCGGTTCAGCCATGTACCTGTACCTTTGAGTTGCAGGACGGCACGGAAAAGGCGCTTCGCATAGGCGGTGGGCTTCTCACCGTAGCAAAAAACAATGTAACGCTCCTCTCGAGTAGTTGCACCGAAGAAAAACCGGAATAAATAAAAGCAGGGAATCCGCAAAGGTTCCCTGCTTTCGGTTATAACGGGCATCGATGGCACCGAGACGTGGCATCGTGAATCTAAGGAACTGCTGAATAACTCGCCTCCAAATCTCCCGAACATTCAATCATGCATAAAATGATGAATAAAACATCAAGGA
>CAVESF010000014.1:0-11478 GCA_963618495.1 Acutalibacteraceae bacterium
TTATCAATAAATGCAAGAAAATTTATTTTTAAAGGAGAAAACACATGAAAAAATTTTTAGCTGTTCTATTCGCACTACTTATGCTTTTCGGTGCTGTTCTCATGACAGCCTGCGGAAGCGGCAAAAAAGAAAAAACGGGTATTTATGCCGCGGCGGACAGTTTGCTAAATGTATATGCAAAATTTTTGCCGGAAAAAGGAGAGCCCGGCGTACATGAGAAAAGCGATAAATATGGCAATAAATTTGTTAGCGAGTATAATGAAAATGGTGATCTTATAACTCGCACACAATATCGTCAATCCGGCGAAGTCGCCGTTAACGAAAACTTTGAATATAACAATAATGGAAAATTGGTTAAAATATCAGTTACTTTTGATGAGAACTTACCGAGGATAACTACTTTTAAATATAATAAAGACGGATATATAGAAGAGATAAGCTATGAAAATCAGCCTTTCTACGATCAGTACGAAGCAGGAGAAAAATCTTTAAGCAGAACAACATTTTCGTATGATAAAAGTGGAAAAATCATAAGTTCAATCACATATCTCGATACAAACGAAATTGTATCAAAGGGCGAGTATGCTTATGATGAAGAAAATCATAAAATAACAATTACAGATTCGCGAACAGATGGTATTCGGACAGCCACAAATTACTACAGCGACAATTGGATATTGCTGAAATCGGAAACATACGGCACAGACGGGATCTTAGTTTACGGTGAAGAATACTATGAAAATGGCAACCCAAAATACATTTTCAGTAGCTATAGCTATGACGGCTATAAAAAATTTTATAATGAAAACGGTGAAATAACCGAGTATTTTGTTTTTGATGAGGATGGTAAAGAACATTATCATGCAACATATCAATATAATGAAGCCGGTTATCTTATAAAGAAAAGAATCTCGCAAAGAGCTTCTTACTCTCCTGATGTCGAGTATGAATACGCCGGAAAAGCTGATGATGAACACGAAATAAAGCGGTCGGTATATTCATTAGGCGGAAAATTACTCAGCGTAACCGAATATGACGCAGACGGCAATATTATAAAAACCGAAGTTTTCGACTAATCAGCATACATACAAAAACTCCCGCCTGCATGGTGCAGACGGGAGTTTTCTCACTATTATTTTATATCTTATTTCGCAAAGAAAGCCGCGATAGCCTTATGCGTCATATAGACATCTGTCTTTGCCACAACTTCATAGGGCGCGTGCATGGAGAGTACAGGAACGCCGAGGTCTACAACATCGACATTCTTCTGCGCGATATACATGGCAACAGTGCCGCCGCCACCCGCATCAACCTTGCCGAGTTCGGAGGTCTGCCATACTACGCCTGCGTCATCGAGCACACTGCGTACAAAGCCCATAAATTCAGCCGAAGCATCGTTTGAGCCGGATTTGCCGCGGGACCCTGTGAATTTTGTGATAACAACGCCGCCGTTTGCAAAACAGGTATTGCGTCTCTCATGAACATCTGCGAAATTCGGGTCATATGCCGCATTTACATCGGATGAGAGGCACTTGGAGCTTCTTCTGACAACCGCATCGGAAACGCCGAGAGTATTTGCCATATCGGCGATGATATCGAAATAAACGGCGCTCTTCATGCCGCTGTTGCCCTCACTGCCTATCTCTTCCTTGTCGGCAAGGACAGCCATTATGGTGTGCTTCGGGTTTTCGGTTTCCATGAGAGCCGTCAGCGTAGGATAAGCGCATACTCTGTCATCATGACCGTAAGCGCCGATAAGACTGCGGTCAAAACCGATATCTCTTGCCTTGTTTGCGGGAACCATTTCAAGCTCCGCGCTCATGAAATCGCCCTCGGTGATGCCGTATTTATCATTGAGAATCTTCATGATATTGAGCTTTATCGCGTCGCCTGTCTTTACGCTGTAGGGGCGCGAACCGATGAGGATATTAAGCTGTTCGCCCGCGATGATGTTGCCGCCTGTCTTTGCCATCTGACCGCCTGCGAGATGCGGGAGCAGGTCTGTGATATAGAAAACAGGGTCATTATCGTCTTCGCCGACAACAACTTCAACAACGCTTCCGTCCTTCTTGGCAACAACTCCGTGAATGGCGAGCGGTATGGTTGTCCACTGATATTTCTTGATGCCGCCGTAGTAATGCGTCTTGAAGAAGCCGAAGCCGTCTGCCTCATAGAGCGGATGCTGCTTCAGATCTATTCTCGGAGAATCTATATGCGCGGCAGACATATAAACGCCGCTCTCAAGGCTCTCACTGCCGACAATGAATGCGGCAAGGCTCTTTCCGCGGTTATTGTAATAATACTTTTCGCCCGCATTTACCTTTGTGCCGAATTCAAAGGGTACAAATCCCTTTTCCTCAAGCAGAGCGATAGCTGTCTTTACGCATTCACGCTCAGTCTTGCCGTTATCAAGGAACTTTGTATAGCCCTTTGAATATTCAAAGCACTTCTCTGTCTCCTCTTCGTTCATCTCTTCAAAAGCATTTTTTCCCTTGAAGAAAAGCTCTTCCTTGAGAGTGTCAACTGCGGATTTTTCATCCTTTTTTACATTTGTCTCTTCCATGATTTTTTCCTTTCTTTATATAAATATGTAAATTATTTATTTTTCCAGTTATCGTATGCCGCCATGACCTTTTCGACATAGCGTTTTGTCGCGGCATCGGGAAGCTTATCATAGAGAAGCTCGCCTTCGCTGCTGTATTCGCTCGCCGAAAGCCATGAGCGAACTTTGTTTATGCCGCCATGGTATGCCGCAGCCACCTGCATATCCGAGCCTGTGCCGACCTTGCGCAGTCTTGTCTGAATCCACGAAACATAGTATGCACAGCATTTTATCGAAAATTCGGGGTCATAAAGCCGCTCCGGCGGGTCGTCTATGCAGAGGTTTGCCGCGATATCTACCTTATATGTATCGGGCTTTATCTGCGTAAGTCCCATGGCGTTTGAAGTTGAAAGCGCGTTTGCATTGAAGCTGCTTTCCACCTCGGCTATGGCTATCACTAGATACGGGCTGACATCGTATATTTTCGCGTACTTTTTTGCAAATTCAAAGCAGAGCTCGCGCGAAACATAGCGCTTTTCATCCGTATTCACCTTGCGCTCAATTTTTGCCTCGCCGTAGGTCTTATTGTATTCATCATAGTGGCGCATGACGGTTTTCATATATTCCGCCGTGGCGGCAGACGGGATTTTATCCTGCTTAAGTACGCCGCCATCGGCATATTCGGGATTTGAAATCCACTTCCGCACATTGCCCGCTCCCGCATTGTAGGCGGCGAGAGCAAGCTCGGGCGAATTGAAATAATCAAGCCACACGCGAAAGTAAAACACGCCGCACATCACATTGAAATCGGGGTCATAGAGCCTGTCCTCGCCCTCATCCGAGCCGAGGCGGAACTTGATATCCCCCGTATACGTGGCGGGCGATATCTGCATCAGCCCTATCGCGCCCGAGGACGAAACGGCATTTGCATCAAAATCGCTAGCCGTGCGTATCATGGCAAGTATCATATTTTCCTCTATGCCGTATTTCTCCGAATATTTATGCACTATCGTATAAACCTCGGCAAAATCGACCATTCTCTCTCTGGGCTTTGCCTCCGAAAAGGTAAGCAGTACAAAGGCAAGAATGAGCACGACAAGCAAAATTATTCTGACATAAATCAGGAAAGGGTTTCTTTTTGCCATCAACGGACTCCTATCTTTTTCCTCAGCTCCGAGTAAACCTCGCAAAGCTCGCGCGCACCGTTGTTGTAAACGGTGAAATCGCAATGCATACGGTAAAATTCATCGCTTTTCTGCGATGATATGCGGGCATGCGCCTGCGCCTCTGAGATGCCGTCGCGCGCCGCTGTTCTCGCTATCCGTATATTCTCGTCGGCGATAACGCCTATCACGATGTCGCATTTTTTATCAAGTCCCGCCTCGAAAAGCGTCGGCGCGTCAAGTACCACGCCGCGGCGTCCGCTTCCCTTTTCCGCCTCTGCCATCACGGCGGCGGAAATAAGCGGCAGAACAACGCCGTTCAGCCTTTCCAGCTCTGCCGGATTTGAGAATACTATTCCCGCGAGCTTTTTTCTGTCTATGCCGCTCTCTGTGCGCACCTCGGGAAAGGCGGCGCATACTGCGCTTATATATCCGCTCTTGCCGTAAAGCTCATGCACGAGCGCGTCGCAGTCTATCACAAAGAAGCCATCGGCGGCAAATAGCGCCGAGAGAGCGCTTTTTCCGCTTCCGCTTCCGCCTGTAATTCCGATTATCATATCAAACCTTCTCTATATTGTATCCCGATGCTTTGAGCATTCTGTTGTAGAATGCAAGCCCCGCATCGCCTGTGCTTGAGACGGTGGCATATATCCTGTCGGCGCCGAGGTCATCAAAATGCCGCAGAGCCGCAAAAAGCCGCCGCGCGTGCTCGCTCTCATCGCTCTTTTCGCCGAGACTGACGGTGTATTTCCCCGCAAGCTCGGGAATATATTCCTCAAAGCAGAGTATGCCTGTCTTTTCGTCCTCGGATTTCTTCGCCGAGAGAAATTTTATCGCGCGCATATCGAAATCCGCCGTTCCGTCGTCACATATCAGCACAGTCGGCGCGCTCGGAGCATAATGCCGATATTTCATCCCCGGTGCTTTCGGTCTCATGCCCGCATCGGGAATGTGCGTTATCGTCGGATCGGCGGAAACTTCGCCGAGTACCTCGCGAAGCATATCGAGCGTTATCGCACCGGGACGAAGCAGGGTTGCTTTTCCGTCCGCAAGCTCAACTATTGTCGATTCCACGCCGATATCGCATTCTCCGCCGTCTATCACCATATCTATGCGCCCGTCCATATCATGGAGTACATGAGCGGCGCAGGTCGGGCTCGGCTTGCCCGAAATATTTGCGCTCGGCGCCGCTATCGGCAAGTCGCAGAGGCGGATAAGCTCCATCGCTATCCTGTTTTCGGGACAGCGGAGCGCCACAGTCTCAAGCCCGCCCGTCGTCGCCACAGGCACTATATCGCGCTTCGGCATTATCACGGTGAGCGGTCCCGGCATGAATTCTCTCGCAAGCGCATAGTAGGCTTCGCAGGTATACGCATACTTCTCCGCTTTCGTCGGCTCGTCTATATGGAGAATGAGCGGATTGTCGCTCGGTCTGCCTTTTGCCGCATAGATAGCCGCGGCGGCTTTTTCGTCAAGTCCGTTTGCGCCCAGTCCGTATACCGTTTCCGTCGGGAATGCGACAAGCCCTCCGCTTCGGATTATCTCCGCGGCGCGGCAAAGTTGCGGCTCAAGCGGCAGCTCTTTATTTATTTTTACTGTCTCTGTTTTCATCGTTTTCGCCTTTCAGCTTTTCGGCGGTGTCCGCCGCTATCAGCGCATTTATCATGCCGCCTATATCTCCTGCGAGAAAATTCTCGAAATTATATACGGTAAGTCCTATTCTGTGGTCGGTGATGCGCCCCTGCGGATAATTGTAGGTGCGTATTCTCTCGCTTCTGTCGCCCGTTCCGACCTGGCTTTTTCTCGTCGAAGCAAGCTCGCTGTCGCGCTTTGTGCGCTCCATATCATAGAGCTTCGTGCGCAGGAGCTTCATCGCCTTGTCCCTGTTTTTGAACTGACTGCGTTCCTCCTGACATTCGATAACGATGCCTGTCGGCTTATGCGTCAGGCGCACGGCACTCTCGGTCTTATTGACATGCTGACCGCCCGCGCCGCTGCTCTTGCAGGATTCCAGCTTGATATCGGCAGGATTTATCTCTATCTCTATATCCTCCGCCTCGGGAAGCACCGCCACGGTGACCGTAGATGTGTGGATTCTGCCGCTCGCCTCAGTTTCGGGAACGCGCTGAACGCGATGCACTCCGCTCTCGAATTTCAGCTTCGAATACGCGCCCTCGCCCTCTACGAGAAACGAAACTTCCTTGAAGCCACCGAGTTCCGTTTCATTCAGCTCTATTATCTCCGTTTTCCAACCGACGGAAGTCGCATACATCGTATACATGCGGTAGAGATTATAGGCGAAAAGCGCCGCTTCATCGCCGCCCGCGCCGCCGCGTATCTCTATTATGACATTCTTGTCGTCATTCGGGTCGTGCGGGAGCAGGAGAAGCTGCAATTCGTCAAGGAAGCCCCTGCATTTCTCTTTTGATGCCGCTCTCTCCTCCTGCGCCATTTTCTTAAGCTCCGCATCGTGCGTTTCGGCGATTATCTCCTCCGCCTCTTCCTCGTTCTTTTTCTCGGCGCAGTATTCTCTGTATTTTTCCACTATCGGCAGGAGCGTCTTGTGCTCTTTCATGAGAGCGCGGAATTTATCCTTGTCCGAGACAACCTCGGGCTTTGCAAGCTCCGACTCTATACCGATAAACTTTTCTTCTATTTCCTTTAACTTCTCAAGCATGAAGCCGCTCCTTCTCCCAGTCAACCATAAACAATTATAGTATATTATACATTATAATCGCAATAAATTCAAGATGGTTTTAGCATAAAAGCAAAGAAATTGCAAAGAATAATCGCGAATGGAGATGATAAAAAATGATTACAGGAAAAGAATCAAAGGCAAAACGTCGCGAGGCGATGACCGACCCGCACAGCCGCACAAAAGATGTTTTCCTCGCAAATCCCGTAGCCAGCGCAAATGAATGCACCGGCATAACACAGCGCATCCCTGAAAACGGCGCGGAAGCGGCGGCATATACGGATATTTACGACATTCCCGTGACGGCTCTCGACCACTCGTCAAAACACAAAAAGGCAAGATAACAGAACAAAAAGAGGCTGAGTCGAAAGCATTTAATTAAGCAAAGGCTTAGCCTTTTGCTATGCAAAAGTATGAAAATTTAATTTAACCAAAATAACTTACACACTTCTCTTGACATTGCCGTTGTTCGATAAAGATTTCAAGAATTTCTTTCGAATCACAGACCTTTTTGATTGAAACCTCTTGCAATCCGAGCAATTTTTCTGTACAATAAGAATTGGGCATATTTGATGCCTCTGATATTGCTAGTATAGTAACTTACATTATATCAGACTTTTCTCAGATATGCTCGTTCTTTTTTAATTTTCTTTGGCTTATCCGTAGTTACCCCAAATTTTATTATGGAACCTAAATTTATCAGGAGGTTTTTTCATGAAGCTTGAAAATGTTATCGCAAAAAGGACAAACAAAACTATCTTCCGCGACGGCGACAAGGCTGTTAAGGTCTTTGCGTCCGGCTATTCAAAGGCAGACATACTCAATGAAGCCTTAAATCAGGCAAGAGTCGAGGAAACAGGTCTCAACATTCCCAAAGTCCTTTCCGTCACGACTACAGACGACGGCAGATGGGCTATAATTTCCGAATTTATCGAGGGAAAAACGCTTGACACACTGATGAAAGAAAATCCCGATAAAATCGATGAATATCTGAACCTTTTCGTCGATCTTCAGCGCGAGGTACATTCAAAGCGCGCGCCTGGGCTGAACAAGCTGCGCGACAAAATGAACCGCAAAATAGACGAGGCTGACCTCGACGCGACTATCAAGTATAACCTGCACGCAAGACTTGCGGGTATGCCGAAGCGTATAAAGGTATGCCATGGAGACTTCAACCCATCAAATATCATAATCCGCGAGAGCGACGGAGTGCCATTTATTCTCGATTGGTCACATGCCACGCAAGGCAACGCCGCGGCAGACGCTGCAAGGACATATCTGCTCTTCTGCCTTGCCGACGAAAAGGAACTGGCTGAAAAATACCGCGAGCTTTTCTGCCGCAAAAACGGCTCGCCGATGGAGTATTTTGAGAAATGGCTTCCCATCGTTGCCGCTTCGCAGTCCGTCAAGGGCAAGCCGGAGGAGAGAGACTTCCTCATCACATGGGCAGATGTAGTCGATTACGAATAATATGCAAATAAATTAAAGGCAGAGAAACCGCGCATTGCGGCTTCCCTGCCTTTTAATTTTGCTTTTGTATCGCTCCGAGAGCTTATTCCTGACCTTTCAGTGCTTCTACCATATCAATATTTTTATTTTTCCGCGCAACCATGAGGCTGACAAGCAGTGACATACCCACAGTAAGTATAACCGTGAAAATATACGAACCTGCGCCTATAGACATCTTCATTTCGTATTCGGAAGCGAGCGTTTTCAGCATATATGAGAGCGTGAGCGCGCCGAGTGGGATTCCTATAATGATTCCGACGACGGAAAGTGCCAGATTCTGACCCGAAAGGAGTCTGCCTATCTTTTTATCGCGGAAGCCGACAACCTTAAGCGTTGCCATTTCGCGATAGCGCTCCGTATAGCTCATCGTGCCGAGATTATAAAGCACGATGATTCCGAGAAGAAGCGCTCCGCCGATGAGCAGATATATCATCGTATCCATTATAGAGAGAAAAGTTTCAAACGAATCCATTATCATCTGCTTGGACTGGACGGATTTTATTACATCCGAGAGCGCAATATCGCTTTTTTCTGTATCCGTATAAACGGAATCAACGGTATACGGCAGATTCGTCTCCGACGCATATTTATCGGAAATGATTACATTTTCCGAAACGCTTCGGAAAAGCCCCGCGACTTTCAGCTTATATGTATCGCTCGTACCAAACGGGCTGACGGTGAAAGTATCGCCGACGCCGAGACCGAACTCTTCGGCAAGACGCATGCAGACATAGGCGCCGTCATCTCCGATTTCTATTTTATCGGTGTTTTCATCCATGATGCGGATTTTGTCGTGCGTGATATCGTAAATATCGAGAGATACCGTCTTTTCTTCAAGCTGAACGCTCACGGAACCTCCGGAATCGCCGTTATATTTATCTATTATCTCCTGCTTTTCCGCATCGGTTGCCGTTTCGGAAAGGAAAATGCGCGATGAATAGTTGAGCCCGTTGTCATAGTACATATCGAGGAATACGTTCATCGTGTCTTTAATGCCGAACGACGCAAGCACAAGTATCGTGCATCCGACGATGCCGACAAGGCTCATCGCGGTTCTCGCCTTATGGCGCACGATATCGCGCATATTCCAGCGCGTGCCGAACGAAAGCCTGTGGAAAAACTTTGTGCGCTCTATGAGCATCGGCTTCATCTTTTTGGGCGTATATGGGCGGAGCGCGTCTGCCGCCGTGCCTGCAAGCATTCTGCGCACCGAAAGGAAGCCTATCAGAGTGAGCGCGGCAATGATGAGAGCAACGGCAACGGCACAGAATGCGGGGAAAACAAGCTTCCATTTCGGAAGGTCGAGATATGTTCCCATCATTCCGTTCGGATTCATGATTATCCATGCTACGCCATAACCCATACCTATGCCGAGAGCTGTTCCGAGCACCGCCACAAAGAAAGCAAACGATGTATAGTGGCGCGTGATTCCGCTGTCATGAAAACCAAGCGCTTTCAGTGTGCCTATCTGCGTTTTCTCCTTTGCCGTCAGTCTGTGCATTGTCGTTACCATGGTCAAAAGCCCTATCAGGAGAAAGAGCGCGGGGAGAATGCTTCCCATTGCCTTGCCCTCGCTCACCTCGCTCTCAGCACGAGCATATGATAGCGTCTCGTCTTTTGCGAGTATGACCGTTGTCTGCCCCAGCGCCTCATTGACCTTTTCGGAAAAATCATCATTTTCAAGAGACGAAATCACATTTATCTGCGGATAATAAGCAAAACCAAGCGCCTTTTCATACATGACGGGCGAAATATAAGCAAAACCGTGCGTTGCAAAATCGGGCATGAGCTGTGTTTTGTCGCGCACGCATATCATCTGTTCCGCGGCTTTGATAAGCCCCTTTACCTTGCCCGAGATTTCTGTATTGCGGTAAACGAAAGTTATCGTGTCGCCGACGGAAACGCCGTTTTCGCCGGCATATCTGTCAGAAAGCCAGATGCCGTCGGCACTGCTTTTGTCATATGCCTCGCCGCTTATCAGGACAAACGACGATACCGCCGGGTTTGTGGTTACGGAGAGCGCAACGCTGTCTCCTCGCGTATCCTTTACATCGACATTTACCGAGAGAAAACGCGACGCCGCTTTAACGCCGTCAAGCGCGGCGATTTTCCCGAGGTCATCATCGGAATATCCCTTTTCGCTTACAAGGCGGTAATCCGCGAAATTGCTGTCCTCGAAAAATGAAAACATATTTTCCTCTATGCTTGCCCATTCCATATTGAAACCGACAAACATGCCGATGCCGAGCATGACCATCAGAACCATAGAGATGAACTGCGCTTTATACTGCCATGCGGTGCGGAGCATTTTCTTTACTAACATAGTCCCCTCCTTTACCAGTCGATGTCGTCAGCCGATGCGGGATTCTGCTGGTCTTGCGCCGATATTATCTTACCGTTTTTAACGCGGATTACGGTATCCGCCATTTTGGCTATATTCTGATTGTGCGTAACGATGACTATCGTCTTTCCGTATTCGCGAGCCATGCGGAGAAGAAGCTTCAGGACAAGAACGCCCGTCATCGAGTCAAGCGCGCCCGTAGGCTCATCGCAAAGAAGAATTTTCGGATTTTTTGCCAGTGCGCGTGCAATGGAAACGCGCTGCTGCTCGCCGCCGGAAAGCTCGGACGGGAAATTTTTCGCATGGTCGGCAAGACCGACCTCCTCCAGCATTTTCGTTGCAGAGAGCGGGTTGCTTGCTATTTCCTTTACGAGCGCAACATTTTCGTGCACGGTAAGCGTCGGAATCAGATTATAAAACTGAAAAACAAATCCGACAGTTTCGGCGCGGTAGTCGGCGAGCTCATTTTTGGTGAGTGTCGAGATATCCCTGCCGCATACGGTGATTTTTCCCGAAGTCGGGCTGTCAAGTCCGCCGAGCAGATTGAGTAACGTGCTTTTTCCCGCGCCGGAAGGACCGAGTATGACGACAAGCTTGCCCTCATCCAATGTAAGATCAACTCCGTCTAGAGCCTTTTGCTCGTGGTCTCCGCTTGAATATATACGGGTGACATTCTGAAATTCTACGATTGGCATTTTATTTCCTCCGCAATTCATAGTTGATAATTTTTCTTTGATTTTTTACGCAAATAAGAGTAGCATATATACTTAGTGGCCGTGATAAACCCGAATACGCAAAGGGCTATAAGCGCCGATATAACTATTTTCATAGCGTTTTACCTCCCGAAAATGCCGAAAAGACCTTTCTTTTCGTATTCCTCTGTCGTAACGGACAGAGGCGTATAGCCTATCTCTTCGATTGCCGCTCTCAGGTCGGCTTCATTCAATTTGGTTTCGGACAGGATTACGCTTTCGCCTTTTGTATGGGATGATTTCACGCTCTTCACCTTGAAGCCGTTTCTTATTTTGTCATTCATGTGACTTTCGCACATTCCGCACATCATTCCGTCGATTTTTACAGTTGTTTTAATCATTTCAATTTATCCTTTCCTTGTTTTATTTGCCGTTTTGCCCGAGCAGGTCTGCGCGTATGTTTCCATGACGCAGGCACATTGCGGCGGCTTGCAACCGGTTTCCGCTATCGGTTAGCACGAGCTAACCGATAGCCC
>CAVESF010000014.1:11488-52043 GCA_963618495.1 Acutalibacteraceae bacterium
CCCTTGAAAAGCTGCCTCACGGCAGCTTTTCCGATTCGCTCATATTTTAGCACAAAATTTTACGCTTTTCAATACATTTCAAATATTTTTTGATTTTTGTGACTTTTTTCTGTCATAGCATTTTTAAAGCAGTCAATTTTGTCGCAAACGCACAAATTATTCTGCCAAGAAGCTTGCATTTGCCGAGCCAAGGTAAACCGCGAGTGCGGAAAGGCGACAAGGCATTGTTACGGAAGCTACAATATCGCCGCCGACTTTTACATTCACCGTCTGTCCCTGCGAGAGATTCAGCGTTGTCTTGGTGCCGACGGAGGAGAAATTACAGCAGTTCACCACTTCATTTACCATGCTGCTTGACGGGCAGAGTGCGAGCACAGTGCCGCCCGTATATGTGTAGCCCTGCTCGGTATCGATTGATGAGTCGCCGCCCGATGTGCTTACAACAGTGATATTGCCACCCGCAAAAAGTATTCCCTGATACGATGTGCGGCTGTTTGAATCTATACCGTCACCGCCCGCATAGATATAAACCGTGCCGCCCTCAAAGGTAATTCCAGTACCTGATGTGGTCGTAGCATTTATGCCGTCATCAGAAGAAATGATAGATATATCTCCGTCTTTTACCATGACATATGTGCCTTCGAGTCCCTCGTAGCACCCGGTAATTTCAATTTTTCCTCCGGATACGGTCAGCGTGCCGTCGGCATGGATACCGTCATCCTTTGTGAAAAGCGTCAGCGTACCGCCGCTGATGAGGATGTTGCCTGTCGCAGTCTCCCCGTTTTCGAGAGCGTCTCCGCCATTTGCATGGATTGCATCATCGTATGAATTTATTGTAACGGTACCGCCTGAAATGTGGATTTCATTGTCGGCTTTTATTCCCTTTGTCGAATAGCTGCTCTTTTCATTGTTTCCGCCGTCCATGCCGCCTGCACCTCCGGGATTGCCGCCTCCACCCGGTCTGCCGCCACCGCCGAAGTTTCCGCCGCCGAAATTGCCACCGCCGAATCCACTGCCGGATGTGCTGCTGTCGTTTTCATTCGGCATGCCCTGATTGCCTCCGAAATTGCCGCCGAAGTTTCCGCCGCCGAATCCACTGCCGGATGTGCTGCTGCCGTTTTCATTCGGCACGCCCTGATTGCCTCCGAAATTACCACCGTCGAAGCCGCTGCCGTTATTGTCCGGCATATTCGGAATTTCTCCCGATGGAGGCTCCGGAGCATCTGTTCCGGAGGGGAAATTTCCGTTTTCCGTATTACCGTCGGCGGAAATTTCCGAATATGGGGAATAGCTGTCCGTATATATATTCACTGTCGCATCGCCGCTTATATCCGCATCGTATGCGGCGTCTATACCGTCACATGCGGCATAGATATTCACTGTTCCGCCCGAAATCGTAACGATTCCTCGCTGATTGCCCTTTGAAGAAATATCGGTATTTTTGGTTTTTATTCCATCGCCGATCCTTGCAATAAGAGTGAGAACACCACCCGTTATGGTTACGCTGTCATTGCCCTTAAGCGCATTGTCCTCGCATGTGACGGACAGCGTGAGGTTTTTCACATCAAGGTCGTCCTTGGTGTGTATTCCGTTATTATTTGACGAAATAACGGTAAGCTCACCCTTGCCCTCAATATCAAGATCACATGTTGCGTAGACCGCTGCCGAATATACTGTATCGTCGTCATCGGAAACAGCCTCGCGGGTATCGTATATATAGTTTTTCGTCTCTTTTTTGGCACTCAGCGTAACCTTGTCGCCTGAAAGTATCGTTATCGGATTCTGCTCGCTGCTGTAGAGCGTCAGACCGCACATTTCAAGCTCAAATTTATAATCATCGCCGCCGTCTATGACTATCTGTCCGTTGAAGCTTCCCGAAATCGAGCATACTGTATCTGCCGTCAGACCCGAAAATGTCAGCGTATGCCCATCAATGCTCCAGCAGTTGCTTGTGCCCTCGGAACATGAAATCTTAAGCGTGTTTGCTTCATCGGGTAGATTGTCGGGAATATCCGTTTTCTCCGTATCGACAGTCGTGGCTGTCTGCGATTCACCAGATTGAGAAGGATTTGTCGGGTTTGAGGGGTTTGTCTGATTGCTCTGACTTGTTTCTGCCGTATCCGCGGTTGTGCCGTCCTGCACCGAACCGCACGAAGTCAATGCACCGACAGCCAAAAAGCAAAGAACCAATAATAAAGCTAAAATTTTTTTCATGATATACCTCATTTCTTACAGTTCGCTCTCGTTAATGTCTGCGCGGGAGCACTGTATTTCAAGATTTCCGTTGCGTGTGCGTATTGCGTCAAGCATGGGCTTTTCGCATTCCGCATTTTTCAGTATGACGCGGTACGTCAGCCTGAACATACTGCCCATATTAGTTGTTTTGACGGCTTCAAGCTCCGATTTTTCCGTATATTCCGAGAAGATATCGTCAAATACGGACGTGTAATCCAAAGCCTCGGGAATAGTAATCTTTACTTTCTTCTCCATTCCGCGGAGGCTGCCCGCCTTTGAAGCAAATATGCCGAAGGCAAAGAGCAGAACGCCGGATGCGAGAAGGAATATCGCGCCGTAGGCAAGATAACCCATGCCGAAGGCAAGTCCCGCCGCCATAGCGATGAAGATTACGGCTATTTCGCGCGCCGTACCCGGTGCGGAACGGAATCTGACGAGCCCGAAGGCGCCGGCTATGGCAACGCCTATCCCGAGATTGCCGTTTACCAGCGCGATGACAGCCGCTACTGTCATAGGTATAAGTGCCGCGGCTATCGCAAAATTCACGGATGAGCGCGTGCGACAGCACGCCAGAAAAGCATAGATAACACCGCACACGAGCGCTACGCTCAAAGCGATGAAGAAGTTGACAGCAGCGATGCTTCCGTCACTGAAAATGGATTCAAACATAAGATTTCACTCCTCGATAAAATTGATTTTGTCGTTTTTGCGTGCTCGCGCTCATAGGCGGCACCGTATTTTGAAAAGGATTGCTTTTTTATCCCCTCTCGGCAAAGCATTTCGCAGAGCCACAGCGGAAAAGCCGCTCCCGCTTTCAGTTCCATGAGTACCGTCCCCTCGGGCAGAAGAGCTTTGCCGTCAAGCGATGTATGCATATTCAGGTCTGTCATGCGATACCGCACATTTTTGTCAAACGTGACGCGCAGGTCGCTGTTTTTATCGGCAAAGGCTTCCCTGTCATAAAGAATAAGCATCCTCGGAGAAAGTTTTCCGTAAAAACGGATAAAATATTCAAGTTCTTTTCCTACCTGCGAGTCCGGACATTTTCCCGAAAATATATCCGCCACTTCATCTTCCTTGCAGGCGATTCTGCGCTTGTATACGACGCCATCGTATTTGCGCTTCATTTCGATATATACATCCTTGCTACTGTCGCTAAGCCCATAGGCGCGCAGACGAAGCTTTTCTTTGAAAACGGGCTTTTCATTAGATGCGCGGACGAGCCGGTCATCGGCTGTATCATAATACAGGCTCTGAATAACGGTTTTCCCGAAAACATCTGGCAAAAGCCTCTTTTCTATCTCGTCTCTTACCTTTAGATACTGCTTCTGCGTGAGCAGATACTTTAGCTCATATCGTTTGAAAACATAACTTATCAAAGCGTATCCTCCTCTCTTGCAATGACATTTTACCTCGCAAGACTTAAACGGACTTAAAAGAAACAAAAAAATCGGCAGATTTTTTTCTGCCGTTTTTTAAGTGCTTATCAGAGAGGAATCACAGCCGTTATGCGGAAGTCTCTTCCGCTTTCGGTGCTTGCCGAGATACTGCCACCATGCACCGTAACTATCGCCTTTGCTATCGAGAGTCCTATGCCATGCCCTCCGGTTTCCGAGTTTCTCGAGGCATCCGTGCGGTAAAACCTGTCAAAAACATAAGGCAGCGTCGCTTTGTCTGTCTCCGTTTCCGTCGTATTGTATACGGAGAGCGTCGCGCTCTTCTTGCTTTTCGACAGGCTGACGGCAATCCTGCCGCCGACAGGCGAATATTTCACCGCGTTTTCAAGCAGGATTGAAGCGAGCCTGCGGATTGCATCGGGCGAACCGTTCGCCGTTATACCGCCCGCAATATCTGCGGACATTTCTATATTTTTCGAAGCCGTGAGCGTATGGAAAGAATTTACAGTTTCGCTTACGATATCCGAGAGCGGCATCTCAACCATAGCGGTTTTGTGCTCGGATTCCTCCATTTTGGAGAGATATACGAGATTGTTTGTCAGCTCCGTCATGCGTTTCGTCTGCGTTCTGATATCTTCAAGTTCCTCTTCGTCAACCTCTCCGTCGAGCAGGTCAAGATTTGCATTGATGATGGTAAGCGGCGTTTTCATCTCATGCCCCGCATCCGAAACAAAACGCTTTTGCTTTTCGTAACTTTCGGCTATAGGCTTCACTATCCTGCCAGATACGAGCAAAAACGCTATGAAAACAACAACACATCCGAGAAGCCCGACGCAGAGGCTTGTTCTCAGGAACGAATGAAATGAATCCAGCTTGCGCCCGCAGTCGAGAAAAAATATCCGCGTCTCGCCGTTTATTTCCGTTTTCACATAGCGGAATTGCCCGACAAAGCCGCGCTCTCCGCCGCTCTGCGCTTTTTCGATATATTTTCCGGAGGATGTGCTGTCAACGGAAAGTATCCGAGAAAAATCGGATTCCTTTATCGTGCCGTCGGACGCGACGGTCACGGAGAAGAAGCGCGATTCATACGGCACCTCCGGTGACATTCCGTGTGGGATTGATTTGCCGTCTGCGCCCTTGTTGTCCCCTCCGATACCGTCACCGCCGATATCGTCAGGCTTCTCCGGAGGGTCATCCTTATCGAAAAACGGTATGTTCGGCTGTGAAAGAACATCGAGCACAGCGTCGCTTTCCTTTACCACAACAGAATAATTTATCAGATTCATGACGCCGACAAGCGCCGTCATGAGCAGGAGCATTGAGACTGTAGCAAGGATTATGAATTTCCTTTTCAGCTTATTTATCATCGCAGACCTCCAGAGAATATCCTGCATTGCGCGATGCCTTTATTGCTATATCGGCACCAAGCGCCGTCAGCTTTTTGCGCAGATACGAAATGTATACCCATACTACATTTATTTCAGCATCGCTGTCATAGCCCCATATCTTCTCCATGAACTGCTCGGCGGAAATAATGCGCCTCGGATTTGAGAGGAAATATTCCATCATCTGATATTCCTTGTTTGCAAGACGGAAACTGCCCGTCGGCGACGAAAGCTCGAAGGTTGCCCTGTCGAGCGTTATATTGCCGAAGCCGAGCTTGGTGTCCGCTTCTTCCTTTGTCCGCGTGATGGCGCGTATGCGTGCAAGCAGTTCTCTCGTGTCAAATGGCTTTGGCAGATAATCGTTTGCGCCGCTGTCAAGCCCGAGAACCCTGTCCTCTATCTCGGATTTTGCGGTAAGCATCAGAATCGGAATGCGGTTTCCCGATGCACGCACCTTTTTCAGAACGGAAATTCCGTCCAGCTTCGGCATCATAATATCGAGAACGGCGACATCGTAATTTCCCGATTCGATATAAGCAAGCGCCTCTTCTCCGTCATAGACCGCATCGGCTGAATAATTGTTTTTTTCGAATATTTTGACGATGGCTTTTGCAAGCGCCTTTTCGTCCTCGGCAAGCAAAATACGCATAGTGCTGCCTCCTTTCGCATTTTCCCATATTGTAGCACCGATTTCTTAATTCAAGTTAAAAATACGATTTTTTACCCGTTTTTGTTTTTTCGGTATAAGTATACCATAAATCCAGCAAAATTTCAATATAAAAAAAGCTGTGCGCCATGTATGGATTTACATCCGAAAAACAGCACCGCATTTCGCAAATCCGGTTGACAAAACGGATATCTTTTGATATAATTCTTATGTACTTTATAAGATAACGGCACATTTCGGACAAGAGGAGAAAAAATGAACTTATTGTATTTCAAATATGCGGTCGAGGTTGCCGCAAGCGGCTCGATAAATAAAGCTGCCGAAAAGCTGTATATGGACCAGCCGAACCTCAGCCGCTGCATAAAGGAGCTTGAGACATCGCTCGGCGTAAATATCTTTGCGCGCTCTCCGAAAGGAATGAGGGTCACCCCCGAGGGCGAGGTGTTTCTGAAATATGCGGAAAGCATTCTCAAGCAGGTCGATACCGTCGAAAATATGTTTCGCAACGGCTTTTCGGAGAAGAAGAAATTTTCGATTTCCGTTCCGAGGGCAAGCTATATCAGCGATGCGTTTTCTTCCTTTTCCGCGGGCCTTCCGACAAACGGCGGATTTGAAATTTTCTATAAAGAAACAAACGCCATGCGCGCCGTAAAAAACATTCTCGAGTCCGATTATTCGCTCGGCATCATCCGCTATGCCGAGCAATATGACAAATATTACAAAGATATGATGGACAGCAAGGGACTCTCATACGAGCTTATAACAGAATTTCGCTATGTGCTGGTGACAAGCGAAAATTCCCCGCTTGCCGCCCTTGACGAGATAGGCTATGCGGACATTTCCGAGCTTGTAGAGATAGCCCATGCCGACCCGTATGTTCCGTCGCTTCCTCTCGCCGAGGTAAAGAAAGAAGAACTTCCCGAAATGGAAAAGAGAATTTTCGTTTTCGAGCGGGCAAGCCAGTTTGAATTGCTTTCAAAAAATCCGAGTACATTCATGTGGGCTTCTCCGATTCCGCAGTCGCTTCTTCACAGATTCGGTCTCGTGCAGAAAATCTGCTCCGAAAATCATAAAGTTTACAAGGATCTTATCATATACAAAAAAGACTATCATCTGACAGAGCTTGACAGAGCTTTTATAACCGAACTCTGCCGCGTCAAGCGCGAGCTTTTTGCGGGAAGATGAACCTGCCGTTACGCCGCCGTCGCATCTTGCGGCAGGCAGGCGGAGCAAGCCGGATACGCCAATCGGAATCGCGGAATTTTGTTTCGTTCTTCGTTATATCGATAAATACCATACCGATATATAAAAACTGCACTTCCCTTTTTTTCGACGCTGTTGTATTCTATAATTGATAAAATAAAAATAATATATATATTTTCCGGCATTCATGTTAAAGCGCATGGATAAGGTTGCAAGGAGGAAAAGGGATAAAGAATGAATCTCGATAGAATAATTGCGGTCAGAAACAATAAGACGGTCTACCGCGACGGCGATCTCTGCATGAAAGTGTTCGACGCGTCGTATTCCAAAGCCGATGTTCTGAGCGAAGCACTGAATCAGGCAAGGGCCGAGGAAACGGGACTTAATGTTCCGACTGTTCACGAAGTGACACTCATGGATGGCAAATGGACTATTGTCACCGATTATATCAAGGGAAAAACGCTCTCGCAGCTTATGCTCGAGAACCCCGAAAAGAAAGACGGATATCTTGAATTTTTTGTAGATCTGCAGATTGAAGTGCAGTCGAAGCGCTGCCCGCTTCTCACAAAGCTGCGCGACAAGATGAGCAGAAAAATCTCGCAGACAGATTTCGACGCGACAACACGTTATGAGCTTTATACAAGGCTCGACGATATGCCGAAGCACAGCAAGCTCTGCCACGGCGACTTCAATCCGTCTAATATCATCATCACAGAGGAGGGGACGCCGTATATCCTCGACTGGTCGCATGCGGCACAGGGCAACGGTTCGGCGGACGCGGCAAGAACATATCTGCTCTTTTGGCTGAACGGCGACATAAACGGCGCCGAAAAATATCTTGATCTTTTCTGTGCAAAGAGTCATACAGAAAAGAAATATGTTCAGAAGTGGATGCCGATAGTCGCCGCTTCACAGACAGTAAAAGGCAACGAAAAAGAACGCGAATTCCTCCATAGCTGGGTGAATGTCGTTGATTATGAATAACATTGAAAGGAAGAAATTAAAATGAAAGTAACAGTTTGCATCGGTTCCTCATGTCACATCAAAGGTTCCCGCCAGGTAGTGGAGGGACTCCAGTACTGCATCAGCGAAGCAGGTCTCGGCGATAAGGTTGAGCTCGGCGGAACATTCTGCATGGGCAAATGCCAGCTCGGCGTCTGCGTTACGGTTGACGGTGAATTTTACTCCGTGACACCCGAAACAGTCAAGGATTTCTTTGACAAAGAAATCAAAGCAAAGGTGTAAGTATGATATTTATCGAGGTATGCGTCGGCAGCTCATGCCATCTCAAGGGCGCACCGCGAATCGTTGAGCTGCTTCAGGAAAAAATCGCAAAAAACAAACTGGAGGACGAAATCGTATTGACCGGAGCTTTCTGCTCGGGTCGATGCAACCGCATCGGCGTGACTATCACTGTCGGAGACGAAGTTTTCATCGGAATCACTCCGGAAAACTTCGGAGAATTCTGGGATAAGACAATCATGCCCGCCGTTCAAAAAACAAAGGAGGAATAATTTTGTCTGAATGTCTGACACTGAAAAAATCAAATTGCAAAAACTGCTATAAGTGCATTCGCCACTGCCCCGTAAAGTCAATACGTTTTTCGGGAAATCAGGCACATATCATCGGAAACGAATGCATTCTCTGCGGTCATTGCCTTGTCGTCTGCCCGCAGAATGCAAAGCAGATAGTTGACGAGACCGAAAAGGTCAAGGTGCTTATCCAGTCGGGCTCTCCCGTATATGCCAGCCTTGCTCCCTCGTTTATTGCAAATTATCCCGGCATCGGCATAGAGGGAATGAGAAAAGCGCTCAAAAAGCTTGGTTTTGCCGATGCGGAAGAAACCGCAATCGGTGCTTCTATAGTAAAAACCGAATATGAAAGAATGCTTGCGGAAGACGTTCAGGATGTCGTCATATCATCCTGCTGTCATTCAATAAATCTTCTTGTTCAGAAGTATTTTCCCTCGCTTCTTCCCTGCCTTGCCGATATCATGTCTCCGATGCAGGCTCACTGCACCGAGATAAAAAAGAGACATCCGGAGGCAAAGACCGTTTTCATAGGTCCGTGTGTTGCAAAGAAAGACGAAGCCGACCATTATGAAGGCATTGTCGATGCGGTGCTTGCTTACGAAGAACTGACATCATGGCTGAAAGCCGAGCATATCGAACTTGAACCCGATATGGACGATACAGAGCACAGCCGTGCGCGCTTCTTCCCGACAACGGGCGGCATACTCAAGACAATGGCGCAAAACGCCCCGGGATATACATATCTTGCGGTAGACGGCGTTGAAAACTGCATTAACGCGCTCAAGGATATTGAGAGCGGCAATGTTCATAAATGCTTTATCGAAATGTCCGCCTGCGCGGGTAGCTGTATCGGCGGTCCTGCCATGGAGCGATATCACCGCTCTCCTGTAGGCGACTACCGTTCCGTTGCGGAATACGCCGGCAAAGAGGACTTTGATGTCGAGCAGCCGGATGCGCTCGAGCTTAAAAAGCGTTTTGAGCCAATTGAGCGCAGATACGGCATTCCATCCGAGGATGAAATCAAGGCTATTCTCAAGAAAATGGGCAAAAATCGCCCGGAGGACGAGCTTAACTGCGGTTCCTGCGGTTATGATACCTGCCGTGAAAAAGCGATAGCCATCTATCACGGAAAAGCGGAGATTTCCATGTGTTTGCCTTACCTCAAAGAAAAAGCCGAGAGCTTCTCCGACTGCATCGTTTCAAATACGCCGAATGCGCTTATCGTTGTAAACGACGCGCTGGAGGTTCAGCAGATAAATCCCGCGGCGCTGAAGATTCTCAATATCCGCCACGCGTCCGATGTTCTCGGCGATCAGGTTGTGCGTATATTGGAACCGAAGCCTTTCCTCGATGTTCTCGAGAGCAAGCAAAGCATCCGCAACCGCAGAACATACCTTGCCGAATACGACAGGTATGTGGAAGAGACAGTTATTTACGACGGTACATACCATATGCTTCTCTGCATCATGAGAGATGTCACCGACGAAGAAAAAGAGCGTGAAAAACGCGAGAAGCAGCGCAATCAGACGGTGGAAACCGCGGATAAGGTCGTAGACAAGCAGATGCGTATCGTTCAGGAGATTGCATCGCTTCTCGGCGAGACTGCCGCAGAAACCAAGATTGCCCTTACCAAGCTGAAAGAGAGTGTTTCCGATGAATGATCTTTGTGCCGATATCGGCTATAAAAGCATCAACCATATAGGCGAGCAGCTTTGCGGAGACCATGTCGATATTCTTGAGCCGGATGACAATTCCTCTGTGATTGTGTTGGCAGACGGGCTCGGAAGCGGCGTCAAGGCGAGTATTCTTTCCACTCTGACAAGCAAAATCATCTCTACGATGGTGGCTGAGGGGCTTTCGCTTTCCGACTGTGTCGAAACCATTGCGCAGACGCTCCCGATATGCTCCGTGAGAGGGGTCGCATATTCCACCTTTACCATCATGAGGCTCGTCGAAAACCGTGAGATGGAGCTGATACAGTATGACAATCCGCTCACTATCCTGCTTCGCGACGGCAAGAATTACGACTATCCCAAAACGGAAACGACTATCGGCGGCAAGAAGATTTATCAATCTCTGATAAAGCTTCAGGAGGACGATATATTCATCGCCATGAGCGACGGTTGTCCCCACGCCGGAATAGGACTTGCTTATAATTTCGGCTGGAAGCGCGAAGATATAATCGAATTTATGGAAGCGGCGGCGGCAGGCGGATATACCGCAAAAACACTGTCGACGATTCTAATAGACGAAGCAAACAAGCTTTACGGCGGTCGCCCGGGCGACGATGCGACAGCCTGCGTAATAAAGATACGCAAGCGCGTGCCTATGAATATTCTTTTCGGTCCCCCGAGAGACCGCGACGACTGCAACCGCATGATGGCGCTTTTCTTCTCAAAGGAGGGCAAGCATATCGTATGCGGCGGCACGACTTCGTCCATTGCCGCAAAGTATCTCGGCAAAAAAGTCGAAGCCGATATAAATTTCGCGCGTTCTGATATTCCCCCGATTGCAAAAATCGAAGGCATCGATCTCGTCACCGAGGGCGTCATCACGGTAAACCGCGTCGTGGAATATGCCAAGGATGCGATAGGCGAAAATAAACTCTATGAAAAATGGAGCTACGGGCATGACGGCGCATCGCTTATCTGCCGTATGCTCTTTGAGGAAGCGACGGATATAAACTTCTATGTCGGTCGTGCTGTAAATCCGGCGCATCAGAATCCGGATTTGCCGATAAACTTTAATATAAAAATGAATCTTGTGGAAGAGCTGTCCGCTTGCCTCAAGCAGATGGGAAAACATATAAAGGTCAGCTATTTCTGATAGGAGTTGCTTATGAGAAAATTTGATACCAAGGTACAACACCTTAAATACAAAGTCCTGCGTGAAGTGGCAAAGCAGGCATGGGCAGATACCCTGCAGGATAATCTGCTTGATATCCCGACGATAATCGTGCCCGGCAAGGTTCCGACCATGCGTTGTTGCGTCTATAAAGAGAGAGCGATACTGAACGAGCGCGTCAAACTCGCCATGGGCGGCAATAAGAAAAATCCGAATGTCATCGAGGTTATCGATATCGCCTGCGACGAATGTCCGATGGGCGGCTATGAAGTTACAAATGCCTGCCGCGGCTGTCTTGCTCACCGCTGTGAGGATGTCTGCCGCTTCGGCGCTATCTCGTTTGACGAAAATCATGTCGCGCATATCGACAAGACAAAATGCAAGGAATGCGGTGCATGCTCCAAGGTCTGCCCCTACAGCGCTATTCACAATTACCAGCGCCCCTGCGAAACAGCCTGCAAGGTCAAGGCTATCTACATGGGCGAGGATAAGCAGGCTTGCATCAATAACGATAAATGCATCTCCTGCGGTGCCTGCGTTTATACCTGCCCGTTCGGTGCAATCAGCGATAAGTCTTTCATTCTCAATGTTATAGATATGCTGAAAGGCAGTCACGGCAATCAGAACTACAAGATATATGCCATCGTGGCTCCCTCTATCTCAAGCCAGTTTACTTATGCCAAGCTCGGTCAGGTCATCACGGGACTTCATAAGCTCGGTTTCCATACTGTTATTGAGGCGGCTCTCGGTGCCGACATGGTGGCCGAAGCCGAATCAAAGGAGCTCGCAGAAAAAGGCTTCCTTACAAGCTCATGCTGCCCTGCCTTTGTCGACTATATCGATAAGAATTTCCCCGGGTTCAAGCCGTTTGTTTCGCATAACCTCTCGCCTATGGCGACGATAGCGAAATATCTGAAAGAGCATGAGGAAAACTGCAAGACAGTCTTTATCGGTCCGTGCACGGCAAAGAAAATGGAAGTTCAGAAAGAGAGCGTCAAGCCCTATGTTGATGCTGCTCTGACATTTGAAGAACTTCAGGCACTCTTTGACAGCAAAGAAATCGATATCACAACGCTTGAAGAGGGCGTGCTCGACAATGCTTCCTACTTCGGAAGAATCTTTGCCCGCTGTGGCGGACTTGCGGATGCCGTAGCCGAGGGCTTAAAGGAGCAGAATCTTGAATTTGTTCTGAAGCCCTGCTCATGCGACGGAATCGAGCAATGCAAGATAGCGCTCCTGCAAAAGAAAGCAGGCAAACTGCAAGCCAACTTTATCGAGGGTATGGCATGCGTCGGCGGATGTATCGGCGGCGCGGGATGTCTCACCCATGGCGAAAAGAATAAAGCCGAGGTGGATAAATACGGCAAAGAAGCTCTTGAAAAGACCATAAAGGATGCGGTTTCCGTTCTGAAATAATCAGGCAAAACAAAACCATATGAAAACGGGCTAAGTTAATGACTCAGCCCGATGCCGTTTGTCAAGTGCCGCGCCGAAAATCGCGCAAAAAAAGTCGGGCGATTTTCGTCCGACTTATATATATCAATCATCAATCAAACTGCGTTTCCATTTATCAGTCGCTTTCCTATTGTTTTTCTTTGTTTTATCATACACAGTCGTTTTTGGCAATATCAAAAAGCAAAACCCGCAGGTTTTTCAGCTCTGCGGGTCATTTTTCTGCGGTATACAGCTTATTATGATGTCTGCGACAAATTCTATAGGAGTCTTGCATTCGTCTTTCAGCCACTCGGAAACAACAGCGGAGATTCCGTTCAGAAAGAAAAGCATCATATATCCTCTTCTCTCCTCGGGAACGGAAAAACGCGCGAGTATCGGATTGAAAATATGGCGAAACATCGCCTTGTAGGCATCCATCGCGCGAAAATCGGACGGATTTTTCATAGAGGCGGCATACAGCCTCTTATTATCGCGCACATAGCTTAAATACGGAATAAGATAATCGGGAGTAATTAGGACAAGCTCATCCTGCGTGCATTTCTCCAGCCGCTCGATGAAAGCCTCGGCTTTAGTATCGAAATACGAGAGAAAACGCTCATGCATGAGGCTCACGGCTTCATCGAGCAGGTCTCTCGTGTTTTCATAATGGAGATAAAATGTAGAGCGATTTACGCCTGCCTCGTGGCAGATTTCCTTTATGGTTATATATTCGAAATTTTTCTTTTCAAGCAGTGCCATCAGCGCTTCATCCATGCGGACTGCCGTGGAAAAATATTTGCTCTCCGATTTATTCACCTGTATTTTCTCCCTTTCTTCTGTTTTTGGAAACTGCTATCATATATATTGCCATTGCCATCACAGCTATATAAACGCCTGTGCCGGTCAGCCTGTTCATAAGTATGCGAAAATCCTCGTCTCCTCCGGAAAATTCCGATATCAGCGCATTCTGAAGCCCGAGAAGAGATGTCAGCGCGGCGGCAAAATTCACCGCTTTCGATGCCGACAGTATAGGGCTACCTATTTTTCTGAATTTCGCAATATTCATGGCGGAAACTGTCACGGCATAAAATGTATATGCGGCGGAGGCGTATATCGTATACATAGGATAGGAGCCGGATGGATTCATATGTGTCATCATTGCTATCATGCCGCCTATGGGAATATTCAGAATAAAAAGAAGCCACGCCGTTCTTCTGTAGCATCTTTTCTCATATGCAAATCCGCCAGCGGCATCCTTTCGCCTGTAGGAGTGAGCGAGCATCGTGCGAATCGTCCCCATAGCAAAATAATATACGGCAGAGGAGATAAACCAATATGAAAGATAGCGTATTCCCATAAAGGCGCGCAATGCCGCATAGGCAAAATTAAGTGCCATTCCCTGGTATATACCGATGCTTCCGCGATACGCAGTATCGCAGAAGTATCTCTCCGATTTCAGGCTTTTTGTCTTGTCAGCAAGCTTCATGAAAATCAGTTCTCGCTGATTTCTTTTGCGAGCTGCATTATCTCAAAGGCATATTTCTTCTTGCCGCTCTCAAGTATCTTCTTGTATACGGGATAATTTATGCCGACGCCTATCATTCCTACTATGCCGATAGCTATTCCGAGAGCCATTGAAGCGGAAGTTCCCGCGCCGATGACTTTCATGGCAAGGCACATTCCCGTGCCGAAAGCAAGCGCGAAAACCATGCCGAAAGTGTAGGCAAAAATATTTGCCGGAAGTTTTGCCTTTCTGTCCAGCTTGCGGAGAGCCACCACCTTGGATGTGCTCTTGGGTGCATATTCGTTTGCGAGTTGTTCTGCGTAAATCTTGTCCGTGTTCATGTTTCACAGCCTCCTTAATCTTGATGGCTTTATTATACACGAAGAAAAAGCGAAACTGAACAACACAATAAGGATTTTGTGTCGATTTGTAAAAAATCCGATAAAAAACAAATTGCCCTGCAAGCTCACCTCATTTTACCATAAAAAAGCATGACTTGCAAGGCAATTTATATTATTTCAGTTATTTCGGACAAAAAGCATCAAAGCAAAATAATTCCGTTTTCGGCGCAGATTCTTCTTGTTTCATCATCCCAGAGCGAAACCTGAACCTCGCCTATATGCGCCTTTCCGAGCAGGAGCATGGAGAGACGCGACTGACCTATACCGCCGCCCATGGTAAGCGGAAGCTTGCCTGCCAGCAGTGCGCTGTGGAAAGGAAGTTTTCTCCTGTCGTCCGCGCCTGCGGCACTGAGCTGTCTGTCCATTGCCTCGGGGTCTACGCGTATGCCCATCGATGAAATCTCAAAAGCACATCCGAGAATATCATTCCAGAAAAGGATATCTCCGTTGAGTTTCCAGTCGTCATAGTCGGGCGCTCTGCCGTCGTGCGGCTTGCCGGATTTCAGCTTGTCTCCTATCTGCATGATAAACGCCGTCTTATGCTCGCGAAGATATGCGTTTTCTCTTTCCTTGGGAGTAAGCTCCGGATACATATCCTCCAGTTCCTGTGTTGTAATGAAGCTGACGATACGCTCGAGTTCAACCGTTATCTGCGGATATCTCACCTTAAGCATGTCGAGCGTGTCGCATATTGCGCCAACTATTCCCTTTACGGTATTTTTGAGATAAGTAACAGTTCTCGTTTCGGGTGTGATTATCTTCTCCCAGTCCCACTGGTCGGTATATATGGAATGAAGATTGTCCAGCTCCTCATCGCGTCGGATTGCGTTCATATCCGTATAGAGACCCTCACCCTCGTGGAAGCAGTAAACATCCAGCGCCATACGCTTCCATTTTGCGAGAGAATGAACTACAACAGCGTCTTTTCCCGTATCCTTGATATCAAATTGCACAGGACGCTCGACGCCGTTCAGGTCATCGTTGAGCCCTGTCTCCGGGTCTACAAAAAGCGGCGCGGAAACACGCTTCAGATTCAGAACATTACAAAGCCTCTCCTCAAAAATTCGTTTTAACATACCTATTGCCGTCTGCGTGTCATAAAGCCCGAGAGTTGCTTTATATCCTTTCGGCACGATAACCTTGCTCATATGAAAGCCTCCTTTAATTTTTTTGATATGTCAGTATAAAACAATTTCCGCTAAATGTCAATAGAATTCCGTCATTTTTTCTTCAAAAATATTTTGGAAACCACTTTACAAAAAGGTACTTCTGTGATAAAATATTAACATCATTTCCCAAAAGGGAGTAGCGTGCGGGCTTGTCCCGTTGCATCGCCGTCATCACGGTGTTTTTACCCGACGATGCATTAAATCGCAAGACTTTCGGGCTACTGTGCTTTTACAGCGGCTTGAGAGTCTGTTTTTTATATTTTTTTCTGAAAGGAAGAATATTTTATGGGAATTTTATCTCAAATTCTTGAGCAGTTGCAGGCGATATCCTATAAGCACATCATAATGTGGGCTATAGGTGCTCTGCTCATCTACCTCGCCATCAAAAAAGATATGGAGCCGGCGCTCCTGCTTCCGATGGGCTTTGGCGCGATACTCGTTAACCTGCCTTTTTCCGGAGCAATCACGCAGGGTACCGAGATAGGTGCGCTCTCAAAGCTTTTTGATGTCGGCATCGGTGAGGAAAGCGGCGAGCTTTTCCCTCTGCTTCTCTTCATCGGTATCGGCGCGATGATTGACTTCGGTCCGCTCCTTTCAAATCCGAAGCTCCTGCTTTTCGGTGCGGCGGCGCAGTTCGGCATCTTCTTCACACTCAGCATGGCTCGCCTCTTCGGATTTGAGCTCAATGATGCCGCTTCCATCGCTATAATCGGTGCGGCAGACGGTCCCACCTCCATAGTTGTGGCAAAGCTTCTCAATTCGCAGTTCATCGGCGCTATCATGGTAGCGGCATATTCGTATATGGCGCTCGTTCCGATAATTCAGCCGCCTGTAATAAAGCTGCTGACGACAAAGAAAGAGCGACTTATCCGTATGCCCTATGAGGCAAAGAGCGTTTCCAAGCTCACAAGAATCCTTTTCCCGATAATACTCACTGTAATCGTCGGCATCATAGCGCCGAAGAGCGTTTCGCTTATAGGCTTCCTCATGTTCGGAAATCTGCTTCGCGAATGCGGCGTGCTTGATTCCCTTTCGGAAACAGCGCAGAAGGTTCTTGCAAATCTCATCACGCTCCTGCTCGGTATCACTATAGCGACGCAGATGCAGGCAGACAAGTTTATTCAGAAGGAAACGCTTCTTATCATCGTACTCGGCCTTGTGGCATTCATCTTTGATACTGTCGGCGGCGTACTCTTTGCAAAGCTTATAAACCTCTTCTCCAAGAAGAAGATAAACCCGATGATTGGAGCGGCGGGAATTTCCGCCTTTCCGATGTCGGCTCGTGTAATTCACAAAATGGGTCTTGCGGAGGATCCGCAGAACTTCCTGCTCATGCATACAGTAGGCGTAAATGTTTCGGGGCAGATTGCTTCCGTTATAGCGGGCGGTCTCATAGTCGCTCTCGTTTCGTAAGGAGGATTTCATATGTTTGATGTCAAAGCTTTTCTCGAAAGCCTTCCAATCATGGGAGAAGGAATGCTCGGTATATTCGGTATCTGCCTGATAATAATCGGATGCGTTTATCTTATATCCGCAATAAAACCGAAAGATAAAGATAAAAAAGACTGAACGGCAGTTCTGAAAAAACGCAGATTCAAAAATCAAAACAAATAAAAAATGACAGTGCTCTTGCCATGAAAATACAGGCGAGAACGCTGTCATTATTTTGTTTGAAGAAGTAATATTGTTTTAACCGAAATACATTCTTTCTTCTGTTTCTTTATCAAAAATAAACGTTTTGTTCGGCTTCAGATTGTAGTGAACCGTTTCGGCTGTAGCATCTATCTTATAATCCGAATTTATTATAGAGCGGATGACAGGATTGCATGAGAATGTGCTTGTGGAAACGATGCTGACATCGCGTCCCATTACCTCAATGCTCGACAACCTGCAGCAGAGCGCACCGTTATCATCGGGGATAAATCCCTCGGGACGGATTGCCGCATAAACTTCCCTGTCTTCAAGTCCGGGGACGGAAAGCACAGCATCCTCGCCTATGTAAAGCCTGCCTGCAGAGATTCTGCCCTCGAAAACATTTATCGGAGGAGTTCCGAGAAACTTCGCTACAAAGAGGTTCACAGGATTGTCATACACCTCCTGCGGAGCGCCTACCTGCTGAATAACGCCGAGCTTCATGACGACTATCATATCGGAGATACTCATCGCCTCCTCCTGATCGTGCGTCACGAATACCGTCGTAATCTTCGTCTCACGCTGGATACGGCGGATTTCCTCTCTTGTCTGGAGGCGCAGTCGTGCGTCAAGATTTGAGAGCGGCTCATCAAGCAGAAGAACTTTCGGCATTTTTACAAGGGCGCGGGCAATGGCAACTCTCTGCTGCTGACCGCCGGAAAGCTCGCTCGGTTTTCTGTCCATGAGATTGTCTATCTGGACAAGCTTTGCCGCCTCGTATACACGCTCAAGCATCGTTACCTTGTCAAGCTTGTCGGCACCCTTGAGATTCTGAAGTGGGAAAAGAATATTCTGCTTTACCGTCATGTGCGGATAGAGCGCATAGTTCTGAAAAACGAGACCGACGCCTCTGTTTTCCGGAGAAAGGTCGGTTACATCGTCCTCTCCGAAGAATATTTTGCCGCTCGTCGGCTTCTGAAGTCCGCATATCATATAAAGGGTCGTGCTCTTTCCGCAGCCGGAGGGACCGAGAAGACCGACAAGTTTGCCGTCCGGTATGGTGAAGTTGAAGTCGCTCACGGCAACGACCTTGTCACCTGACTTTTTATTTTGGCTTGGGAAAATTTTTGTCAGATTCTGAAGTTCTACTTTCATAATGAAGTCCTCTGCTTCTCTTTTTTGGAATCACTGCTTGTATAAATATTATCACTTATTCCGATTTTAGTCAACATTCTTAAGTCATCTTTGACAAATTTGGCAAAATAGCCAAATTTGCAGGCAGTATATACGGCTTTGATATAACAAAAATTACAGAATATCAATTATCTCTCCGAGGTCTGAAACGTCAAAGTCGGCGCACAGCAAATCTGCCATCTCCGGATTTTTTCTGTAATAGCAGGTTTTCATGCCGTATTCCTTGCCGCCGGCTATGTCAGATGAGAGAGAGTCGCCTATCATGATTGATTCATGCGGTAATATCTGTTTTTTTCTCTCTTCGTTAACCATTGAAAAAGCATACTCGAAAAATCCGCGCGATGGCTTTGATACTCCTACCTTCTCTGAAATAAATATATAATCGAAATATTTTGTCATGTCTGCAAGCTCCAGCCGTTGCGTCTGCTGAAGAAAAGGACCGTTGCTCGCGGCACAGACGATATATTTTTCCGATAGATATTTCAAGAGCTCATATGCGCCGTTTTCCGGTATTGCGCTTTTGTTCAGTGCTTTGCGGAAGTAATCTTCAAATACCGTTCCGTCAAAATCTATTCCGAGAGCTTCGAAAATTTTGTTCCATCTGACATTTTCAAGCCCGGCAAAAGTAAGCTCTCCTCTTTCTATCTCTTTCCAAAGCGCGTTGTTTATTCTTGTGAAAACATCATACATATACGGCTCATAACGCTTCAATGAAAAAATCTCAAATCCGTCTTTCATAGTTTGCCTGACATATTCGTCAAAATCAAGAAGCGTGTTGTCAATATCGATAAATACAGCTTTTATTTCCATACTATTTTCCTTTTAATCCGTAATTTTCAGTCTCCGCTTAAATTATACACCGACTTTTCCGTTATGTCAATACGGCGGATGCGGCGAACGCCGTAACAGAAAAATTTCCTTGCGAAATTTCCGTTTTGATGTTGACAAATGCGCTCCGGCATGGTATTATACAGAAAATTTATTAAAAACGGGAACGGAAAACGAGAGGAAAAAGGATTATGGATTTTGCTTTACCGTTGGAAAATAAAAAAACATCTGACAGTTCATTGGAAACAAAAATACGAGAAATGCTCGGAGAAAACGAGCGCGAGCTTTTCAGGATAGTGACAGATCTTATGCCAAGCGGCATCTACGGTCAGTCGGTTGTGGAGTTCACCGACCGCGGGATAATAACAGCCCATCGCGAGGACGGCGGAGATATCGTCTGTGATACCATCCGGTACAGTAATGTGGACAGCCTCACAATAAAGCGCATGTACGGAAACGCATTTCTTATTGCCGTCATGAAAAGCGGCGAAAAGAGGCAGATAGCGCGCGCCACATATGCGGTGACAGCACTTTTCAATTCCGCTGTGCTTTTCATAGACAAGATAAATTCTGGAATGCCGACAGACGAAGCTATGGAAAGCGTTATCTCCGCCTACAAGAGTTTCTGCACAGTCTGCCCGAAATGCGGCAGAAACCTTGTCCGCCCGGGTGCCGACTGCCTCAACTGCGCCTCCAAGGGCAAACTTGTATCGAAGCTTGTGAAATATGTAAAGCCCGAGTTTAAAGCTATATGCATATCCGTCATAATGTCCGTGGTGATAACAGCACTAAGCCTTGTGCCTCCGTATATCACGAAGATGCTTGTTGATGATGTTATCCCGAGCAAGAATAAGCAGGCACTCTATATAATCGTGGCATTCCTGCTTGGAACATACATAATTCAGTACCTGCTCGGCGCTATCCGCGGCACACTTCTCCGCCGCGCCGGCGACAGTATCGTCGCGGACCTGCGAAACGATGTTTTCGAAAAGGCGCAGCACCTGCCGATGAAGTTTTATGATAAAACCTCCACAGGCTCCGTCATAAACAGAATCAGCAACGACACAAGCAACCTTCAGGCATTCATCCTCCGTATCACGCAGGATGTCATAACCCAGCTTTTCCTGCTCGTCGGTATAGTCATAATAATGATAACAATGAACTGGAAGCTATCGCTTCTCTCGCTCATCCCTGTTCCTTTCGTCGTATATGCCTCGCGCGAATTCGGACGGAAGATACGCCCATTCTACAGGCGAATCTGGAGAAAATGGACGGCGGTTTCATCCGTGCTGACCGACTCTATACCGTGTATCCGCGTTGTAAAGGCATTTTCGGGTGAAAAACGCGCCTCGAAGCGCCTCGAAAAGCAGAATAACGAATGGCTCAAGGTAAGCATCCGCGCAGGCAAAATGTCCAGCATTTTCTCGTCGCTCATTTCGTTTGTCGTGGTCTGCGGTTCGCTGATAATATGGGATGTGGGCGGCTTGCAGGTTATAAACGGAAGTCCCGATATCTCGCTCGGTCTGCTCGTTTCGTTCATTTCGTATACCTCGATGTTCTACGGACCCGTAAACTTCTTTGCAGGACTCAACGACTCGTATCAGAGTGCGCTCACCTCTGCGGAGCGCGTAATGGACATTCTCGATGCCGAGCCAGAGCATGACGACGGAAAAGGCAATATGCCCGACCACATAAGCGGCAGGGTGGAATTCCGCCATGTAAGCTTCTCTTTCGATAAGACAAAAAATGTTCTCTCCGATATAAACCTCACGATAGAACCCGGCGAAGCCGTCGGCATCGTCGGAACGACAGGCTCAGGCAAAACAACGTTGATAAACCTCTTCATGCGCTTCTATGACAACTACGACGGTCAGATTCTGCTCGACGGCAGGGATATCAAGACAATAGACATGAGCTACTTCAGGACAAAGATAGGCTATGTTCAGCAGGAAGCGATGATGTTCTCCGATACCATTTTCAATAATATAGCATACGCCAAGCCGAATGCCACGATAGAAGAAGTGCTGATGGCGGCGGATATAGCAAACGCGCATGAGTTTATCCTGCGGCATCCCGATGCATACGATACCATCCTCGGCGAGCGCGGCGTAGGTCTCTCCGGCGGCGAACGCCAGAGAATATCCATTGCCCGCGCGATACTAAATAATCCGAGCGTGCTTATCTTCGACGAAGCGACAAGCGCCGTCGATTCCGAAACGGAAAAGCTTATTCAGGATGCGATAAACAACCTCGTCAAAGGCAGAACAACCCTCATGATAGCGCACAGGCTCTCTACTCTGAAGCAGGCGGATAAGATAGTCGTTATCGACAAGGGCAGAATCGCGGAATTCGGCACACCCGATGAACTGATGGCAAAGAAGGGCAAATATTATAAGCTCGTAAAGATTCAATCGATGGCAGACCAGGTCAAGCTCGATAAAGAAAAAGAGCATTTCGAATAAGGAGGCAGGCGGAAATGATAGGGTTTTTCATAAACGGCGACGAAGTTCGCATTACAAAAACGGGAAGTGTCTCCGTGCGCCTCGAAACATACGACGGCAGATGCTTTGAAAATCTCGAACCTCTGCGACTCTTCCCTGTTTCGGGAATCTCGAAATACATTTCTCTTCTCGATGAAAACAGCAAGGAGATAGCGATAATACGCGATATAAACAATCTGATGCCGGAATCGAAAGAGGCAATACAGGATTGCCTCGAATCATATTATATCATCCCGAAGATAAAGAAAATAATTTCCCGCGTGGAGAAATACGGAAACATCACATGGACTGTGGCGACCGACCGCGGTGAACACAGCTTTGCGATACTGAATACGAGCATAGATATAAAAACTCTCTATGACGGACGCATACTTATCCGTGATTCAAACGACAATCGCTATGAAATAGAAAACGTAAATGCGCTCGATAAAGAAAGTCTCAATCTTTTGAAATTTGATATGTAGGAGAAAAAAATGAAACTTGTAATTGCGGTAATAAACAACGATGACAGCAGAACGGCGATAACGGCGCTGACGGGACGCGACTTCTTTGTGACCCAGCTTTCCACCACGGGAGGTTTTCTCATGGTAGGAAACACTACCCTGCTCATAGGTACAGACGAAAAGCGTCTGCCTGAGCTCAAGGAAATACTGAAAAAATACTGCACGACGCGCGAAAAGATTTCTCCCTCAGTGGAGGCTTTCGGCAGAGGCATACTAAATCATTCCGTAGAGGAAAAGGTGACAATCGGCGGCGCCGTAATGTTTACTCTTTCTGTAGACGATTTCGAAAAGATCTAAAAAACACATCAAAAAAGCTCTGCTTTCGGGCAGAGTTTTTTTGATTATAAAATTTTTATTTTGTCAGCATTCTCGGCGAGGTAAGTATACCCGTTCTCTTCGTTATATACTCGGGGCACCAGAATCTGCCGCCGCGCGTAATCCAACTTGCAGGTCCGCAATAGCTTATATTTTCATCGACATTATGGAGCGTGCCGAAGGTATTCGCTCTGTTTCCGTAGAGCGTTATTTCAAGAGTATGCTCGCCTGCGGGAACAATTCCGAGTCCCAGTCTTGCCGGCGGATAAATCATCGCGCCCATCTCTTTTCCGTCCATGCGCACTTTCATGAGCGCGCCGGCATATCTTGCTATCTCGAGCGTCTTTTCACCGCCATCGGAGACAAAAGAAGTCTTGTAGGTGAGATTGCCGCCGTAGAAAGGCATGCCCTGCGATACGATGTCCATATATCCTATCTTTTCCGGCATTTCGGTTATCTTTGCGGCTGTACCCGTCAGCTTCACGCCGAATTTTCCAAGGATAAAGCAACTTTCAAGCTGAGTTATATCGCCGAAACGATAGTTTATCACAAGGCGGTTTTCACCTTTCTTTATTTTCGGCAAAGCAAGCTTCAGCAGTGCGTCCTCGTCTATATAGTAGCCTGCGACATCGTGGCTGACCTTTTCGCCGTTGAATATAATATCATCCGTATATTCGAGGCATTCAAGTGCCAGCTCCGCGCCCTCATATTCGATATCGCTCTCGAAACTGTAATAAAGCCTGAGCTTGTCCTTCGGGTTCTTGTCAAGCGGGTCTACCCACGGCTGCTTCATATGACCGCCGCGCCGACGGATGCCGAGCGCATCGCGTACCGCCATATCCGTATACAGAATATCGCGTTCGCTCTTTATCTCGCCGCCGTTCAGACTGTATAATGGCTTGTCAAGCAGGAGTACATTCGGCTCGGTAAGCGAAATTTCGGCTTCTCCCGCAAGAAATTCCTCTGCCGCGAAGCCACGCTCGCGTATCTCGCCCGTTTCGCCTCTTCCCGCTTCCAGCTCAAGCAGGAGCGACGAGCAGGCGCCGCTTATCCATTTTATATAGGTATTGCCGCACTCGTATCTTGCAGGCAAGGGTCTGATTTCGCCTGTCTCTGTATCAAGCAGCGTCACTTTCCATTCGCCGCGCAGCTTCACCGTCAGTGTCTCAAGATATGAAATATCAAGGTCATCCGCGCGATAGAGATGCGCGATGAAAATATGCTTTTTATCTCCATCGGTACGCATCTGATATACGGTATTGGAGTAAGGTTCGCCGGTCTCCGTGCATATCTGCACATCTCTGTATTTTTCAAGGCTTGTGAGCAGCTCGTCCTTGAGCGGATTAACATGGGTGCATGACTTTGCAAATTCCGCCGCATCGCCGCATTCTTCCGCGTCAACATGAGTCGGTATACTTCCCATAAATATCACTTCTCCGCCTGCCGCACGGAAATTCTTCAGCACCTCAAGCGTCGTTTTGCGCAGTGTCACAAGATTCGGGACTACAACAGCATCATACTTCATCTCACCGACGGCAAAACCGCTCTCTGTCTTTTTATACTGTGAAGGCAGCATCGCTTCGCATATGAAATCGAAGTCCATGCCGCTTGAAACAAGCCATTTCGTCAGGTCGCAGAAAAAATTATCCTTCTCGCGCATTGCCATCGACGAGCGATCGTTCGGTCCGTAAGCAAACCAGAAGCTCTCTATAGGGTGAATGACGGCGATGCGCACATCCGACTTTCCGCGTGTCATCACTGTATTCACTCTTGCAAAATGATCCTCTATGAGCCCGTATTCCTTATACCAAGGCGACTGATGACCTATGGAAGCAGGATAGTCTCGCTTTGCTTCGCCGCGCATGGAAGCCCAGTAGAGATGCGGTACGCGTATTGTGACGCCCATTGCAGCCTGCCAGTCACCCTGAAGCTTATGACCGCGGAAGTCGAAATCCCATCTCGTCACACCGTAAAGCTCGGAGAGAACAGCCGGCGCACCCATCTGGCGGCACATGCTCTGTGCCTGCTTTGCGGTCGTCAGCTCGCGCTTGTCGGCAAGCATATCTATGCCGATGATGCCGAATCCGCGATATTGGCGCATGCAGTCGCCTACTGCCCATGTCTGCGTTTTCAGCAGCCATTCGTCCATTACATGCCCTGCCATGAATATGTTGTTTTCGCGGCACCATTTTCCTATATTGTCCGAGAAAGCCTCGGCAAATCTCTCTGCCGCATGGTCATAAAAGCAGTATCTTATCTTTGAAAGTCTGCCGCCCGCAAGATTCCATACAACCTCCGGAAAGCTGTCCAGCAGGCTCATGCCGTATGCAGCCATGAATGTATCCTCAAAATCATCTGTGAAAGGATATGACGCGCCACCACTCTCCTGTTTTGCAAATCTAAGCACAGACACGCGGGAAAACTGAGGCTCGTCCGTGAATATCGCAGGCACAGACTTACCGAATTCATCGCCTATCACTGCTTTGTATTTCTCGTGAGTAACCTCAATAAACCTGTCGATTGCCTCTTTTTTAAATGTATCGACATACGCCTGTCCGTTGAAGCGGTTGTCGTCCGCATCATATTCCATATATGCAAAATATTTCTTGTACTCAGCATGTTCGGATATATCTATGCGTCTGTATGAGAGGAGATCTCCGCTTTCATCAAGGGAAACATCATATGCGGCAAGGAAAATATATTTTCCCTTCGGCAGATTTGCGATGGCTTTTGCCTTGTCCGCGTCAAGAGTCAGCGTCCCGTCATCATACGGCGTTGGAGTAAACCACAGCTTTTTTCTGCGCATTTCCACATCCTTAGTGACAAAGCCGCCGGCGTAGCCCGATGGCCACTTGTCCTCGTCATAGAGCCATGAATACATGCCCTCGCTCTTGCCCTTTTCCACGCAGAAGCGGACTATATCCATAAATTCGTCCGAGAGATACGGCGTTGCAAGCCCTATGCGCGGATGCATATCGTAGCCGCCGAAGCCCATCTCTTTCATATATCCGATCTGCTTCGCAAGCATATCTTTTTTCAGCTCGCAGTTCCATGACCAGAACGGCACGGCACGGTATTCGTTTGTCGGATTTTTAAAAAGCTCGCGTGAAAGCGCGGCTTCGCTGTTTTTCGGATAAAACATAAAAACCTCCTAAAAAAATAATGCAGGCGCTCCTTAAAGCACCTACATTATAAACTAAACAAAGGTATAAGTCAACATCAAAAACGAAAATAAAGCTCTGATTTTTTATTTGTCAAAAGCATTGAGAAAAGAAGAAAGCCTTTCGTTTCCGTTTCCCGAGAAAAGCTCCTCCGGCGTTCCGCACGTTGCGGCAACTCCCTCGCTCATAAACATTATCTTATCCGAAACCTTGCGGGCAAAATCCATCTCGTGAGTGACGATAATCATGGTTCTCTCGCTGTCGCGAAGCTCGCGGATAACCTTTAGCACCTCGCCCGTAAGCTCGGGGTCAAGTGCGCTCGTCGGTTCATCAAAGCAAAGGATATCGGGACTCTGCATCAGGGCTCTCGCTATGGATACTCTCTGCTGCTGTCCCCCGGAAAGCTCGCATGGATATGAATTTTTCTTCTGCGAAAGCCCAACCTTGGAAAGAAGCGCTTCAGCATCCGCATCAACCTTGTCGTAAAGGCGCTTTTTCGCTTCCCCTCCGAGTTTTTCGCGCCTCACCGTCTCGGATGCGCGCAATTTCGGCGCAAGAGTCAGATTTTCGAAAACCGTATACTGCGGAAAAAGGTTGAATGACTGGAAAACAAGCCCGAAATGAAGCCTCTTTTCGCGAAGCTCGGAATTTTTTATGCGCGATGTGTCGTCTGCGGAAAAAATCTTCTGCCCGTCTATGAAAAATTCGCCTTTATCAGGTGTCTCGAGAAAGTTGAGACAGCGCAGAAGCGTTGTCTTTCCGCTTCCCGAGGAGCCTATGATGCTCAGCACCTGTCCCTTTTCCAGCGTGAAATCCACGCCGCGCAGAACCTGCGTATCGTTGAAATATTTTTCCAAGCCTTTTACTTCAAGAAATGCCATTTTCTTCTCCATCATATTTTATAGTAAGCAAGCTTCTTTTCCAGATAACCGAAAAGGAGCGTGAGCAATCCGACGAAAATGAGATAAAATACGCCCGCATAGAAGAGCGGCCATATGAGTCCCCGCATGCTCATCAGATCCTCGGCGCACTTCAGCACCTCGGCAACGAGAATAACGCGCGCAAGCGCAGTATCCTTGACGAGAGTTATCACCTCGTTTGACATTGGAGCGAGTATACGCTTGACCACCTGCATGAGAACAACGCGGAAAAATATCTGCGCCTTTGTCATGCCGAGTACTTGCCCTGCCTCATACTGCCCTGCGGGGATGCTCTCTATTCCTCCGCGGTAAATCTCGGAGAAATAGCAGGCATAGTTTATGGCAAAAGCTATTATCACCGCAGTGAAGCGCGATGACACGGGTGCTCCGAATACAAAGCCCGGGACATAGAATACCACAAATATCTGGAGCATCAGAGGCACACCGCGGATTATCCAAACGAAAACCTTAACAAGGTATGAGAGCGGCTTGAAACGCGACATGGAACCCCATGCTATTATCAAGCCGAGCGGCAACGCTATCACCAGCGTCAGCGCAAATATAAGGCAGGTTGTTTTCAGCCCCGAAAGCAGGCTCAGCGTAACTTCCGCAAAACTCATCTTACTTTTCCTTTGTCAATCAATAGTTTGCCGTTTCCTGAACGGAAAGGCTGTTTTCAAGTCCGTATTTCTTTGCAATCTCAAGAAGCTTTCCGCTGTCGCGCAGGGTCTTGATGGCTTCGTTCACCTTAGCTGTAAGGTCACTGCCGCGGCGGAAACCGATAGCGTATATCTCGGATTCAAGCTCTATCGCATCGACTATGCAGAGGTCGTCATAGTTGCCCTTTCCGCAGACATTCTGCGCGAGGATTATATCAACCACGGCAAAATCAGCCGCGCCGGATTTTACCTCCGTGAATGTGTTTATCTGCGCCGCCGCCTTGATAACCTTGCCGCTCTCGCCGACAGCACCGTCGGCATAGCCCTGTCCCGCGCTGCCGGATTCAACAACTGCCGTCTTGCCGACAAGGTCAGCCTCGCTCTTGTAGCTGTCGAGGTTTGATTTTTTTACAACAACGCACTGCTGATTGAGCATATATCCGTATGAAAAATCGACAAGCTCTTTTCTCGGCGTGCCGTTATCGGAGCTGTTTGCCGTAAAGCCGTTCCAGATGCAGTCGATGGCACCGGAAGAAAGCTCGCTGTACTTCTGCTCCCACTGTATCTCCTGAAATTCAACTTTCATGCCGAGGATTTTGCCGACTTCCTTGGCAAAATCGCTGTCGAAACCGACCCATTCGCCGTTTTCGTCCTTGTAATTTATGCGATCGACAAGCGTGACGCCGCAAACGAGTGTGTCATCATCCTTTTTGCCGCACGAAGCGAAAGCAAAAAGCATCATAGCCGCCATAGCCGCGGCAAGAATAAGGGAAACAATTCTTTTCATTTCATTATACCTCTGTTCGTCAGAAATTTGTATTATCGTTTTAACATGTTAAAATGATAATACGATAATATCACAGCTTTCCCGATTTGTCAAGAGGTTTTATGAAAAAAATTTCATATTTTTCGTTCAGTCCGGAAAATCGAATATCATCTCTGTCGAAAGAGGCAGGTTGTTGTAGGTTTTATACCAGTTCCAGTGGTACGGAACATTGTCATACGGCATGATGTATTTATACTCGCCGTTTTTGAGATATTTGAGGTGCAGAGGCGCCGTTTCGTCTCCGTCCGCTTTCCACTGCTCTATGCGCGCCGCGTTCTCTCTGTGTATCGCGTAGTTTTCGCCGTAGCCGCAGGCAAACGAAAGCATGCTGTCAAAGCACAGTGCGCAGAGCGCGGCAAGCAGAAAGGCGCAGGATACCGTTTTCTTCTTTGAAAACGCAAGTATTACAGCGGCAAGCGCAAAAACGGATATTGCGGCAAGCACAAAACGCCCATACGAGAAAAGAAATGCCGCCGCGACTGTCGTCAATACAAGTGAAACCCTTCTTTTGCAGATGCTATCGAGTATAACAGGAAAAAGAAGCACGACGGAAACAAGAATTGTCCTGCCGCCGTATTCGGGCGAAACGAGCATGCAAGCCTGAAGCGCGACGGAAAGCAGGATGAAGAAAGCGCTGTCGTCGCCATCGCAAAAAAATGCGATTATCTTTTCCGCGGCGATTTCCGCGAGCGCCGTAAATACAAAAGCCGCTCTTATTGCACCGGCAGTCGTGCCGTCACCGTCCATGACGATAAGCACGGCAGACGCGACGCAGAGTGCTATCGGAATTATGCGCCAAAATTCGCGCTTCTCTTTTATTTTGGCAAGAGAATCACCGATATGGCATGCAAAAAGAAGGACAATCGCGGTTCCCATGCCGCTCTTCCCCGTCATGCCGTTTGCCACCGCGGGAATATTGCCCGCTATGCGTTCCGTCAGCGACTTCGCATAGAAATCCGGATAGTATGTCATGCGCACGGAGTTACCCGGTGCAAGGAAAAGAAGTGCCGCTCCGAGCACAACCGAGAATGCCGCAAAATACATGGCGGCATCTGGCTTTTTCTTTGCCTTAAGTCGCAGGATGAAAGCATAAGCCACTACGGCTATCGCTCCAGCGGAGCACTGCTCCGTCGAGAATGCGCAGAAAAAGGCAAGCACAGGCACGGCGGCACCGCATCGCCCTTTCTCCTCGCCGCGCTTTACAAAACAGAAAAGCAAAAGCAGGAGCATTATGGGATAAAGATAATTGAGTGCGCCTGTCGCCCAATAGATGCTCTGCCGTGCGATATCAAGCGAAATCGAGGCAAAAAGCATGCATGAAACGACAAGTGCTATGCGAAACTCTTCGGTGTCAATTCCGTTTCTGTAAGCCTTGGCTCCGATAAGTGCCGAAAGCAGAGTGACGGCGGCAATGCAGAGCGTGCCGAAGATGTGCCACGCCACCATCTGACCGCCCGCGAGCAACAACTCATCAAGCAGATGGACGAGCGCACGCCCGTTTGTTTTCATATAATGAAATATATTTTCGTCTACGAAATGCGAAAAGCCTTCGTAGAAAAACGAACCGTAATAATAATCGTCGCCGTATGCCACTGTAAAGCTCATCGTCACCGCGACAAAAGCGACAAACAGCGCAAAAACCGCTATATGATAATTCCGCCTTGCAAATCCGAAAATTTTCAAATCATTCACCCCTTTTTCGTATTTTATCAAAAAATTGCCCGCTTGTCAAATGTCTGTTTGTATTTATATTAAATTAAATTGTATTTTCATGTTTATTTTCTTTTTTATGATTGATTTTATCCGCGATTTCTGTTAAACTGTAGCCACAGAAAATAAATCCGAAAGGAATTTTTTATGAAAATCAAGAATAATTCGTTTAGAGTCAATAATCTGCTCTCCCCTGTCATCGACAGCGCCCCGTTTTTCTCATGGGAGCTTGATGGTAATCCTGCCAAGCATCAGAAAAGCTACAGAGTCACAGTGACGCGCGAAAACGGAAGCGTGATCTGGACATCCGGCACGGTAGAGAGCGAAAAACGCTATTATATCCATATGGAGGAGAAAACCGAACCGCTTTCCCGCTATCTCTGCCATGTCGAGGTGACGGATGAAAACGGAAACAAATCTTATGCCTGCTCGTCTTTTCGCACAGGAAAAATAGGCGGCGAATGGCAGGCAAAGTGGATAACGGGATATTTTCTGCGCAAGCGTGACGATGCACTCGCAGCTCCCTGTCTGCGAAAAGATTTTACACTCGCGGGAGCGGTAAAAGACGCCATGCTCTATATCTGCGGGCTCGGATATTTCGTCTGCACGATAAACGGCAAGCGCGTAAACGAGGAATTTCTCTCCACACCGTATACCGATTACAGCAAGCATATTTTCTATCGCGCCTTTGATGTAAAAGATAAGCTTGCGGAGAAAAACGCCATCGGCGTTGTACTCGGAAACGGATTTTACAATTGCTTCACAGAGGATCCATGGCAGTCGCGCTTTGCTCCGTGGCGCGATGTTCCAAAAATGATATGCGAACTGCATATCGAATACGAAAGCGGCGAAAAAGAGATAATTTCAAGCGATCCCACATGGCAAAGCTCGCGCGGACCAATCACTTTCGACGGCATACGCCACGGCGAAGAATACGATGCAAATCTCGAGATGCCCGACTGGGATATATACGGCTATACCTGCGGTGAAGGCTGGAAAAACGCACGTATAATCCGTCCCGCAGGTGGTGAACTTCTGCTGATGGAAATGGAGCCGATAACGCTCCGCATGCGCCGCCCCGCCGTGCGCATGAAAAATTACGACGGCAAAACGCTCTTTGACATCGGTCAGAATCAGGCAGGTGTCTGCCTGCTCACACTGCGCGGCAAAAAGGGCGATAAGATAACGATAAAATACTGCGACCTTCTCGATAAGGACGGCAAGCTTACTCAGTGGCCGCTCAGCTGTTTCATAAAAAACTATACGTTTCAGACCGAGATTTATACAAAGAAAAGCGACGAACCAGAGGTCTGGCATTCGGAATTTACATATCACGGCTTCCAATATGTAGAGATAGCCGGTGGAGACGAAAACAGACAACTTTCCGATGTTGTTGCGCTCTCACTCTCAAATGACCTGCGCGACAGAGGCGAATTTATCACATCGGACGAAACGATAAATAAGATTCAGAAGATGTGCATAGAGTCCACACGTTCCTGCACTATGAATACGATAGCTTCAGATGCCGTCCGTGAAAAGACATCATGGATAGGCGATGCGGGCTTCTCGAGCGAACAGATACTCATAAACTTCGCTTCCGAGCAGTTTATGAACAGATGGCTCCTTGACCTTCGCGATGCGCAGACGCCCGCGGGCGCCGTACCCTGTGTTGTTCCCTCCACGGGATGGGGCTTCAACTCGCTCAACGGACCCGACTGGGCAAGCACCATAGTCGATTCCGCAGCATTCCTCTACCGTGCGACAGGCGACCTTGCATGCCTGAGAGAAAATTACGATATGCTCCGCCGCCACTGCTCGCATATCACGCAGATGGCTATAGACGGCATAGCAAATTACGGACTGGGCGACTGGTGCGCTCCCTTTGAGGGCGAAGCGATAAGCGCAAATATGGGCTCTTTCAAGTGTCCCGTCGCCGTAACCGATACAGGCTATTATCATACCGCCGTCCGCACGCTCGCACACTGGGCAAAGCTTCTCGGCAAAACAGAGGACGAAAAGAAATATACCGCACTTGCCGACAACATAAAGAAAGCTTTCCGCAGCAAGCTCTATGATGAAAGCACACATACCGTAAAAGGCAATTGCCAGACGGCAACAGGCGTTATGATATATCACGGGCTTTGTGAAAAGGATGAATATGCACCTCTCATAGCACGCCTTAAGGAACAGATAGCCGAGCAGAACGGACATCTTGATTTCGGCGTACTCGGAAACAAAGCCGTTTTCAATGCGCTCGGTATGTGCGGCGAGGTACGCACCGCGCTCGAACTCATAAAAAATCCAACATTCCCGAGCTATAAGCACTGGATAGATATGGGCGCAAATACGCTCTGGGAATGCTGGAACGGTCTCGGCTCGCGAAATCATCACATGTTCTCCGATGTTTCCGCTTTCTTCTATAAATATATCGGCGGTATCTCGGCAGATGACGATATGCCCGCATATGAGCATATCATTCTCCGCCCTGCTGTCGGTTGCGGCATAGAAAAAGTGCATTGCTCGGTTGAAACTCCTTACGGAAAGGCAGTAAGCGACTTTGAAAATGACGGAAAGACGCTCCGCCTATCGCTGACTGTCCCCTCCGGCTCTCATGCCACAATCTTCCTGCCGATGTATCTTGATGATGTTTTCGAGGGCGCCCCGCATACGCTCTTTGCAGAAAAACTCACACAAAGCGGCAATGCTGTGAAATTTACCACTGGCAATACGTCGGAGATAAAAGCCGAACTCCCCTCCGGCGAATATACATTTACGGCAAAAATATAACTAAAAAGTAGAGCCGCAAAAAGGCGTTGCTCTTCCCTGCACGAGAAAAATTCTCTACTTAAGGTTGCGAAAATACATGGGAAAATCAGCGCGCCAGAATTACCCGCGGCATATTCTTATCCAGACAGAGGCAGCATTCTTTATATACTTAATTTATAAATAAACACGCATCCCCTTGATTTCGGAAAAGCAAGGGGATGTTGCCGATTTTAAAGCGATTTTCAGTAACAGAAAAATCCGCCGCAATTTTACACATTCAAAATGAAATGACTCTTGTGATAGTCGAGGAGACCATCCCTTTTCATTTTTCCAAGCTCCAGTGACAGTCCGCTGCGCTCGACGCAAAGATAATCCGCAAGCTGCTGCCTTGAAAACGGAATATCAAATTCGTATTTTCCAAGCCGCTGTGCTTCCGCCGAAAGATAAGACATAATCTTTGCGCGTGTGGTGCGCTGTCCCATATGCTTGAGTTTTTCGCTGAATCGCAGATTCTTCTCGGCAAGCTCGCTGAGAACATTCCGAATAATCTGACTGTGATGTGCGCAGGCAGACGGGCATACATTAAGGATACGGTTTACATTCAGAAACGTTATGGTAACAGGTGTTTCCGCTATGACATCCACATTCAGTCTGGAACCCGGTGCGCAGGCAAATGCGACGGCAAAAGTTTGCCCTTTCCCTGCTCTGGATATGATATTGCGGTTTCCCCAAATATCATCCTGTACGACAAGTACACTTCCCGACAGCACGAGTCCGATAGATTCTGCCGTATCGCCGGCTCGCAGCACAACGGATTCCTTTGGAAAAGCCTCTTTTCTCGCATCAAGACATGACAACATAGCTGTAAGTTCATTTTCGGAAATACCGTAAAAGAGTTTGGACGACTGAAGCACGGATAAAAAATTTTTCATAAAAATCCTCTTTCGTTGAAAATTCAACCGACTTATTGATTTTATTATACTATAATATAGGCAGAAAAGCAAGGAGGAATTGTTATGAAAAGAAAAATTATTGAGATTGACCAGGAAAAATGCAACGGTTGCGGCGCATGTGCCGCCGCCTGCCACGAGGGCGCCATCGCCATGGTGAACGGAAAAGCACAGCTGATGCGGGATGACTACTGCGACGGGCTTGGCAACTGTCTGCCCGCCTGCCCCACAGGAGCGATTTCTTTTGTGGAGCGCGAGGCTGCCGCCTATGACGAAGCGGCTGTGCTGGCAAATAAACAGAAAAAAATGCAACAGGAAGGCATGCGCCTGCACGGCGGTTGTCCCGGGACACGAATGAAAACCATCCGACACGCAGAGTCGTCGGACACCGAAACAGCACCCGCCTCGGCACAAAGCCGTCTTTCCCAGTGGCCTGTACAGATAAAGCTTGTGCCCGTGAACGCGCCTTACTTTGATGGTGCCAAATTGCTCATCGCCGCTGACTGCACGGCATATGCCTATGCCGCCTTTCACGAGCGCTTTATAAAAGGACATATTACGCTCGTCGGCTGCCCAAAGCTTGACGGTGTGGACTATTCCGAGAAGCTGACCGAAATCATCCGCAATAATGATATCAAGAGCGTGACTGTGGTGCGCATGGAAGTTCCCTGCTGCGGCGGGTTGGAATATGCGGCGAAAACGGCTTTGCAGAACAGCGGAAAATTCATTCCGTGGCAGGTCGTGACCATTTCCACAGACGGAAATATACTCGATTAAACCGAAAAATAAAAACAGGAGGATTTTAAGATGGATAAAAAAATGTTTTGTTTTCAGTGTGAACAGACTGCGGGATGCACCGGTTGCATGGGAAAAGTCGGTGTCTGCGGCAAGACCGCCGATGTAGCTAAACTTCAGGACGAACTGACCGGCGCTTTGGTCGGATTGTCGCGTGCGGCAAATAATGCTCCGGATATAAACGATGGAACATGGCGTCTGATGATTGACGGACTTTTCACCACCGTTACGAATGTGAGTTTCAATGAAAAGACCTTACGGGATCTGATTGAACGGGTGCACGGAGAAAAAGCCCGTCTTGCTCCCGGCTGTTCCTGCTGCGCTTCTGCGTGCGGACGCACGGATGATTACGATATGGAGAATGTCTGGAACGCGCAGGAGGACATTCGCAGTCTTAAATCTCTCATTCTTTTCGGTATACGCGGGATGGCGGCTTATGCGCATCATGCCATGGCGCTTGGCTACTCCGATGATGAGGTGAACCGGTTCTTTTCCAAGGCACTCTTTGCCATCGGTGAAGATTGGGGCAGGGACGAACTGCTGCCTATCGTGATGGAAGTCGGCGAGAAAAACCTCAAGTGCATGGCATTGCTGGATAAAGCCAACACAGAAACTTACGGCACGCCCGCGCCCGTCACCGTTCCGCTGACCGTGGAAAAGGGACCTTTTATCGTCATATCCGGTCATGACCTCCACGACCTGAAGCTGCTGTTGGAGCAGACCGATGGCAAAGGCATCAATATCTATACTCACGGCGAAATGCTCCCTGCTCACGGCTATCCCGAATTGAAAAAGTATTCCCACCTCAAGGGCAATTTCGGCACGGCGTGGCAGAACCAGCAGAAAGAATTTGCGGATATTCCAGCGCCTGTGCTGTTCTCAACCAACTGTCTGATGCCGCCGAAATCAAGCTATGCCGACCGCGTGTTCACCACGGCTGTTGTATCATATCCCGAAATAACACACATCGGAGAGGATAAAGACTTCACCCCGATTATCGAAAAGGCTTTGGCACTCGGCGGTTACTCCGAGGACAAGCATTTCACAGGCATTAACGGCGGCAACATGGTCATGACAGGCTTTGCCCGCGGCACGGTACTCAGCGTGGCGGATAAGGTTGTTGACGCAGTTAAATCAGGCGCTATCAGACACTTTTTCCTGGTCGGTGGCTGTGACGGAATGCGTCCCGGGCGCAACTACTACACAGAGTTTGTGAAGCAGACCCCTGCCGATACCGTAGTGCTGACGCTTGCCTGCGGCAAATATCGCTTCAATGACCTTGACCTCGGCACCATCGGCGGTCTGCCCCGTCTGATGGATGTCGGACAGTGCAACGACGCTTACAGTGCTATACAGATTGCCGTCGCTCTTGCTGATGCATTCTGTTGCGGAGTGAACGATTTGCCACTGTCCATGGTGCTTTCGTGGTACGAGCAGAAAGCCGTGTGCATCCTGCTGACTCTGCTTTACTTGGGTATAAAGAATATCCGCCTTGGTCCCACTCTGCCGGCGTTTATTTCTCCCAATGTGCTGAATTATCTTGTAGAGAATTTCGGCATTGCTCCTATCACCACGCCGGAGGAAGATCTGAAGCAACTCCTCAAATAATAACACTTTACAGGTCAATAATATCAAATACACCTCACCGCCGTCATGGCAGTTTTACGGACTTGTTGCCTCTCACATGATATTGTGTGTGGTTACACAGTGCCGGTGAGCAGGTCATTTTTCTATATATTTTTCTATTTTGGTCTCACATCAATTGTAACACTACATAATTTTTTCAAATATGGACTTTTTCCCGTTGACAAAACCGATTTTATGTGCTATAATGCTTTAGCAAAGTGAGGCGCATGAATCGGTTTTGCCTCATTTTATATATGGAGAGGTATCGAAGTGGTCATAACGGGGCTGACTCGAAATCATGTACGTATTTGAGTAGTTGTGCCACTGAAAACCGCCGAAAAGCCTTGATTTTGTTGGGTTTTCGCGTGGCAGATGATTTTTCTAACCGGCTTATCTAACGGGTTTTCTAAAAAATTGAATATTGATTGTTTCCCTCGTTTTCGAGGGTGAGCATATACGGAGAGGTATCGAAGTGGTCATAACGGGGCTGACTCGAAATCAGTTTGCGCGAAAGCGCACAAGGGTTCGAATCCCTTCCTCTCCGCCACTAAGTCCACTGTGATTTATTACGGTGGACTTTTTTATGCCACAAAATGCTCAATAATAAGAACTTTCGACTATTTCGGTACATAGTGCCCCCGCTGTGGAATTACTCCGCAGCAGAGATGGTGCGTTTTACAGTCACTTCAGTTTTCGATATTGCCGTAATCGTTAAACAGCCACATTCCGATAATACTCCTTATGAGAAAATCGGCGATGAAGTTCGGTCGCTGGCGGATGAGGTACCGTTTGACATCCCCGATTCGTGGGAATGGGTACGGTTGGGCAACATTTCGTCCTATGCAGAAACAAAGCAGAAAGTTAATGCAACAAGCGCCGATCCTTCGATTTGGGGCCTGGATTTGGAGGACATCGAAAAAGGCGGCAGGCTTTTAGAGCATAAAGCAGTCGGTGAACGCAAAGCGGTTGGTGATAAGACCGTATTTGCAAAGGGTGACATTCTCTACAGCAAGTTGCGCCCGTATCTATTGAAAATTCTTGTCGCCCCCGATGACGGCATTTGTACGCCAGAAATCGTACCATTTCGTGTATACGGCGGAATCGATCCAAACTACATCGTCAATTATCTGAAATCCCCTTATGTCGATAATCTCATCAACAGCATTACTTACGGCGTGAAGATGCCAAGAGTCGGCACAGAAACAATGACCTCTCTATTAGTGCCAGTACCTCCGCTGGAGGAGCAGTGGCGTATCGTTGAGAAGATAGACGTGATTGCCCCTGCTGTTTCTGCATACGATGTGGCGTACCAAAAAACTGAAACCTTAAACTCAGCCTTCCCCGAAGCCCTCAAGAAGTCGATTTTGCAAGAGGCAGTCCAGGGCAAGCTGGTACCGCAAGACCCGTCTGACGAGCCTGCAGAGGCTCTGCTGGAGCGTATCCGGGCGGAGAAACAGCGGCTCATCAAGGAAGGAAAAATCAAAAAGGACAAGCACGAATCCGTCATTTTCAGACGGGATAATTCTCATTATGGGAAGTTGGACGGTGTGGAGCGCTGTATCGACGATGAACTGCCCTTTGAGATACCTGATTCTTGGGAGTGGGTGCGGCTTGGGGCTGTTTTGGAAATAGCACGAGGAGGTTCGCCCCGGCCTATTCAGCAATATCTTACAACCGAGTCAGACGGGATAAACTGGATCAAAATCGGCGATACGGATAAAGGCGGAAAGTACATTTTCAAAACGAAGGAAAAAATCCGCCCGGAAGGGGTTACAAAAAGTCGTATGGTCCATAGTGGCGACTTTTTACTTACAAATTCAATGAGCTTCGGACGCCCTTATATTCTCAAAACTGACGGCTGTATCCATGACGGCTGGCTTGTTTTGTCGAATAGATTTGAATGCTACTCCGTGGATTTCCTTTACTACATTCTTTCATCGCCGTTTGCATACTACCAGTTCTGCGATAGCGTTAGTGGGGCTGTGGTAAAAAACTTGAACAGCGATAAAGTGGCAAATGCGCTTTTCCCGCTTCCTCCGCTCAGCGAGCAGCACCGCATCGTCCAGCGGATTGAAGAACTGTTCCCACTGGTCAAGGCATTGTAAAAGGAATACCGTACAATTACGGTATAATATCATAGTGAAAGGAGGTCTTTCACTATGATAGAAGAATTCGAAAGACACTTGAGAGGTACAAACCTCTCGGAAAACACGATATCCTCGTACCTTTTTGCCATTCGGCAATACAGCTCGCAGTACGACGGTATAACGAAAAAGAATCTGCGGGCGTATAAAGTGTGGTTGATAGAGAACTACAAGCCTAAGACCGTCAATCTGCGTCTGAGGGCAATCAACTGCTACTTAGAAAGCATCGGCAAAGAAAGTTTGAAAATGCCGTTTGTGCGAGTGCAGCAGAAAGCCTTTCTGGAAAATGTCATCAGCGAGGCTGACTATGAGTACTTCAAAACCTGCCTCAAACGGGATGACGAGCTGTTTTGGTATTTTGTAATACGCTTTCTGGCCGCAACCGGCGCACGGGTCAGTGAGCTCATACAGATCAAGGTGGAACACATCAAGCTGGGACATTTGGATTTGTGCTCGAAGGGCGGTAAGCTCCGACGAATATACATACCAAAAGCTCTGCAAAATGAAGCCCTTTCTTGGCTGAACGATAAGCACCAAGAAAGCGGCTTCATTTTTTTGAACAAATACGGGGACAGAATCACCACCAGAGGCATCTCCGGGCAGTTAAAAAAGCTGGCAGTCCGGTATGGTATCGATCCGGTGGTTATTTACCCACACTCCTTCCGTCACCGCTTCGCAAAGAGCTTCTTGGAGCGCTGCAACGACATTGCTTTCCTCGCCGACCTTATGGGTCATGAAAGCATTGAAACCACCCGCATTTATCTCCGCAAAACCTCGACCGAGCAACGAGCTATCGTTGATGAGGTCATAGACTGGTAAAAGGAAACCAGGCATACGCACTGTTTTGGCGTATGCCTGGTTGTTTTATGCCTGTACAGCAAGAGGTAATACCGCTTCGATTTGATTGACTATGCGTAACTGTTCATTATACGGCGGCAGTGGTACAAAATATGCTTTCACAGTTGTTGCGGAGAGTTCTTTCTGCTTTGTTGTTCCATCTGCTTGATCCTCAATGACACTCTGTACAGTAGGGTTGGAAAAGTAGTAGTAAAGGTACTGTGGCGATATAAATTCTTTCAGCGGTCGAATAACTGTAACATGGCTATCAGCGACGGCGAGCTCATAAGGGTTCAACGCACTTTTATAAACGGCCATTCTGCCAAGCGTTCCAAGGCCTGTGGAGTTCCACATGAGGTCGTTATCCTGCAAAAAGCGCTCCTTCCCGTATGAAGTTATACTTTCCGGTTCAATGAATTGAGCCTTTTCAATGGAGAATCCACTCCACTGATTACATTTTTGAGCTATTACGGGATACTTTTTTATCGGCGAATACTTCGGCGATTTGCCACGCTGTATATATTCACAGATATCAATCAGCCGCACCCACTCCCAAGAATCCGGTATCTCAAAGGGCAGTTCATCGTCGATACAGCGCTCCACACCGTCCAACTTCCCATAATGAGAATTATCCCGTCTGAAAATGACGGATTCGTGCTTGTCCTTTTTGATTTTTCCTTCCTTGATGAGCCGCTGTTTCTCCGCCCGGATACGCTCCAGCAGAGCCTCTGCAGGCTCGTCAGACGGGTCTTGCGGTACCAGCTTGCCCTGGACTGCCTCTTGCAAAATCGACTTCTTGAGGGCTTCGGGGAAAGTGGTATTCAATGAAAGCAGCTTTGTATCGGCAGCAGAGTATTGCTCCAAACATGGTGATAGTTCTGAAACCTTCTGAACGATTCGCTTCTGTTCACTGACTGGAGGAACCGGAAAGAGTGACTGCAAAACATCCTCTCTGGCGATGCCTGGGATCATGCTCTTTGCCGCCGCTTTCAGATTCTCAACGAGCGTATCCAGCACAAGCTGAATGTACGGCACATACAACTCACTGATTGGTCGAATGGCCATGATCTGTCTTGCGATATGTACTTGCGGTTCTTGAAGGACAGCCATAGTTCCTACTGTGCCTTTACAGGTAAGCAAAATGTCTCCACAATAAGCAAAGGCACGACCATATTCCGTCCAGCGGTTAATTAACACATTTCCGTTTTCGATATTTGAGGCCCCGGTAATGTAAGGAATGCCTTTTCCGCAATCGTTGTATTTATCCGGTGTCATATCTTGCCCAGATTGAAGCTCAATGACCGCACCCAACCGTACCCACTCCCACGAATCGGGGATGTCAAACGGTACCTCATCCGCCAGCGACCGCACTTCATCGCCGATTTTCTCATAAGGAGTATTATCGGCACCTTTGAAG
>CAVESF010000015.1:0-29180 GCA_963618495.1 Acutalibacteraceae bacterium
CTTTTCGGTGTAATATAATGTAGGCGAATATAAAATTTCACGGAGGCAACAGAACTTAATGGAAAAGCAAAGAATAACAAAACTTCTTGAGCGCGGCAGCTTTGACTGCAAATGCGGCCGCCATCACGATGCGAAAATAAAAGATGTGTTCATCTCATCGGGCGCGATAGCCAATCTTCCCGCAATGCTGGAAAAATACGGTTGCAAAAAGGCTTTTGTCCTTGCTGACGAAAATACATATGAGGCGGCGGGCGATCAGGTTATCGCCGAAATAAAAAAGAGCGGATTTCCATATTCGCTTTATGTCATGGGCAAGGAACGCATAGAGCCGGATGAGCATGCAGTCGGTTCGGTTCTTCTGCATTATGACGCATTGTGCAATATGCTCGTCTGCATAGGCAGCGGAGTTATAAATGATATAGGCAAAATCATAGCCGAAACTGCACACATACCGTCCGTAATAGTCGGCACGGCACCCTCCATGGACGGATACGGCTCGGGAACGTCGTCTGTCATACGTGATAATCTCAAGGTGTCGGTTGACAGCCACTGTCCCGATGTTGTCATAGGCGATCTTGACATACTCTGCAAAGCGCCCATGAGAATGATTCAATCCGGCATAGGCGATATGATAGCAAAATACATCAGCATATGCGAATGGCGCATTTCACACATAATAAACAACGAATATTATTGCGAAGATATCGCGGCACTCATAAACGAAGCGCTGGACAAGGTAGTTAAGAATATCGGTGGAGTTCAGAGCCGCGACAAAGAAGCCATCAGTTCCGTAATGGAGGGCATGGTGCTTTCCGGCATTGCCGCAAATTACGCGCTTGTTTCACGTCCCGTTTCTGGAATGGAGCATTATTTCTCACACGTCTGGGATATGCGAGGCGTTGAATTCGGCACGCCGTTTGATTTTCACGGGATTCAGTGCGGCATAGGAACGATAGATTCGCTCCGCGTTTATGAAGAAATCAAAAAAATCAAGCCGGATAAAGAAAAAGCTCTCGCTTACGCAAAGAGCTTCGATTATGAAGAATGGAAGAAATTCCTTTATGCAAATCTCGGCAAGGGCGCGGACGCCATGGTTGCAAACGAAGCAAAAGAGCATAAATATGATGTTGCCGCTCATGCAAAGCGTCTTGATATTATAATCGACAAATGGGACGAGATTCTTGCCGTTATAAATACGCTTCCGTCATCCGAAGCGATAACGGCAATGCTTGAAAGTGCCGGCGCACCGACGTCAGTCGAAGAAATAAACGTAACGAAAGAAGCGGAAAGAAACGCTTTCCTTATAACAAAAGACATAAGGGACAAATATATAGGTTCAAGACTTCTTTGGGATCTCGGCGAGCTTGACGAGGTATGTGACAGAATATTTCCCGTAGAAAAATAAGCCGCAGGATAAAAAATGAAAATCTGCTTTTAAACAAGGCCATAGTGCCGAAATACGGCGTTGACAATGGCTTTGAAATAATCAAGACGGCGGGCGCGCGGCAGCAGGAGGCTATCCTTGGACAAGTCCTGCGCGGCGGAGTGCAAGCACAAGCGGCGGTATGAGTACTATCTGCAAAACTATGCCGAGCACGGACCGGACGAAAACGGCATTTGCAAATATCGAGAGCGAAAATGCATCGCCGCCGAAGCCCATGATGATATATTTCACGGCGCCCCAGACTATTCTGCCCGAGAGCATGGCGCAGATGAGCGAAATGTAGATGCAGAGCGGCTTTTTCGGCAGGCGGCGATAGAGCAACCCGACGACGAGCCCGTAAATGCAAAGCTCAAAAGCCATGGCAAAAGCCGTAGGGAAGAGCGGCGGTCGCGATAAGATAAGCGAGCGTAACAGCGGCGCAATAAAACCGACAGCCGCACCACATGCGCCGCCGCAGGAGAAGCCGCAGAGAAGCACGGGAATATGCATGAGGCAGAGCGCGTTTCCGAGTGCGATATCGTTTCCCGTCAGAAACGGGAGCAATATGCAAAGGGCAAGCGAAATGCCTGAAAAGGTGAGTTTTTTGATATTTTTGCTTTTCATTTTATTACATCAGCGGAGCAAAAAGCTTGAGCAGGACGCCCTCTATGCGGGAAAAAACATTGTATTTTTTCTTTGCGTCGATAAGCTCGCACTTTTCAAATGTACTGTCGAAATCTGCCTTGATATCGGCTATCACGGGATTGTTTTTGATATAAAGCGCACATTCGTAATTGAGATACATACTGCGGAAATCCATATTTATCGTGCCGACTACGGCTTTTATTCCGTCTGCCGCAAGCACCTTGGAATGGATGAATCCGGGAGTGTATTCATATATTTTCACACCTATCGGAATGAGGGCTTTGTAATAAGTACGCGCTATATTGAGCGCGTATTTTTTATCGGGGATATGCGGCAGTATGATGCGCACGTCAACACCGCGCTTCACGGCATATTTTATCGCATCGAAGACTGACGAATTGACTATGAAATACGGCGTCATGATATAGACATATTCGCGCGAGCGATTGAGAATATCGAGAAAAACGCTCTCTGCGATGTCCTCTTCGTTTATCGGGTCGTCGGAAAAGGGAACGCAGTAGCTGTCCCCGGATGCCTCATACGGAAGAACGGGGAAATACTTCTCCGTATCGCCGTCGGCGTCGTCGTGCCTGCACGAGAAGTTCCACATTTTCAGAAACATCTCCGTGAAGCTTTTGACGCAGTTGCCCGTTACCATGACGGCGGCATCTTTCCAGTGACCGTAGGGATGCGTCTTGTTTATGTATTCATCGGCGATATTCACGCCTCCCGTGAAAGCGACCTTGCCGTCTATGACGACTATCTTTCTGTGGTCTCGGTAGTTGAGCTGGGAGGAGATGAGCGGTTTTATAGGGGAGAAAACTGCGCATTTCACGCCGTTTTCCGCAAGGTATTCCTTGAAGTCAAATGGCAGGCGGACGGTATCCGTTGTTCCGTCATACATTATACGTATCTCTACGCCCTCTTTCGCCTTGGCGAAAAGAATCTCGAGTATGGAGGAGAGCATAAACCCGGGCGATATGATGAAATATTCTATGAAAATAAATTTCTCCGCCTTTCGGAGCTCTTCGAGAAGGCGGGCAAATTTATCTTCGCCCGAGGAAAAATATGTTACATCCGCATCCGCAAATGCCGGAAAGCCGCATTTGCAGAGGTAATAAATGAGTCCGTTTTTGCCGCGTACGTATTTTTCCTTATCGTAATACTCCTTCGAAAGTGAACGCTTCAGCTTTTTCTTCATGCTGACGGATGTGGCGTCATAGCGCAGGAAAATATAAAAAAGTATGCCGAAAACCGGAATGGAGCATATCGGAATAGCCCATGCAAGTTTGAATTCCGGCTTCCAGTCGCGGTTGATTATCTTGATGAGCGCTATTACTTCAATGATATATATAGCGAGAAGCAAAAACGGCTGCAGGATGGATGTAGATGAGGTGATGTAATTTCCGGCGGCGATGAAAAATGCTATCTGAAGCAGTACCAGCAATATCGAAATGAAGGCTCTTCCGAGCAGAAAGAGTATAAATCTTGCCTTTCTGATAGTTACCGCTTTTTTACCTGTCATAGTAGGCTTACCTCGCGTCGTGACATCAGAAAATTATATTTCCGAGTGCCTCGAGGGCTTCGTTTGTCGACTCGGGAATTTCTATGCCGTCAAAGAGAGTCCATTCTTCGGTGTGCTCTATGCTTTCGCCGTGCGCTATTGTTCCGAGCGGGGAAAGCGTTTCGGATTCGGTGAAATATTTGTTTGCAAAAGCCTCGCAGGAAACGCCGAAATCGGGATATGCGCCGTTTTCGAAATCGGGCTCAAAGCTCTTGACCATCGCCTGACCATGGTTGATATAAGCTATCTTGCCCGCGGTATTGTTGATGCCTATTTTGATTTTCTTGTCTGTATCGGGATTCTGATGGAGGGCGATATACTTATTTCCGAAGAAGATTCGGCTGTCTGTCATATCTGTATAGGGCCAGAGAGCGAGAACTCTGTTTGCAAGCAGTTCCGTATCCTCCTGTGGCTGGGGAATGACTATCATGCCGCACTTGTCCATCACGGAAAGCGCCCATGCCGCGCCTGTCACGGGCTTTTCGCCCATGTTTGTTATCTTGTGACGGATGACGGCGCGCGGCTCCGTTTCGTGCAACTCTATCGAGAAAGAGAACTGGAGATCGCGCACAGCCTGAACGGGAGGAATGAATTCCGCGCCCGTAGAGCAGGTGGAATAAACGACGCGGTCGTTATCGGGATAGTAGGTTTCGGGCAGGCTCTCGGGGCTGAGCCACAGTCTGTGGCCACCGTAGATATACCAGCTCTTGCCTTCTCCGTATACGGAAGAAACATCGGTATGGCTTACGCGGTCAATATCCTCAAACATGAGGTTTTCCTTGCCGCGGAGATTGCACTTCACGATTCTGGGTCCGACATTTATCGTGACATAGAGCTCCATGGAGTCGTTTGAGAGCGAGAGACACTTGCCGTAGTTTTTGTAGGTTACTTCTTTTATTGTTATCATATGTGAAATCCTTTCAGATAAAATATTACATTGCTTATATGAGGGCTGCAATTGAGCGGTTAGGTGACGTCGCCATCGTCGGGCTTCGCCGAATTCTTCTGCCTGCGCAGCTCTTCCAGCTCGCGCATGAATGTGTCGAGGTCTTTGAAATCCCTGTATACCGAGGCAAAGCGGACATATGCGACATCGTCGAGCGATTTCAGCTTGTCCATGACGAGCACGCCGATATGCTGGGACGATATTTCATTTGAAAGTGAATTGCGAAGCTCCGCCTCTATTTCATTTACTATCTGCTCCATCTGCAGGAGCGTTATCGGGCGCTTCTGGCAAGACTTGATGATGCCCGAAAGCAACTTTGACCTGTCAAAATACTCGCGCGTCGAATCTTTTTTGACGACGAGCAGAGGCGGCATTTCTATAGTTTCATATGTTGTAAATCTGTTCTGGCAGGCAAGGCACTCGCGGCGGCGGCGGATGCTTCTGTTATCCTCGGCGGGACGCGAATCGATGACTTTGCTCTCCGTATATGAACAAACGGGACATTTCACGGCTGATATTCCTTTCTCATGCGGAATAAAAATTCCGATATGGCAATATATACCTTTTAATATATATTGTATTTTATCATATTATTTTAAAAAAGTAAATACATTTGCCGAAAATATCGTAAAAATCATCACTTCGCGGCGGCAAATTCGTAACTTTCCGCAAATTCATCCAAATTATCGCTGATTACATCGTAAAAATGAAGAGCGCTTATTTGCAGACTGTATATTTTGCGCGCGATATACAGCGCAAATTCGCGCTTCGTGGTGAGCCTGCGAACCGCCCTTGTTTCCCTTTTTGCGCGTATGCGCGTGTGCAGATAAAGTGTGGCAAACTCTCCCGACCATGCGATTGCTATTTCGTTTCTTACACTGTTCAGCCTGTAAACTCTTCTGAAAATGATGCATGAATCAGATTGGTAATATTTCATAAAAAAGTTCCTCCAAAGCCCAAGAAAATTATCACATGGAATAATTGTATTTTCTCAGTCCCGATTTGTAAAGGGTAAGCGTGCGACTCCATTCGACAAATAGCAACACTCATCGGGCATAAACCGCCGCATCAGGCAAAAACGCCCGCAATTTTACCGAATTTTGGCGAAAATATCATATATATGCAAAATTGTGCCAAATATGAATATTTATGCAAAAACGGCATGCATGGGACACGGCGGCAAAATCATGCGGAAAACCCTGAAATTTTGTGATGACAAACGGAAAATTTCAATGTATAATATAGAAAAATCCGATTTATGGAGGGCTGATATTTTTGAAAAAGATATTTTCGATGCTTAAAAAGGCGGGGAGGAAAAGCCTTGGAAAAAGAGGTTCATTTTTCCTCGTTTCCACTGCGCCGCTCGTGATTTTACAGCTTGTGTACGCGCTGTCGCTTTTCTTTTCTCTCGGGGAATATGAGCGCCTTTGCCGCTGGGATGAGATATCGTTTTCGCTTGAAAATGTGGTGCTTTGCCTTTTTATTTCAGTGCTGACGGCTTTTCTCTGCGATGCCGACGAAAAGCGCGCTGAAAAGGAGAAAAACGGGAAATGAAAACTGCATAAAAAATGAATATCAAGAAACAAGACCGAGCCGCGCGACTCGGTCTTGTTTTGACCCAAAAACGGTATCAAAGTGAAATATGATATCAAAAGCAGTGAATCAAGCCGTTCATGCGAGGTATTTTTCGAGTACTTTCAGCGCACTTTCGGCTATTAAATCGTGCATCTCGGGCGTGGGGTGATTTATGTGGTTTGAGAGCAGTTCCGTGATGTCGGTGCCGTTCTCATAGAGCTTTTTCCATTCTGCATATATGTCGCATACTTCTATGCCGCGCTCTCTTGCCACCTCGCGCGAAATTTCGACGGTTTCGTCCATTCTGCCGCTGTTCTGTATCTCGGCGCTCTTTCTCGCGGCGACGAGCGAACATTCTATCGCCTTGTCGCTCACATATGTGCATTTCATATTCGGCGTTAGCAGTATCGGCGTGATGCCGTTTTCGATGAGCTTATCGAAAATCTGCGACATGGAGTTTCTGTAGTTTATCAGGCTCCATGGGGAATCGTTGAGCCCGAAGCAGACGAAAACAATATCGGGCTTTTTATCGAGAACATCCTTTTGCAGGCGGTCGAGTCCGTTATTTGCTTTGTTTCCGCTGACGCCCGCATTGATGACCTCGGGAGCATCGTCGCCGTATTTTGCCTTGAGTGCCTTTGCCACCTTTGTCACATAGCAATCATCGGGCTGTCTGTATGTATCGAGTCCGTATGAGGTCGGATAGAAGGCAAAGCAACCCTCTGTTATGCTGTCTCCGAGAAAAGCGATTCTTTTTATTTTCATTCTGATGCTCCTTTACGAATTTTCAAATCTGTCGCAGCTTTCGGCAAGGCAGAGCAGTGTCTCGCGAAGTTCTGAAAGCGATTCTATACTGTTCAGCCTGCCGCGTATCTCCGATGAGCCGCGCATCCCTTTTGTGTAGTATGAAATGTGCTTTCTGCTCTCGGCAACGCCTACCCGCTCGCCCTTGTCGGCGCAGGCGGTCTCAAGCTGTTCGAGCGCCGCGGCTATCTTTTTCCGAGATGTGGGCGGCATGTATGGCATGCCTGTCATGCCTGCCTTTATTTCCTCGAAAATGAACGGATTTCCGAGTGCTCCGCGGGCAACAGCTATGCTGTCGCATTCCGTTTCGCTCATCATGCGGCGGGCATCATCGAAGCAGAAGATATCGCCGTTTCCGATGACGGGGATCGCAACGGCACGCTTCACCTCGGCTATATATTCGGGCATGGTGCCGGGCGCATACATCATACTGCGCGTCCTCGCGTGAACGCATACGGCGGCGGCGCCGTTCTGCTCGGCAATCCTTGCCACCTCCGTGGCATTGATGCTGCTTTTATCCCATCCGAGGCGTATCTTCACCGTCACGGGGACGCATGAATTTTTCACCGTCTCGCGCACTATTTCGCCGATGCGCTCCGGCGTTTTCATCAGAGCGCTGCCTTCGCCGTTTGAAACTATTTTATTCACGGGGCAACCCATGTTTATATCTATCGCCGCAGGCATGATTCCCTCTGCGGCGGCTTTTTCGAGCAGGGTATAAGCCGCTTTTGCGATGAAGTACGGCTCGCTTCCGAAAAGCTGGAGCGCCATGGGAATCTCGTCCCTTGTCATTTTTGCGAGCAGCGGCGTTTTTTTGTCGCCGTAGCAGATTGCCTTGGCGGAAATCATCTCGGAGGTCATGTAGTCGGCTCCGTGCTTTTTGCATATCATGCGGAAAGCATAGTCGCCAACGCCTGCCATCGGCGCAAGCATTATCTTGGAGCGGAACATGTTTTCTGCGCCTTTTTCCATGGCATCCTGCCTCCTTTTCCGGCGGATTTTCTTCTCTCTGAAATATATTACAACAAAAAAGCGGAAAAGTAAAGAATATTCACAAAAATTTTCAAAGCCCGACTTGCAAAATCGGCTTATATATGATATTATATAATAAATTATACTGCGGTAATATTCGGTGAAATGCGGAAAGGCGGTTTGCTTTGGAAAAATCAATGCTTGATACCGTTGCGGTAAGCGCGGGAGAGGAAGATATCGTAAACGAAAATCTGAGAGAAAATCTGCTCGGCATTTCGCATGAAACAGAGAAGCGCTTTGCCTATCTCTGCGACCTTGCAAATGTGCTTTATCCGAGGCTTTGCGATGCGGCGGAGGGGGATTTGTTTCTTTCGTGCGCCGAGGACGCCGTTCGCCGCGCTTACCTTGATACGCTCGGTCTGCCGCTCTCGGGAGAGACTGATGCGGACGCGGCAAACAGGCGCGATACGGATTTCCGCGGCGACTTTTTCCTCCGCTCGGACAGGTACTTCCTCTGCAAGAAGATGATGGAAATGACGGGCATGAAATATACGCAGAAGAATTTCGGTCAGGTGCTTTTTGGCGATTGTCCCGACCTCTCGCCCATGGACAGAAAGATAGCTTTTGTGCGCAATATCCAGTCCGGCAAGGCTTTTGAATGCTTTGCACGGTATGTTTTCGGCGCGATGACGGCATATCGCGACAGCTTCGCGCTCGCCTGCGAATCCGTTGCCGACGGCGACTGCGCATACGGCATTCTCCCTCTGCGCAATTCCGTGGACGGCAGGCTTTCTGCCTTTTACAAGATGCTCGATAAGCACGAGCTCGGTGTACTCCTCTGCTGCGATATAGAAAATCAGAACGGCGACACGACGCGCTATGCGCTCGTTTACGCGAGAAACGGCGTCATGAGCGCGCGCGGAACGCTGAAGCTGGAATGCCGCATTTCATTCGACGATCCCGCAGATATCGGCGGCATATGCGAAATGGCGCGTTTCTTCGGCGTGACTGTCGATACCATAGACAGCATAACGGACGGACACGGCGGCTCCGGCTCTTCCTTTGCCGTATGCTTCTCGCTTGAGGGAGAAGATGCGGCGGGCTTTATCTTCTGCCTGCAGATAGAATATCCGCAGATACTGCCGATAGCGCTCTATACGCAGACCGAGGGGGCAAATAACTGATGATAATTCTCGGAATAGACCCGGGTATCGCCATAGTCGGCTACGGCGTTATCGAATACGACGGGAGGCACTTCCGCACACTTGGCATGGGCGCGATACGCACGCCTGCGGGGCAGGATGTAGAAGCCCGCATAGAGACTGTCTATGACGATATGCTCGAGCTGATAGACGCATACAAGCCGGACGAAATGGCGATAGAGGAACTCTTTTTCAATACGAACCAGAAAACGGCGATAGCCGTTGCCGAGGCGCGCGGGGTGATACTTCTCGCCGCACGCAAGCGCAATGTGGCAATAAGCGAATACACGCCGCTTCAGGTGAAGCAGTCAGTCGTCGGCTACGGCAGAGCGGAGAAGCAGCAGGTCATGGCGATGACGGCGAACATTCTCGGGCTGGATAAAATCAAGCTCGACGATACCGCCGACGCGCTCGCACTTGCCGTTTGCCATGCGCACTGCGGCACATCGCGCATACAGGCTTTCTACAACGGAAAGAAAACGCGGCTTGTTTAAAATAAATTTTGTGAGGACAGAAAAATGTTTCAGTACATAAAGGGTGAGCTCATCGGCACGGAGCCGAACGGCGCCGTCATCGAATGCGGCGGCATAGGATATAAATTCACTGTTTCGGCAAATACCGTGGCAAAGCTCGCTTCGGCGGGCGAGGAGGTCTGCCTCTATACATATCTCTGCGTGCGTGAGGATGCACTTGAACTTATCGGATTCTATACCATGGAGGAGCTGGAGGCTTTCAAAATGCTGATAACCGTTTCCGGCGTGGGTCCGAAAGCGGCGATATCCGTGCTTTCGCTTTTTACTGTGAGCGGGCTTATCTCGGCGGTCAGCGCGGGAGATACTAAGAAGATTTCAAAGGCTTCCGGTATCGGAGCGAAAACGGCGGCGCGCATCGTGCTTGAGCTCAAAGATAAAATCGCCTCCAAACTCGGTGCGCCCGCAGATGACGCGGACACGGAGGAATATATTTCCGAGGCGGAGACCGTCGGCAACCGCGCAGAGGCTGTGCGTGCGCTGATGGGGCTCGGATACTCCGTGCGCGAGGCGGAGGAAGCTGTACGCGGGCTCGACCCGACGGCTTCGCTCGAGAGTCTGCTGACGGCGGCTCTGCGCAAAATGGGCACGAATTTATAATCGGGGGATAGTGCGATATGATAAACAAATTCAACATAGAAAAAGAAGACTCCATAATCCCCGAGAGAATGGCGAGCACCGCATACAACAGCGAAGAGGATGCGGATATAGAGGGCGGTCTGCGCCCGAAAACGCTCGATGAATATATCGGTCAGGAAAAGGCGAAGGAGAGTCTTCGCATATATATAGAGGCTTGCAAAAGGCGCGGCGATTCGCTTGACCATGTGCTTCTCTACGGTCCACCCGGTCTCGGCAAAACGACGCTCTCCGCGATAATCGCGGCGGAACTGGGTGTAAACATCAAGATTACCTCGGGGCCCGCGATAGAGAAGCAGGGCGACCTTGCGGCGCTGCTCACCAATCTCGGCGAAAACGATGTTCTCTTCATAGACGAAATCCACCGCCTTTCGCGAAATATAGAGGAGATACTCTATCCCGCGATGGAGGATTTCGCGCTCGATATCATCATAGGAAAGGGACCCGCGGCGCGAAGCCTGCGGCTTCCGCTCCCGCGCTTTACACTGATAGGCGCGACGACGCGCGCGGGGCAGCTGACAACGCCTCTGCGCGACCGTTTCGGCGTTCTGATGCGTCTCGAGCTTTATACAAACGACGAACTTGCCACGATAGTAAAGCGCAGTGCGGGCATACTCGACATAGCGATTTCGCCCGACGGCGCATATGAGATAGCACGGCGTTCCCGCGGTACGCCGCGTATCGCAAACCGCCTGCTAAAGCGCGTGCGCGACTATGCGCAGGTCAAGGGCGACGGCGAGATAACGCGCGATATCGCGGACGCGGCGCTCCGCATGCTCGAAATAGACGGGCTGGGACTTGACAATACGGACAGGCGCATGCTCGAAACGATAATAAAATTTTACGACGGCGGTCCCGTCGGGCTGGAGACTCTTGCCGCCACGGTAGGCGAAGAGGCGATAACGCTCGAGGATGTCTACGAGCCTTATCTGATACAGATAGGATTCATCAACCGCACGCCGCGCGGCAGATGCGTGACAAGGCTTGCCTATGAGCATCTCGGCATACCTTTCGGCGGGAGAATCGCTTGCGGTGCCGAAGTCGGCGAGCAGACGAAAATAGATTTGGATTGACAGAGGAAAAGCTATGTGGAAAGCAGATAAATGGGAGGACTATGCGCTCCTCGATACATCGGACGGAAAGCGCCTCGAGCGATGGGGCAGATATGTGCTTTGCCGTCCCGACCCGCAGGTAATATGGAAAAATGTGAAAGCAAGTCCCATGTGGAAAAAGGCAGATGCCATATATGAAAGAGAGGGCGGCGGAGGCAAATGGCAGAAGCGCGATGTTCCCGAATGCTGGACTATCGGCTATGGAGACCTGCGCTTCAAGATAAAGCCGATGGGCTTCAAGCATACGGGGCTTTTCCCCGAGCAGGCGGTGAACTGGGACTGGTTTTCCTCGCTGATAAAAAATGCGAAAAGACCGATAAAGGTGCTAAATCTTTTTGCTTATACGGGCGGTGCCACCGTCGCCGCGGCTGCGGCGGGCGCTTCCGTCTGCCATGTGGACGCGGCGAAGAATATGGTCGCTCAGGCGAAAGAAAACGCGGCTCTCTCAGGGCTTGAAAATGCGCCGATACGCTATATAGTTGACGACTGCAAGAAGTTTGTGGAGCGTGAGATACGCAGAGGAAACAGATACGACGCCGTGATAATGGACCCGCCCTCATACGGCAGGGGACCCTCGGGCGAGATATGGAAGCTGGAGGACAATATTGCGGAGTTAATCAGGCTCGCGGCGGATGTCCTCTCGGAGAAACCGCTCTTCTTCCTCGTCAATTCGTATACTACGGGGCTTTCGCCCTCGGCGATGGGCTATATGCTCGGGCTGGAAATGAAAAAGCGCTTCGGCGGCAGAGTCGAGGCGGACGAAATAGGAATCCCCGTTTTGCAGACGGGAGAAGCACTGCCTTGCGGTTCTTCCGCACGCTGGACGGCAGAATAATTTACGGAGAAATAATGGCAGATACTATCATAAAAGCAGAAAACCTGTGTTTTGAATACGACGAAAACGACGGCGCGGAAAAGCATCCCGTGCTCCGCTCGCTCAATCTCGAGATAGAGCGCGGCAGCTTCACCGCCGTTCTCGGACATAACGGCAGCGGCAAAAGCACGCTTGCCAAAATAATCAGCATGATACTGACACCCACCTCGGGCAAGCTGTATCTTTTCGGAAAAGAGATAGACGCGGAAAATATGACCGACGATGAGTTTTACGATATCCGCCGCCGCATAGGCATGGTGTTTCAGAATCCCGACAACCAGCTCGTGGCGACTATAGTCGAGGAGGATGTGGCTTTCGGTCCGGAGAATATCGGCATCCCGCCGAAAGAAATCAGAGAGCGCGTAGACAGTGCGCTTGCTCTCGTCGGTATGACGGCTTTTGCGCGGCACAGTCCGCATCAGCTCTCGGGCGGGCAGAAGCAGAGAGTGGCTATAGCGGGTATCATCGCACTCATGCCGGATATTATCATTTTCGATGAATCGACGGCGATGCTCGACCCATCGGGCAGAGCGGAGGTTCTCGAAACGATAAAGCGGCTCAACCGCGAAAAAGGCATCACGATACTGCATATCACGCATTATATGGAAGAGGCGATACTCGCCGACAATGTAATCGTCATAGACGACGGGAAAATACTCACGCGCGGCACGCCGAGAGAGGTATTTTCAAAAACAGATATGATACGACGCGCGGGAATAGATATACCGCAGACGACGGAACTTTTCCGCAGGCTCGGCATAGAGGGCACACCTCTCACGCCGACAGAGGGTGCCGATATCATAGAAAAGTTAATGCGTGAAAAGAAAGCGAAGGAAAAGGCAAATTGAACTTGATAGCGGCGAAGCTCCAGGGAGTTTCATATATTTACAGTGAAAAAACGCCTTTCATGAAGGTTGCCGTCGACAATGTCGACGCCGCCTTTGAGGAGGGCATGATAACGGGAATAATAGGGCATACGGGAAGCGGAAAGAGCACCATAGCCCAGATGATAAACGGACTTCTGCGCCCGAGCGCAGGCAATGTAATCGTCGGCGGCAGGGATATCTGGGAAAAGCCGAAGGAAATAAGAAATGTGCGCTTCGAGGCGGGGCTGGTATTCCAGTATCCGGAATACCAGCTCTTTGAGGAGACGGTGAAAAAGGATATCGCTTTCGGTCCATCAAATATGGGACTTTCCGCTGAGGAAACAGAGGCGAGAGTCTATGAGGCTATGGATTTTGTCGGGCTGGACAGAAGCCTTGCCGAGAAATCCCCCTTTGACCTCTCGGGCGGGCAGAAGAGAAGAGCTGCCATAGCGGGAATAATTGCCATGCGCCCGAGAATACTGATTCTCGACGAGCCCGCGGCGGGGCTTGACCCGCGCGGCAGGGACGAGATTCTCTCCCGCATATGCGAATACAGAAGCAAATACGGCGCTTCTGTTGTGATGATAAGCCACAGCATGGAGGATATGGCGCGATACTGCGACCGAATCCTCGTCATGAACGGCGGAAAGGTATTTATGTACGGCACCTGCGAGGAGATTTTCTCCGAGGCAGAGAGCCTTGAGAGCGTAGGGCTGGCAGTGCCGCAGATAACAAAGCTCATGCTCGAGCTGAAAAGACGCGGCTTTGATGTAAATACCTCGGTTTATACCGTAGACAGCGCCGAGGCGGAGATAAAGCGCCTGCTCGCGGGAGGTGCAAAATGATAAGAGATATCACCATAGGGCAGTTTTTTCCGGGGGAATCGGTGCTTCACCGCGCCGACCCGCGAATGAAGATAATCCTATCTATACTCTATATCGTGGTCATATTCATGACAAACAGCCTGACGGGATATATTTTCATTGTACTTTTTACGGCGGCACTGGCGATAATATCGAGAATATCGTTTACCGTACTGCTGAAAGCTGTGAAGCCGCTCTGGTTCATCATCGTTTTTACTGCGGTGGTAAACATTTTTTGGAATAAAGACGGAACACTGCTCGTTTCTTTTTGGAAGATAGAAATATATTCCGCAGGACTATGGAATGCGCTTTTCATGATGTTGCGAATAGTATCGCTCCTCATCGGCACGAGCGTGATACTGACATATACTACATCGCCGATAGCGCTGACGGACGCGATAGAGCGTCTGCTCTCTCCACTCAAGGTGATAAAGGTACCCGTGCATGAATTTGCCATGATGATGAGCATAGCTCTGCGCTTCATCCCGACTCTCATGGAGGAGACGGACAAGATAATGAGTGCGCAGAAGGCACGCGGCGCGGACTTTACAAACGGAAGCCTCAAGCAGAGGGCAAAGGCGCTCATACCTGTGCTCATACCGCTTTTCGTTTCGGCTTTCCGCCGCGCGGATGAGCTTGCCGTGGCTATGGAATGCCGATGCTACAGAGGCGGAGAGGGACGCACGAGAATGACGACTCTCCATCTGCATTTCCGTGATTTCGCCCTGCTTTTTGCAGTTGTTGCGGCAGGTGCGGCGGTCACATTGCTCGGCAGATTCATACCGATATACAAAATTTAGGTGAAAAGATGAAATTTCTTCTGAAGCTATCATATCTCGGCAGCGGTTTCTGCGGCTTTCAGGTGCAGAAAAACGGCAGGACGGTGCAGGGTGAGCTCGGAGCCGCGGCGGAAAAGATATTTTCCCGCAGATGCGATATTTCGGGTTGCAGCAGGACAGACAGCGGAGTCCATGCGCTCGAATATTACGCCACCGTTTCGGCAGAGGGGGAGACTGCGATTTCTCCCGAGCGCATACCGCGCGCGATAAATACCTATCTGCCGCCGGATATCGCCGTTTCCTCGGCGTGGGATGTGCCGGAGGGCTTTTCCGTGCGCCGCGCCGTCTCGGGAAAGGAATATATGTATCTGATATCAAATTCCGAGAACAGGAATCCCTTTTATGAGGGGCGCGCGCTTTTCTATCCCGGCAGGCTCGATCTTGACAGGATGGAGGAAGCCTGCGGGAAGATAATCGGAAAGCATGATTTCTCTGCATTCATGGCGAGCGGAAGCGATATCGCCGATACCGTGCGCACCGTCACCGATTGCAGAACAGAGAGCGACGGGGATTTTCTCCGCATATATGTCAGCGCCGACGGATTTCTCTATAATATGGTGCGCATAATAGTCGGCACACTGCTCGAGGTTTCCGAGGGGAAGATGAGCGCGGATGATGTCGCCGCGGCTGTTTCTGGCGGCGGCAGGGAGCGTGCGGGGCGCACGGCGCCTGCCTGCGGGCTATATCTCAATAAGGTTTTTATAGATTTCTGATTTAAACTGATTTTTTACTACGGAGCAAGAGATGAACGAAAACGATGAAAAAATCATAGGCGCAAAAGAGGGCGACAAGATAAAAGCCGAAAGCGAAAGCTGCAGGCGCTTCCTTGCCGTCGCCGAAAAATACATGATGCTTCGCATATGTGCGCTTGTATCGCTCGTGGCTTTTGTTTTCGGCGTGCTTATCTTCGGGCGTTCCTCGCTGAAAGCCGAAAATTTCAAATATCTCGTGAAGTATATCGACAAGAGTCCCGTGCTCTATTCCTCCTTCTATGAAGGCATAGAATATGCGGGCGGCGAAAGCGCGAAATTCGGCTTATACAAGGGCGACGTCTGCGTTTTCGACGAGGGTCTTCTCTCGCTCTACGGCATTTCGGGCAAGAATACGCTCCGCAGTGAAACAGGCATAGGAAACGCCTCTGTCGCTATCGGAAAAGAGCACCTCTGCGTATACGGCGGAAACAATAACGAGCTTCGCATATACAATTCATTCTCGATGGTGTACAGCAAAAATTTTGATTATCCTATCCTGCTCGTTTCGCCTGCGGATGAGGGCGGCTATGCCGTAGCCACCTCTGAGAGAGGCTACAGAAGCGCTGTTTATGTTTACAATAAAGCTTTCATCCATAAATATACATGGAAAAGCGCGGACAGATATATTTTCGATATGGATATCAGTTCATCCAGCAGATATCTCGCCGTCATTTCAATGGGTGTGGAAAACGGCAGTCCCTTTACCGAGGCTTCATATATAGATACGGAAAAGGGAAGCGTCATCTTCACGAGAAAGACCGAGGGCGATATTCCCGTCGGCGTGAATATAACGGAAAAGGACGGCGTTTGCTTTGTTTTTGAGCGCAGTGCGCTTTACTGCGACAAGAAAGGCAATGTCAAAAGCGAAGAGCGCCTCACGGGAAGCGTTTATTCCGTTTCCGACGGAAGCGAATATACGGCTGTCATCTCGCGAAACGAGGGAAGCATAAAAAGCGAAGTTTTTCTTCCCGAAAGCGGAATAAAAATCAGCGCAGGCGGCAAAATAAATTCGGTAAAATTTTACGGAGATAGAATTTATTTGCTCCTCGAGGACAGAGTGGAAATATACGAAGAGGATACGCTCATAAAAAGCGCGGAGATTTCCGCGGGCGCGCACGATATCCTGATAATGGATGACGGCGCGGTTATAGTCTGCTTCGGCTCGTACACGACGCTTATTTCAGATATAACATAAAATTTACAAAATAAACTATATTTACATATAAAGGCAGATTATAATAATCATGCAGTATATGAAGAAGGGGTAATGCAGAATGTCCGCGATACTTGATATCATACTGATAATGATAGTGGCGGTATTTATCATAATAGGTGCGAAAAAGGGCTTTGTACGCTCTGTTTCGGGATTTCTGATATATATTTTCGCTTTCAATACAGCAAATGCTTTCTATATTTTTCTTGCGAAATATACGGATAAGATAGCTTTCATCGCGGAACTGAAATCCGGCGTCGGCGAGGAAGAGGTAAAGTTTATTACCGAGGGCGCGTCGGGCTTTCTCGACAGGCTCTCGAATATAGGCGATTATATCCTCTCGGGCTCGATGGAGAAATTTCAGTCGGCGCAGGGACTGCTCAATTTTATCATAGGCGATGCACTCTCGTGCCTTATCTCGTTTATTGCCGTATTCATCGCGGCGCTTCTCGTGCTGAAGCTTATCACCTATCTGCTCAATTCGCTCGTTACGCATACGATAGTCCTGCGGCAGATAAACGGTGCGCTCGGTGGCGTTTTCGGTGCGCTTTGCGGATTATTCTGGACATGGGTCTTTACGAAGCTTTTCGTTTCGTTTGCTTTCCCGATACTGAACAGCAAGCTCCCCGCGGTATTTGTTTCGGAGATGGTGGAATCCACTATCGTAAGGCTGTGCCTGAAGATAAATCCGCTCGCTTTCCTTATGTATATAACAAACTGGTTCGCGGGGCTTTTTTGATAAAAAACAACTTCACCGCTTCGGCAGGGCGGCATGAAAATATACTGCCGAGAAAGAGATTTTTATATGGCTATGCAACTTTGCTCACGCTGCCATAAGAGGGCGGCGGTTGTCTTTATAACAAAATTCGAAAACGGGAAATCCGTTCAGGAGGGGCTTTGCCTGCGTTGCGCCAAGGAGCTCGGCATAACACAGGTGGACAATGTCCTCCAGAATATGGGTATCAGCGACGAAGATATAGATAATATGGAAAACGAAATGAACGCGCTCATCTCTGGCGGCGACAGCGGGGAGAGTCCCGACGGTGTCGGGGAAAACGAGAGCAGAACGCCCGCTATAGATTTCGCCAAGCTTTTCGGCGGGTTTCCGCCGTTCGGCGCAGGAGCTCAGCAGGGCGCGCAGAGCGTGGCGGGCGGCGCAAAGAATGCCGACGGCGGCAAAAAGGAGAAAAAACCCGCACGCAAATTTCTTTCGCTCTACTGCAAGGATCTGACGGCGAGCGCCCGCGAGGGCAAGCTTGACGCCGTGATAGGCAGAGAGCGCGAGACGGAGCGCATGATGCAGATTCTCACGCGCCGCCAGAAGAATAATCCCTGCCTCATAGGCGAGCCGGGCGTCGGCAAGACGGCGATAGCCGAGGCGCTCGCGCAGAGAATAGCCAAAGGAGAGGTGCCCTACAAGCTCCGCGATAAGGAGGTTTTCCTCGTTGACCTCACGGCGCTTGTGGCGGGAACGCAGTTCCGCGGTCAGTTTGAATCGCGCATGAAAGGGCTTGTCGACGAGGTAAAGGCGCTGGGCAATATCATCCTTGTCATAGACGAGGTACACAGCATCGTAGGCGTCGGCGATTCCGAGGGAAGCATGAATGCGGCAAATATCCTCAAGCCCTCGCTTTCGCGCGGAGAGATTCAGATTATCGGCGCGACGACTCTGACGGAATATCGCAAGTATATAGAAAAGGACGCAGCGCTCGAGCGCAGATTCCAGCCGATAGTAGTGGAAGAACCCTCGATAGAGGAAACGAAGAAAATCCTCGAGGGGATAAAAAATTATTACGAGACATATCACAAGATAAGGATTCCCGACAGCGTGATAAGCGCCGCCGTGGAGCTTTCCGAGAGATATATAACAGACAGATTCCTGCCCGATAAGGCGATAGACCTGCTCGATGAAGCGGCGGCATATGTGGCGATGAATTCACCAGTGGTGGAGCGCGTCGCCGAGGTTGAAAAGCAGCTTGCCGAATACAAAAAGCAGGCTACCGAGCTTGAAGAGAGCGCGACGGGCGACGGAACCGAAAAGAACGATTCCGAGCGCGAACAGACATATGCAAAGCTTGCCGAGGTCAAGGCGGGTCAGCTGCGCAGTGAGGAAGAATACGCAAAGCTGCGCGATGAGCTTGCCTCTGTGGAACTGACAACGGAAAGCCTTGCCCGCGTGATAGAAATATGGACGGGTGTTCCCGCCGGCTCGATAACTGCAAATGAATTTGAACGGCTGAACGGGCTTTCCGCGAGACTCAAAGCCCGCATAAAGGGGCAGGATGCGGCGGTTGACGCGGTGGTGCGTGCTATAAAGCGCAACCGCGCAGGCGTTTCGTACAAACGCAAGCCGGTTTCGTTTATCTTCGCGGGACCGACAGGCGTCGGCAAGACAGAGCTTGTCAAGGTGCTTGCCGCCGACCTTTTCAATACGCCCGACAGCCTTATACGCATGGATATGTCGGAATTTATGGAGAAGCATTCGGTTTCCCGCCTCGTTGGCTCGCCTCCCGGATATGTCGGATATGACGACGCAGGTCAGCTCACGGAAAAAATCCGCCGCAAGCCCTACAGCGTCGTGCTTTTCGACGAGATAGAAAAGGCGCATCCCGATGTTCTCAATATTCTGCTCCAGATTCTCGATGACGGCAAGGTCACCGATTCGCACGGCAAGGAAGTCAAATTCGATAACTGCGTCATCGTCATGACGACGAACGCAGGCTCCTCCGGCGGCATGAACACGGCGGGCTTCGGTATGAAGAACGAGCAGATAGCCGAGGCGAGAACAGAAAAGGCACTCGCAGAATTTCTGCGTCCGGAATTTATAAACAGAGTAGACGAAATAATCACATTCCGCTCGCTTGACAAGAGCGACTTTGAGCATATCGCTTCGATAATGCTCAGCGATACGAAAAAAGCTCTCTCTGAGCGCGGTATAGATCTTATGTGGACGCCTGCCGTAGAGAAATATATAGCCGAAAAATCCTTCTCCGAGAAGTACGGCGCGCGCAATATGCGCCGTTTCATCAGCCGCGAGATAGAGGATGCGGCGGCGGAAAAAATCATATCCGAATACGACAGGCATATTTCGCTTATAACGATAGATTCCGACGGCGAAAAGCTGGATATAGAGACAAAATGAAAATTTTTAAGGGTACATTTCAGGAGGAGAATATGAAGAATTTCAGCATAAAGCCTACAGGTGCGCTTCGCCGCTTTCTTGAAACGCAGATGGACGGACTTACCGGAAATATAGCGGCGGCGGGTTATCCCTATGATACAGCGACATGGGGAAACCCCGACTATGTACCGGACGAACCGGTGACATGGTGGCCTTTTGAACAGACGGGATATTACATAGACGGACTGACGCGTTGCGCCGTTTTGCTCGAAGATAAAAAAGCACTGGAAAAGGCGGAAAAAATAATTTACAGTGCTATAGACAATGCCGATGAGGACGGCTATATAGGTCCCGCATTTATGAAGGAAAACAAGCCGCTGACCGTAAACAGATGGGCGCATGTTGTATTTTTCAGGGCATGCATGGCACTTTTTGATTACAACGGCGATATGAAAATCCCACGGGCGATAGCGGCGCATTATCTCGGCGGCTCCTATGACTATTCTTTTGACCGCGATGTACTCAATGCCGAAATACTTCTCTGGGCTTACGGAGTGCTTCGCGACGGGCGACTGCTTGCCATGGCTGAAAAGATTCATGCCGACTACAATGCGGGAGAGCAGAAAACGACCGTAACCGGAGACATGCTGACCGACGATACTCTTCTGCACAAGCGCAAAATGTTCATTCACGGCGTCTCATACTGCGAATATTCAAAGCTTGGCGCGATTTTCTATATGTATACCGGAAACAAAAAATATCTGCGCGTTTCGGAAAAGGCACTGGAGCGACTGGATAAATATTACAAACTGCCGAACGGTTGCATTTCTTCCGGCGAAATGACGCACAAAAACAGCTACGACGAAGTGACGGAAACTTGCGATGTATCCGACTATTCATGGCTTCTCGAATACATGCTCGCAGCAACCGGCGACCTGAAATATGCCGATGATATTGAGCGCTGTATTTTCAATGCGGGCATAGGAGCGGTAACGGAAGACTTTCGCGCTCTGCAATATTTTTCCTGCGCAAATCAGATCATAACGAACGAGCATTCAAATCATTGCAGATATATGCTCGGTAATTCCATGATGTCATACAGCCCGCACCCGGGAACGCAGTGCTGCCCCGGAAATGTGAACCGATTTATGCCGAATTATATTATGTCGATGTGGGATATGCGCGGAAGAGAAGTGTATTTCAATCTTTTCGGAGCTTCGGATTTTTGCGGCAAAACCGACGGCGGAGACATAAAGATATCTGTAGATACGGCATATCCGCTTTCAGACAGGCTTGATTTTACCGTGGAAACAAAAACGCCGTTCATTCTGAAAATAAGAATACCGCAGTTTTCCGAAGGATTTGACGGCATACCGTCCGGCGCGGAGGAAGACGGAGGATATCTCATACTTAATATAAAGGAAAACCGCAGGTTTTCTCTGGAAATAAAGCAGAATATCAAGCGGCATATCTGCCATGGCGGAATATATTTCACGCGCGGCGCACTGACGTATTCTCTTGGCATGAAGGGAGAGAGAAGCGCTTATGCTGTGGATACGGTAAACGGAAAGGAATTCGTTTCATACCGCATGACCGCAGACAAGCCGTGGAATTATGCGGTGATAAGCGACTGCAATCCCGCATTTTTGTGCGGGAAGGCAGATGTATTTGACGTGAATGCAAATATTCCGAGTATAACGGTCGAGGCAAGGCGCATACCGAAATGGGAGCTGCACCCGAGAAAAAATTACCGCTGCTGGAACTGGAAATATGAAACCGTGATAAAAAAAGACGGATGCTATACATTTACACCGAGGCTTCCGGATATGAAAAATGCTGCCGTTTCTCCCGAAAAGGAGAAAATAACGCTTTATCCTTACGGCGCATCGAAGCTAAGAATGACGGTACTTCCCGTTACGGAGAAATAATATGTTTGATAAAGATATAATGACTGCGAAATTACCCGAACTGCTTCGCCTTGATGACGGACGCACTGTGAATTCTTCGGAGGCATGGAGAATGCGCAGGGAAGAGATAATTAAAACTGCGGTAGAGCTTGAATACGGCGGCATGCCGCCGGAGCCGGATGAAGTCAGGCTTGAAAGGCTTCATACGCCGCTTCGCGGAAGAAAAAACAGCTATCGTATTCATATACGTGTGGGAAATGAAAAATTTTCGTTTGTTTTCCATACGGAGATGCCGATGGGTGACGGTCCTTTTCCGGTGCTGATAACGGGCGACGGTTGCTATGAATATTTCGGTGATGAGGCGGTGGCGGAAGCAAAGCGCCGCGGATATACGGTAGTCCGCTTTGACCGGACGGAAATAGTCCCCGATATATACAACAGCGACAGAATCTCCGAAATATATCCGCTTTTCCCAAATTTGCATTTTTCGGCGATTTCCGCATGGGCATGGGGATATATGCGCATAGTCGATGTACTGTCCGAAATACCTTTTCTCGATACGGAAAACATCGCGATAACAGGTCATTCGCGTGGCGGGAAAGCTGTGCTTCTCGCGGGCGCTCTGGATGAGCGCATACGCTTTGTAAACCCGAACTGTAGCGGAGCGCATGGTTGCGGTTGCTGGCGCTATCTGCAAAATGAAGATAACGGCGACAGAAACGAAAGGCTTGCCGATCTGCTGAAGGCTGTACCGTACTGGCTCGGTCCCGATATGAAGCAATACAGCGGATGCGATGAAAAGGTGCCGCATGATATGCATTTTATAAAAGCACTCGTCGCCCCCAGATATCTATATGAAACAAACGGCGAGAGCGATATATGGGCAAACCCGCGCGGAAGCTATATTACAAATCTTGCCGCAAGGCCCGTATGGGCACTTCTCGGAGAAGGCGGCACGGCTGTTCATTACCGCGAGGGCGGGCACGGACACCGACTCTCCGATGTAATTGCGTTTCTTGATTTTGCCGATGCTGTTCGCATGGGCAAAAATATGCCGGATGATGTTTTGCCTGCGGGCTATGAAAGTCTTGCAAAAACGCTGAAATAAGAAAAGCATCCGCCTCGGATACATCGATGCGGATGCTTTTTTTATGCTTTTTATAAATCAGACTTTTTCCTTTTTGCTAACAACTATTGGCAAAGAGCCAAACAAAAACGCCGTGCATTTTGCACGGCGCCTGTACAGCGAAAAAACAAATTTTCCGAAAATTATTCAGCGATAACGCTGACAAATTTCTTGCCTTCTGCCTTGCGCTCAAACTTTACCGTTCCGTTTACAAGTGCGAAAAGGGTATCGTCACTGCCGATACCTACACCTGTGCCGGGATGAACATTTGTACCTCTCTGACGAACAATAATGTTACCCGCGAGAACGCTCTGACCGTCAGACTTTTTGACGCCGAGTCTCTGCGCACGGCTGTCTCGACCGTTCTTGGTAGAACCAACGCCCTTTTTATGTGCAAAAAATTGCAGACTGAGCTTCAACATTTAGAATTACCTCCCGTTTTAGATTCTTTTTTGTAACTTAATCTTTTTCGATGTCCTGCTCTATGCAGTCGACATCAAGGTAGTCGTAGTAATCCTCGAGCATTTCGTTCAGTTGCAGATAGTAGCTGTAAATAAGCCCCTGAACCGCATACTGCTTTGCTTCGTCTTCCTCATAGGCGGGAAGAGCGGATTTAACCTTTACGGAAATATCGGCTGTTTTCTCATCCATTTCAAAATCGACATTTGCGCCCCATACAACCTCAATGGTATTGATGATGAGCATTGTCATCGCGGAGAGTGCCGCGCAGACTATATCCTTGCCTGCTTCATCGAAGCCTGCATGACCGTATTCGCGAAAGCCGTAATAATTATTCCCGCTTTTGTAAAAAACTACTTTTACCATAGCCTATCAGCCGTAGATTTTTTCAATCTGCACCTTGGTATAAGGTTGTCTGTGACCGATTTTCTTCTTCTCGTTCTTTTTGGATTTATATTTCATAACATAAATCTTCTTGGACTTGCCGTTACCCAGAACCTTTGCAGTTACATAAGCACCTTCAACAGTGGGCTTGCCCGCAACGAAGCTGTCGCCGCAAACTGCGCAAACCTCGTCGAACTTAACTGTTTCTTCCTCAGCTGCTTCAAGCTTCTCAACGAAGATGATATCGCCCTCGGAAACCTTGTACTGCTTTCCGCCTGTTTTGATTATTGCAAACACGAAAAGCACCTCACTTTCATTTATGACTCGCTAAATAAGGCAGTGCGTGAACACATTTTATGAGCCTTAACTTTATGCGGCAATCTATTCTATCATAATAAATCGGTGCTGTCAAGGGTTTTTCACAGTTTTCCGCAAATATTTTTGCAAAAGTAAATTCTCAAAGCAAAAGCAACAGTGCAATTTAAAGCTGCATTCAGTGTGAGAATTTACCTTCCCGAAAATGTCAGATATATAGTATGTCATGATAAACAGAACGTCGAAGCGCACACCAACGCCAAAAACAAGCACATTTGTGACACTTGCGGAAGAAAACTTTCCGACCACGAGGGCGGCACAGCCACATGTTCTGAGAAAGCAACCTGCACCGTCTGCGGATTTCCGCAGACGGTGGGGATTTTTATAATTGCACAGCACTCCTTAAAACAAAAAATGAGTCAGGGATTTCACCGGACTCATTTTTTGCTTTGTTTAAAGCGGGTTATCAGCCTACGGTATAAACAAATTTATACACGCCGCCGTCCTTGAGCTGGAGGGAGCTTGCGCCGACCTCGCTCATCTTATCGCCGTCATAGAGTGCCCACCATGACTGGTTTGCGGCGAAGTCTGCTTTCAGACCGTTTACAGTGTCTATCATCAGACCCCATTCGCTGTCAGAACCTGAAATAAGCTTCTCATCAAGAAGAGCATCTGCGAGATTCTCGCGGTCGGTCTTGATATTGAATGTTGCCTCTTCTGCCTTATCGTTTACCACAATAACCGTAATGGAATACTTCTTCTCGACTTCTTTTTCACCGCATGCTGCAAAAAGGCATGACAGCGCAATCATCATGACAGCGAGCAGAAGCGCCGAAATTCTTCTGAAATTCTTCATTTTTGTCTTTCTCCTTGTTTTTTGCCAACAGGCATTCATTATATCTATTTTATCATATGTGCCTGCTTCGGTCAATGAAAATAATCCACTCTTTTTGGTAATAATCAGCCATTTTTATATTATTTAATTTTTTGTAAAAAGGCTTTACTTTTTCCTTTTTTGTGTTATAATTCAATTATAAATATTTATTATTTATTTCAAAAGAAAGGCAAATAAATATGAGACAGTATCTTCTTCCTGAAAAAGGCAATTTCTATAAGGCGAATATGCATATGCATACAACGGTATCCGACGGTTGCTGGACACCCGAGCAGGTAAAAGAGGAATACAAGAAGCGCGGCTATTCCATAATGGCATATACAGACCATGAGGTTATGATACCGCATGACGATCTCAATGACGAGGATTTTCTCACCATCCTTTCCACAGAGATAGCGGTAAATGCGCCATGGAGCGAAAAAGGCTTCTGGTATGTTCCTACATATCATATAAATATATATGCAAAAGACCCGCATGAAAAGGTAAATCCTCTTTTCACGGAGGAAAAGGTTTTCCCGAAGTCACGCGAGTTTGTGACAGACGAAATGAGAAAGGTTCATTATGAGCGCCACTACAGCGTGGAAGCTATGAACGAAATGATAGCCACGGCAAATAAAGCCGGCTTTCTTGTTTCATACAATCATCCTTTCTGGTCTATTCAGGGCTATGAGGATTATATCGGACTTGAGGGCGTATGGGGCGTAGAGCTTGCCAACTACGGTTGCTTCCGCATGGGACATCAGCTTGACAACAGCATGCAGCCTATAGACGATATGCTCAGAAAGGGCAAACGCGTTTTCCCGCTGGCTACAGACGATGCGCATAATCCGCCGGATTGCTTCGGCAGCTTTATTGTACTGAAAGCCGACAAGCTGGAATATCATACGGTGATGGAAGCGCTGGAGCGCGGAGATTTCTATGCTTCGCTCGGTCCCTCCATAGACGAGCTTTATATCGAGGACGGAACAGTTCATGTTTCATGTTCCGAGGCGAGACTCATTTCGCTCACTACGGAATGCCGCTTTGCCGCTTTCGGCGGAGACAATCATGAGAAAACTCTCACGAGTGCCGATTTCAATATAAACAAGTATCTCGAGCTCAGCCGCGATACTACAAAAAAAGGACTTCCCGCAAAGCCTTATTTCCGCATAACCGTGCAGGATAAAGAAGGAAGAACAGCTCATACGAGAGCATATTTCGTAGACGAAATTCTTTGATTATACCCACTAAGAAAGACAAAAAAGGACTGCACTGTCAGCCTTTTTTGCAATTAAACAGGAGGTGCGGCGTTGAAAATTCTGCGTAAACTGATAGCTCCCATCATATGTCTTACTTTTATCGGCGTCGCACTTCTGACAAACGCCGCGAGCATCGGCGGCTTTATACCGAAAGCATTCGGAACGCTTACACCGGTTTTCGCAGGCTTTTGCATCGCTTTTGTGGCAAATCTTGTTCTCGGAAGGCTCGAGAAACTCTGGGATAAAATTTTCAGAAAGAAAAAGACATTGTTTCGGTGCAGACGCGGAATATGCCTTGTCCTCAGCGAGATAATCATTCTCGGTTCGCTTTCTCTCATATTTTTCGTTGTGATTCCGCATCTTGCGGGCGCGATATCATCGTTTGTGGCAAATCTTTCTGTCTATGCGGGAAATCTGCGGCATTATTGGGAGAAGATAAGCGAATTTCTCATGCGTTTTTCGATTGTCATGCCAGAAATACCGCAGGAGCAGGATAAGATAATCGAATCTATCACGGATTTCCTCTCGCAAAACGGCAATATGCTCGTGGATAAAGCTTTTAATTTTATGGTTAAAGCGGGTAACGCTCTTGTCTCGGTAATCGTGGCATTTACTATCTCGGTTTATGTACTCCTGCGAAAGGAACAGCTCGGCGCTCAGATGCGAAAGTTGATACGGGGCGTATTTTCCGAAGAGAACTATCGGAAAATCTATGACTTTTTCGCACTCTGCAACGAGTGCTTCTCGAATTTCGTGACAGGTCAGCTTGCCGAGGTCGTGATAAACACATTGCTTTGCCTTGTCGGCATGCTGATACTGCGCATGCCTTATGCGCTGATGATTTCCGTACTCGTCGGCATAACGGCGCTGATACCTGTTTTCGGCGCTTTCATCGGTTCGGGCGCGGGTGCGCTGCTGATACTGCTTGTAGACCCGATAAAGGCGATATGGTTTGTGATATTCATCATCGCGATGCAGCAGGTGGACGGAAACATCATATATCCGAGAGTCGTCGGCAAATCCGTGGGACTGCCGAGCATGCTCGTTTTTGTGGCGGTGACCGTCGGCGGAAACGCTTTCGGAATACTCGGAATGCTTTTTGCCGTCCCCGTCTGCACTGTAGCCTACACTTTGCTCGAGCGTCTTATCGATTCCAAGGAAGCGAAAAAGAAAAACAGCGGGGAAGCGTCTGATGGCGGGGAAGCGTCGGAGTATGCAGAAGCGTCGGAAAACGGTGACGCCGGCGAGCCGCAAGCCGAAAAGCATGAATAAAAAATGAAAACGGAGACAAGATATGGAAGAGGTAAAAGCAGGCAGATACAGACATTTCAAAGGGAATGAATATGAGGTGCTTTTCATAGCGAAGCATTCGGAAACGCTCGAGCCGATGGTTGTCTACCGCGCACTATACGGCGAGGGCGGAGTGTGGGTTCGTCCTCTCTCAATGTGGAATGAAACGGTCACTCACGATGGCAAAAAACAAAAGAGATTTTCCTTTATAGGTTGATTTGCCTGCGATATTTACGATTACAATATACTCATAAAACATATTTTGGAGATATATTTATGAAAAAAATAATGCTCGTATTCGGCACTCGACCCGAGGCGATAAAAATGTGTCCGCTTGTGTGCGAGCTTCGCGGCAGACCGAATATTTCCACTTGCGTGTGCGTGACGGGACAGCACAGGGCGATGCTCGACGAGGCGCTTGCCGCTTTCGGCGTGAAGCCGGATCATGACCTTTCTCTCATGCGCGAGGGGCAGTCGCTCTTTGATATAACGACAGGCGTTATCGACGGAATGAAAGATGTGCTTACGAAAGAGAAGCCGGATGTCGTGCTTGTACACGGCGATACGACGAGCGCTTTTGCGGCGGCACTCTCGGCATACTACATGAAGATACCCGTGGGACATGTCGAGGCTGGGCTACGCACGCACAATCTCTATTCGCCATATCCCGAGGAATTCAACCGGAATGCGGTCGATATCATCGCGAAATATCGCTTCTGTCCGACGGAAAAAAGCAGTGAAAACCTTGCCGCAGAGGGTATTTCCGATGGTATATACATCACGGGAAATACCGTCATCGATGCGCTGAAAACCACGGTGAAAAGCGACTTTTCGCATCCGCTCCTCGAGTGGGCGGGAGGAAAAAGGCTCGTTCTGATAACGGCGCACAGGCGGGAAAATATCGGTGATCCGCTCGAAAAAATGCTCCGCGGAATACGCACGGCTGTAGAAGCGCATCCCGATACGCGGGCGATATATCCCGTTCATCCGAATCCCGCGGTGAGAAAAACAGCGGAAAAAGTATTCTTCGGTTGCAATGCGGTGCGCCTCTGCGAGCCGCTTTCCGTGCTTGATTTTCACAATATTCTTGCCCGCTGCTATCTTGTGATGACGGACAGCGGCGGCATTCAGGAGGAGGCGACGGCTCTCGGCAAGCCGACTCTCGTGATGCGCGGCACGACGGAGCGTCCCGAGGGGATAGCTTCCGGTACACTGCGGCTCGTCGGCACGGATGAAAATGCGGTCTCACGCGCTCTCTCGACACTGCTTGACGATGCCGGAGAATACGGCAAAATGGCGCACAGCGCAAATCCCTACGGCGACGGAAAAGCCTGCATGAGAATAGCGGATATTCTCGAAAAATGAGTAAAAGCAAGCGAAATAAGGTCGGGCGGCGCGCCCGACTTTTTACATAATTTTTACACAAAATGACATGATAAATATATTAAAAACTATATTGCAAATCAAAAAAGAAGTCAATACAAATCACTATTTCAGAACGCATCCCAACGGCACGCGGCGAAGATGTGAATTTGTTTTAAACATCGGCTAAATGACTTGACAAATCTTATATATTTGTATATAATAAGATTTAAAGCGGGCGGGGCGGACGCGCCTTTTCCCGACTTT
>CAVESF010000015.1:29190-50944 GCA_963618495.1 Acutalibacteraceae bacterium
GCCAAACTCAAACAACGGCTTTTTTGCATGGCGACGATTTCGGCAGGGGAAGCCGAAAAGCGGTATCGCTTTTTGAAAAGTGAGCATCTTTGCCGAAAATATTTGCAAAATCGGAGGAAATATGAAAAAAAGGATTTTATCATTTGCACTCGTACTGTTGTTCTGCTTCAGCATGATAGGCACGGCTGACCTGACAGGCGAGCATTCGCATGTTCATGCTGACGCCACAGGCGGTTCATCCACCGCTCTCGGAGTTGTGGATTATACCGATAAATCAATCACAATACATACCGTTGACGCAACACAGGGATACTATGTTACCGTCACCGGTCCGAATGGCTATAGCGAAAGCACACAGATATCCACATCGAATGTTGATAAAGGCGAAAGCCAAACGGTGTTCAAGGGAATGAACGCAGGCGCGGAGTATACTCTTACGCTTTTGAATAACAGCGGAAAAGTAGAGGCTAAAACACAGAAGACGAAGGCCTCGGCTCCGGCCGCTCCTTCTCAGCCCACTTATTCCAGCTACGGTTCTACCAATATCACGCTCAATACAAGCTCTGATTGCGAATACAGCCTTGACGGCGGCAACACATGGCAGCAGGGCAATGCAGGAAAGACTACTTTCTACTATGAAAATCAGGCTCTTGCCGGTAATAGAGTAAGAATCAAAGCAGGCACGACATATACTATTTATGCCCGCATTGCCGAGACGACAACATCCGAGCCGAGCGCAGAAAGCACCGCTCTTACTATCAAAACGGTTCCTGTTCCGACAAGCGTTGATTTTTCCAATATAGACAAAAACAGCTTCACGGTTAAAACTGAAACCGGTATTGAGTACAGTATCGACGGCAATACATATCAGAGCACAGGTACATTTACCGGTATCACAGCGGGCAACTCATATACATTGTATGCGCGCTATGCCGCAGATTCTTCAAAGAATATATCGGCAGGCGATGTGTACAAGCAGACGGTTAATCTTCCCGTTGTTACTCCGAGTACGTCCGTAGAGGATGACACCATCCACCTTAAACTCAGCTTCAATGCAGGAACATTTACTCTGAGCAAAGTCAAGTATAAGATTGTTGTCACATATACATTCGCGGGTACTCAGACAGTTACGCTTGAGAACGAAGCAAATCAGGAATTGAATGTATATCCGGGAATGCCGCTGACTTTTGACATAAATACAAATCTTTCATCATCTACAAAGGATGCTAAGTATTCTGCAACCGTAACAGCTATCGTATGTGAAACAGAGCATACAATATTCTCCGTAACAGACGCCGCTCTTGAGGGAGTACATACTCATGATTTCACTTATTCTCCCGCAACATGTACAGAACCCGCGAAGTGCTCCTGCGGCGCAACAAACGGCAGCGCACTCGGACACCAGTGGTCTGCAGCTACATGCAAGTCTGCAAAGAAATGCAGTCGTTGCAGTGCAACAGAAGGCACTGCTGACGCCAATGCTCATGTAGACGCGAACAAGGACGGCAAGTGCGATCTCTGCGGCACTACAGTCTGCGAGCATAGCTGGTCGCCCACAAGTGCAAGTTGCACACAGGCTCAGACCTGTACAAAGTGCGGTGCCGTAAAGGCGGCAACGGGTCATACATTTGAGGCGGCTACCTGCACATCTCCAAAGAAGTGCAAGGTCTGCGGCGAAAAAGAGGGCAATGCTCTCGGACATACTCCCAATTCGAGCAATGTCTGCACGCGTTGCAACAAGCAGCTCGTTGCCCATGACTATAACTATCACAAAGTTTGCTCTTACTGCAGAAAATGTACCAACGCTCTTTGCGTAGCCTATATCGGCTGTGACGGTACGGCAAGCGGATGCAATGGCTCATCATCCGGCAAGGTTGCTCATACGGGCGCTCATACTCTCTGCTCCAAGTGTGGCAACTGCCTTGTGTCCGATTGCGAAGAGTATAAAGGCTGTACATCGGCAAAGTGTGCCAACAACTCTTATGGCGGTACGATAGAACACAATGCCTCGCACGATATACTTTACGGTAAATGCTCCACGTGCGGCAGCTGTCTCTGCTCGGAATGCAAGAATTATAAAGGCTGTAACGGTCAGAAATGCCTTAATCAGAGCGGCGACTCCGGTCACCTTTCAACCCATGCCACATGCTCGGTTTGCGGCTCCTGCCTTGTTTCCTCCTGCTCGCTTTACAAGAGCTGCACAAGCACAGAATGCAATAACAGACCGGATCCCAACGCTTGTTCACATGAATGGGAAGTAGTAAAATATGAAGTTGTTCCATGCTCCGATGAAGCAAAGGAATGGGGTGCCGGCAGCGGTACCTTCAAGTGCAAGAAGTGCCTGAAGGAAGAAATAAGAGTGGTTTCCGCTTCCGACCATACCTACGGCGAAAGAGAAAAACTTGCAAACGGCACATGGGTTCAGAAGTGTACAATGTGCGGCAAGATTCAGATTTGCACGGATCAGACCTGCGGACATAATTTCAATACATATTTCGTACTCCAGAAAACAAACTCAACAGACTGCACAGTAGGTGGCGAATGGACATATGTCTGCACATATCCGAGCTGCGGCTTCACTGTTACAAAAACGGTTTCCGCAGGCGCACACAAGCTTGATAACGGCGTTATCACAACTCCCGCTACAGACACAACGTCCGGCGTAAAGACATATACATGCGCAGTCTGCGGTAAGACAAAGACAGAAACTATCCCTGCCACAAATCCCTGCGCCGCAGGTCACACATACGGCGACTGGGTTGTAACAAAGAATGCTACCTGCACAACGGCAGGCTCAAGAACACGCACCTGTTCCGTATGCCGAAATACGGATACGGAGGGATTAGCCGCAACAGGACATTCCTTCAGCGAATATGTCGTAGTCAAGAATTCCACATGTAAAGAAGCGGGCTACAAAGTTTCCTCCTGCGTCAAGTGCGGCACGGAAAAGAGAGAGGATCTCCCTCTGACAGACCACAAGATGGTTCTTGATTCCAGCAGGGAAGCAACCTGCGTTGCCGACGGTTCTACCGTATACGAATGCAGCGTATGTGGTATACGCAATGAAACAACAACACCCGCAACAGGCAAGCACAGCTTTGTTGACGACGGTGAAAATGCAAAGAAATGCGTTGCCTGCGGCTTCAGATATGAAATCGTAAACGACGGCAACAAGAAGCTCATCAAGCTTTCCAACAACAATGTTTCGATCACTATCGCAGGAAGCGATGCCGATACATATTTCTACAGCGTTACCGAAAAGGGGGCAAGCTACTACAGCTGGTTTGATTCATGGATGGAATTCCTGAAGAATAAGGGCGAGGTTTCTTCCGATGCCGCTCTTATCAAGGCATACACTGTTGAAATGACAAACGAAGGCGAGAAGGTTGCTCTCGGAAGCGACATGAGCGCGACAATCGTTCTTCCCGAGGAAAACAAGAAGACATCCGTCAAGGTTTATACGATAAAGGGTAATGCTCCCGTTGAGATTACAGACTTCAAGCGCAGCGGAAACAAGATTACCGTTTCGGGCGACAGTCTCAACGACAGCACAGGCGAATTCTTCGTAATCTCCGCAAAGACAGCGAAGAAATCCAATCCCGCAGTTGCAATAGTTATCGGTATCGTTGCTGTTGTTGCTGTTGCCGGCGTAGGCGGCTACTTCCTCTATAAGAAGGGATTCTTCAGCTCGGCTGAATAATAATTGATACAAAATCCTTCGGGCTGAGTCATTAGCTTAGCCCGAAGGAAGAAAAAAGCGGATGCTTTTTACCGAAAGGTATTGCGCATCCGCTTGCTTTATTGTATAAAATTAAGGCTCTTTGGGTTCTTTGTCAATAGTTGGGGAAAAAGTCTGACGAAAATGTAAGAAACCATTGAAAAGCATAGGGGGAAGCGTCACGAAACGTAGTGGAGTGGCGCTTCCCCTATGCTTCGGCCCCGCTGTTGCCTTTAAACTCATCAATTCCGAGTACTTCCGGCAGTCGCATCGGTTTGCAGTATTGGAGAAAGCTGTTCGGTTCCGCAAAGCGTTTCCCACAGGAACAGGCATAGCGGCGCTTGTGCAAAACGGATCACTTCATAAAACAGATTGCCGCGGTTATCACAAAAGCCACGCTGCCGACCAGCAATCGAAAATGGCTGACAAGGAAATCCGGCGGCTATAACGTCGACCGTAGAAAGAGAATGAGAATCTACATTGCAAATATCTGCCTCAATCAGCGGGATTTCTTTATGATTATGCCGATATGTAAGGCAACATTTGTGATCCTTTTCTATCGCCCATAGAATTTGAAATCCTGCTTGAGCGAAACCCAGTTCAATGCCGCCTATTCCCGCAAACAGGCTCGCAACAGTCATTTGATATAAAATGTGATTAATTTTGCATCACGCAACTGTGCAGGATTATCTGGATTTTTGATTTTAACATCCGAAATTTTTAAACATTCCTTGGATTTTTCCATATCAATCAAAGCATTTCTATTATCCAGGCTGTTCCATTTGTCAGAATTAATCACACACATAAAATTAAATTTATTGGAATAGTTTCTGTTATAAATATAATTGAATACCGTCCAAGGATTTTCAATCCCCCACATTCCACGAACACGAAGATATGTAATTCCCAGTGGGTCTACTTTGTTAACTCGTCCTAATTCATTTGTATCAGCAAACTCCACATTAGGAATAGATTCCACACCGTTCTTAATTGTTGTTTTAACTTTACTATAGCATTCCTCAGCCGCGCAATAATCATATCCGTAAACCATTGCAAGATGCTTCAAACTGTTATTTTGAACCACTCCAACACAATATACAATATCTTTTTTATCCCATACTTCGGCATTTCTACATGCAGAAGAAATCATAGTGCTATCCGATCTAAGAACTTGCTTGGGGTAACTACTATTAAGAGCCAGTGAGGCAGTGTTTGTTTCAATCTTTTTGATTTCAATGGCATCTCCCTTTTTCAACATAGCATCAGGAGGGTTAGAATTGTTCCCCAAATACGAAAAGACTTCGCTCATTTTTTGAAGTCTCGCCTGTTCATTAAGCCCAAACGAATTTGCAAACAAATCCTTAATGTACTCTTCCAAAGCCTCTCCTGCATTATTGGCTCTATTATGCCCCTTATAATATGAAACTACTTCTGTTACTGGTTTATTTACAAGATTTATAACTGCATCAATTATATTCATTTCAGTTTCCTTTCTTTAATGTTTCTTTGATTTCTTTGGCTATCTCGTATGCCAAATTGACGGGGACTGCATTTCCAATCATTTTATAAGCATCATCGGCATCCTGATAGATAAATTGAAAATCATCAGGAAATCCCTGTACCCGGGCAACCTCACGAATTGTCATGCGCCGATATAAGGATTCCTTTCCTTCAACAAATCGACAATCGTTTTTTCCGACCTTAATCATTTTGGGTGCTTGCGGATGAAGCTGACACTGCCGTCCGGATGCTTGAACAGTAAACGCTTGCTCATCCCATGACTTAACGCGATTTCGACTCATAAATATTGGCGAGAAAGCACCTGTAAAATATTCATTATTATTGATCGCATTAGGATTGTGTTTGTTATGTGGGGATGTCGGGACTGCTGTATCCTGCAAGTCCCATATAATATCGCGCAAGGTAAGCTTTTTTTCATTATCGACCGTCGATCCCTCTGGAAATCTGAAATCTATATGCAAGTCTTTTCTGAACCCAATGTAGAAAACACGCTTTCTCTCTTGTGCCACACCGTAATTTTTCGCATTTACCAATGTCAGTGTAACATCATAACCGCAATCTTCAAACATTGCAAGAATATTTTTCACGGCTTCCGAATGGCGGTTTGCAAGCATGCCGCTAACATTCTCGGCAAGGAAGAACTTCGGCTGTTTTTTTCGCAGAATTCGTATATACTCATAGAACAGCTGACCTCTCGCGTCATCTATCCCTCGAAGTGAACCAGCTTCCGACCAACTTTGGCAAGGCGGTCCGCCAATAATGCCGTCGATTTCATCCGGAAAATCATCTTCCGCAATATTGCGAATATCACCTTCTATCAGATGAGTATTTGGATGATTCACCTTAAATGTTTCATATATCTTTTTATCATATTCGTTTGCGATCGGTATCTCGAATCCGGCTTTTTCAAATCCGAGATCCAACCCGCCGCATCCGCTAAATAAGCTCAGTATAGTCATTGCTGTTTTTCCTCAGATTCTACTACCATTTTCAGATGGCACTATCTCCACTATATCATCCATCGTGCAACCGAGCGCCGTGCAGATTTTCACGAGCACGTCGCTTGATACGGTTGCGCCGTCTTTTTTCATTTTTGCGAGCGTTGCAGGGCTAATTCCTGCCATTGCGGCGAGCTCCTTGCTCTTCATCTCGCGGTCAATCAGTAGTTTGAACAATTTTTTGTAGCTTACAGCCATTTTTGCACCTCATACACAGTCGGAATTGGTAAGTAATCATAGTATACCATATAAATTGCGATAATACAAGGTTAAATAGCGGGATTGCCAAATTATTTTTGCGTTTTCAGGCAAAATCGCGTGTTTTCCCACCACTTCCGCACCACCCGATTTTCCGGAATTTTTTTGACCGCATGTTTTTCTCATGCAATTATATTTTATGTAAAATGTTCCGAAAAGCATCACTTTCCGGAACATTCAGAATACTGACAAAGCCCATCTCAAACAAGAGACGGGCTTTGCCGGTGATCTATCCCCGTCATCCGACAGGGGACTTTTTTGCGGGAATCCGCATTTTAATCTGTTTTGTTATTCGCCGAAGCTATCAGCCGAGAACTCTGACGGAAGTAGAGTCGGCTTTGTTCACGAAGGAGATGCAGGTATTGCCCGCATTGAGCTTAAGGGATGTGCCGTCAGCATATGTGAGAACGAGTGGTGCTGTCTCGCCGGATTTGCTCCATCTTATCTCAATAGCCTTGCCTTCGCTTATATACATACCTGTGCCGCTGCCGATAACAACGATATCAGCAAGGTTCGGATCTTCCTTTGTACCCGCATAGTTGGTAACCTGTGTGTTGAGCGTGATGAGGTTCTTGAAAGAGAGCTGTTCGCCTGTCACGGCATCCTTGTGAGCGCTGCCGTCCTGATTGCGGTAGTATCTGCCGTTTGTGTACGTATATTCAACATTCTTGCTTCCTGCAGCGTTTTCGAGCGTGAATGAAACGATAACTCTGTTTGCTGTTTTTGCATTCGGCATATTCGCGGATGTGCCGTATGTCATGAAGCTGAGGCTTTCGCTATGCGAACGGTTTGCGCTGAAGCCGGAGACATTTGTGCAGAGACCGTATTTGAGAGTATCTTTGAATGCGTTTGATACGAAGAGCGTATCCCACTGGAGGTCTTTGCGTGCGCCGTAATTCTTGATTGTGCCGTACTTTGCACCGCTTTCAGCCTGTGAGAAACGAGCCTCATCCTTGGTATTTACATATCCGTAGTAAATTTTGCCCTTGGAAGAAATGTAGCGACCGTAAAGTCTTTCCGCAATGGAAGCGAAAAGCTCGTTTGTAGAGGGAGAGGCTACAATAGCGCCGCTGTGGCAAACGAGAATAGCGTCATGATTGAACGCGCTGAAGATATGATAATCTCTGCCGGAACGGAGATTGCATATCGGCTCAAGATCGTCGTAATCGGCTATAACAGCCATGAAACGGGTGATACCGGGAGCTACGAGACCTTCATAGAGGATATCTGCCTGGGTAAGACCTGTCTGACGGGGATAAGCGAACTGGATATTGTCAACGATGACGGCTATCGGACGCTTTGCGGAAACATCGCTCTCGCAGGGCAGACCTGTAAGAGGATTTACATAGTTGCCTGAGGGGGGAACTACGGGCTTCGTTGAAGAAGCTGTTGTAGAAGTATCTCTTGTATCGGTTGTTTCAACGCTGTTTGTTGTATTTGATGATGATGTGCTGTCTCCTGTTGAGGGGATGGTCCATACGGGGTCTGTGGTGGTCTGGGTCGGATCTGGCTGTTTATTACCGCAGCCGGATACCAGGCAACCTACTGCCACAAGGGCAATAACGAGAGCAAAAACCACGATTAACTGTTTAAATTCTCTTTTCATTTTTCCAACTCCTGTTTTTTTGTATCACGAGCGATACCTTAATACATTTGTATTATACCACTCTTTTATTCAATTGTCAAATCTTTTCTTAAAGAAAAGCATAAAATTCTTCCGTCATTTTTTGTGCGATTTTTTCATTTCCCGCAATTTTACGAAAAAATCCGATAAAAGACGGGAACATTCGTCCTCCATCAGTCCGCCCGTCACCTCGGGCTTATGATTGTAGCCGACCGCGAGAAGGTCTGTTTTCGTACCGAAAGAGCCTGCCTTTTCGTCCCGCGCACCGAAAAAAACGCGCCGGATGCGGGCATTTATTATCGCGCCCGCGCACATCGGGCAGGGCTCGAGCGTGACATACATATCGCATTTATGCAGTCGCCAACCGCCGAGCGTGCGGCATGCTTCGTCTATTGCCTTGATTTCGGCATGACAAAGTGCGTTTTTGTCCGTTTCTCTCGTATTGCAGCCTCTGCCGACTATCACTCCGTCGCATACGATGACGGCACCGACAGGCGTTTCGAGCAGAGCCTCCGCTTTCTTTGCCTCTTCTATCGCTTCAAGCATGAATTTCTCTTCCATCATGTACCTCACTTGAAGAAAATCTGATGAATCATGGCTGAAATCACATACAGGAAAAACACGGGAGAGAGCATTTCCGTCGCGCCTGTTTCAGCATCCTGCGCCGCCTCTTTTTTAAGCGCACGCATAAGGCACGGCATCATGATGAGAGTTACCGCGAGGCATGCAGCGGCGAAAGCAAGCGTTACGATATTGCAAGTGCGCACCGTGCAGAAAGCCGAGAGTACACCGGAGGCATAGGCTGTCAGATTATTGAGAAAATGCACAGCCATGACGATGACAAACGAGCCTGTTTTCAGATAAGTCGCTCCGAGAATCAGACCGCAAACGAATGCATAAGGGAATTTTTCCGCAGAGAAGTGCATCAGGGCGAAGAAAAGCGCGGAGATTATCATCGCGGCAGACCTGTTGTATACGGCGAGTTTTCCTGCTATCATGCGGCGCATCAGATATTCCTCGAGAAATGCCGGCAGAACTATCAGAAGCACTGCGGAAAGAATACGCTCGAGCGTTGTGTCCTGAACAGCCGCTGATTTGGATGGGAAAATCAGCGAGTAGGCAAGACCGAAAAGAAATATCGCCGTGAAGCTTGCGGCAAGCACCGCAAAATATTCCGAGCCGCTAAAAGAGACATTACATGAATAGTCTCCGAGAGCGAGCTTTTTGCCGCCGAATTTCATTATGAGTATCGGTATGCCGAGCCGAAGCACCGTAAACAGTATGGAAATGCCGATGCTGACAGCGCCGTGCAGCCCTGACAGCACGGCGGAACTTGCCATATGGAGAAGCATATGGCATAACATTGCCACAGATGCAAGCGAAGCTGTCGCTTTAGCTTTATTCTTCAATTCGCACCTCCCCGACTTTCCTTTTTATCATATTACCATAAAACCGCCTTTTTGGCAATATGATTTTTGATTTTATTAAAAAAAGCGTAAAAATACAAAAATTTCGGGGCTTTTTGTATTGAAATTCCGCGCCCGAAAGGCTATAATGAATGTATTAAGCCAAAAAATAATTTTCACAGGAGATTTTTTCTTATGAACGGATACAAATGGTACGGACATTTCGAGGGTGACGGCTCCACCTTTGTGATAACAGAGCCGGAGACCCCCCGCCACTGGTATAATTATATGTATAATGACGAGTATGTCACTTTCACATCGCAGGTTGGCTTCGGCGAGGGCCTTGCGCAGGACGATATGGGCAGAAGAATCCCGCTCCTATCAAACAGAAACATTTTCATCTGCGAGGGCGAGCGCTCATGGAGTGCTTTCGGTTTACCGATAGGCTACGGCTACACCGATTTTTCCTGCGCTCACAGCAACGGAAGCAGCGTCATCTCTCTTTTATATAATGATATAAAGAGCGCTGTCCGCATTTTTGTGCCGAACGAGGGCAAATACGAGATATGGAGCGTCACGCTCACGAATAATTCCGATAAGGCGCGCGATCTGAAAGTCATTTCCTATGCGAAAACCGAACTGGACGACCCATACAAGCCGCAGGGCTACAATCTCGCATGGGGCGGCTTCAATAAGGCGAAAAACGCCGTTTTCGGCAGATACTATATGCCTTTCTACAGTAAGCGCAATCGCCCCGTATGGGGCTATATGGCTTCCTCCGAGGAGGCGACGGGCTTCGATGCGAGAAGAAACGCATTCATCGGTCCCTATGGCGACGAGCAGCATCCCGTCGCTCTGCGCAAGGGAAGCGGCTGTACGGGAAGCGACTGCAACTCCGAAAAGCTCTGCTATGCTCTCGAAAACACGCTCACACTCGGCGCAGGAGAGAGCAAAACGGTTCATTATATAGTTGGCGCGGCACTCTCCGAGGATGAATTTCTCCGTCCCACCGACGAATCCGTTGCGAGCGAATTTGCCGAAATGGAGAAGAAATATGCGCTCCGCCTGCACGATGTCGAGATAGAGACGCCTGTCGAGCATCTCAATTATCTCTACAACGGCTGGCTCCGTTATGCCACGGATATGGGTAGCCGCTGGGCGCGCGTGCGTCATAACGGATATCGCGATATGACCAGCGACACGGAATGTCTTGCCGCGATAAATCCCGCGCTCGCATGGGAGCGCATGAAGCGCGTGCTTTCCTATCAGTATGAAAACGGCTATGCGCCGAGAACGATAATCGGCGGCAATATCGCCGACAGAAATTTTGCCGACAATACCGTATGGATGACATTTGCCGTTCATACGATAATCCGCGAGCTCGGCAAGCCCGAACTTCTGCTGGAAGAAGTCAGGTTCAATAACGGCTCGTGCGGCTCCGTTTACGAGCATATCCGTCGCTCCGTGGATTATCTCTATAATTTCCAAGGCTTGTATGGTCTTGTCCGCATATGGGGCGGCGACTGGAACGACTGCGTAAACTACGCGGGTCTGGGCGGCAAGGGCGTTTCCGTATGGCTCTCGATAGCATGGGTACGCGCCGCAAAAATGCTCGCGGAAATCGCCGACTGGCTCGGAAAGAGCGCGGACGCCAAGCTTGCGCGCGAGCGTGCCGCAATCATGGAGCGCCGCATAAACGAATACGGTTGGGATGAAAAGGGCGGCTACTATATTTACGCCCGCACCGACGACGATATAAAGATGGGTGCCTCCGACTGCGAAGAGGGCAGAATATTCCTCATTCCGCAGCTCTGGTCTGTTTTTGCCGGCATGGGCGAACGCGCCGCAGGCGCCATGGACAAGGCGGAAGAAATTCTTGAGACGAATCTCGGCATACGCCTTGCTTATCCCGCATATTCTCATCAGTACAGCTATATCGGTTCCATGGCGGAAAAGATGCCCGGCGTTCAGGATAACGGCGGTATCTATCTGCATCCCTCCGCATGGAAGCTTGCCGTGGACAGCATTCTCCGCCGTCCCGACCGCGTGGAAGAGGGCATAAAGAAGATGCTCCCCTCCGATACCGACTATGCGGTCAAGTGCGGCGAGCCTTATGCGATGTTCAATTCATATTTCGCACCCGAAACAGGCTACCGCGCTGGCACACCCGGTCAGAGCTGGAGAACAGCCTCAAGCTCATGGATGCTCAAGAGCATCACGGAATATGTTTTCGGTCTGCATGCGGAACTTGACGGTCTGCGTATAGACCCCTGCCTGCCGCTTTCATGGAAGAGCAGCAAGATAACAAAAGTATTCCGCTCCTGCCGCTATGAGATAACTTTCCTCGGAAACGGAGAGGGAAGCGATGTCCTCGCCATGGAAATAAACGGCAAGCCCGCAAGCTATAAAAACAATGTTGTTCCCTCAGTCGCAGGAGAGACGCTGAAGATTACCGTTCATCTCGGAAGGAAATAATCGTGGCTAAGCTTTATTTCAAATACGGCGCGATGGGTTCATCGAAATCCGCAAACGCGCTGATAACAAAATTCAATTACGAGGAGCGCGGAATGCGCGTCTGGCTGATAAAGCCATCGACCGACACGCGCGACGGCGCGGGGATTATCGCCTCGCGCATAGGTCTCTCGGCAAAGGCGGATATCATTTCTCATGATGAGAGCATCATCGCTCTGCTCGACAGAATGAGCGGGATTGATGTAATAATCACGGACGAATGTCAGTTTTTTACGCCCGAGCAGATAGACGAGCTGCGCGAGATAGTCAATTTCCGCAATATTCCCGTGCTTTGCTTTGGACTGCGCACAGACTTCATGACGCATCTTTTCCCCGGAAGCAGGCGGCTTCTCGAGATAGCCGATTCGATAACGGAGATAAAAACCATATGCTCCTGCGGCGCAAAGGCTATAGTCAATGCACGCATTGATTCCGATGGTCATGTGATAACCGCGGGCAGTCAGGTTTTCCTCGGCGGAAACGACAGCTATGTCGCTATGTGCCATAAATGCTGGTCGAGAGCGATAAAAAGCGGCGAAAAGGTAAAATAACATATCGTGAAATGCCGCATTGCGGCATTTTGCATAAGCGAAAAAATATCGGCGCCCGCATCTGCGGACTCCGATATTTTTATGTAAGGGGGGATATGATTATTTTATTTTGATTCTTTGTCTGCGGAATCCTCGCAGGACTCGCCTTTTCTCTTGCTGTTGGTGAGGAGATTTACGAGTATGCCGAGGATAAGAGCGCAGGCGATGGTTGTAATCGTTACCTTGCCGAATGTGAGGGAGAGACCGCCGATACCTGTGATGAGGATTGTGGAAGCCACGAAGAGGTTTCTGTTATCGTTGAGGTCGACAGGCTGGAGCATCTTGAGACCGGATACCGCGATGAAGCCGTAGAGCGCGATGCACACGCCTCCCATTACGCATGAGGGTATGGTGGAGAGGAAGGTTACAAATGGAGCGAAGAAAGATGCCACCATTGCCAGGATTGCCGTCGCAAGTATTGTTACTACCGAGGCATTTCCCGAGATAGCTACGCAACCTACCGATTCACCGTAGGTTGTATTGGGGCATCCGCCGAAGAAAGCACCTGCCATGGATCCTACGCCATCACCGAGAAGAGTTCTGGAAAGTCCCGGATCCTCAAGAAGGTCTTTCTCTATTATTGTGGAGAGGTTCTTGTGGTCTGCTATGTGTTCTGCGAATACCACGAACGCCACGGGAACATATGCCACTGCTACGGAAGCCACATAAGCACCGTTGATTTCCTTAACACCCTTGAAAGCTTCCACGAATGTGAAGTCGGGATACCACTGCATATTTTTGAAGGCGGAGAAGTTGATTATCTGGAGAGCTGCTGTATCTGTTACATCGCCGATTACCGTGAAGATTGCGGCGAGAGCATAGCCTGCCACGATACCGATGATGAATGGAATCATTCTTGCCATTTTCTTGCCGTATACCGAGCAGATGATGACTGTTGCGAGGGTTACAAGGCCACAGAGGATGCAGAGATAAACGGATGCGCTCTGTACTGCCGTTCCGTCTACAATCTGAGTCACATTGCCTTTCTGAAGATCGCTTACGGCATTGCCTGCGAGCGAAAGACCGATGATGGAGACTGTAGGACCGATTACTACTGCGGGCATGAGTTTATTTATCCACTTTACGCCTGCGAGCTTAACTATGATTGCGATAACAACATAGACGAGACCTGCGAAAAACGCACCGATGATAAGACCTGCATATCCGAGCGAGGTTGAGGCTGCACCTGCGAAAGCAGAGAGCATGGGGCCGATGAATGCGAATGAAGAGCCGAGGAATACAGGGCTTCTGAACTTGGTGAAGAGCAGGTAAACTATTGTACCTACGCCTGCGCCGAAGAGTGCCGCCGAGGACGACATACCGTTACCCACTATGGCGGGAACAGCTATCGTTGCCGCGAGAATCGCGAGCAGCTGCTGCAATGCGAAAACGAGCGTCTGCCCGAATTTCGGCTTGTCTTTTACACCGTAAACTAATTTCATTTGTTTTTCCTCCGTGGTTTGTTTTATAATTTAAGCGCAGTGCGCATAAATTCATTCGTCGAGCGGGCTTATCTCCACGCTCATTTCGCTGTCGAATGGCGGAATCTTCAGCGCAATTTTCTCGGAAAGGGAAGTCGGGATATTTTTGCCGACATAGTCCGGCTTTATCGGCAACTCTCTGTGCCCGCGGTCAATAAGCGAAACAAGCTGTATGCGCTCGGGTCTGCCGATATCGAAGAGCGCGTCTATCGCGGCGCGGACCGTTCTCCCTGTGAAGATGACATCATCGACTATGATGATTATCTTTCCGTTTATATCGAAATCGATTTCGCTTCCTTTGATTTTCGGCATATCGGAAAGCTCGGAGAGGTCATCGCGGTAGAGCGTGATATCGAGCTTGCCTACGGGAAGCTTCACTCCCTCAAAGCGCTCGATGTTTTCCGCAATTCTTTCTGCAAGCGGAACGCCGCGGCGAAGCACACCGACGAGAGCAACCTTATTGAGATTTTCGTTTTTCTCGATTATTTCATGCGCTATGCGCGCAAGCATACGCTCTATGGCAGATGAATCGAAAAGAATTTTTCCCATGATACGCTCCTTTTCTGCAAAAATAAAACCTTGCCGGAAATCGGCAAGGCGCAAATTTACATAGCAAAAGTATATGGCTATACTTTCTGTATATAATCCCCTTGTCGACCTCTCTGTGCCGAATTAAAAAGGTTTTTTCAATTTCTTAAAGAGTATATCACAAGTTTTTGCATTTGTAAAGGGGTTTTTGAAAAAAAGTTCATATTTTCTTAAAAAATTCGCCGCGCGCTTTGTGGCGGTATTATATTGACTTTTTGCTCTTTCGCGTGTATAATAAAGGAAAGACAAAATCAGGTAATTTTTTGGGAGAGATATATGACAAAAAGGTTGAGTCGCCATATGGCGAGAGAAAGTGCGGTCAGGCTCGTATATGCCTGCTCCGTAAACAGAGACGAAAATCCGGAGGAATTTCTGGAGCTTGCCGTTTCGGAGCACGAACTTCCCGCGGATTCATTTACAAAGGAGCTTTTCTTAGGAGTTTGCAATAACTTGGATAAGCTTGATTCGGTCATCGCGGAGAATGCAACGGGCTGGAAACTCGGCAGAATCTCGAAAATTTCGCTTGCCGTCATGCGCGTGTGCGCATATGAACTGCTTTGTACCGATGTTCCCGTGGAGATAGCGCTCAACGAGGCTGTTGAGATAGCGAAGGCTTATGACGACAGCAAGGCGCCTTCCTTTATAAACGGTATACTCAACGCCATAGCAAAATCGGCAAAGGACAAGGCGGCGGAAGAGAGTACGGCGGCTTCGGAGACTCAGACATCGGAGGACGGGGAATAAATGAGAGTTCTCGGCATAGATACAAGCAACTATACAACATCTATAGCGGTTGCCGACGAGACGGGATACCGACACAGGAGAACAATACTTGAGGTAAAAGCGGGGGAGCGTGGATTGCGGCAGAGCGACGCTCTCTTTTTGCATACAGTGAATCTTCCGCGACTCTTTTCGGAGCTTGAGACAGGGAAGATAGACGCCGTTTCCTACAGCGAAAAGCCGCGCGATATCGAGGGCTCATATATGCCTTGCTTTCTCGCGGGCAAATCCGCCGCGACGGCGGCGGCTTTTGCCGCAGACGTGCCGCTTTTTGCATTTTCCCATCAGGCGGGTCATATCATGGCGGCACTCAAAAGCTGTGAAGACGGCGAAGAAGCACTCGGGAGAGAGTTTCTTGCTTTCCATATCTCGGGCGGTACGACGGAGCTTCTCCATATAAAAAGGAAAGATGTCGGCTTTGATATCACCATCGTCGGCGAGACGCTGGATATAAACGCGGGTCAGCTCATCGATCGCACGGGCGTACTCCTCGGGCTGAAGTTCCCATGTGGTATGGAGCTGGAAAAGCTTGCCGCACAAGGAAAATCCACAAAATTACACGCCCGTATAAAAAGTGGAAACTGCAACCTCTCCGGCGCAGAGAATAAGATTATACAGATGTATAATTCCGGCGAATCGGCGGAAAACATAGCGAGATACGCGATAGATTTCGCCTGTGAGACGATACTTGGGATGAGCAGATACGCAAGAGAAGCGCATGCGAGCCTGCCGATACTTTACGCGGGCGGCGTGATGCGCGACAATATAATAAGAAACAGACTGACGGGTGAGATGAAGAACATTTATTTTGCCGAAAACGAGCTTTCCTCCGACAATGCCGTAGGCACGGCATATCTCGGACTGGAAGCGCTGGAGGAGGGAAGGCAATGACGGACGAAAGACAGGTTTTTACCGTTACGGCACTGAACGAATATATCAAGCTGAAGCTTGAAACGGACGAAGCGCTGATGCGCGTTTTCATCCGCGGCGAGATTTCGAATTTCACCAATCATAAATCGGGGCATTTCTATTTCACCGTCAAGGATGAGACGAGCCGAATTGCCGCGGTCATGTTCCGCTCGAGCGCCTCAAAGCTTGCTTTCATTCCGGAAAACGGCATGAAAGTGATAGTCGGCGGCAGGGTCAGCGCATATGTGCGCGACGGGCAGTATCAGATTTATGTCGATACGCTCGAGCCGGACGGCGTGGGTGCGCTCTATATCTCATATGAACAGCTCAAAGCCAAGCTCGGCGCGGAGGGGCTTTTCGATGAGGCGAAAAAGAAGCCTCTGCCGCGCTATCCGATGCGTATAGGCGTCATCACCTCGCCGACGGGCGCGGCGATACGCGATATCATAAATATACTCGGCAGGCGTTTTCCGATAGCGGAGGTCGTGCTTTATCCGTCGCTTGTGCAGGGAGAGAGCGCCGCACCGCAGCTGATAGAAGGACTGCGGTATTTCAACGAAAAGAAGAATGTGAATGTTATCATCATCGGGCGCGGCGGCGGCTCGCTCGAGGATCTGTGGGCTTTCAACAGTGAGGCGCTCGTGCGCGAGGTCGCGGCATCGGAGCTGCCCGTCATCTCGGCGGTCGGACACGAGATAGATTTCACGCTCTGCGATTTCGCCGCCGACAGACGTGCGCCGACGCCCTCCGCGGCGGCTGAATTGGCTGTACCGGAGAGATATGAATTGAAGCGCAAGCTCGGTAATGTCACGGCGCGGCTGGAGCTGCTCGAGGGAAAGAAGCTGGAGCTTCTGCGCAGTGCGCTCGAGCGCATGAGAAAGAGCCGCGCGCTCACCGACCCGCGCAACTTCATAGACGACAGAAGAATGGCTCTCGGCGTTGCCGAGGATAAATTATACAATCGTATAACATTTCTGCTGGAGCGCAAAAAGTCAGCTCTGGCGGGCAAAACGGCAAAACTGGACGCGATGAATCCGCTCTCTGTTCTCTCGCGCGGATACGGCGCGGCTTTTGCGCAGGACGGCACGGTGATAAGAAGTGCCGCGCAGGTTGAAAAGGGAAGCGACATATCGCTGATGCTCTCGGACGGCACCGTCAGAGCGACGGTTTACGATATATTGATGAACGAAAAGGAGAAATGATAAATATGGAAAACACGGAAAAGAAAATAACATTCGAAACGGCGCTTGCAAGGCTCGAGGAGATAGTGCGTGCCATGGAAAACGGAAGTGCAAAGCTCGATGAATCGCTCGCTCTTTTTGAGGAGGGTGTGGGACTTGTCAAATTCTGCACGGGCGAGCTTGACAATGCCGAGCAGAGAGTGAAGATTCTTCAGGCGGGCGAGGACGGAAGCCTTGTCGAGAGAAATTTTGCAAAACCCGAATAAGGAATGAAAATACGGAGGATATACTATGGAAAAATGCAGGGAATCTGATATAAAAAAATTACTTTCGGAGAATGCCGCAGCTGTCGAAACCGAGCTTGCGAAATATCTGAAAACGCCCGATGCGGCACTTGAAACGCTCTATTCATCCATGCGCTACAGTGCGCTCGGCGGCGGAAAGCGCATACGCGCCTTTCTCGTTATGCAGTTTTGCAGGCTTTTCGGAGGGATGGATGCCTCGGCTATGCCTTTTGCCTGCGCTATAGAATGCGTCCATGCGTCCTCGCTCGTGCATGACGATATGCCCTGCATGGATAATGACGATTACAGGCGCGGCAAGCTGACAAATCACAAGGTTTACGGTGAGGATATAGCGCTTCTCTGCGGCGACGCGCTGATAACAAAGGGCTATGAACTTGCTTCGGAAAATGCATTTGTGGAGCCGAAAGCCGCGCTCTCCGCGACAAATATGCTTCTTGTCTGCGCGGGTGCGCTCGGTATGATGGGCGGGCAGGAGATAGACCTGCTCGGCGAGAAAAAGGCACCTGATTTCAAGCTTCTGCTGAAGATGCACGATAAGAAAACGGGTGCGCTGATGAGAGCTTCGGCACTTCTCGGTTGCCATGCGGCGGGGATATATGTTTCCTCCGACAAGCGGCTCCATGACGCGGCAAAATATGCCACAGGCATAGGACTTGCTTTTCAGATAATAGACGATATCCTCGATGTTGAGGGCGATGCGGCGCTTCTTGGAAAGGCTACGCATGCCGACGCCAAGGAGGGCAAGACAACATTTCTTTCGTTTATGGATGTAGCAAAGGCGCGCGAATATGCAAAGTGCGAAACTGAGGCGGCAATAGCGGCTATCTCGGGCTACCACGGAAGCGAGGTACTCTGCGAGCTTGCAAACTACCTGCTCGAGAGGAAATATTGAATGAGAACCTTTGCAGGCGGTTGACAAGAAGAAAATATTGGTGTATAATAACTGATCAATACATGATAATCAAAGAGAGAATTATATTAAAAGGAGAAATATATGCAAAGAATATATGTAAAAGATATCCGTGATAATCTCGAAAAAAGCATTTTGGTTCAGGGCTTTGTCGAAAATTTCCGTGACGGCAAGGCGATGTGCTTTATAGTTCTGAAAGATATTACGGGTAAGGTTCAGATAACTATAGAAAAAGATGGGCATGAGGAGCTTCTGCCCGCACTCGGTCAGATTACACCCGATTCCGTAATATCGGTAATCGGTGTGGCGCATGAAAGCGAATATGTAAAAATGGGCGGCATTGAAATAATCCCAACCGAAATCAAGGTGGAGTCCGTAGCTGCCGCTCTTCCGATACAGCGCGAAGATATTCCCGCCACCAAAAAGAAGGCTGCCGTAGCCCGCTCCGGAATCGATGACCGCATGGATTATCGCTGGATTGATTTGCGCACTGACCGCAACCAGCTGATATTCAAGGCGCAGACACTTTTTACCAAAGCTATGCGCGATTTCCTGTATGAACGCGGATTTCTGGAGATACATACTCCCAAGCTCATCGGTGCGGCGAGCGAGAGCGGCTCGGATGTTTTCGAGGTCAAGTATTTTGACCGCAACGCATATCTTGCTCAAAGTCCTCAGTTCTATAAGCAGATGGCAATGGCAAGCGGTTTTGACAGAATTTTTGAGGTCGGTCCCGTATTCCGCGCAGAGAAATCTTATACCAATAAGCACACCACCGAGTTTACCGGATTTGATCTGGAATTCAGCTATATCACTTCTTTCCGCGATGTCATGAAAATGGAGGAAGAGCTTCTTGCCTATGCTTTGGCAAAAGTAAAGGACGGGCTTGGAGACCGGATAAAAGAAACATTCGGCATAGAGGTAGTGGTTCCCGCCACTCCGTTTCCCGTTATTACCCTGGCTGAATTATACGACAATCTGGAAAAGGATTTCGGTTATACGGTTCCCGACTCGGAAAAGGGCGATTTGACTACCGATGCCGAAAGACTCAGCTATGAGTGGGTAAAGCGCAAATATAATCACGAATTCCTTTTTATTACCGATTATTCAGCCGAAAAGCGCGCATTCTACCATATGCGTGATGAGCATGGTGTTCCTATGGGCTATGACCTTATCTGGCGCGGAGTTGAGATTACTACCGGTGCGCAAAGAGAACACAGATACGATATCCTGAAAGCGCAGGCGGAAGAAAAAGGATTGGCGGAGGATGTAAAATTCTATCTTGAATTTTTCAAGTACGGTTGTCCTCCTCACGGCGGATTCGGACTTGGTGTAGACCGCCTTACGATGCTTCTTACGGGTCTCCATATCAACGAAGCGATGTTCCTTTTCCGCAGCCCCAAGCGTCTGACTCCGTAAATTTTATCAGCCCGCTATTATATGTTGAGAGACGAGCAGACTTATGAAATTTTGCGTAAAGGTTGAAACTGATATAAAGGCAGACAAAGCCGATTATAGATTCGGAGGGAAAAATGAAGCAATATTATTTGTGCCCAAAATGCAAATCCGAAATGCTGCTTCCTGTATGCGGCAGTTGTGGATATGAGCTTCCTCTTATCAATTCCATATACAGATTTTGCGAAGGCACACCCGTCAAACTTGAGGGAAGCCGAAAATATATAGGATATGACGATATAGGAGAAGATTTTGAGCCTGAGATTACATATTGGAATGCAAACAATACGGAGCGCTATGGGGTATATGCAGCCTGTGCTGATTTGATTGCCGATAAGTTCGGTACGGAAATCAGCGTTCTCGATTTGGGAGCGGGTTTGGGTACTGCCGCTATCCCTCTTGCCAGAAACGGCATCTATACGATTGCCGCCGATATATCGACCGTTATGTTAAGCACAGCGGCAAAGCGCGCCGGAGGGCAATATGATAATCTTATTCTTGCGCAAATGAATGCATATGATATTATGCTTCCGAGCGAAAGCATCGACATAGTAGTCGAGAATGCGATGATACATCTTGTCGATGAGCCGGAGCTTGTCATAAAAGAGATAGCTCGCGTTTTAAAGTCCGGAGGAAAGCTTATACGGTATTCCTCTGTCGGAATGGCTCTGACCAAAGAAGAAAAAGAACAAAATAAATACTGCAATTCGGTACTGTCTGATATCAGCAACTATTATTATAAATATCTTGAAAGCCATAATTATCAAAGCACAGCATTTAATGTTGATTACAGAAATTTTCTTCTTCAATACTTTGAGTCCCCATACAGTGAAATTGCCGAGGGGTTTGAAGAAGTTTTTACCGATAAAATGAAATTCAGATTACACAGAATGAAACATGGCGCTCACTCCGATCTGCAGGGAACGGCTAAAGAATTGATCGATGCCGCATGGCAAAATACGGACGATTATGCGCGGAAGAAGTATGGTCACGATTATGCGGATATAAAAGGATTTTCAAAATACGGTGCGGCATTGGATATATACACGGTAAGGAAATAAATTCAGCCTCGGTGGGGAAATTCCCGCCGAGGCTGTTTTACATGCAGTCGGAAGATTATATGGATGCGGACTGAAAAGATTAAGTTTTTTCTGCTTTTCAGCATTGAAATTCGGATATTCGACAGAAACAAAAAATCCGAATGCCTCTCCTATTCGGAAAGTGTTCGGATTATTCACATGTGGTCGGAGTGAGAGGATTTGAACCTCCGGCCTCTTGGTCCCGAACCAAGCACTCTACCAAACTGAGCCACACCCCGAAACGCATTTCTTCCAAATGCGGTATATATTATACTATAAACTGCCGCAAATGTCAATAGCAAAAACAAATTTTATTGATGCTGTTAAGTTGTATAATAAGTTTGACAGTTGCGGCGGTTTTTTGGACTATATATTTATACGCGCGTGCGATAAGTATTACTACACTACTTAGACACACATCGTAATAGCCATGCGTGACT
>CAVESF010000016.1:0-49009 GCA_963618495.1 Acutalibacteraceae bacterium
TGCGCGTCATCTGCGCCTGCGTCTTGTTCCACCGCGCACCGTAGTGACGGATGTTCGGGAGGTCGGTAATTGCCTTTGCGACATACTCTTTGAGACTCACGACGCTTTCGCCGCTGTCTTTGAGATTCCCGTTGGCGTCCAGTGCGGCAAGGTTGTCCGCCGTTGCACCGGAAACTTTATCCGCCTTTCCTGCCATCTCGGTCGGTGTAGAGCCGGAGTAAGGCAGAGCCGACCATGCGCTCGTTCCGTCGCCGACTTTGATTTTGTGTTCGCCTTTGACGGTCTTTTCGATTCCGATTTCGCCTTTGTTCAGCACGATGTCATTTGCCGCCCATTCGGCGGTCGTGCCATAGACATTCTTTACAATATCCATAAGTCTTTTCCTTTCGTTTGGTTTAGTGTGTGCTGGGTGTTCCGCAGTCGATTATGATACGATGCGGCGAGTCAATCCATTCGCCGCTTGACGCAAGCATCCTGCGGTTGCTTCTGCCGCTTTGCGGCGTGATGACGGTAGCGGTAGAGCCTGTCGCCACAACAAGCCCTCCCGCGTTCCGCTTCTGCGTCGGAAGTGCGGCTACATCGGTTTCCGTGTCGCAGAGAAAATCAACAATGCTGTCGTCACTGTCTTTTGCCTTGCGGCTGTTCTGTACACTGATAGCCATATTTACTCCTCCTCTCTGATGAAATCTTCGAGTCTGGCAATGTCGTTCATAGACATCTTGAGTTCGGAAAGCTCGTCGAGCGTGAAATCAAGGTTCGGCTTATCGATTTCGAGGTTTTCGACCTCCGCGAGAGCCTGTTTGCACTCGTCGATTTTCTCTGTATTTATGAGGGCGTTGCCTTTCTCGTCATATCGTGTTTCGCCTTTCTTGTTTTTCAGACTGTATCTTTCAACAATCTCCCCGAGCTTTGCCGCGTAGAATTCCTCGTGCTGTGTCGCCTCCTTGCGGAATCGAAACAGTTTGAAAGCGAGTTTGACGCCGACCTTTTCTCCGGCGTGTTCTTCGAGTGCGCGATGCGCGTTGATTATCTTTCCAAGAGTGATTTTTTCCATGACCTTATTCAATCCTTTCTTATCCCGTGTAGGTTGATGCCGAATAATCGTAATAGCCGGAATACTTGCTTGCCGCAATTCCGACAATCAAGCCGTTGTAAATTAGCAAATATCTGGATACTCCTGTATTTGTCTGGACTCTTATCTGACCCATGGTGAGTGCGAGCTTCCCGCTGACATATATCCCGTTTCCTGTCGAGAGTTGCAGGCTTTTTCCGCATCTGATTCCTCCGTCGGCGCAGAACAATGCACTGCAGGCAATGCCGTTGACTGTTCCGCCTGAACCGTTCCACGGAATGTAATTCGTTCCGGCTTGTAAATACCCAATACTTGTACTTCCGTTATAAAACGAAATTGTTGAGCCGGATAATTTAATTCCGTAGCCCGTCGTTATGTTTGAAAATGTGCCGGAAATAGTCGCGTTAGTCGCATAGAGCGCCCCGCTGTGCGAAACTCTGAACGGAGCTGTTGACCAGTCTGAATCGCTGGTATATGCAACTGCAATTGCCCAAACACCCGACGACGGGATTTGAAACCCTGTTCCAACGCCACTGCTGGAGTTGTAGCTTTTCAGTTCATTCGTCCCGATTGTCCATCCACCGATTGTGCCGGTTGGCGCAGACAACTTCCCGCTGAATACCGCTCCGTTGTCGTCCACTTTTAATCCGGGCAACATAATGTACCACGAGCCGTTGTTATAGTTGGCGTCAATGTAGTAATTACTGTTGTTTCCGAAATACAGTTTTCCCGCAACCGTGAGATTTTTTACATCACCGGATGTCGCGTGTAACTCGCCTGTTATGGTCGCTTTTGTTGCGACGAGTGAGCCGTCTTTTGTGACATAGAACGCGCCTGCACCAAGCCCGATGCCGTCCGTTCCGACATATACTCCTGCGGTCTGGTTGGTTCCGAGGTACGATGTCTGAGTGTTGTAGATGCAGGAGGTATTGATTGTGAATCCTCCGATTGTGCCGGACGGAGCTTGCAAAGTGCCTCCGAAATATGCGTTGGTTTCGTCTACTCTGAAATTTTTCAGGTAGATGTAAAATGAGCCGTTGTTGTAGTTCGGGTCGATGAAGTAGGTAGAATTGTTCCCAAACGACAGTCTGCCTGTTATCGTGAGGTTTGCCAGCGTTCCGGCTGTGGCGCGAATTGTGCCTGTTATCTCCGCGTTGTTGGCGGTCAGTTTTCCCGTGCTTCCGTCGAGCGTGATGTTGTAATATCCGCCGCTTCCGTCGCTTATGCCGCCAACGGAAATGCCGTCCGTGCCGATGTACACACCCGCTGTCGAGTCCGCGCTTGTCGTAGTCTTTCCGTAGTAGATGGAAGAACGAGTTGCGGCACTTGCAACCGTGAACCCGCCGATATTGACGATGTGTCCTGCGGCGTTGAAAAGCAATCGCCCGCTGGTGCTATAAATTGTGATAGAGGACGCTGTAATGTCGCCGTCGATGTTCGCAGACTTCACATGGAGGTTCGTTGCGTCAATCTTTTCTGCGGTGATGCTTCCGGTTGTAATCTTTCCGCCGTCAATCGTCGTCGTTGTGTTTCCGTTGATAGCAGTGATAAGACCGGCAATGTTGATTTTGCTCGCGTCAATGGAAACCGCTTCGGCGCTCTGGTTGATGGTGGAGATAATCTTTCCGGAATCGACTTTCAGCAGAATGTTCTGCGTGTTGACCTCGATGCTTGCGCCAAACTGATTGAGCGCTTGCGCCAGCGTCGCGGTGGTGTAGCTCGTCGTTCCGTCCGTCCAGTCGATTTTTGAGCGTGTCCAGATATATTTGCCGCTCACCCATGTCGGGCAAGTCGTAACCCATGAGCCGCCCGTCTGCGTCGCATTTGACGAGGACAGATAATACTGTTCCTGAATACTGCTGATGCCCGTTCCTTGCGCACCTGCGGGACCCTGTATCAGACCAACATTTTCCCAATCGCTGTTGTTCCAAACATAGAGGTAGCCGTTTACAAGATAGCCGTCCCCCTCGTTCCCCGTCGGGTGTGCCGCTTTCAAGGCTTCAACGCTTTCGTAAGAACCGAGAATTGTAACGCTCTTTCCGTCTGCGCCGCTTGCACCCGTGATGCAGGTCGCGTCGCTTTCGCTTGTTCCTCCGTTTGCATACGTCCAAACGGTCTTTTGCCACATATACTTGCCGTTTTCCCAAGCAGGAGCTACAGTCTGCCACCCTGTTTCCGGTGCGGTCGTGCTGGAATTTGAAAGGGCATAGTACACATCTGCGCTTGTCAGCGTCGATGTTTTGTCGGCTTTCAGAGCAATCTGCGCTTCGTTGGCATCGGCTTTTGCGGAAATAGATGCAATCGACGAAACATCGTCCTCGACACTTGACTTCCATGTCGCAAGCGTCGCTATGCTTGCCTCGTTCGCGTTTGCCTTTGCTTCTGTCGCGGCGATGGTTACTCCGGCACTCGTTTTCCACTCGGTCAACTGCGTAATATTTGCTTCTGCCTCCGTGACCTTGATTGAGAGCGCCGCAACATCCCCCTCCGTATCCGTGACGCGGGCGACAATGCTGTTTATCTGCACTTCAATCGTCGCCGCCGCCATCTGCGCGTAATTGTTGCAGATGTCCGCAACCGCCACCCAAGACTCTCCGACACGCTTATAGAGCGTTCCGGAGCTATAAAGAATGCGACGGATTTCGGTTTCCTCCGGTGTTTCTGTGATGTCGTTCCGGCAGTACCACAGTTCGTCTTCCTCGCCCGCCTGTTCTTCGGCGTAAAGCGCAACCGCATCGCCCTTGACCCATCCGTCTCCGTTCCATGTATAGAGGTATCCGAGTTCGAAAACGATGTCCGCGCCGCCGGTTTGCACTCTGGCTGACGGACTTCCGCAGTCGATGATGCTTGCATCGTATCTGTTTGTCATTCCGGCTTCCAGAATTGTCGCGCCGGTTCTGTCGGAGACCGGTGTTCCCGCATCGTGAATCGTGTACCCCTCGGCGGAGGAATACGACTCGTTATGTGTTTCGCTCGGCACATAGATTGTGCCTTTCTCCATGATGCCGCTGGCAAGCGAATATGTGTAGCCATAGGTCGGAGCATACCGACCAACCACGTACTTATCCTTTGAGAGCGCAAGAGCTTTTTCGCTTGTGGTTACAAGTGCCGTGATTTTTGCGCTATTTTCGTCAGCTTCTGCTCCAATCGTCGCAACATTTGCCTGCACTTCGGAAAGCACGGAATCCGTTTCGGTCTTCCATTTCGCCAGAACCGAAATAGACGCGGTGTTGTTCGCGGTTTTCTGCGAAACTTCCGCAATAGAGCTTTCGTTGTTGCCGACTCTTTGCGCAAGAGACGTTATCTGCGTCCCATGACTGTCGGTTGTCTGTTTCAACTGTGCGATGCTCTCGCCGTTCTCGCCAACCGTTTTTGTCAGGGCGGTTATCGCCGCTTCGTTTCCGCTTGCCTTTGCGGACACCTGCGCAATGTCCGTTTCTGTCAGCGAAACTCTTTGCGACAGTGCTGTGATTTCTGCCCCCTGAGTGCTTGACCTCTGTTCAAGCGTCGAGATATTGCCGTCTGCAGTTTCCTGCCAGCTTGTAATCGCCTGAATGGAGCTTGTGTTCGCGTCTGCCGACGCCTTGATGTCCGCGATTGCTTTCGTCGCTCCGCTTTCGGAATCTCCCACCCACGAAACAAGCGTTTCAATCGTTGCGGCGTTCGCGTCTGCTTTCTGCGTGACATCCGCAATTGCCTTGATTGCGCCGCTGTCGGTATCGCCAATCCACGCGGTAATGCTCTCTATTGACGATTCATGGGCGTTTGCCGACGCTTGCAGTTCTGCGATAGCTTTGATTGCCCCGCTTTCTGTGCTTCCCATAAAGGTGAGCAGGGTAGTAATGTTCGCGGCGTTCGCGTCTGCCTTTTGTGTGACATCTGCAATCGACTGCGTCGCCTCTGTTTTCCACGCGGTGAGCAGTTCAATTTTTGATTGGTCATCTTTTATTTCGGCGGTAATAGAAACAACTGATTCCAAGAGGCTGTTTATGCTCTTGTAAACATATTCGTCTGTTTTCGACGCCTTTGCAATCCAGAGACCGCTCCCGTCTCTTGTGCTTCTTCGGTAGACGGTGTCCTTTTTGTATTCAACTCCGTCCGCTGTGTGCGATGCGGTGCAGTACCATAGGTCGCCATCTATTGCCTCGGCTTCTTCCACGTCAGCAAATTCTATTTCGGACAGATAAACCCAGCCGCCGTCCTGCCACACATACGCCTTTCCTCTTGCAAAGGAATAGTCCGCGCTTCCTGCCTGTAGTCTTTGACTCGGTGTCCCCGCATACAGTGCGTTTGCTTCGTCTCTGTTACTTTCGGGCGTTCCCGCGTCGTAAACCGTTCCTGCAAGGTTTTCTCGGCTGTCAGACGGATTCCCGCAGTCGATGATGTTTTCCGCGTCGCCTACGAACCTTTCTGTATGCGTAGCGGTTGGAATGTAGATGATTCCGGCTTCCATAACTGCGTAGGCGTTTTCGTATGTTCTCCCGTATGTCGGAGATTTGTCGCCGCAATAATACGGGTCGGACGGCACGGCGAGACCTTTCACAATGTCCTTGACATTCATCTCGACCGTTTCGGCTTCGAGGAATGCGCTTTCCGCGCGATTGAATGCGTCCTGCGCTTTTTCGTCCACGGCAACAACATCGCCTTCGATTTTTTCAACCGTATCCGCTATGCTGTTAACCTTTTCCTCGACCTCTCCGGTTTTTGCAAGGGCTTTTTCGGCGACGATAATCGCATCTTCTACATTTGCCTCGACGAGCGCCTGAGTGTAGCTCTGAATCGTCTCCGGCACGCAAGACAGTGTTACTGTATTACTGTTCGGGTCGTCGGGGTATTCTACATACTTGACAATGCTGTAAATGACCCTCAATCTCCGTTCGGCTACCATAAGCGTGATTTTGTCGTGCATCCGCAGTGTAAGGTGTTCGTATTCGCTGTGGTTCTGCTTTTCGAGGTCTTGCACCTGACATTCATAACTGCGCTCCGGCTTTGCCATTGCTTCCAGTTTCTCGTATGCGGCTTCAAGCAGAGATGTTGCTATCTCGTAGCGCTCATCTACCCAGTAGGCACAGACGGTTTTTGCCTTGTAATCCTTGTTTTCGATGTAGTCTTTCCCGCCGTTTATATCGGCAAATGTCAAGCCGTTCGCGCCATAGGCGTATAACCTTGTAGCAAAATCTGTTGACGATCCCTGAAATGCAAGCGATTTCAGATTAAGCTGGTCGGAAAGATACACGCCGTGCGTTCCGATTTTCTCCGGTACTCTGACTTCGAGCGTCTTTTTGAGCGTTTTCCACACGAACCGGACATCGTATTTGCTTATGCAATCGTATATCGCTTCGTATGGTGTGCAATGCTCGTATGTTTTGCCTCGGTGCTTCGTGCATTGCTCCGCACCAATGATTGTCCAGCCAGCCGGAAGATTGTCTGTCAGCACCCGCGTTATGAGCTGGTTCTGGTATTTGTACCCGTGCTTTATCTCGGCTTTGAGGAAGTCAAAGTCGATTTCGCACTCGATTGCATCATCCTGAATTTTCTTCACAAGCCATGCGTTGTCCCCGTAGTGGATGTTCGTTTCTTCGGAGATGGCTTTGTAAACAGGATGGCGGACATCGATGCTGAAAATCAATTTGTCACAACCGTTTTCGAGGTGTTCGACCCGCCCGTCTTTTACATCGACAAGGGGCAACGCCTCTCCTGCCGCATTGAATACTTTGAGCAACATAGTAGCGTCCGCCTCCTCTCAAAAATAAATCGGATAATACTCAATTGTGACGTTTCCGTTTCCGGCGATTGTCACGGCGTTGTTTCCTGCTTTCAGTGTCGGAAACTCTGTGATGTCGGTCTTGTCAAAGCAGTTCACGCCGTCCTCTGTGATTTTTCCTGCAATGCCATCTATTACGACCGTGCTTCCGGTGATACCGCTCACCGTAATTCCGTTTATCGTAAACGATGTTCCGCCGCCAATCGCAATCGTGTACTTTACCGCCGCGTCCATATTGCCTTTGATGTTGACCGTGCCGGAGGCGGAGAGCGTTGCGCTCTCCTTAGCCCCGTGCCTGTATGCGGCGAGTGTGTATTCGCGCTGGAATATGCCCTCCGCAACTCTCGTCGGCTTTCCTGCATTTGTCAAAACGCCTCTGTAATAGAACCCGTCCGGCAGATACAGCTCTGTTTCCGCCGTGAGTGTAAAGCCGAGATTTGTAGACGCGCTTTCGGCGAGCGCATCCATCTCCGCGAGAAATTCGCACTTGATGCTGACGCTTCGCAATGGCATATCCGGTGAAAAAATCGCAGGAGAGAGCCGCTTGTTCGGCTTAAAATAGTTGTTTTTAAGGGCAACCGCGCCCGTGTTGTAGGACAAAAGCGACGCGCCGTAGGTGGCGAGCGCAACGCCGTTTACCCTTGTGGTGTCCTGTGCCATCACTTTTTCCTCCACGCAAGTTCTTTTTCGACATACGGCGTGATTACTCTCGCCGCTTCTTTGCCGTCGATGATGATTTGATTGTCGATGAATTTCGGGCTATTCTCGCCGTTTTCTTCATCGCCGTTGCCGTCGTCCTCGTCTGCCTCGGAATGCGCTCCAGCGGAGTTTTTGGAGGTCACAGCGGCATTGTAGTACTCTCCCTGTGTTTCATCCACAGCCGTGCGCACATGGGCGACCATTTCCTGCGCATCTATCGCGTCCATGATGTCGTCCTGCATCTTGGCTATGGATTCCGTTGCTTCGTGCGCATTCTCGTCAACGCCGACCGCCAAACCGAGAACGAGGTTTTTGCCGATGACATTCTCGAACAGTTTCGACGGGGAGTGAATACCGAAAAAGTCTTTTATCTTGCCGACAATACCATCAAACAGCCCTGAAATCTTATCCCATAGCCACTCGCCCGCATCTTTCATGCCGTTCCAAAGCCCCTTAATGAGGTTCAGACCGCACTCTGCCATTTTCGGGACGAAACTTGCGAACGACTTTACGATTCCGGCGATAATCTGCGGAATCGCCTTGACGATTTCGACAATGATGGTCGGCAAGTTCTGCACAATGGCTACAAACAGCTTTATTCCCGCTTCGACAAGTTGCGGAATCATGCTCAGTAATCCGTTTATGACGCTGTCAATTATCGTCGGCAATGCATCAAGGATTGTGGAGATTATTTCCGGCAAAGCTCCGATAAGCGCAAGGAAAAGCTGTATGCCGCAGTCAATGAGCATCGGTATCAGCGTGATAAGCGCATCAACAATGGCATTTACAATGGTCGGAATCGCTTCGCAGATGGATGTAATAATCTCCGGCAATGCTCCGACCAAAGCGGTCAGCAGTTGGATTCCGCACTGAATAATCTGCGGAAGCATTTCCATTACGGCAGAAATTATCGAGTCGATAATCTGCGGAATTGCTTCGCATATCGTTACAATAATCTCTGGCAACGCCTCGACGAGCGCAGTGAGTAGCTGAATGCCGCAGTCGATTATAAGCGGCAGGAGGTCAAGAATCGCCCCTATGATGCTCTGGATTATCGTCGGGATAACCGCGATGATGGTTGCAATAATGTCTGGCAACGCGCTCACGAGAGCCGTCAACAACTGTATTCCGCACTGAATAATCTGCGGGACGAGACTCAAAGCGACATTTACGATGCTGTCAATAATGGCGGGTATCGCCCCGCAAATCGACTCAATTATCGTCGGAAGTTCTGCTATCAGGGCAGTGAACAGCTGTATTCCGCACTCGATAATCATCGGCAGAAGTTGCGAAACCGCGCTTATGATGCTTTCGATGATAGTCGGAATCGCGGCGCATACGGTCTCGATAATGGACGGCAATGCCGATATGAGAGCCGTAAAAAGCTGTATGCCGCATTCGACAATCTCTGGCACGAGTTCAAGCAGAGTGTCAACAATGCTCTGCACGAGTTCCGGAAGACATGAAACGATTGCGGAAATGATTTCGGGCAATGCTTCTGTTACAGCCGTGAAAGCCATCACGAGCGCGTCTACGATGACCTTTGCGGTCTTTTTGATGCCGTTCGCAATGCCCTTTATAAGGGTCGGCAATTTTGCCGTGATGCTCGAAATCGCCGCCGGAAGCTGTGCAACCAGTGCTTCAAAGAGCGCGACCCCTGCCTCTGCAACCATCGGAACAAATGTCGTGATTGTCTCGACTATCTTTGAGCCGATTTTCGGGAGTTCCTCTGCGATACTTTCAATAATCGGCGGAACGGCTTCCGCAAACGCGCCGATTAGTTCTCCAAGTGCCGATATGAGCGTTGGCGTTTGGGAAACGAGCGTATCGCAAATCAACGCAACAATTTCACCGACTTGTGAAACGAGTTTCGGCAGTAGCTGTGAACTTGCGTTTACGAGGCTTTCGATGATTTCCGCCGCCGCCGCAAGCAGTGTCGGCACAGCATTCAAAACGCCTCGCGCTATCGCCTCAACGAGATTGGCTCCGGCTTCAATAACTATCGGCAGGTAGTCTGCAATCTTTGCAATTGCTTGTCCAAGAGCTTCTGTAAGAGTTTGTATAAGCGTATCCGCGTTCGCCGCAAGCCCGTCGCAGATCCCTTTGATAAGTTCTCCGGCAAGTACAGCGAGGTCGCCAGTAATGCTAATAAATGCTTTCGCCAGCGTTCCGATTACGCTGGTAAGGCTCGCCACTATCGTCGGCGCGGCACTTGTCAACCCCTGAACAAGACCAGAGACAAGTTTTGTCGCGCAGTCCACAAAAGACGGCACATATTCAAGTATCTTTGAAGCCGCCTGCGAAAGTACATCGCCAAGCGCATCCGCAAGACCGCCGATTCCTCCGGTTGTAAATGCCGTGTTGAGCTGTGATACAAGGTCTGTGGCGAACGACACAACATCTTTCAGCGGTTCCTGAATGCCGTCGTAAATTGCCGTACCGAGATTTTTTGCCGCGTTTGCAAGCATCGTCAGCTTCGACTCAAATGTCTCGTACCTTTGCGACGCTTCTTTGGCGAGAGCTGTGTTCGACTCCCACGCCTCGTCCGCAAGGGCAAGTGCATCCGTCAATACTCCGCTCGCTCCCGCCGCTCTTAAAAGCGCGTCCCTGACAACTATGGTATCAAATTGCGAAAGAGCTTCGTTTTCGCCAAGCTCTGAAATTACCGCAATAGCCGACTTTCCGCTTTTTTCTGCGTCATTCAGACCCAGCAGAAATGCTTGCAGAGCCTCCGTTGCGTCGTGCTTGAATGCCTGCGTAAATTCGTCTCCAGTCATTCCGGCAACCTTTGCAATATCTTCAAGCCCTGCGCCCGTTTCGGTTGCCAGTTGCATCGTGGAAAGGACTCTGGATATAGCCGAGCCGCCTGCGTCAGCCGCAAGACCGACAGACGAAAGTGCGCCGGAAAGCGCCATTATCTGCGCTTCTGTCAATCCGACTTGTTTGCCCGTTCCCGCAATTCTCATTGACATCTCGACGATATCCGACTCTGTCGTTGCGAGGTTGTTGCCGAGCGCAACGATTGCGGAGCCGAGTCTATCAAAATTGTCCTGTGACATTCCGACGATGTTTGCAAATTTTGCCAACGCCGATGCCGCATCTTCCGCCGATAGGTTCGTCGCTACGCCGAGGTTTACCATCGTCTCGGTAAATTCGAGGATGCTCTCCGTATGGATGCCGAGCTGTCCGGCGGCTTCCGAGACTCCGGCAATGTCTGCCGCCGCCGACGGAATCACGGTTGACAGGTCAAGTATGCCGTTCCTGAGTTCCGCGAGTTCTTCGTCTGTTGCGTCAACTGTCTTCTTGACTCCGGCAAATGCGCTCTCAAACTCCGAACCGAATTTGACCGCCGCTCCCATTCCGGCAGTCAGTCCCGCAGTCGCCCATTTTACCGCTTTCCCGATTCCTTTTACTGTCGCCGCTCCGAGTTTGGACAGTCCTTCGCTTAGCCCGCTCTCGTCAATTTTGGTGTCTATGTATATAGAGCCGTCTGCCATTCAAATCACCTCTCTTTTGGCAGGGACAAAAATGTCCTCAGCTGTGATTTGCACGGCTCAACGGCTCAATGTGCTTTCTGTTTTGTTTTATTTTGCTTTCGTGATTTGCTCCCCGTTGCGTACAACGAGTTCAAATTCCTTTTTGCACCCTCTGGTGCATTTTATCCACACTCCGCGGCATTCCGCCGCATCGTCGTAGATGGTCGTCTTTGCTCCGCAGTATGGACATTTTGCCCATTTGCGTTTTGTTGCCGTTATGGGTACGGTCTGCGGTTCAAATATCATTGCTTCAATCCTCCGGAGAATACGTTTGCCGCGTGTGCTACCTTATCCTCTTTGCTTGCCGCATGGGGCAGAGCATATATAACCTTAAGTCTTGTTATGCGTTCCTTTTCCTGCTTGTTCTTTATTTTGGATAGATCTGCGGCGCGATAGCTCATTATCTTGCATATTTTCTGCTCGTCGCCGAGTGCGGAAAACATTGCTGAAAACTTCCACCAGTGCAGATATTCCACGCTGTTAAGGTCTATGCCATATTCAGAGAGAAACGCGGCGTATATATACGCATCGTCGTACTCAAAGTCATATATTCTTTTTGCTCTCTGACCTCCGTCCCTGCGCTTCGCGAGCCGTTGTGCCGCTCTGTTTTCGCGCTTTTCGCACCTATAAAAAGCGAGTACGGCATCTATGGCTTCCTTGGTCTTTGGCACGTTCTGGCTTTCTCCAAAGTAGATTTCAAACATCTGCTCCATCTTCGCCTCCGGACGCACCTCATCATCGTAAATGAGCATCTCGAACAGAACGCCTGCGCGGAAGTCACTGTTTATCGAAAACTCTCTCCCGTCAACCTCGACGGTGTCTGGGAGAGAGTCGATAAGAAGATTTGCTCTCAATCCTTGCTGTCGGCAGGTGCTGTTGCAGGATGTCTCCTCTGCGCACGGTTTGCGCCATATTTTACGCGCACTTCGTTCGCCGAGTCGAGATAGTCCTGCTTTTGAGCGCTGACAAATTCAAGGAAGGCTACATATGCATCCTTGCATATGCGGAAATTGTTTTTTTCGCCGCAGACCTTTACGCCGCTTCCGTCTCCGAAAATCCGGTCGAAAAAGTCCCTCAGCCACTTGCACTGACTCTTGAGGATGTCAGATGCGCTTCCTGTTTTGGGGAGCTTCTTTTCGTCTTCGCCGAGTTGTGCAATGGCTTTTTCAAGAGCTTCGGCACAATCTGCGTCAGTGAAGTCAAACTCCGCCGCGAAATCGTTGTATCTGAAAATCGTTTCTGTGTTCTGGCTCATTGGCTCAAATCCTCCTCAAATCAGGTTCCCGTAGCTTCCGTGAAAGTCTTTGCAGAAATGTCGAATGTACCCTTGACCGCCGTGCCGACGGCTTTCAGCGTACCGGTATAGATGAGCGCGTCCGTTCCGCTCCCTTTGCTGTCGGGAATGACGGCGTAGGTGCGCTTGTATGCGGTCGCCTTGCCTCCGGTTGCGTCAAAAAGGTGTGCAATCACGACGTCGATATGCGCATCGTTGCCGACCGCTTCACTGTCTGTGATGTCAGCAATCTTCTCGCACACAGGGTCGTCCTGATACATATCGAAAGAGTAGGAAATCGACGGCGCATAGCCGACAACATCCGAGCGTTCCGTTCTTTCGTGAACATACTGCCGCGAATACTCTTTTGCGTTTTTGCTTTCGGAAAGGTCTGTGAAGCCCTCCCCGATAAGACTATACGATGCCGTGCCGCTTGTGCCGCAGTTGGCATAAGCCTGCATCTGGTCTCTCGTAATGAGCTTAGACATTTGGTTTTACCTCCGTTTTTTGAAATATTGCATCTCGAAAATAACCTGAAAATCCTCATACCCGTTGTTGTATCGCGTAGCAATAGCCGGTGTCGCAGTCATTTCAATGCTTCGAGCCTGCGTATCATTTGCGTACTGTGGGAGGTTCTTATACTCCCGTGTATCTTCATCCCGCGTTTCGAGCCAGTCTCCGAGTGAGTTCAATACCCCTGTTGCGTCAAGCCGCGTTCTGGTGTCCTGCGAGTTCACTCGGATATAGACTGCGAAAGCAAGGATGCCGATATAACTGCCGTCAACATACTGCCGCACGACCTTTGCTCTCGTCAATGGCTGGAGCATCATGGACGGCGGCTGTTCGCCAAGTTCGTCAAGTCGTATTTCACACGGCTTTCCGCTCCAATCGTTGATTTTTTCAAGCAGTGTCTGTACAAGGTATGCGCCGTCGTTTGTGAATTTTGTGTTTCCCATCGCGTTACCCCTTGATAACTCTTTCTACCCCGTCAAACCACTTTTTCTGGTTCACTGCTTTTGCCTTTTCAAACCACATAGCAGTTGCCAGCGGGTGCTTTGCCGGAGAGAAGTGTATATACGTGCCGTAATAGCAATGCCGCGCATACGGAGCGTTGTAGATTACCTCACCGCTACCAAGCGTTGTGCCGCGAATACCGCTGTTCCGCAGATTTCCCGTGTCCATCGGCACATACGGGTCTGAGTCTTTCAGCACCTCATTGTCGAGGTACTTCTGCGCCTGTTGAAACCTTACATGGAATCGCGCAATCGTGTAGTCCTCATTGATTTCGACTCTTATCGTCATTTCCCGAACACCTCCACATGGTACATCCTCTTGCTACCCATATCAAATCGTGTGTACCCTATGATTGAGTAGTAGTTAGGAACTCCGCTCGGCGGCAAGTTTCCATTGTCCGTTTCTCCGAAACAATCTTTTCCGTTCGGTGCAATCGTCCAGCAGGACGCTTTTTCAGCACTCGACAACGCTTCATATTCATCCGGCTCAATAAACTTGCGCTTTCTGCCCTCGGAGTCCACGACGGTTGTGTTCTGGTCGAAAATGTAGAGCCGCGCATTGCATTCCGGTGTGGTTGCGTACTGCGTTCTCCCGACCCCGTTGTGATGTTGCAAAGAACATCCCGAAACCGTGTATTTCTCGTATGCCGCAACATAGTCAACCTCTCCTACATAGTGGTAGAGGAAAACTTTGTCTTTCAGGATTCTGCGGTCAGGCATTGTCATACCTCCCTTGGTAGAACCACCTGCGCATCAGTCCGTCCTTTCGGAGTAATTCGATGGCGAACGGGGAAATCGGAATCCCGTTTATCGCAGTAAATGCGCTTGACCCTCCTGCCGAGGATGTCGCACCTGCGCTCACGGAATAGTCTCCGAGTCTTTCGTTTCCTCCTGCGCCTGTTCCGACAGAGGAAAATCCGTGTATTGCGTCTATTCCCCCGTATTGAAAAAGGCACTCGACCTCGTATGCGGTTGCCCGCATAACATTCTCCGTAACGACCTTGATGGGTAACACCGCCGCCATGTCGATGGCATCACTGGCGGCTTGCACAAGGCGCGTCAATTCGTCGTCCGCAATCTCCACGCCCCCGAAAGTGTCTTTGTAGTATTCTGCCGTAATGTATGCCATTTCCACGCTCCCTCTCTGCTATGCTTTCTTGGCTTTCTGTGCGGCTTTTGATTCCGCATCCCCATTTGCCCGTCTTTCCTCTTTCGTGCCGTTGACGGAAGTTTTTGCGGCTTCCTCGGCAATGATTGTGTGCAGGCGGGAAACTTCTGCTTCAAGCTCCGCGATTTTTGCTTCCTGACGGCGGATTGTTCTGGCGTTTTGTTTATACTGGGTCACCAATTCGTCATATGTCAGCTGCTTGCCGACATCGACGATACTTCCGCTCGCGTCCACCACCGCATACCCCTGTCTGAGATATGCGGTGACTTCGCTGTCAGGAATGCGCAATTCGGAATTGCCTTTGACAACTCTTACCATGCGCATTCACCTCGTCAGGTCTTGGAGGTAGCCGTTCCGGTTGCGCCAGCAACCGCACGACCGTCTGCGTTCGCCTCAACCACGGCAATCTTCGTGCCGTTATCAACGGTGACAACATCTCCAGAGGCAAATTCCGTCCACACGCTCTTGTCGATTTCACCGCCGAGAATGGGAGTGTTTTCGGTAGCCGCAAAATAGAACTTGTCGCCCTCGTGCTTCTTGGCGGTGGTTACGGTAATCTTGCAATCACCAGCAACCGCGCCGCTCTCCGTGGATGCGGCGGTAGCAAAGGTGAGCGTATCAAGGGCAATCGGCTCGCACACGTATTCGAGCGCGTATTCCTTGAGTGGGACGATGAACGCATCCTCGAACGACTCCTCGAAGTAGTCGTATTTGCCCTCGCTTCCTGCGGACGGAGGGTCAAGCTGTGCGTACTCGTAGGAAACGGGCGTGATGACTGCGGTCGGGTGAACGAGGAACATGCGAATCTGCTTTGCGGTAACGCCGGGTATCCAGCCCTCGGTGAAATCGTAAGCGGTCATCATCAGTTCCTCGGGGATAACCTCAATTTCCACCTTGTCGATGTTGGAAACAGCGCGGTCGATAGAGCTGTTCAGACCGGACTGCCCGACCTGCCGCTGAATCTTGATGGCGTTTTTCAGCATCGTCTCGATTGACGGAGTGATGTACAGGATTCTGCCGGACGACGGAACACGCTTGTTCGTCATTCTCTCCATCATTCTGTCAAAGACAGCGAGGATGTTGTCCACGGTCAGCGTGTCGGTGTACGGCACTCTGCCCAGCTCACGCCAGTCTGCGTACAGACGGCTGACGAGGTATGCGTCCATTTCGGGGAACTTCTGCTCGTTGTTGTACACCTGAGTGATGTTCTGGATGCTTGCCGTGCCGTTCGTGAAATCGATGTCGGTAGGATGTACCAGCGTACTCCACTTTCTGTGATTGCGGAGTGTTCGCGGGAACCACTCATTGTTGTAGCGGCGAGCTTTTGCGCCGATTGCGTCGGTATCTCCGGCGGTTCTGCCGGAAGTGATGATGTGAGGAATCTCAATCGTCTTGCCGTTCATCCAGCGGTATCTGCCGTTGTTGGGAGTCGCGTACAGCTTGCCGAAATGCAGGACATAGGGATATGCCTGCGCGAGATTCGTGCCGTACTGCTTTGCATAGTTAAGAGTCTGCTTTTCAAAGCTCATGATAATAATTCCTTTCGTTTTTAGTTAGTTTTGTTTGGGAAGCGGTCTTACGAGGTTAAATCCCGAAAAATCGAAATTCGCATCGCCGCCGTTCTGACCTCCGCCCTGTTCGCTTCCGTTCGGGGCGAATCTCGGGAAATTGCCTGTGCCATTGTTGCCGCCATTTCCACCGTTTCCTGCGCCGCCTTTGCCTCCGTCGTCGCCATTGTCTTCCGGAACGAAACAGTCAGGCTCGTCAGTCTTGTATTTCTCCATGAATTCTTTTCCGCCGACAATCTTGCCGTCAACATACTTGACAGATTCTGCCTTGCGGAAATCGGCGAGGACGGCTCTGCGCGCCGCCTTTGAGGTGAATTTGTAGCCATCAAGGAACTTTTCTGCGGCAAAGTCGTTTGCTTGTTCCGCAAGCTTGCCCGTGAGCGCTTTCGTATCGTCATTGTATTTCTGCTGGAGAGCAGTGAGCTTACCGGAAAGCTCCTCCGCCGTTCCTTTGTGCTTCTGCAGTTCGACGATGTCCGCGTCTCTCTGTGCGAGCTGTTGCGTCAGCCCCGCAACCTTTGTGTTGAGCGTTGCCTGTTCCTGTTCAAGCGTGGCGATTTTGTCGTTCTTTGTCTGAACAGAGTTGCCATGCTCCGACATGATTTTGTCGATGATGTCATCCGCGAGTCCGAGTGCTTTGAGAAATTCTCTTTTCATTGATTTTGCCTCCTTAATCTACGCTTTGTTGTCGCAGTTGCTCTGCGTGATTTTCGCACAATTTGCACTCCGTGCGCGATTCGGAGAGTATGTGTTCGCGGCTTCCCACGTCGCGAAAACAACGAAATTGAATGTGCGGTCATGTGGCTTTTCTTGCCGCCCACGCCGCTTTGCCGGCAATGCTTCTGTCATAACCTCCAACAGCCGTTCTGTCCGATGCCGAAAAGAATCCGTCATGGCTGGCGAGGAATGCTTCGAGGCGTTTTCGCCTGTTTGCCAGCGTCCGCGCCGCCCGCGAAAATTCTTCGTCAAGTTGCGCGTATGTTTCCGGCGTTGTCGCCGCTTTTCTTGCGGCGTCAAGTGCCATTACTTCTTTTTTGGAGGAGCGTATCGCCCTCTCCAGTACTCTTTGTTCCTGCTGTGTGTCGTATTCCGCGTTGTTGTCCGCGCTACGCTGTTTTGAAAAAGTCGGTGTTGAAAATCCGAGGATGTACGGGTAAAAGTTGTGATAACAATTCCATCCGCACAATCCGTCGCCGGAACCGTATCCGCAAGCGTCCGCAAGTGTCCTGTATCCCTTTGTCGAGCCTTTGATGCTGTATATGCCACCCTGCCATACGGCATGCTCCGGTCTTGCTCCACTGTGCGCCGTTACCTCCACAAGGTCACTTCCCAGCTCACCCGCTCTTGCCAACTGCAATTCAGCGGTTGTCTGGTTTGCTCCTGTGAGTATCGCCCTACGCGCCGCTGTTTCGAGCGAGTCGCTGTGTCCGCTTGGGTAAGCCACCGACTGAATGCCCTTTCCGGCAATCTCTTTCACACTCCTGCGTATTGCCGTCGCTGGGTCGAGATTGCCCGTTATGATACCGAGATAGGATTTATCAAGAGAGTTGGAGAGAGCTTTCGTCGCATCGAGCGCCGTCGTGCCGCAATAGTTGTGCAGTAGCCCGTTGGTCTTTGCAATGCCCGCTTTCAGGACTTCGTTGAGCGCTTCGGAATAGACAAATTGCCCCGTCACAAGTCCTGCGGCGCGGTACACAACTTCGTCGGTTGCAAGCGATTTCACGCCCGCTTCTCTCAATATGTCGCCGACCTCTGCGTCAGAAACATTGAGCGCTTTTGAAATCAGCCGCGTCGCATTCCTGTTCAGACCGCGCATCTCTTTCAGCTTCTCTATCTGCCAGACGGACGATGCTGTGACTGTACCGCGCTTTACGATTCTTGCGCATATATCGGCGAGTATTTCCGCCTCCAATTCTCCGAAAAGTTCTAACAGCGGTTCAGGAAGTGTCATCAATTGTGCGGGTGTCAGCACATCTCGTCACCTCCCGTCTCATTTCTGCGCACCGTCGTTTGCGTTCGGTTCGGTCGGAGGCGTTTTTGCGTTGAAGCCCATAATATCGTCGTCGCTCGGTTTTTCGAGTTCCTTGATGGCTTTTCTCGCCTGTTCCTCTGTTTCCCCGTACCACTTCACACGGTATTCCCATGCCGCCATGAGGTTGTCGCGCACATCGTCCCTATCGTTCATCCTCTCTGTCTCGGCGTCCTCAATTACCGAGTCATCCCAAGAAGCGGAATACGCCCATTTACCGGGTGGGCAGATGCCGTAGAGCGTGAGCATGGCGTCAATGGCGTGTGCAAGGTTGTGCAATGCCGCATCGAGCGATTCCTGTATCTTGTGTACGGTGTCGTATGTGCGGTGCTTCTGCTGGCGGATTTCCGTCGCTGTGCGCGTATCCTTTTCGGGGTCGGAGAATGTGCCTCTTGCGAGCGCCGCGTCGTCCTCGACGATTTTCAGAGCCGTCTGCAGACCATTCGTGTAGGACGCATCCCGCAATGTTGGAGCGAACACCTCCAGCAGTTTGTTTCCGGATGCCGTAACGGGGACACCGTTCGTTCGGAACAGTCTTTCTTTGCTCTTCGGAATTATCGGCTTCCCGTTTTTGTCAACTCCGAGCGCATCCTCTGAAATATCGACTGCCATTTCGCCACCCTCGTATTCCCATATCAGCCGTTGATACTGCTTGTCTGCCGCAATGATGTTGTCTATGGCTCTGTGATACACCGAAACGCCGAGCGGAGATGTCTGGTCAACCGTGTTTCCGAGCGGAATACCGAAATACGCAAACAGCGGGTGATGCACTTCCTCCATTTCGACGACCGGCTGAATGTTCTTCCAGTCGTCAACCTCTGTTATTGGGCATGGATTTCCGAGTGCGTCCGCACTCTGCGACTTGTAGCAAGTGTTTGTGACTGTGTATTTTTCTACCCCATCCCAATTGTGCTGTTCGACGCGGCAATACCAAAATTCGCCCTGTTTCTTTTGGTCGAGGAAGAACCCCGACTGAATCTCCTGTGCCGCCGTAAAGGCGGTAGGGTAGAATCGGCTCGCGTTGAAAACGCTGACCGCGATTTCGTTATTGCCATTGATGTACGGCTTGAAGCAAATACCACCGAAAGCACAGGCGTATTCTGCGTACACGGACAACCTCGTTCTTACCGGCTTCAATACCTTGTCGATGTACTGCCAGCGTTCGAGGGTCTTTCCTGCTTCGGAGTTTTTACCCGTGCCGTCTATCGGTTTCGTCGGCTTCACAATGCCGTCCGCCGCGTTCGCTTCCTCCGACGGCTGTATGCGGATTACCACCTCGTTTGTAACCTTTGTGGCAATCTCTCCGGCAATCTTTCCGGGCAAATTGAGCCATTCTGGGTTTTCCGGTGTTCTCCACGCGACCTCGCCGCGATACATCCGCTCCCAGTACTCAATCGCCCGTACCATGTCGTCGGAGACAATGGCGTTTCTGCGGATTTCTTTTGCTCCGCTACTAATGAGAGATAGCATTTGCGTGTTCCTTTCTGTGAAATATTCAGGTGATGAGTCTGTTTGCGTCCTGCTCTATCGAGTATTCAAAGGCATCGAGCGTATCAATGTCAGTTGTCCCGTCGTCAAGCCGCACATCTTCTGTCTTTATCTTTGAGTCCCATAATGCCTCGCGGTGCGCTTTCGCCAGCGTTTCCGCATCCTCTGTCCATCCGTATCGTTCGGTGTTCATGAGGCGCACTGTGAGTCTGATTCTGCCGTTTATGCTTGTTTTTGCCGCGTATGTCACGCGACTCGGCATCGACGCTCTTGCGTAAGCTCTCTTGATGCCGCGTATCAGGATTGGTTCTGCGGAATCGCAGTACACATTGTCCGCTCTGCCGTACTTTGCGATAACCCTGCTTCCGAACTCCACGGCAATCTCGTCGAGCTTTTCGGGGTCGATGTCGCCTTTGTGGTACTCTGACGCAAGACCGATAATCTTCCGGTAGCCGTCAACAAATCCGGTTGCGACAAACGCCGTTCCAGAACCGTTCCCGCCAAAGTCAATGCCGATGTTTACCTTTGTGAGCCGTGCTTTCGGAACGGCTTCCGGCGGGACAAAGAATTTTTTCGGGTCATTTGCAAACACCCGATAAATAATGCCCTCCGCCGCGACCCATCTGCCGAGTATGTATCGGTCAAAATAGACTGTTCCCGCGTACTCTCTTTCGAGGTTTTCGACAAAAGAATGGGCAAGGAACGGGTTATCGTAAATCTGGTATGCCTGTTGATATATATCTGCGTCGGAATCGAGAAATTTTTTGAGCCAATGGGTTGGACCCTCTGGGTTGCAAGTGCCGTCAAATGTGCTGTTCGGTTTATCAAGACGAGATTTTAACATGTTGAACACTTCTTCGTTCCATGTTGCCACCTCGTCACCGTAGCAATATTCAATGCCGCTTCCTCGCAAACGGTCAACCGCCGTTTTCTTGTCTGCGCCAAACGCAAAGCATTTTCGCCCAAACAGGCGTATCGTGTTACTGCTTCCGCGCACCTTGCCGACCAGCGTATCGCCAAACATACTCCGCATCGGCTCAAAGATGTTTCTTTCGAGCGTCCCCTGCGTGTTCCCGATAAGAACGATAAGCCCGTTTCCGGTGCAGTTTCGTATGCGCTTCGGAATCACATAGTAGTCCATGTGAGTCTTTCCGCTTCTGGTCGCGCCCGTCTTGAAATTCCATCTGTGCGTCGCGTTCTGGAAGAACTCCCGTTGCATCGGGGAAAAGAAATTGTTAGAATCCACTCTTTATCCTCCCCAAAATGTCGTCGAGCTTTGCGAGGGCTTCGTCCTCTGCGCCGTCCCGCTCTGCGGGTGCGTGTGCCGCAAACTCTGCCGCCGCCATTTCCTCCTCGTATTTCATTCCATCCGTAACCATGCGGATGGCGTTTTTCGCGGAAATATCTTCTGCGTTGATTTTTTCGAGGGCTTTAAGCCCTTTTGTCTGCAAAAGTTGCCCGATTTTGATATGTCTTGCCCTCATTTCCGCGAGCTGTGTTGTGGCTTTTCGTAGGGCGATAGCGTCTATATGCTTCTCGTACTCGCGGACGCGGCGTTGCCACTCGTGCCGGCTACTCCACCGCTCCATCAACGCTTTGGATTTGCCCAACCTCCGCCCGACCTCGGCAAGACTGCGCTCGTCTTGGTTCATGTCCCGATATAAGGAGAACGCCTCATAGGCTTCCGGCGACTCGTTGTCGAGTCTTTCCCATGCATATTCTGCGAAATTATCCGCCCTCTTTCCCATCAGCCTCCTCTCCTCTCTTTTTTGCATATCGGTAAATGATGTCGCCGTTTTCGTCTCTGCCGTCAGGAACGAGGATGCCGCCGTATTCTTTGTACGGCGAATTTCCGCTGTTCGGGTTGTTCCAGTTGTTCCGCAAATACTGCGCCATCGTCAGGTCGTATCGCATCGCCCTCGCTTTATTGCTTCCGGTGTTGTAGCCCGCCGCGCCGCACCATTGGAAGCCGAAATATTTCTGAATCTCCGGCATGATGTCGGAGAACCTTACATAGCCCTTTTCACGTGCTATGATGATTGCGTTTCCGATGTTTCCGGTCTGGCTCACATTCCATTCCGGCGGGACACCGCAACAGTTGCAAGCATCGTTACACTCTCTGCAGAATGCGTCGCTTACATGGAACCTCATTCCGAGAGAGTGCGCATAGTCCCGCATTGCGTGAATTATCGGCGCTTTGATGCTTCTGTTCAGCCGTTTGTATCCGTGCTGTTTGCTCTGTTGCATATAGAACGCATGAATGTCAAAACCGGCAACAGCAGACATATCCGCGTATCTCTTTTTCAGGCGTTCGTCAGCCCGCGCCTCCATACAGAAAAACTCCGTTGTTGCGCTGTCCGCCCCCGCTTCGCGTCCGAGGCGAATGAGAGTTTTCCAATCTTCCGAAACGCCGATTATGTACGGTCGCAGTCGGAGCGTTACATGCTGTCCCTGCGCCGCCAGTCTGCGAATGGCTTCCAGTCTCGCCTGTGGAGACGCAACGCCTCTTTCGACGCGCCGTGCCTTTTCTGCGTCTGCTGTGATAATGGAAATCTTCACATGCCAATTGTGCGTGTGCCGTCTGAACAGTTCCATATACCGTTCGTCCTCCGTCCACCATGCGGCTTTTGTGGAGAACGACAGCGGATAGTCGATTTTATCGAAATATTTGAGCAGTTCGAGCGTGAGTCCAAACCGCCGTTCATACTCGTCAAATTCGTCCGCAAGCCCGCCCCATTGCATTATGCGTCTCGCCTGAATGTACGGGAAGAATTGCGCCTCGGATTTGCTGACTGCGGCAACGTCGTTTCGGAACGCGCTTTCAAAAAGGTTAATGACCTTTTCAGGGTTCACGCACCGCACCTTTCCGTCTGTGTAGCCGGTGAGTGTGTGGCTTTTCTGGAAGAATGAAAAGCAATACAGGCAGTTGTAGGCGCACTTGCTGTATGTGTCCATCGTCATGGGCATTGAGCAATCCGGTATTTCCATTGTCCAGCGCGGGCTTCCGTGGTCCATTTTCAGTTCCTGCTTGTGTTCCATGCCGCGCCCCTCATTCCATCCTGATTACAGTGGTTTTCTTGCCCTCTTTCACGGCTTTTTTATATCCGCGCGCCTTTGCCCATTCCTGCGCGTAGAAATTGTTTTTGAAAACCAACGAAACGATATAAGAGGTGCCGGGCGCGGCTTCGTATTCGTCGTCCGCTCCGTCGCTTTCAAAGGATGAAAAGTCGAAATCATCCTCCACATCGTCATTTTTGGCGAGCATCAGCGTAAGCTCTTGCGCGTCAAAGCCGGAGAGCAGCGCCGTGTCCGCCTCAAAATGCGAAAGAATCTCTTCGAGCTTCGTGTGATCCCATTCGCCTTTGATTTTGTTCAGCGCAATGTTGAGTTGCTTTTCCTCTTTATCGCCCAAATCGACGACAGACACCAGTGTGTCCATCTTTCCCATAAATTTCAGGACGGCGAGCTTCTGGTGTCCTCCGACGATGTTTCCAGTTCTCTCGTTCCAGACAATCGGCTCAACATCGCCAAATGTCTCAATCGAGCGTTTTAGCTTCTCAAATTCCGCGTCACCGGGCTTGAGCGCGACTCTCGGATTGTACGCCGCTTCTTTGAGCTTTCCGAGTTCAATTCGACGCAGTTCCATATTCCGTACCCTCCATTCTCACAATGATGTTCTGGCTTCGGTCAAACTTTCTTTCTATGCCCTGCGCCGCGAGCCAGTTTTCCGCCGCTTCCTTGTCTGAAAACGACAAATAGATTGTGCAGGGAGTGGTATCGTCCTGCGGATTGATTTCGCCGTCAGACTCACCGACAGTTTCCGCGCCTTCGTAGTCTGCGTCCTCGTCGTACACCGGTCTTTCCTCGTCGCCGGTTTCATCGTCCTCCTGCGCATATACAGCGTCGTCTGCGTCCGCGTTCATCTCAAAAATGCTCTGGAGTTCTGCGCTTGTGAAGCCCGTGACCGTCAATTCGTCCGCAGAAAACTCTTTGAGCAGAGATTCAAGTTTTCCCCATTCCCAATCGCCCTCAATGCGGTTCATGGCAATATTCAGGAGCTTTTCGTTTTCTTCGTCAAGGTCAACGACCATGACCTCTGTTTCCTGTGCGCCCTTTTCAAGCAGGACTTTCAACCTCTGATGCCCGCTGATAAGAACATTGTTTCGGCTGTTCACCACAAGCGGTTTTACAAATCCCAGCTTGTCGATGCTGTCTTTGAGTCTGTCGTACTCAAAGTCGCCTTTCTGCAAATCCTGACGCGGGTTGTATTCTGCCGGAATGATGTCTTTCAGCTTCATTACCTTTGTCGGCATATCGTTTTTCATCTGTCGTCCTCCGCTTTATTTTTTGCTCGCGGTTTTCTGCTTCATGTAGCCGACAAAATCCGCGATGCTCACAGACGCTTTTTTATTTCCAGACACTTCGCAATACTTGCCGTAGTCAATGTCCGAAAACCTGTATGAGCCATCCTCAAAGGTCTGTGTGATTTTGAGGTATGCTTTTCCCATCGGGTACTGCTTCAACAGGTCGTATTCCTGCTGTGCAAGTCTCCTCCGGTTTGAATCGTTGCGGATAACCGAGTTCACCGCGTCGTCTGTAAAGGCATAGGCGAGGCAGGGAATCTGAAATAGGTTTCCACCCTTTTTGCAAATCTCTGCAACGAACCCGACATCGTCCCCAGTTTCGTCGAACGCGAGGTTTCTGCGGATTCCTTTGACGAGCAACGCTTTTGCCGAGATGAACATAACCTGTCTCGGTGTCGAACCCTTATTCACGACATATGCCGTCTGTGATGCCGGGTAATTGCTTGCAAACCTGACACGGTGGAAATTCCCCATCACGCAGTCGTGTTTTTCAAAAGCCATGCGCGAAACCGCGCACCCGAAACGCAGTATTTTTGAATAGTCGGACTCCTCCTTTTTGGAAAGATGGTCGCCGTCTGCGTCGTGCCAAACGAATTTGAGGTCTGTTATGTCATCATCGAGGTCAACGAAATACGGCTTTCCGAGCGTTTCGGTGACATAATCAACAATGTACTGCCGCGTTCCTGCAAGTCCGTTGACCGGCGGGAGAACGACAATATTGACCGTCTTGAAAGACTCCATATACGCCGCCGCCTGTTCTGCTCTGACAAATACATAGGTGTTCTTCTGTATCTCTGCGTCGCAGTTCTCGATGATTTTCGAGAGCGTCGTGTTTGCCTTCCTGTCCCACCGTTTGTAAGACGGGATGCAAATCGGGAATATCGGGTATTTTACCGCCATCAGAGCTTCGATTTGCTTTCTGCCGATGTCTTTCATGTCTCCCACTCCCTCCTGATTGGTATGGCAAGCGGTTGCCGCCTTTCTTTTACGATTTGAGCGTCCGCTTCGGTCGGTAGCGGCATCGTCAGTTTTCCGTTCGCGTCCGGCAAAAGCCCCGGACGAATCGGTTTGACATCGCAAATGTCGCACGGGTGGAAACAGCGTTTCTTTTGCATGAGGAATTTTCTTGCCGCTTCGAGTCTTTCGTGCAGGAATGCCTGTCGGAGCGTCTGACATTTCAGAATATTGCACACCGGGTATTCGCCCCTGAAATCGTTGCAACAAATGGCGATGTTTCCGTCCCAGCGGATAAGCAAATCGCGGAAGATGATAGAACACATCCGGCTTTCCGGATTTTTCAGCGGCTTCATTCCCGCACCGCAATGGTTACACAGTTTTCTGGACAGTGTGTTGTCCTCAAACTCAATCGGCTTATTGATGCAAATGCGTCGCGCCTTGAAATCTTTCGGCGCATACATAGGCACTCCCGCGCCCTGCTTCACGCATTCAATTTCCGGCGCATATTTGGCAATCGCCGTCCCGATGCCTCGCGTGTCCGTGTATTCGTCAATAATCAGGTCGTTCAGCCCAGCGGAAAACAGTTGCCTAAGCATCTCCGGCTTTCTCACCAACACTGTGCCGTTCGTGAGCAGATGGATGTTATTCTTCGGAAGCATCGTCCGAATGTCCTGAACAATTTTGACAATGTTCGGATGCAATGTCGGCTCTCCGTGTCCGGCGAGAACAATACGGCAATTCAAATTTGCCTCCCGCACCAGTTTACAAATATGGTGTACCGTCATGAGGTCTGCCGTGTGGATTTTGTGTTCTACGCCCATACTTCCGCAAAATGTGCATCGCCGGTTGCACCCCTGAACTGCCTCAATTTGGAGCGTATTCGGTTTGTATCTCCAAGTCGTTGCGTCTGTTATCGGCTTCTTTTTATCGTCCTGCATATCCCCTCCGCCGCGCAAAAACAGTATAAACAAAGGCACAGGAACGCTTTTCGGCTTCCTGTGCCAGTTATTCACGATACCATTCTAACATAGATTGTTTGACATTTCAATGGCGGCTTTTTGACCCGAAACAGGACAATATGCTTTTTGCCGCACAGAGAGCAGAAGAAACTGTCTCCAAGCGCGTTTGTATGCTCCGCCGTCCGTTTGCTCATCTCTTTTGAAAGACGCGACAGGGAGCATTCTGGCATACCACAGCGGCACGCTAAAAATCAGTCTTGATTCCGTCAACTCCAAAGAACAAAGGCGTGAGAACCTCTGCCGCCGCGTCAACATCTCGGTACACCGTTCTGATGTCAATGTGTTCCGCGTCCGCAATGTCCTGCGGAGTCGTCGTTTCTTTTGCAAGATACAGCAGTTCGACAACGCGGTAACGCCTCTCAAGCTCCAGCTTTCCCGATTGCTCACAGTACACCCGATACACGCCGAGCATGGCATCCACATGTGTCATTATCAGCCGTGTCCGGCGCACAGATTTTCGGATGCTTTCTATGTACTGACGCTCGTTTCCGTATGCGTTCATCACATCGTAAAAAGATTCTCCGTCCGCAAGCGTCTCGCGCTCTCTGCTTACATCGTACACCGCCTCCGCAATGTGCGATTTCAGCATCCTGTAATTTCGCAGGAGCAGTTTGGTGTTTCGTAACCGCTTATCGTACCGCTCTTTTCTGTTCCTCGTGATTTCCAGCAGTAGCGCTTTTGCCGCCGATTGTGATGCGAGTTCCCCTTGTTTTGCCATTGCCTCGTCAAGAGCATCCGCAACCGCCTCCGCAATCATCTGCTTTATGACTTCTTGCTGTTCTTCGGTGAACAATGACTCTTTCTCGCCCATGTCAGAGCCTCCAAATATCGTCTCGGTAGTGGCATCCTCCCGCGATGCTCTCGTACCTCGGTTTGAGCAGGTCGAGCTGTTCGATGATTCCGTGCGGCGTAAGGTCGTATTCTGCGCCCAGCGTCCTTTCAATCTCCGCACCGAGAGATTCAAAGATGGTTCCGTCTTTTTTCACACACTTCACGGAAACCGATACCGGCTCCGCTTTCCCAATAGCATATGCCAGCTGTACCTCGCACTCTTTAAGCCCGAAAAGGTCAACGAACTTGCAAGCCAGCGCACGGGCAAAATACGCCGCGCTTCTGTCAACCTTGCTTGGGTCTTTGCCGGAGAACGCACCTCCGCCTACCGCGCAATATCCTCCGTACTGGTCGCATACGATTTTTCTTCCTGTCAGACCGCAGTCCGCAACGGGACCGCCGAGAATCCATTCGCCCGCCGGATTGACGATTGTCTCGACGAATCTATCCACGCCAAGCGACCGCAACAGTCTCTCCGTGTAGCTTCTGACCCACGCTACACTGTATTTATGCTTGTGGCATACGCTGACAAGGATTTTCTTGACACTGCGCATATCCGGCACCTCGTCGAGGTCAACCGTGACCTGACACTTTGCGTCGCCTTTGTAGGGCGATTTTTCGCCGTTCCTGTCGATGTCATCTTCGATGGCTTTGATGATTTTGTTTGCGAGGTCGAAACCGTAAGGGAGCTTGCTCTCTGTGTCGTTGCAAGCATACCCGTACATCATCCCCTGATCGCCCGCACCCTGCGCCGCGCCGTTGTTCCCGACGCCTCTTGCAATCTCCAACGACTGCGTACTGATGATGTTGTAAACCCTCGTGCAATCATAGCCGAGCTTCCGCGCCGTGTTCGTGGCAATCTGCGCGTAATTGATTTTCGCGCTCGTCGTGATTTCCCCCGCGATTACGATTGTATCGCCTTTGAAAAGCGTCTCACACGCAACACGGCTGTTCGGGTCTGCGGCGAGGCAAGCGTCGAGTATTGCGTCGCTTATCTGGTCGCACACCTTGTCAGGGTGGTATTTGCTTACCTGCTCCGTTGAAAAAAGTCTCATGTCTTTGTCCTCCGTTTGTGTTTTGATTTCAGTATCTTCTTGTGTTTGCGAGTCTGTCGCAGTCAAAATGCATCTCTCGCAGTTTTGCAATAACTTCTGCTCCGGTCTTTTTTCCGAGATTTCTGGTCTCCCAAAATTCCTCCGGCGTCAGCCGTAAAACGTCGTATACCGTTTCGCATCCCCGCCTCCCCAGCGCATGGCATGCCCTGACCGAGAGTCCCATGTCGGAAACACTCATGCCTTTTGCAATGGAATCGACGGTTATTTCGCGGTTTGTTTTTTCTTTGAGGTTATTGATTTCCTGCTCGAATAGTTTTGTCGTTTCGTCTCTCGCTCGCCTGTATGCCGCTTCCGTTTCTTGGGCGATTATCCCTTTCATACCGTGTTTGAGGTATCTCTGTTGCGCCGGTTCGCGGAGATACGCAAGTGCCTTGCACTCAATCTGCCGAATCCTTTCTCGATTCACATTGTACCGTCCTGCGCATTCGCTGAGTGTTTTCCCGTCTTTGAAACGAGCCAGCAGAACATCTTTCCTCCTCGGCGGCATTCCCGCCAAAATGTATGCCAGCGTCTCCGAAAAATCTTCCGGTCTTTCGTTTTTCGCCTCGATTTCAGGACAAACTTCCCGCAACAGATTGGTCGGGTAATCATCAAATCTCATACTTCACTCTGCCTTTCTGCTTTCCAGCGTTTCTCTTTTGCTCGCGTCGTTCTGATTCTCGGCTTCCCGCCGCAGTTCTGCTTTATACAGAAAGTCAAGAATGCCGTACCTGAATTTTATTTTGTACTGTGTCGCGTCCTGCGGTGTCATGTACTTCCGTCCGTAGATCCGTTTCATGTTCTTCCACACGCCCCACGGGATTCTGTAGAACGAGAAGAAGCCGAACGAAACGACAACAAAGCAATCCGCGCTTCTTGCGCTGTAACGGTCAAGGACTTTTTCCTGCTCCTCCGTTACAGCCTCGCTCTTTATTCTGTCCTGCTCTGTGTGCTTCGCTTCAAAGCACACACATCGCCCTCCGTCAAGGCATCCTTTGAAATCCGGTTGCGCCCGCTTCGTGAAACAGGCAACGAATTTTCCGTTTTCCATCGGATATAGCGCTCTCATTGGCTCCGGTGTCTTGTCTATCTCCGCAATGCCGTTATCCCGGTAAAAATCGCAAGCCGCTTTGATGATATTCTCGAACTGCTCGCCCGCGTCTCTGTTGTGCAGACCTACAATTTGCCGCTTTGGACTTTTGCCTGTCTGGTATCTCACTGCTTCGGCGTCCTCGCTTTCTTTCCGCTCCTTTGGAACTGACACGCCAGTGTCATTCCGTGCCGGTCGCGGTAGATGACGATTGTCGCATCTGTCACCGTGTCCTCGCGCCGCGCAACCTCGGTCAGCTTTGTTTCTTGCCGTTTCACCCACTCTGGGGAAACTTTCGTCGCATCCGCAAAAAGCGTCTCGAACCGTTCTTCTTTGCTGATTTTGACTTTCTTCCGGAATATCCGCCTGAATATCTTTCCGAACATCGTTTTCTGTTTCAACGGGGCAGATGTCGTGACTCCATCCGTATCCCTCCGGCAGTATTCCGCCGCATCCTACACATCTGTCTGCACCTGCCATCGTTTGTTCCTCCTCCTGTTAATTTTCGCGCCAATACTCTACAAAGTAGATAAAAGCTCCGTTAGGTTTGTCTTTCGGCTTTTCTCTCCCGACTCTTGCCGCATACCCTGCGCGGGCAAGCATCTTGACGAGTTCGAGCCGTTCTTCCTGATTGAGTTGTCCGCCATCTACTGCGTAAATTCTCTGGCGGCTTTCGCTGTCTGCCATTTATTTCCTCACCTCCATTCTAAGGCATACACCGTCTTTGCGCTCCCTCGTGCGTGTCACTCCATTATCCGACAACCGCATTTTTCACACTTTCCGTGAAAATGTCCGTTGCACCTCGCTCGAATGCCGACTATTGTGCTTTTGCCTCCGCACAGCGGGCAATCCTCTCTGACTTCCTCGGCGGGCTTCTTCATTTCTTCTGCCGTTTCGTCCGGCAAAAACTTCTGCCCGCAGAAAATACACCGCTCGTATGAATACGGCATTTCTCCGCACGCGGGGCATTCCGGAAATGTGCCGTATTCGCCTCTATCCCATACAATGTGTCGCGGAGGCTCTTTCCCGTTCTTTTTATCGTCGTCTGCAGGCTGATATTCGCACCCGCCGCAATATCGTTCTTTCTTGCATTCCATTTCGCGGTGCCAGTGGCACGGATATTTACAGTCCGAAATATCGAAATTCTTCATTTTCTCGCTCTCACCTCCTCACTTGCAGAAATACGGCTTGAAAATGCCGATAAATTTTTTCCACGTTTCTTTGACGAGATGCGCCCATTTCTTCCGCAATGGTTCGTATGGCTTCGGCGGGTCGAATATTTCTCGCGCCTTAAGACACAGCAAGAACATGCTTTCGATGTAGCAATCTTCGTCGAGGGAATACGGTTTGCCGTCTGCCCCTTTTTCCATCTCACCATTTGAGTCTTTGAAGCAGAGGGCATACTTGGCACCGATTTCTTCGCGGAACGCTTCTCGGAACTTTTGCTCATTATCAAACTGTTTTTCAGCCCAATCTCCGTAATCATCGTACCGGTGATTTTCGAGGTACTGCATCTTCTTGCGTTTTCCCCAACCAAGGATAAAACGAATGGGCGGAATCAGGCGGCAAGTGTCCCGCAAATCTCCGAAAATGTAGCATCCGGCATCTTCGTAGTCGTCGCATCCGGGCAGATATTCGCCGCCAAAGCAGAACGGACATTTATCGCAATGGTACTCGCCCTTTATGTACCATTCGACGGCTTTGCTTTTCTTCTTTTTCTTCATCTCGGTTTCTCCATTTCCGCCCTAAGACTGTCCTTGATGTAATAATCGAAATCGAGCCGGTTGCGCTTTTTGGCTCTCAACCAGCATTCCGCCCTCTCCCCGAACTCTTTCCAGTCGATGTCTGACGGGTGGTAATTCAGTTTTCCGACTTTCCAAAGGTTCACATAGTCGGCAAGGTCAATAAGGTTAAGGACATCCGCCGGATTCAAAACCGGCTCGGCGGAAATCCATGTTTTAATGCCTCTTTTGTGCGCGATAAAAAGTGCTGCCAGCCTCTCAAACGGTGTTCCGGCATCCGGCTCCGACTCTGGAGCCTCTTCCAGCGTGCCAGCCTCGTAACCGGCGTATGTAATCCCGAACCAGTCTCCGCTATCAAGCAAATCAAAATCGCGTATGGCATCCTTGCCGTTCTTCGTGAGAATTTGCACATGGTTTCCGCTCTCTTTGAGAACCCTGATAATCTCCCGCGTCGGCGTTGTGTCGTAACCTTTCGGGTATGGGTCGCATGTGAAGCAGAGGTGAATCATGCGCCCTGTAATGCCCTCGCGCTCAATCTGTTTCCACGTCTCCTCAACAATGTTTTCCCTCGGTCTGACTGCCGCGTGGAATGCCTCGCGGTCTCTGCGTAACACCGACGGTGCAAAGCAGTAGGAGCACTCATGCGGGCATCCTGTGTAGATGTTTATGGCGTAATCGCCGTATTCCTTTGCCGCGCCTTTCGGCTCATATATCGGTTTCAATCTTTATCCCCCTTTTTTCTGCCGTCCGTTTCTTCCTGTGAAAAGTCTTGTCGGGTGCGTTTCTCTGCTTTGCGCAGAATGCAGGCGAACAGTGCAAGCAGGGTATACAGAATCACAATGCCGCCTCCAGTCAGTATCCAATACACGGTTTCGTTCATTTTGGTTCCTCCCTTGCGATTGCTTTTTCAAACAGCCCGAGAGCTATTTCTTCCGCATTTCTCGGTTCACAGTATATCATGCAGCCCGTGCCGAAAACCTCGGGAACTTCGTCCGTGTCAACGTCGAATCTTTTTGCAAGAGCATCAACCTCGGCACAGGCATCCATCAGCCTGTCGGCTATTTTCCTGCGTCGCTCCAATGCTTTCAAAACATATTCGGGTATCGTTTTACGACTCATCTGACTCGCCTCCGTCCATATTTGCGCCACAGTCAGGGCAATACATCGTAACTTCGTCTCGGCTTTTATACTCAAATCCGCATTCTGAACAATGGCAAATTCCATAGTCGCTCTCTATCCATTCGCCATATCTTACTTCCTGCACGTCGGCGGTCGGCTCGTTTTCAACCGTTTCAAGCGCGTCCCCATAACCCTCGGTAAAATGGTCGTAGAAGCCCTCTCCGCTCGAAAGGCTGTCGTATCTCTCTTGCATTTTCTTTGTTAAATTGTCCGCGTTAATGTATCTCGGCATTATTGGCTCTCCTTTCTCCTTTACTGCAATAATCGTTACAATTGGTAGCTCCTCTGCGCACGCAATACCCGCCAAGGTCTTTTCTTGGTGGGACGCAAATGCCGGTATCCTTGTGTTTCGGGTTTTTAACTGCGTCCCAATATCTGCAGTCTGCACACCGCACGACTTCAACGACATCAGCGGTCGGTTGTGTTTTGATAAACGAAATAATCCAATCCGCATTGTAAGAATTAAGCAAGGTATTTTCGCTTCCGTGCAATTCCTCAAACCGTTTTACTGCGGCATCCGCGTCAATATATCTGCTCACCGTTCGTCCTCCTGTTCCATGCTTCGATTGCTTCCTCTCTCGTGTCGTAGATATACACGCCGCCAACGATAGCACCGTCCTCGGCGTATCTTGCAATCGGACAAGCTTCGTTTTCTTCGTGCGAATGTCTGATTTGATACCCTAATCCGCTCCACGGGTCATTTGCATAGTCATCGTCATGGATATTTCCCTCGTCGTCGCAACAGATAATTGTCGCTTTCCCTCCGCAGAACGGGCAGGGCTTCAACGCTTCGTTCGTTCTTCTTTCCTTTCGGAAAGCACCTTTTTTACTTTTTTCTCCTGCGGTCGCTTTTGTGGTGTCAAGTATCTCTCCACAGTTGAAACACACAACAATATCGATTCGGCTTCCGACATAATATCCAGACAGGTTTTCTCCGCAAGACGGGCAATACACATCGGTATTGCACGGGTTGCTATCTTTCAAGACCGGCAACGGCTTGCATGGCAACTGTATCAGTTTGGATTTGTCTTTGAAACACTCGCATTTCTCGGACTGGTTTGCATAGGTGTAATATTCGTGATTTGCTCCGTCCGCTTTTGAAAACTGTGCGCAAACTTCGTAATGAATGCAATCGGTACAAATCATTTTCCCGTACTCCCAAATCCACCGTTTCCGCGCTCGGTATCTTCGAGACTGTCAACCAATTCAAGCTCCGGCGTGATAATCGGGAGTATTACAAGCTGACTGATTTTCTCGCCAGCCTTGATTGCATAGTGTGTCTCGCTGTGGTTATACAGTTTCACGACGATGCTCCCCGTATAGCCCGCGTCAATAACCCCCTCGGAGACCAGCCCGTGCTTGCAGTTGAGTCCGCTTTTGCTTTTGAGCATCCCGACATATCCGCTCGGAATCTCTGCGTGAACACCCGTATCGAATGTGCAACTGCCGCCACTCGGCACAACTCCGTCTGTTGCCGCATAAATGTCAAGACCGGCATCTGCCTCGTGTGCGCGGGTCGGCATCTTCGCTCCTGCGTCCAGCATAATTTTCAGCTTTTTATCCGTGTTTTTCATGTATCTCGATTCCTTTCTGTATGCGCTCCTCAATGAGCACTTTGTATTCCTGATTGAGTTCGACTCCGACGCAGTCCTGTCTCGTTCTCTGCGTCCGTGTTGTTATCGTGTCCGTAGTCTCCCAAACCGTAGCGGGGAGGGGAAGTAACGCAACAGTCGATTGATTCATCCCCATTGTTCCGCCATAGCGGCGGCAAAGCCGGGGAATGTGCGACTTCTTTCCTTGCTTCGCTCGTCTTTTGGCAATCTGAACAAGTCTGCGTACCACGTCGGCATTGTTTTTCCTGATGTAAATTCTTTCCTTTTGGGAGGTTTGACTTCTTTCGTCGGGTACAGTGGTGCAAGCCCTTTCAGCCATAGGCATGTCTTTTTCTCAAACGGATCGCCAAACATATACGGTTGTATCGTCTGGTCAGGGCTTCTGTATGCCGTTGACATAATTCCAAGCGGGTTTTCGATTGCAATGTGTTCGCAATCTGCCATTACAAAACGGTAGAAAAAAGCTATCGCTTTATTTCGTTCCGTCATCCTGTCCCACGCCGCTTTTCCGTATTTTCCGGTGTCAAACCACCTGTTTCCGGTGACTGTCAAGTAAGTACATGGCGGGTGCGCAATTATCAAATCCCACCTGCCTTTGATTTCGTGCCTTTTCCCGTCTTGGGTTGTAAATGCGCATCTTCCGTCAAGCAGAGGGAGAACATTCCCCTTTATGTGCCAACAAGGTTGTCCCCCCCCCGCACTTTCGATGTCGCAACTGTATGCCGCGTGCCCTTTTGCGCGAAATGCCGCGCACACTCTTTGGCTTTCCTCACACGCTACGAGTACATTCATTGTTCGCCCTCCTGTACGTTTGTTGCTTCTGCTATTTTGCATCTTTCTGGGTTCGCGTCCGTGATGCTGTGTCCGCTCTTATCTTCGAGCCGAACAAACGGGAAACGAACACCGTTTTTGTGGTATTTGTAGCCGATTTCAATGATTCGCACATATGTAATGCCATCGCTTTCCACCGGCAAATGCTTTGCGGCGGCTTCGTCCGCTTCCCGCAGTGTCATCGTTACCTCCCGTACTTGTCGCGTCCCTGCCCGCCGAAATTGCAGATGCCGTCGTCAACGGCTTTTCGCCGAGCTTCGCAGTCTGCGCCGACAAGAAGCGCGAAAACATTAAAAACCGCTTTGAACACTTTACGAATTGCCTTTTTCATTTCGCGCCTCCTTAGAACGGCAAGTCATCATCCTGTGCCGCATCATACGGCTGGAATCCCTGCATCTGCGCCGTCTGCGGCGCATTGTGGCTCGGCTGTGCTTTCTGCGCGTTTCCGTTCGCCTGATTGCTGTTCGACGCACCGGCGGTATTCTGCGGGGCAGCAGGAGGATTCTGCTGACTGTTTGCGCTGTCAACAAAATTCACCTCATCCGCGATGACTTCCGTTACCCATCTTGTCTCGCCGTTTCTGTCCTGATAGCTCCTGTTCTGGAGTTTTCCGGTCACGCACATTGCCTGTCCCTTTTTGAAATACCTGCAGACAAACTCCGCCGTACCTCTCCACGCAAGAACATCGAACCCATCCATGCCGCCCGGCGTCCCGTCCTGTTTCTTCGGACGATTTACAATCAATCTGACCTTGCAAACCGAAACGGGGTTCGCGCCCGTCGTCTGGCGCAGTTCCGGTGTTTCCGCGAGGTGTCCCGCGAGTATAACTTTATTGAGATTGAGGCTTGCCATTTTCTTCTCCCTTTCCTTTCGGTTTTCTGTAATCCTCCCACACCATCGTGAGCAGGACATTCGATTCGTTCAGCCGCGAAACAATCGCCTTTGCCTTTTGATTGTCTTCGGTAGTGTTCGGTGTAAGTGCCTTAATAAGCGCGGCGGCATCGTAGTTTGTGGTGATAATCGTCGGCAACATGCTTTCGTATCTGTCGTTGATTACGCCGTAAAGGAATGACACCGACCAATCCGTGCATTGTTCCTTGCCGAGGTCGTCGATTACGAGCAAACCGCAATTCCGGTAAAGCTGTGACAATTCGTATTCCGTTGTGCCTCCGTCTCGGTCATAGCTTTTCTTTACCTCGTCAAGCAAGTCGCCGTAGGTGCGGAATATCACCGTGTGGCACTCTCTCATGAGCTGTAAGGAAATCGCGGCGGCGAGGTGTGTTTTGCCTGTTCCGTTCGTCCCCTCGATGTAAAGTCCGCGCCCGTCTTTTAGTCTCTCCCCAAATGTGTCAGCAAAGCGTTTGGCAATGAGATATGCCCGCTTCTGCTCCGCCGTGCGGCATTCATAGGTCTCGAAAGTCCTTTGCAGGAATCGCTTTCCCATGCCGGAATTTCCGAGCAACCTTTCGTATCGCTCCTGTTGCCGTTTTGCTTCTGCGAGCCGTTCTTCCTCGGCTTTCTTTTCTGCCGCTATAGCGTCCTCTTTTTCCCAGAATGCTTTTGCTTCTGGGCAATCGCATCTTTCCGGCTTCGGACTCCAACACGGAATGTAGCCGAATATGTACGCCCCCTCATAGTACAGCATCTTTCCACAAAACTTGCATTCGACGGGGTCTGGTTGCGGGAAGCTTGACGGTATGCCGAACTCAGCCGCGTCTTTTCCGCTAATTTTCCCGTCTTTTATTCGTTCAGAAATCTGTCCGGAATCCGGTTGACGGCTTGAAATCATCTCTGCGCTCCGTTCCTTTCTCGTAAGAATTTTCCCATTCATGTCCGTTCAGCCATGTCGCAGGGTGTGGCGTGAATCTCGTCTCGCGGAATCTGCCGTCAACGCTGATTTGCGTTTTAACCGCCTGCACGATGGCTGATGTGAGTTCTTCGGACGGGTTGATTTTCTTCCACGCCTTTTCCGCGTTTTCCTTTGCGACCTTTTTGGGGTAAATCTCCCAAAAGTGATTGAAAAGAGATTGTTGAACGACCGTGAGTTGGCTTTCGCGTTTCTGCCGCTTCTGCGGCGGAGATATATTTTGTCCCTCTATATTTTGTGAATCAGTAATTGGTATATTATTATTTAGTTGTTTCGGTTTTTCCGTGGACGGTTTTTCCGTAATCGGGAAATCCGTTTTCGGTTTTTCCGTGGACGGTTTTTCCGTTTGCGGTCTCTCGAAAATGTTGTAGTCATATCCGGCGAAGTGTCCACGACTATCCGTTGTCCGAGTTCTTGAGAGATACCTGAATTTTTCAAGTTCTTTGAGAGCGTTCATAACTCCCTCGTACCCGTCTTTCGACAATGCGCAAAGCCCCTGAATTGAATAGTCCCAATCGTCTGGTAGGGAGAGCATAAGAGACAACAATCCTTTGGCTTTCAGGCTCATGTCCCGTTCTCTTAAGTGCGAGTTTGACATGACCGTGTAGTCGCAGGTTTTTTGCACTCTGAATACTGCCATCAATTTCACGCTCCTGTTCTGTCTCTGTGCTGATGCAAATAGACATATTCACTCGCGTATCCGGCATTCGCATATATCCACGCATCGCATTTTTCTTTCGACAGATGGTTGTGCAGTACATTTTTCTCGTATGCAAATTCTCCGTCGATTTCCTTTTGCTTGATTCTTCGGTGTAGTTCTTCGTCCTCGTAGTTTGCCTCTACGAGGTACAGGTCGTAATCCTTTGCAAAAATACCGTTGAGGTCATTCGTGTCGGTTGCGTAGAATACCTTTCCTCCGGCAAAATGGATTTTGTAGCCGCAGTTCGGAACATTGTGGTTGAGCCTTACGGGTATGATAGAAGCGATTCCGTAGTTGTACATCTTTCCGCATTCCAGCACATCAATGTTTCTTTTGCTGATTCCCGCGTCAACCATCTCCCGTAACAGCCACGCGCCGCCCGCAAAGCGGAGAGACGGTCTCTCCACCGCGAGCCTCCGCACGGTTGCTGGGTTGAAATGGTCTCCGTGACAGTGCGTCAGCAAAACCAGCTGTATCTGCCTTGTGTACGGCGCAATGTCTCTGTACGGCACACCACAGTCCACGAGAATGCGGTTGTTAAGCAACACCGCATTCCCCGCAGAGCCTGTCCCGATGACCGTGTATGGGATATTACACCTCATTCAAACTTACCCTTTTTGCTCCTGCGGTTGCCGCTTGCGCTTCTTCAAGCGGTGTCGCTGTTTCCGTCAGGTATTCCGGCGCAGGGTTTGCAGATTCAATAGCGTCCGGCGTTCCGAAAAGCAGTTGCTTGCCGTCTGTTTCCGTGATGCTGTCGTCCCGCTCAAATGCCGTCTGCATTTCGGTTGACATGATGCCCCACTTTGATATGATCTGGCGGAGCATCGTTTTCTTTGCCATCGAGTCAAAGTCTTTGTACCAGAACGAGCTGTATTTCCACATATCGCCCTCAGGGATTTCTCCGGCTTCGATTTTTCTCATTGCCTCCGCACTGAACGCGGGAGAATATGTGTCGGCGTGAATGAGCATCGCGTCTTTCGTCCAGTAGATGAGTTTTCTGAACCCGTTGAGATATTCAAAAAACGCAACATATCCGACCGTTTTTGCAGTGCTTCTCTGGTATTCGTCGGAAATCCACCGCGCCTCAAATTCCTCCGTGAACGGATTGTAGGCGACAAACTCGCCGTCTTTGACTTCAAGAACATTGATATGTTTATAGAAGCCGGAACGGATTGCAAGCTGGATGAATCCACGGTATCCGAGAACAAACTGCGCGGTTTTGATGGTCTGTTTCAGCCATCTGCCCTTTGCGTCTTTCATCTTGTTTCCGTCCGCGTCGAGGATGTAAACCACATTTCCGTTCGCGTCCTTTACCGTCTGCTCAAACGGCACGAGGTAGTAGTGACCAAGCTGAGGCGACGGGGACAGATTCAGACTTTCTCCGAGGAGTGCGCCGGCGATGATGGTCTGCGGTGTGCATTCCTGCAAAGCGTGGTTTACACTTACCGCCGATGTGATGGAGGCGACAAAGCGCTTGCACCGTGCGGGGTCTGAAAGGGTGTTTGCAATAAGTTGCTGATACTGCGGTGTCGTGATAGCCACCGAAAATCTGCTTTTCTGTTGGGTGACCGGCTGTGCCGTCTGTTTCTGCAATGCGTTATTCTGCGACATACTTGTATCCTCCGTCGATTAAGAATTTTTTGACTGCTTTCAGTTCTTCGAGCGTCCCCGTGACGGTGAATGTTGCCTGATACTCCTCCTGCGGCGTGATAAACTCATCAGAGGCGCCGTTCCCGCTCTCTACGGGTTTCTGCTCCGTCGGAACTTCAACGCTTACAGGGGCGACCAGCGGCTCATTCTGGGGCATTGCCGCTTTCTGTGCTTCAAGCTCCGCCTGAAGCTGTGCTTCTCGTGCCACTCGCTCCGCTTCTCTCTGCTTGCGTTCTTCTGCGAGTTTCTGCTCGCGCTCAATTTCCCTGTGCCGATTCGACACGGTTACGACCGCCGCATTCGCATCGTATCCGTTACGTTTGAACTCCGCCATAATCTCGTCGGCGTGTTCCTCGAACGTGGTAATCATTTTGATTCCGGAGTCGATGGCATCAAGCCAAGTCTTTGCCGCCACCTGCAGTTTCTTCCGGCTGTCCGACAGACCGACCTTGAGATTCATGTTTTGGAAAGAAACAAAGTCAATCCCCAAACTTTCCGCGTATTCCGCAAAGTATGCGGCAACCTCCGCCCGCTTTGCATTCTTCACTCCGTCCTCGACATCGGCAATCCTGCCTTTCAGCACTGTGTCTGCTCCCCTGAACGGCACGGTAATGCACTCCTTAAATGCCTCCTCGAATGCGTCATATGGAGCTAAGACTGCTTTTTTAACATCTTTGCGGCGTTCCTCGAATGCCGCAAACATCTTATTGAGTTCTGCGCGCTTGTTCTTAATCTCCGTGACGGTGTCCTCTGTGACTTCAAGCGCAAGCGCATCTGCCACAACCGCCTCGACCTGCGATTTTACCTTGTACAGCTGTTCCTGAATGATGGGCAACTGCTTGATTACAATAATCTGCTGTTCTTCGGTAGCAACCGGCGCTACCATTGCTAATGTTTCTTCCATGTGTTCCTCCTCAATCGCAAAAAGGTTTTGTGACCTTGTAATGGTATTTGTTTTCGCCGGTCTTTTCAAAGGTATAGTAACCAGCGAAATAGGAACCGGCACTGTCTTTGCTCCAGTCCTTGTATGCCTGACGGCACGGGCACAGGACATTCGTGCAAAACATTTTTGCCATTGCCTCACCCTCGCCCGTTTCGACCTCGTACTCGTAATACGAGTCTCCGTACCGCCTCTGCTGTCCCGCCTGTAGGCAGGTGACATTGAATTTGTAGTCTTTCGTGTACTGTGTCATATTAAAAATCCCTCTTGACATTTGATTCCGTGCGTGTTATAATACTGGTGGTGGGTGATGGGCGTACTATTCTGTGCGTCCATTGCTTTTTGTTCTGCAACTCTGGCACGGTGCATATCGTCGCAGAAGTCCGAAAATACTTGGAATTGCACCTGTTCCGAAATCAGCATGGCGAGGTAATCTTCGCCGTGATTTGTTCCATATCTTTCGTTGATGCGTTCGAGCTTCTGTTCCGCAGTGGGCAGGGCTTTTTTGTAGGCATCTTCCGGAAGATATACGCCAAGGTGCATTTCCGCCTTTTCTTTCAGCGTCATTATCTTTCCCTCCTTTCCGTGGGCGTTGGGGTTTCTTGCATTACTCTCCATCGACAAACTCTCCTTTCTCCATTTTTTCAACTAACGCGAGGGCTTCGTCGAGTCTCTTTTTGGCTTCGATAAAACCGCGTTTTAGTTTCGGTAGTTCTGCCATGCTTGCTCTGGTAACACATCCATCGAGCATCGTGAACAGCGCATCTGTGGTTTCTTTCAGCACCGTTATCGTGTTGTACAGTCTTATCGCTGTTTTCTCCGGTGCGGCGGCTACAATCTCTCTCGTGTATCTGCCGAGTGCACATTCGTGTGTGCAGTACCAGTTCCGTAGCTCCGGCTCGCCGTATGCGTCTGCCATGAGTGCCACCACATCATTCGACGGTCGAACGATGTCAAGCTCGTATTTTTTGAGGGCATCTTCCGTAACGCCCGGCAAGGCTTCCGCCGCTCCGGCTCTCGAAAAGAACTTGTCATTGTACTGTGCCGCCCTCATTCGTGCTTGACAGTACCTGTTTTTTGCCGCTGTGGTTACTTGCTTTGGCATTTATTTCGCCTCCGTTCTGTGTTAGAATTATTACAGCACAGAAACCATGCTTTTGATTGGGTCTTGCGCTCTATCATTGCGCCGATTTGTGTCCTGTTTTGGGGCTAACCGAGTTAAAAAAAATATCGTCGCCTTTGTAGCACAGTTTTGCTTTGATTCTCACCGCAACTGAAAGCGACGGATTCTTAACCCCTGTTTCGATTTGCGCGTAATGATTACGCGAGATACCAATCGCATCCGCAAATGTTGCTTGCGTGAATCCCGCCTTTTTACGGACGCTTACGAGTTTCGTTCTCATTTCTTCTCCTTTTCGTCTTGTTTTGTGTTTCGTTTTGGGCTGTTGTAAACAATTATACTCCCTTTTGGGGTCATTGTCAAGCATTTTGTTGATATTTGCAAAAATATTTGCCTCTTTTCGGGTCAAGTACTTCCCGCATCGGGTCTTTTGTGCTAAAATATCTTATACGGTGTGGAGGTGTTTATTTATGCCACGGGTTGAAACAGATTTTTCAAAAAGATTGGTCACGCTTCGGACGGAACGCAAGGTATCTCAGGTTGCGTTCGGTGAAGCGTTGCAAATCCCTCGTTCTACAATTTCCGGTTATGAAGCTGAGGGCAAAGAACCGGATTATCAGACCCTTTGCAAAATGGCTGACTTCTTCGGTGTTTCCTGCGATTATCTTCTTGGGCGTACAGATGAGCGTCGTCCCTGCGACATTGTGTTCCGCAAAGACGCCGGAAATTTCAAAAAGCACTATGAGGAATTGCCGAGCGAGCTTCGGGACATCGTTTCCGAAACCGTAGATGCGTTCTATGTCCTCATGTTCCGAGATGTAAAAGGGAAGGACAAAAATCGCCTTGTGCTGTACCGTGACCTGATGTGCAAACTGCGTTCCGGTCGCGGCGAAATACGCGCATTGCTTGACAGCGTATCTTCCGGCGTTTTGTCTCCGTCCTCGCTCGCTTCCGTTGTTTCTATGCAAAGCAAACTGAAAACGGGTGTTGACGCGTCTCTTGATGATATGCTTGAAGCCGATATGAAGTCACCCAAGGGGTGATTGGTCTTTACTTTTGGTCTTTGTTTGGACATTGTCTTTTCGTAACGTCACGAACCGCAACGGAACGAGACGATACAAAAGCCCTGAAAATACAGCACTTTACGGCTCTGTGCGACACCTGAAATTCTGCTACAAATTTCACTCTTGCACTTTGGGGTGGTAGAGGCCGCAAGTTCAAGTCTTGTCACTCAGACCAAGAAAAACCGTTGATTTATATGGGTTTTCCGTGTAAATCAGCGGTTTTTCGTTTTGTGTCTCCCTCTCGAAAATACCGTCTTGGTCTTTGTTTGGTCTTTATTTGCCTCAAAAAGCCCATTCAAGCTCCGTTGCCGCCTCCCTTGCTCTTTCCTTTGTTTTGCTCCGCAAAAAGCGTCTCAAAGGTGCTGGCGGCTTTCTCGTCGGCATCCCGCAAGGCGTGAACATATCTGTTCGTCGTTGACAACTGCGAGTGTCCGAGTCTCGATGCAACATTCTTGATGTTCGTCCCGCTCGACAGCAAGAGAGTGGCGGAAGTGTGCCGGAGCGAATGAAATTTCCTGTGCGGGATGTTGTTCTTCTCCAAGAATTTCGCAAATTGCTTTGTCGGTGTCTGTGGGTTCATCGGCTCTCCGTCCCATTGCGTGAACAGCCATCCGTCCCCATGCCATCTGTCGCCAAGTCTCATCGCGTCCTGCATCTGCTCTGTCTGGTGCTTCCGTAACAGTTCTATCAAGTATTCGGGTATCGAGATTTCCCGAATGCTTTTTTTCGTTTTCGGCTTCTTCGTCTTGATTTCTTCACCGGTCAGTTTGTAGTTTGACTGTTTCACAATGACAAGACCGCGATTCATATCAATGTTGCTCCATTTGAGAGCGCAAAGCTCACCGCGCCGCATCCCCGTGACAATGGCAAGGTGTATCAGCACCTGAAACATCGTCGGCTCTGTGTCGAGGCAGGACAGCATGTGCTGTGCTTCCTCCGGCGTGAATATCTTTATCTCTGGCTCGTCAACCTCCGGCAAGTCGAGTTTCGCCGTGTCGGTCGGGTTGCGGTCAATCAGGTCGAGTTTGTATGCTTTTGCGAAAATGGATTTGAGTACCGTAAAATACCGTTTCACCGTCGCGGCGGATAACCTGTCGCCCTTGCCGTCGTTCCGTATTCCATCCCCTTGAAGCATCTGTATGAATTGTTGGGCGTGAATCGGCTTGACTGCGTTCAGCTTCATATGACCGAGCGACGGTTTGACAAGCTCCTGAATCACGCTCTTATAGAATACAAGCGTATTCGGGGACAGCGTCGCCTCTGCCATCTCCAAATACCGGTCGCAGAAGTCTGAAACTTTCATGGAGGACATTTCTGTGGAGTCGCCTCCGGTCACTCTGGCTTCAAACTCTACCGCCACCCGATTCAATTCCTTTTCGGTCTGCTTCACCGTCAGCCCCGCCGGAGGTCTCCAAGTCATGGACTTTATAATTTGCTTCCCCTGTGCCGTGTACCCGCATGATACTCTGATTCGATACGAGTCGCCGCGCCGCGTAATTGTCGCCATTCGGGTCTATCCCCCACTCTTTTTTGGTGTGATTGTTGCCGTTTGTGAACATTTTGTAAATATCGCAGAAAACATCTTGACCCGTTTCGGGGCAATATGCTATAATGATAACAACAACAATAATATTATACCATAGAGTAGAGGTTTCGTCAAGCGGAGGTGACAAAAATGGCAAACGCAAACGCAGAAATTCGCAATAAAATCAAGGCGGCAGGGCTGTTCCTGTGGCAAGTCGCTGATACAATGGGCATTCAGGATTCAAACTTTTCCCGTATGCTTCGGAAAGAGCTTTGTGAGCGCGACCGCCTCCGTGTCCTCTCAGCCATCGAAAAGGCAAAGGAGGTGTACGCGGGTTGAGCATTCCAAGAATGCGAGGGCTGAAAGAAGCTGTTACAATTCTTCACGAGGAGGACAGCGGTTGCGCCCTGACTCTCTATGCCCTGCGGCAAATGGTTGCCGATGGCGCAGTTCCGGTTGTTCGCATCGGTCGCCGCGTCCTCATAAACATGGAGGTGCTTTACAAGTGCCTGAATGCGCCTCCAGCCGAAACGCCTGATAACTGCGGACGGGCTGTTCCGCGTATCGGTTAGTTTGGCATTAGTTTGAAATAGAACGGTATTCCCGCTTGAAATGGGTAAATCGTGAACGCATCGTCTCCCCAGACGCGCATTGCGTGTCCGCCTTTGTTCTTGACGATTGTCGCCCGATTTTTTCCTTTGAACAACAATGCGAAATGGTCGTAGCCGTATCTGTTTTCATATTCAAGCATCGTGAATACATAAGATTTCTCGGTTTCCTTGACCTCGATTACAATTCTGTGTTTGCAAAAAATACTCCCGTCGTTTTCGGATATGTATCGCCCCTGTTTTAACATATAATTCCCTCCGTGCGGCTACCGTTTGTTTGCGGCAGCCGCTTTTGTTTATTCCATTTTGACCGACTCCCAATGCTCCTTGATTCTCCTAAAAACATCGTCGGCATCAAGCCAGCCGACCGTTCTGTCCATTGTTGCCTCCTCCTTTGTGAGAAGCCCCATAATTTCGATTTTGTCACTATCCGCCCCGTATGTACCGTCTCCCTCAACCGCAGAAAGGACAACCGGCTCTTGCGGATATAGGATGTGGTATTTTTCAATCATCAGGAAATTCGTTTCGCCTTTGGTTATGCGAACGGATTCGTCCTTGAACTTATACGGGATTCCGGCGGATTTGAGCGCACGCCGCAGACTGAAAATCTCCTTGAATTTCGTCGTTGATTCTCGCGTCATATTTCCGAGAAAGAAGTATCGCCCGTTTTTCTTGGCAAAGGTCGAGTACCTGAACTCGCCTTTTTCGTCGGTGCTGTGCGGTTCCGACACCATGAAGCCGCCGTCATATCCGGCTGTGTCCCTGCGGCGCGGCATCGCGTAAACCGGCAGTACATCGTACATCTCCCAATAGATTTCCGCATCGATTTCCTGACCGGGCTGTGCGCTGAAATTCTTGTCGCGCACCCAATCGTCGTTTGTGTAAATTCCCATTACTGTGCCTCCTTTTCTTTGAGCTTCCGGATTACGGTCTTTGCGGCATACTTCCCGTTTCCGTTGAGCAGTCTCTGCCATGCTCCGGCAGACGGCGACCACTTGAATCCGTTGCTTTTCAGTATGTCTCTGACTTCCTCGTTCGGCTTTTCGTCAAAGATGAGCTGAATGCGCATTGCTTCCGTGTTCTCCACAATCCGCAGACCGTCAATTCCGATGTCGTCGGCGGTGTGTTCCTTTGTTCCGGCTTCTTTTGCTTTTTCCAGCAACTCAATCCGCTCCTTGACCTGACGAATCTTTGCGGAGTTATTGGTGAGGGAATATGACGCAAACGGGGCGTTCCCAAGGAACCACGGCTTCGCCATTTCTGCCTTGATGGTTTCGATGTTGTCAAGTGACAGGCATGGGCATCCGTCAAGCGTCTTTTCCTTGCGGTAATAAGCATTTGCCTCCCGCATGGTTTCCTGTGCGCTTTCGAGCCGTTCGAGCTTCTGGCGGAGTTTTTCGAGTGCCTGCGCGTCTCCGCTCTTGATTGCGTCAGACCCCGCGCTGGCAATACGCCGCAGAAGCGCTTCAATGGCTTCCCACTCCTGCATGAGCGCGTCCCGCCGCTCGTTCTGCTTTGCTTTCTTCCGGACGGGGAAATTCCCCGCGCCGGAAACGAGAACGGACGGACACATGGATTCAACCGCAGATTCTTTGTTGTACCATTCTGCCAGTTTCCGTGCGTATCTGTCGAGCAGGAGGTCGATTCTGTCGGCTTCATCCGGATAACGCTTCTTCCGCGCCTCCGCGATTTCCGTTGCCTCATCGACGTGCCGCTTGTATCTCGCGGTTTTCTCGCCCTCGCAGTAGTCCCTCATGCTGTTCATATCGTGTGCCGCTCTTGCGGTCGTCTCGTTGATGTAGTAGTATTTCATTCCTCGATTTCCCCTTTCATAAACTGTTCTGTGACATCCTTGAGCGCCTTTTCAAAAGAGACATTCAGTTCGGCTTTCGTGATTACGTATCCGTTTTCTTGCGCCGTGCGCTTTGCGTTCGCAATGCACCCCGGCGACGGATAAAGGTTCTGAAACAAGCACCGGATTTTCGTCATTCCGGTTTTCTCTTTTTCTTTCGGCTTGTACCCGTATACTATGAGTGCTTTCATTCCTTACCTCCGTCTCCGGTCGTTTTCTGCTTCTCCATACAGATGACGATTGCCGCCGCGAACTGTTCCGGAAAGCCCTCCCTATCTGGGTTAAATTTGCTGTTCGCTGTATTCTCAACCGCCTTTGCGATTGCTTCAAGGGTTCCAATGTCGGTTACAAGGTCGTGATCGCTTGCGGCAAGTGCTTGCCACGACGCTCCATCCTTGCGGTATGCTATGACGGTTGTATATCTCCAGTTCTGCCCAAAATCGAAATAGGCATCCTCGACGATGTACCGTGTCCCGCGTCTCGATAATGCCGTGAGCAGGTTTGCTGTGGTTTTGAGCGCCTCATATTCTTTTGGGTGTGTTTCCTTTGTCATTACTTTTTTCATGATAAATCCTTTCTGCGGGGGCTTGCCGCCCCCGCGCGGCTTTAGCGTTTTGCTTTTTTGCCGTCTTGATGGCGTTTCGCCTCACTTGATGTAGATTGTAATCTTGTCCTTGCAGATTGTGACGCTGGCTATTTTGCAGTCTGCCTCGATTCCGCAATGCGCCGCGTAATGCCATAGACTTTTGCCGGTTGCGATTGTTTCTCTGATTCCTCGTTTGATTTCTACGGGGATGTCATCGCCAGCATGGTTCGCTGTTTTTGCAAAGTCAATTACTTTCATTTCTTATTCCTCGCTTTATTCATTGTTTTTATTTGTTTGAGAACTTGCCGCCCGCTATTTGTTTTAGTCAAAAAAGCAGGAGCCGGCATCCGATTCGCCCATGCCTTGCGCCATACAAGTGGCATACCGAATCATGTTTCTTCCGTCGGAGATTGCCTTGATTCTCCCGTAGTCCTTGCCACAAACCGGATAATATGCCTTTGCCATCAAGTCCTCAAGTTCTTCTCTGAACGCTTCAAGACGGTCTTCGTCCATTGTTTCGCCCATCAGTTCGACAGTCTCAAACTTTCCATCCCGAATATCGTTAATCAGGTTCATTACATGAGTCCGCATGGAATCCATATTGAACCGGTAATTATGCTTTACATAATACTTTTCGACCTGTGTCATCGTCTCACTCCTCACTTTCCTGCAACCATAAGGTCATACAATCTTGCTTTGAGTTTCACGATTTCTTCTTCCTGTGCTTTTGCTTTTGCGGCAAGATTGCTGTTTTCGGTTTCCGCTTTTCTGAGGTCGTCATTCAGAAGTTCGGCGTTTTTCAAAGCCGTCTTGTAATTGCTTTCGGTAACCGTGAGCTTTGTTTCCAATTCCTTAACCTTTCCGGCGGTCTTTCTGAGACTTGCATATTCCGGATTGGTGTGCTGGTTCCAAAACCGTGTGGCTTCTTCCCAGTTCCAAATGTTGAACAGGACGCTGTAAAAAGTTTTCTGCAACCCGTCTCGTCCGTTGCTCCAGCTTCCGTTGGGGTCTGCTTCACCGTCACTGTTCATTCTGCCGTTGTCGTTCGCAAGCGCTACGAGGTCTTCAATGGGTGCTCTCCCGAAGATGTCCTGTGCTCTGCAAATGTCCTCTGTTTTCGCGCTGAGCCCGTGGATTTTGACCTCCACCAATAGGTCTTTTGCCGTTTTGATGTTGTCGTAAATGCTTTCCATTTTCATTCTCCTTATTTAACGAACTTCTGAGTAAGAATTTTTGCGACTTCTGCTGCGGCTTTGAGTTTATCAGCCACTTCAATTATTTCTTCGATTGAAATGGAGCCGTATGATGTCGTTTGCACACTGAAACCTTCAATGTCGCCATCAAATGAGGTGTCGCAGTGGATGTCCGGCGAGAATCTACCTCCATTGTTTCTAACCTCAACAGAATCCCAACCGCTCTTGCGAACAACTACCGCTACTTCGTATTCGCCAATCCCGTATACTTCGATTCTTCTATCTTCTCTTTCTTTTGTGGCTGTGAGTTTGAGTTCCATTTCTTGCTCTCCTTTATGTCCCGTATCGGGATGTGTTTTCATCTTACACCCTAATTATAGTCCCTTTCGGGGGCATTGTCAAGAGGTTTTTGAAAAATAATTCACAAATTCGGAAAATATTTTTTGTTGATTGTGTTCAATCGTTACAAAATCTCTGTTTTCCTGTGTCTCAAAACGGGACGGGCGACTCTAAAAAAATAACGCACCTTACCGACAATCTTCCGCGACAGTTCCTCGCGGCGCAATCTTCCGTGCGATTTTCTTATGTTTTCTGCATATGCGAATCCCTGCTTTTCGTAAGCCCTCGCCATCACTCCGAAAAGGGAGTCCAATCTGGCGGCGGTCTCCTCGTCCAGCTTGTCCGCTATCTCATACATCATAGCCTGCGCTTCCTGCTCCGCCTCTCTCACTTCCGCGATTACCTCGTGCAGTTCGCTTTCCTCGTATCTCTCATACATCACTCTGTAGTTTTCCATGGTTTTGCATCCTTTCAATTTTCTTTAATGTCTTGACAGGAGCCATGTTTTCTGCTATAATATATGCAGAAAACGCCCCTATTTGGGGTTGTTTCTGCCACGGTAGAGCTGTGTCCGCCAAGACTTTGAGCGATACCGTGGTTCTTTTTGCGGGTTATCTTTCTTTGTCCAATGCTCTAATGCCGAGCCGAATCGCTTCGGCTTTTGTTTTCAGGTCGTATTTTTCCATAACTCTCGAAATGATGACTTCATCTTCAACTGATAGTCTGATTTTGAGTTCGCTAACCTTTGGAGGGGTTGTTCTTCTGCTGTAATTCGGATTGTCTGTTTTCTTGACATACGCCATTGTCCGATTATTTTTTCTCCTTTCTCTTGCCTTTTTCGTTTTTGTGTGGTATAATAGATATGGGGTTTGCGAGTGGCGGCAAGTGCCACCCGCATTCCTCACTCTCTCGGCTCTGGCTTAACTGTCGGAGCCTTTTCTTTTTGCCTCCTCGATTACCTCGTCAATCAGCTCTTTAGCCTTTTCGACGTTGTCGCTTTCGAGCAGAGCCTTGATTGAGAGCATAACCGTGAGGAGTTCAAGCCTCGTCATATCCTCTTTCATGTCTTTTCCTTTCTGGCACTTGCCGCCGAATTTGTCAGACTTTCCATCCGACATCATAATTATAACACTTGTACCCGCAAAAGTCAAGAGGCTTTGAAATAATATTTCCGATATTTGACAATTTATTTTCGGAGAGTCGGCTTCAATCTTTTTCGCCCCTTTTTTTGTTGA
>CAVESF010000016.1:49019-50802 GCA_963618495.1 Acutalibacteraceae bacterium
AATATATGGAGGTTGCCGACTATGACTTGCCCAAAATGCGGTAGCGAAAATGTTAATGTTCAGATTGTAACCAAAGTCAAGACAAAACACCGTGGATGTTTCGGCTGGTTTCTTTGGATTATGCTTGCAATTTGCACGTTTGGCTTAATACTTATTATCCCTGCGCTTACGAACAGCAAGACCAAAACGAAAGAAAAGAAAGTTGCTGTATGCCAAAACTGCGGACACACATGGAATGCCTGATGAAATGAAGAATATAATAAAGATTCTTCTGCTCGTCTGCTTTTTTCCTTTTTCGTTGCTTTATTTCTTGTTCCGAAAAAGGCGAAAAAAGGGAAGGCAAGAAACGCGGATATACACATACAGTGCTTCCTCTGTCGAGAACGAACATTTTGACCTGATGCCAAAGATTGATGAGCTTTATTCCGCCGTAATGCGCTCAAATGACTATACGAGCGCGAAAGCGCGGCGGCTTGAGGAGCTTTGCATAAGGGATGTTTCTCTCGCGCCGGATGTATGGATAAGCATGAAGCGGAGTTCACCGCAGTTGCGTTCCCGTCCCACCTATCCGTCCCACCGACAGCTTGCGACTCTTTACGAGCGCCGTGGAGAATACGACAAGGCGATTGACGTGTGCCGCAAGGCAATCCGAGATGGCTATAATGACGATGGAACACAGATGAAAATGTCCGGGCGCATCGAACGCCTGAAAGAAAAAGCCGCAAAGCAAAAATAGACCCTGTACCGAGGCTAAAAACCTTGATACAGGGTCTTTTGCGTTATTCCTGTTCTTTCGTGCTGTCCGGTGCTTTCGCGTCTCCGATGAGCGTTCCTACGGCATCTCCGACCTTTTCAATCTTATCGACGGTTTCTTTCCCTGCACCAAATGCGTCCGCCGCGTTCGCCGCCGCGTCTGTCATCTGTTTCAGTGATTTCGCGTCTATGTTGCCCTCGATGATGCAGTACACCGCTGTGATTACCGCCATCACAAGTCCGGCAACCGCATTCACGATTACACTGTCCCCGACGACGATTGCGACGATTGCCGCAATGTTCACAACGAGCGTGAGCAGAAATTTTCTGCTTGTAAACTTTTTGATAAGCTGTTCTTTCTTCATAACAAATTCCTTTCTTTGCGTTTATATGCTTTTGATGATGAGTGCGAGTATTGCGCCGAGAACCGTCCCGACAAGGACACTGATAGCAGACTTCCAGAACTCTCTTTTCATGTCCTTGGCTTCTGCCGCCGGAGCAAGCTCTATGCTTTCGACTTTCCTTTCAATCTTCTCGATTTTCTGGCTGGTGTTCTGCTGTACCTCGGTTTGATGCCGCTGTTCCGTCGCAAGAACTTCAACCGCCGTCGCCATCCGGTTCATGTTGCGATTGAGTTCGCTCCGCTCCTGCTGGATTTCGTCAATGCGGTGCGTGTTTGATTTGGCTCGGTCGCGTGCCTCAATCGCGATGACTGCCACTTCGTCAAGCGTCATATCTGTCTCCTTTCTGCGCGTCTCCAAAGCCAGTTCGAGCCAGTCGTCATAGCGCGACTCTATGTCTTCTTCGAGCGCATCGGTGTATCTAACACAGACGCACAATCCGACGGGAAAATTTCCCGCATCGTCGCAACTATTGGCGGAATCGGTGCGGAAAACGACGGTACACATTTCGTCTCCGTCAGCATGAATGATGTCAAATCGCTTCATGTGCGCGGTCTGGTGTTATTCGTTGGGCTTTTCGGGAAATTCCACATCATACGGGAATCCCTCCTGCGTCGTGATGTCGCGGA
>CAVESF010000017.1:0-50113 GCA_963618495.1 Acutalibacteraceae bacterium
AGTGGGTCCCTTGTTGCGGTACACTTTTGACTCACAATTACTATTATACGAGGAAGAATTGGCGTGGATTTGTTCGCTCTGAACGCCTCTTAAACCAATTCTCTGCGGAATTGTATAGCTCTTTAAAACGAGGATTTTGCCGATCCTCTTTTCGTCATACCCTTTTTTGCCTCAAACGGGGCTTTTTTCTTTGTTGGAATGTTGAATTTCAAAAAATGCATAGCAAAAGGCTGAGCCTCTGCTTAATTAAATGCTTTTGACTCAGCCCCTTTTACTTATTACTTTTTCGCTCCTCACTTCTCATTTTTCGCTCTTCACTTAACATTTCAAATTACAGTTTAAAAAAGCATAAATTTATGATATAATTTTATAAAAATACCTATCCGAATCGATTTTGATGCACTATAAGGGCGTAATCATGATTGCAATAAGCCCTGAAAGGAGGGAAAAGCTTGGACGAGAATAAAATCATCCCGTATATTGAACCGATATTTCGTTTTTGCTGCAAGCGACTGTCAAATCGTTATGATGCCGAAGACCTTGCGGGCGAGATTATTTATCATATTCTTGACGGTATAAGCAAATATCAGATAGAATCGCTTGACGCTTGGGTCTGGCGCATTGCCTATAACAGATATGCCCGATTTATTGATACCAGAAATAAAAATCAAGCCATATTGTCATGCGACGATGATCTTTTTGATATCGCGGATTATTCCGACTCTGATGAGGACAATACCAAAGAGCAATATGAAACGGTATTTCGGTATTTACACACATTATCTTCCGCGTATAAAAATATTTTTGTTGACTATTATATCGGCGAATTATCTGTCAGAAATCTCGCCCGAAAATATTCTCTCCCCGAAACAACAATCAAATGGCGGCTGAATATCGGACGCCAAAAAATCAAAGACAGGATAGGAGAAGATAAAATGGATAAAATCTATCAGAGAATCAATTGGAATACGACAGTGTGCAATGGCAATATGGATTCCGATGCATATCTTCACACGCAGATTGCACGTGCCATCTGCCTCGCGGCTTATGAAATGCCTTTGACAGTAGAGGAAATCAGCATCAGAACTGGTATACCCACCATGTATATTGAAGATGAACTGCCCCGTCTGGAATACGGAGATGCAATATGCAAAGTCGGCAGTAAATACCTAACCGATTTTATTATCTTTCGCTTGAGAGACCGAAAGCAGACCGAGGATATTTCCGCGTCGGCGGTAAATATGCTTGCCGATAAATTTGAGGCGATTTTCAAAGAAGCGGCAGACAAAATAGGCACCGTGGATTTTTACGGCAACGATTTCGGCATGGACAGATTGGGATATATCGTCGTCCCGTATGTACTCAGGCACAAAATCCGCAATGTGAAAAGTAACCGTTTAAAGCTTGAAAACGTCCCTTGCCCTCCGAGAAAAGACGGCGGCTACGGTTGGTTTATCGTGGAGGAAACCGCAGATGAAAACGAAAACTCTGCCGAATACAGTACAGGTTGCAATACCGACAGCGACGAAATCAATCCCGCACTGCAGATCTACTATTACTGGATAAGCAAATATTTTGATTATAATGTTTATCACAACAACGGAATACGCCGTATGCTTGAAACAGGCGCCATAAAGAACATGACAAACGGTATGATACCCAAAGATGCTCTTTCCGACGAAGACGCCGCCCATTTCGTTAAAAACAATTTACTCACGCTCTCCGAGGGTAATCTTTATCTTAATATCCCATATTTCACGGAGGAACAGTTTATGGAATTTGTTTCTCTGTTTGATGTGACCGATGAAAAGATAAATGATCTTCTTGCCGAATGGATCAAACGTGTCCGCAAAAATTTTGAGAGTTTTGTGCCGAAGCATCTGCACAGCCAGATAAATCAATGGGTAAATTATTATCTCTATCAGATTGTCGGCTATGTTACCGATGAATTGATTCATCGCGGAGTTTTAAGCGAACCCGATCATGAAAAGCCTTTGACAAACGGTGTGTTCTGCGTTGAGGGGAAAAATATAAATCCCTGAATAAATCCGGCGCCGAAAGCAGTCATATGACTGCCCTCGGCGTCGATTTAAATTCTCCCTTTATTTCGATTTGTCCTTTTCATCTGGTTTTCCCGTCAGCTCAAAATGCGCGGCAAATTTCACGAAATGCGGACGGAATACAAATCTCCCATCAAGCTTTTTCGAGAAAAATCCTATTATCGAGCCGTTCAGAACCGCCATGACAAGTGTTCCCCAGTTCAGCCCCTCAAGCTTTCCGAAAAAGCAGAGCGTCATTGCCACGCTCACAAGGAGCAGTGTGATATCAACGCCTGTTTTGAAAGCCGGCAGGCTGATTCCATAGCGAAAAGAAACGGCTTTCACAAAGAAATCATAGACCTGTGGATAAAGATAGGTTTTGAAAAACAGCGAGACGGAGAAAGAGGTCAGCAAAACTCCGACGATAAACATTAAAATCCGAAGCCACAGTGCCATGCTGCCGGGCTCCGTCACGGAGGGATTAAAGCAAGGAAGCATCCGCCACAGGTCAAGCACAGCTCCGTAAACGAGGCAGGTGAAAAAAGACATCAGGTATATCGGCTTGAATCTTCTTATAACAAGACACAGCAAAACAAACACACCTGCCTGAATAATATATTCCGCCTGCCCGAATGTGACGACTCCGACTTTCAGACTGAGTAAATAGGCGGGTGCCACGACCATGGAAATCCCAAAATCCGCCGCCGTCAGCATCACCACGGCAAGAGCCAAAAGAATAATTGCAAGAGCATATGTGACCTCCGATGAAATACAGAGCTTTTTTCGCGGCTCGTTTCCCGCTCTGCCCTGCTCTCTCTGAATAAATCCTGCCTGCTTCATATCATACCTCCATAAAAAACGCCACACACCGTTTTTGGTGCATGGCGAAAATGAGTTTCCCTCTCAGAAAAATCCACACTGATTTTACAGCTACAATATATCACAAAATCGCACGATTGTCAAGTGAAAATCACACATAAAAAGAGCCGTTTTCATTGAAATTGAACCTCAAATCAATTTCCGCTTAAAATTTAAGCGCTGCTTAAGGCATTATGAAGAATCACTGTCTTGCTTTTTGCTGAAATTATGGTAAAATAGAATCACAAAGGCACTTTTGAATCCAACTTCGGAGGTATGATAATGAATCTCGGTACCACAATAAAAAAACTGCGCATTCAGCTTGGCAAGACGCAGGAGCAGCTCGCCGAATATCTGAATGTATCCGTTTCCGCCGTTTCTCAATGGGAGAGTGGCAAAACAGTACCCGATGTTTCCACGCTCGTCGTCATGGCGGATTTTTTCGATGTATCTCTCGATGAGCTTTTCGGCAGAACCACTGCGGATAAGGAAAAGCGGATAAAAAAGTATGAAAAGCTGTCGATGGAATACAGTAGCAGAGGTGAGCTTTCCAAAAGACTTGCGCTCTGGCGCGAAGCTGTTCAGAAATATCCGGGCGATTTCTCCTGCCTGAGTAAATTGGCATATACATTGCTCATGTTGTTTACCGGAACCTGCGAAAAGGACAGGCGTGAAGAACTTGCCAAAGAATGCCTTGCAATATGTGAGCGCATCATGCGGGATTGCAAAGACTCATCTATACGAAACGACATCATTCAGATATTGGTATATTTATATTCAAGAGAAGAAATTTCGTTTGCAAGCGAAAACAAAGCGGTGGAATATGCTATGATGGCAAGCAGTGCTTTTTCCTGCCTGGACGAGCTGTTGGCAAACGCATATTTCACACACGAAAGCCAAGAAAAAAAGCTTTGCGCCATGCATCGTAACATTCTCACATATACCAATTTACTGACGCAAAATATGCTTCATGCGGAATACGACAATGTCGAGGACAAATGCTGTGCCTGCCAAGCGGCGATGAAGCTATGGGAGACAATCATCTACGACGGAAACTATCTCTTCTATCACAGCAGTATCTATCAGATATATCTTAAACTGGCTTCGTGCCACGCAAAGCTCGGAAGAAAAGAGAAAACGCTGGACGCACTGAAAAACGCTTTTTATCATGCGGAGCGCTTTGACACTCTTCCCGAGGATGAACAGCACTTCACAAGTATTTTTGTAAAAGCGCAGACATTCTCCGCATCAAATATTGTGAAGAACTATTCTTCGCCGACCACCGACGATGTCAAAAGCACCATGAAAAAGAAAGAATTTGATTTTCTGCGCGATGATGAGGAATTTATCGCTCTGGAAAAGCGATGAACAACTATTTCCGATATACAGAAAGAGCGGCTCGCACCGCTCTTTTTATTTTTCGCGCCAAAAAGCAATACTTCCTCATTTTTCTTACAGAAAACCGCACAGTGTCAATATTTTCCTGCATTGCTATTGAAAAGCGCGCAGATTTATGGTAAAATCAAATCAGATTCGGTTCGCCGAAAGCGGACATATGATTTTATTGAAAAGGAGCCGATTTTAAGATGAAAGAAGTCAAAACCCCGAAAAAACCGCTTATCTATTATTACGGCATAGTATTGCTCATCATCCTTGTATTCAATATGATTGTATCACCTCTGATTGCAAACTCAAAAGTAAAAGAAGTCGATTACGGCACATTCATGAAAATGATAGAGGAGAAAAACATCGGCAAAGTAGAAGTCGATGATTCCGAAATCTACTTCACAGACAAAAACAACGAGCAAATTTACAAAACAGGTGCCATGGACGACCCGACGCTGACAGAGCGTCTCTACACCTCGGGCGCAACTTTCGCGCGCAATATCCAGAAAGAAATGTCTCCTCTGCTCAGCTTTTTCATAACATTTATCCTGCCTGTCCTGATTTTTGCCATTCTGGGACAGTATCTGGCAAAGAAAATGATGTCGCAGGCAGGCGGTCCCAATGCGATGGCATTCGGCATAGGCAAAAGCAATGCCAAGGTTTATGTTCCGTCCACCGACGGCATCCGTTTTTCCGATGTTGCGGGCGAGGATGAAGCCAAAGAAAATCTCACAGAAATAGTGGATTATCTGCATAATCCGAAGAAATATTCCGACATCGGCGCATCTATGCCGAAAGGCGTTCTTCTCGTAGGGCCTCCAGGAACAGGAAAAACAATGCTTGCCAAGGCTGTTGCCGGCGAGGCGGGCGTGCCTTTCTTCTCAATGTCAGGCTCAGAATTTGTCGAAATGTTTGTCGGCATGGGCGCATCAAAGGTGCGTGACCTTTTCGCGCAGGCTAAAGAAAAGGCTCCCTGCATCGTATTTATAGATGAAATCGATGCCATAGGCAAGAAGCGCGACGGACAGTTCGGCGGCAATGACGAGCGCGAGCAGACGCTCAATCAGCTGCTGACAGAAATGGACGGCTTCGAGGGAAACAACGGCGTCATCATTCTTGCGGCTACAAACCGTCCCGAATCGCTCGATCCCGCGCTGACGCGTCCCGGTCGATTTGACCGCAGAGTTCCCGTAGAGCTTCCCGACCTTGCGGGTCGTGAGGCGATACTCAAGGTTCATGCAAAGAAAATCAAGACGGCGCCGAATGTGGATTTTCACACGATTGCCCGCATGGCATCGGGAACATCTGGCGCCGAGCTTGCAAATATTATCAATGAAGCAGCTCTCCGTGCCGTGCGCAGCGGTCGTTCTGTTGTTGAGCAGGCAGACCTTGAAGAGAGTATCGAAGTTGTCATCGCGGGATATCAGAAGAAAAACGCCATCATGACAGATGCCGAAAAGAAAGTCGTATCATATCATGAGATAGGTCATGCGCTCGTTGCCGCCCTGCAGACAGATTCCGCTCCCGTGCAGAAAATCACGATAATTCCCCGCACCTCGGGTGCGCTCGGTTATACGATGCAGGTCGAGCAGAATGACAAGGTTCTGATGACAAAAGAAGAGCTTGAAAACAAGCTTGCCACGCTGACAGGCGGTCGCGCGGCAGAGGAGATTGCTTTCGGTCAGATTACCACAGGTGCCTCAAACGATATCGAGCAGGCAACCAAGCTTGCCCGCGCGATGATTACGCGCTACGGCATGACGGATGAATTTGACATGGTAGCCATGGAAACGGTAAACAATCAATATCTCGGCGGTGACGCAGCTCTTGCCTGCTCCGCGGATATGCAGAAAGAAATTGACAAAAAAGTGATCGAGACAATCAAAGCACAGCATGAAAAAGCCCGTAGGCTTCTTTCCGACAACCGCAAAAAGCTCGATGAGCTGGCAAGCTATCTCTACGAAAAAGAAACCATCACAGGCAGTGAATTTATGACTATTCTCGGCAGAAAGGAAGCGAGCGCGATATGAAAAGAAGATATAATTTCGGCTGGAGCGAGCTCGTTGTCGGTCTGCTTCTGATTCTGCTCGGCATCTTTACCTTTGCCCGCCCCGAAAGTATGCTGACAGGCGCTGTCGTAATCTACGGAATCATTGCCATTGCAATGGGTATTGACGATATTGTGATTTATGTCAGAATGTCGCGCTTCACGGGATTCGGACCCATACTGTCGCTTATCTCGGGGATTCTCAGCGTCATGTGCGGTGTAATGCTGATTGCAAATCCGAATATCGGCAAATGGGCGCTGACCGTCCTGCTCCCGCTTTGGTTTATCTCGCATTGTATCGCAGGGCTTGTCAGAGCAGAACTGACGCGCCTCTTCGGCAGCAGATTTTATTATATATTCTCGCTGATACTCAATATTCTCGGTCTGATACTCGGATTTGTAATGATATTCAGCCCGTCGATTTCTTTCCTGACGATAAAAATAATAAGCTATTTTGTAGCCGTGTATTTGATTCTTTTTGGAATCGAAAGCGTCATCACGGCATTCATCCGCAGAAGATAAAACGGAATTTTAAAACAGTGGTGATGACAATGGATGAAATTTAAAAAAAGTGTTATCCCACCAGCAAGTTGCTCTTGTGATCTATGCAGAAATTATTGCAGTTGCTCATGATGGTGGACTGCAGGTCAGGCAAAACGCATAACTTAAAAACGCAGGCAATCCGCGAGCGGATTGCCTGCCTTCATTATATCGATATTATCAAAAAGTTCAGACTTTCATAAATGTCTGTTGTTTTAAAAATAACAACGCACCTTCACTTTTTCGGTCTGCACTTTTTCAGCATCCCATAAAAACTTAGATAAGCTTTATGAGAGCCATCTCCGCTGCATCACCACGACGGGGACCGAGCTTGTAAATAGCTGTGTAACCACCGTTTCTATCTGCATACTTGGGAGCGATTTCGTCAAAAACCTTCTTTACAACGGATTCCTTTGTTATAAAAGCAAGTGCCTGACGGCGTGAAGCAAGAGTATTTTTCTTGCCGAGAGTAATCATCTTCTCTGCAAGGCTTCTGACTTCCTTTGCTCTTGTAAGAGTTGTTTCTATAGAACCGTTTTCCAAAAGATAAGTAACCATGCCTCTGAGCATAGCCTGTCTGTGGGCAGTAGGTCTGCCGAGTTTTCTGGTTCCGGGCATTTCAGTATTCCTCCTTTGCCTGATTTTTATAAAGGATTATCTATACCAAACTTAGATAACTCTTTTATTTCGATATGACTCAGTCCTCTTCGCGACGGAGAGTAAGTCCGAGCGAATGAAGCTTCTGTATAACTTCTTCGAGCGACTTCTTACCGAGGTTACGAACCTTTATCATATCTTCCTCTGTCTTGCTTGTCAAATCTTCAACCGTATCAATGCCTGCGCGCTTGAGGCAGTTGAAGCTGCGAACAGACAGGTCAAGCTCCTCAATGGTCATCTCAAGGACTTTTTCCTTCTTGGTTTCTTCGCGTTCAACCATAATTTCCGCCCTCTTTGCCTCATCCGAAAGTTCAACAAAGAGGTTGAGGTGTTCGTTGAGTATCTTGGCAGCAAGCGATACAGCTTCCTTCGCGGAAATAGTACCGTTTGTCAATACATTCAAAGTAAGCTTGTCATAGTCAATGCTGTTTCCTACACGGGTGTTGTCAACCTCGTAGTTTACATTGTAAACAGGCGTGAATATCGAATCTACAAATATCACACCGAGCTGACCTGCGGAATATATCTGCTTGTTCTTATCCTGAGAAACATATCCTCTGCCATGGTCAAAGGTAAGCTCCATATGGAAGCGTACACCTTCGCTGACAGTTGCCAGATGATGCTCGGGATTGAGAATTTCAAGCTCGTCATCACATACGATGTCACCTGCGCAAACATCCTTTGTACCCGTAACATCAATGTATACGGTTTTGGGGGCGTTGCCGTGAAGTCTTGCCGTGATTCCCTTGACATTGAGGACGATTTCGCAAACATCCTCTTTTACACCGGGAACAGTGGATATCTCGTGGAGAACATCCTTGCCGCCGCCCGCTATTTTGATGCTGACTACAGCTACGCCGGGAAGCGAGCTGAGAAGCACTCTGCGGAGCGAGTTGCCGAGCGTTGTGCCGTAGCCACGCTCAAGAGGCTCTACCGTAAATGTTCCGCTTTTGCCGTCTTCACTGAGATTATCAACCGATATATTCGGCTTTTCTATTTCTATCATTAAGTAACCCTCCTTTTAACAGAAACACAAGGTTTCTAAATATTGTTTTGATATTCTCAAAAATCCGCCTGACAGTACCTGCGATATTTTCGGAATACCGCGGGTAACTATTATTTGGAGTACAACTCGACGATAAGAGATTCCTGGAACGGGAAGTCGATATCTTCTCTCTCGGGAAGAGCAGTAACCGTAGCGCTTGCCTTTGTCTTGTCAAGATCGAGCCACTTCGGAGCTGTTGTCTTTTCCATAAGCTCAAGAAGAGATTTGAACTTCTCGGAATCGCGTGAAGAGTCCTTCAGAGCTATAACATCGCCCTTCTTAACGATGATGGAAGGAATGTCAGCCTTTTTACCGTTGATTGTGAAGTGAGCATGGAGAACGAGCTGTCTTGCCTCATTGCGGCTCTCAGCAAGTCCCATTCTGTAAACCACATTGTCGAAACGACGCTCGAGCAGGCAAAGAAGGTTTGCACCGGTCTGACCCTCGGTCTTATCGGCAATCTCGAAGTACTTCTTGAACTGCTTTTCAAGAACTCCGTAGTATCTTCTTGCTTTCTGCTTCTCACGAAGCTGCATGTAGTATTCTTTGTTTTTCTTAACCTGTGCTGCACCGTGCTGACCGGGAGCTGTGCCTCTGCGTGTTACAGGGCACTTATCTGTAAGGCAGCGGTCGCCCTTGAGGAAAAGCTTTGTTCCCTCTCTGCGGCAAAGCTTGCACACAGGACCTGTATATCTTGCCATAGTGTTTTGAATCCTCCTTGTAAATTAGACTCTTCTGATTTTAGGCGGTCTGCATCCGTTGTGAGGAACAGGCGTTACATCGCGGATAAGGCTTATATCAAGACCCTGAGTCTGGAGCGCACGAATAGCGGACTCTCTGCCCTGTCCGGGACCCTTTACATATACTTCGACAGTCTTCATACCGTTGTCTGCGGCAATCTTAGCGGCTGTTTCCGCAGCCATCTGCGCTGCAAACGGTGTGGACTTTCTGGAGCCTCTGAAACCGAGTTCGCCTGCGGAAGCCCAAGAAACTGCATTGCCGTTAGTATCCGTGATAGTAACGATAGTATTGTTGTAAGTTGCGCGGATATGCGCTACGCCTTTTTCTACGTTCTTGCGTTCGCGGCGCTTTCTGACTACCTTTTTGGTTGCTGTTTTAGCCATTAGCTTCTATCACTCCTTAATTATTTCTTCTTGTTTGCTATTGTCTTTGCAGGACCTTTTCTGGTTCTTGCATTTGTCTTTGTTCTCTGTCCGCGAACAGGAAGACCTTTTCTGTGTCTTGTGCCGCGGTAGCAGCCGATTTCTATCATTCTCTTGATATCAAGAGCGACATCACGACGAAGATCACCTTCCACCTTGTGGAAATTTTCGATTTCGTCACGAAGCTTTGATACATCGTCTTCTGTGAGATCCTTGCAGCGTGTATCGGGATTGATACCTGTCTTTGTAAGGATCTGATTGGAAGTTGCTCTGCCTATACCGTAAATATAAGTAAGACCGATTTCAACTCTCTTGTTGTTTGGAACTTCAACACCAGCTATACGAGCCATTCTGGAAATACACCTCCCTTAATTTGTGTTGGCTTAACCCTGCTTCTGCTTATGCTTCGGGTTTTCGCAAATTACCATTACATGGCCTTTTCTTTTGATGATTTTGCACTTGCTGCAAATCTTTTTAACGGAAGGTTTAACTTTCATGTGTATTTCACCATTCCTTTCACATAATAATTAGATTTTTTTAAAATCAGTGTCTCCATGTGATGCGCCCCTTATTGAGATCGTATACGGAAACCTCTACGGTAACCTTATCACCGGGACCGATTTTGATATAGTTCATTCTGAGCTTGCCCGAAATCTGAGCTGTGACTATATGCTCATTGGGAAGCTTTACCTTGAAGGTGGCATTGGGCATAGCCTCAACTACCGTACCCTCAAATTCAACAACATCGCCCTTTGGCATTATTGCCCTCCTTAAATCATTCCAATTTAAATTAGGTCATCGTCATCGACTGCCGTGCTGTCAAGCAGTTTGCGGATGAAGCTGTCGGTAGCGAGTCCTGCCGCTATCCTCTCTCTGCTTTCCGCGTCCGTTCTGGAAACTACTTTCAGATGCCGCATTTTCTTTTTCTTAGGCGTAGCGACCTTTCTCAGTCTGCCGTCCGACACGAAAACGGAATCCTCGTCGCAGATGCCGATTATTACCAGCGTCCGGTCACTGTCCCTTCCCGCCGTCGAAACGGCTATACAGCCTATCAAATCTGCCGAAGTTTTCATATTATTCCACCATAGTGAGCAGAACAGGTTCGCCGTCTGTTATGGCAACAGTGTGCTCATAATGCGCGGAAAGCCTACCGTCCGCAGTCTTGACTGTCCAACCGTCGCTCATTTCTTTCACAAGATAAGTTCCTGCGTTTATCATGGGCTCGATTGCTATAGTCATACCGGGCATAAGCCTCGGACCTCTGCCCGCCGTGCCGAAATTCGGTACTTCGGGGTCTTCATGCAGCTCCATGCCGACACCGTGGCCGACATATCTTTTTACAACTCCGTAGCCGAGAGCGTTTGCATATTCAAAAACCGCGCTTCCGATGTCGCCTATCCGATTGCCCGCCTTTGCCTGAGCCGCGCCGCGAAAGAACGATTCTCTCGTGGCTGCGATGAGCTTTTCGGCTTCTTCGCTTATCTTGCCCACGCCGAAGGTATTTGCACTGTCACCGTGAAAACCTCTGTAGCACGCGCCGACATCTATCTTTACGATATCGCCCTCGTGCAGTATGCGGTTTTTATTCGGTATGCCGTGTATAACCTCGTCGTTCAGGCTGATGCAGGCGCTGCCGGGGAAGCCGCCGTATCCGAGAAAAGAGGGCTTCGCGCCGCACTTCTCTATATACTCGCGGATTCTTATGTCCAGCTCCTTTGTGGAAACGCCTTCGCGGATATGCTCTCTGGCGACAAGTATTGCCTCGCCGGTGATGCGTCCCGCTTTACGCATGATAGCCAACTGTTCGCTGTTTTTTACTAAAATCATAAATTTTAGCCTCTTATTTTATCTATTGCCGCAATTATTTCCGCGGTAATATCTTCTATTTTGCCTTCGCCGTTTACAGTGCAGAGCTTGCCTTTCTTATCGTAGTAATCCTTGAGCGGCTCTGTCTGCTTATGATATGTCTCGAGGCGGCTCTTGACAACCTCGGGCTTATCGTCGGCGCGGAGCTTCAGGCTTCCGCCGCAACGGTCGCACTTGCCCTCCTCCTTGGGAGGTCTGTGCGTGAGGTGATACGATGTATCGCAAACCGAGCAGAGGCGTCTGCCGCCCATGCGGTTCACTATCGCGTCATCCTGCACCTCGATGCTTATCACGAGGTCCATCTCAACGCCCATTTCATCGAGCGCCTGTGCCTGCGGCACCGTTCTCGGGAAACCGTCGAGTATGAAACCGTTTGCACAGTCTTTCTCAGCAAGTCTCTCTTTGATTATGCCTATCACAAGCTCATCCGGTACAAGCGCGCCCGCGTCCATATAGCTCTTTGCGCGAAGCCCGAGCTCCGTGCCTTTCGCCATGGCTTCGCGAAGCAGAACGCCTGTCGAAATAGAAGGTATATTATACTTTTCGGAAACAAAAGCTGCCTGAGTTCCCTTGCCGGCGCCGGGTGCGCCGAGAAACATTAAATTCATATTGCTTGTTCCTCTCCGCCGCAAAGCGGCATTCCGTATACCTGCCTCCCTTTCGGGAAGCAGGCATACATGACCTGACTTATAAAAGTCTACCGTTTCCGGCTTTTTATTTCCGGTTTATTATTCAAGGAAGCCCTTGTAATGACGCATTGTCATCTGACCTTCGATTTCGCGTACAGTCTCGATGATAACGCCTACTACGATGAGCATCGTAGAACCGCTGAATGCGATAACACCGAGCAGACCGCCCGAAACTATGTTCAGGATAAGCGGTACGCACGCGACGATGCTGAGGAAGAATGCGCCCATAAGCGTAACCTTATTGAGTATCTTCTTGATGTAGAGCGCTGTGGGCTTGCCGGGACGAATGCCGGGAACGAAGCCGCCGTTCTGCATCAGGTTATTGGAAACCTCAACAGGGTTGAACGAAATCGAAATATAGAAATAAGCGAATGCGATAATGAGTATCAGAAGCAGGACTACATAGAACCAGCTGTCTGTTCCGAGAGCCTTCTCGAGCCATGTTCCGAACTTGCCGAGTTCGCCGCCTGCCTTAACCTTTGCGTTCTTTACGAGTGTCACTATCGTTACGGGAAGCGAAACGAGTGTGTTGGCAAAGATTATCGGCATAACGCCCGACATATTGAGTTTTATCGGCAGGTTAGTATTCTGACCGCCGTAAACCTTCCTGCCCACTACGCGTTTAGCATACTGAACAGGGATTCTTCTCTCGGCATCGGACATATAAACAACGAACACGATGTTTCCGAGAGTGATAACGATTGCAAGAGTTGCCATTACAGCGATTACCCATGTAGCCTTCTCAGAATTCTGAAGCGTAGATGCATAGGAGGCAATCTGCTGGGGAAGTCCGGATACGATGTTGGCAAAGAGGAGGATGGAGATACCGTTGCCGATACCCTGCTCATCTATCTTTTCGCCGAGCCACATAACTATCGATGCGCCCGCAACATAGCAAGCTATGATTACGATGATACCGAAAGCATTGTCGTAGCCTTTTTTGACGAGACCGTACTGGTTTTCCATGATGAGGTAATAACCGATACCTGTGATTATGGAGAGAGCAACAGTTACATATCTTGTTATCTTGTTGATTTTCTTTCTGCCGTCCTCACCGTTCTGAGCGAGTCTCTCGAGGGCGGGAATCGCTATAGTCAGAAGCTGAATAACGATTTGCGCCGTAATGTAGGGCGATACGCCGAGTGCGAAAAGTGTACCCTGAGCGAATGCGGAACCCGAAAGCATGCTGAGATATGTGAGAACTCCTGTCTGGCTGTAAGCGGCACCGAGCTCGCCTACATTTGTGAAAGGTACGGGGATAACCGAACCTATACGGTAAATTATAATGATGAAAAGTGTGAAAAGTATTTTTGATCTAAGCTCAGGAATTTTGAATGCGTTTTTGAATGTCTTGAACAACTTAGATCACCTCGCACTTTCCGCCTGCAGCTTCGATTTTCGCCTTTGCACTCTCAGAGAAGATCTTAGCCTGAACGGTTACGCTCTTTGTGAGCTCACCGCGACCGAGTATCTTAACTCCGTCAAGTGTCTTGCGAACTATGCCTTTTTCGAGAAGTGCTTCTGTTGTTACAACAGCGCCGTTTTCAAATGCGTTGAGAGCTTCAACATTGACAATAGCGTATTCTTTTGCAAATATGTTGTTGAAACCTCTCTTGGGAAGCCTTCTGTAAAGCGGAATCTGTCCGCCTTCAAATCCGGGTCTTACACCGCCGCCGCTGCGCGCGTTCTGACCCTTATGTCCCTTTCCTGCCGTTTTGCCGTTTCCGGAGCCTGTGCCTCTGCCCTTGCGCCATGCGCTCTGAGCCGAGCCGACTGCAGGTGAAAGTTCATGCAGCTTCATCTTGGTATTCCTCCTTATACTGTGAATTTTTGATTTAATCAATTATTTTTTAATGTATATTGATTATACATTCTCCACCTTTATAAGGTGAGCTACTAACTTGATTTTGCCCTTAACGGATTCGTCGTTATTCTGAACGGAGCTGCTACCGACCTTGGAAAGACCGAGAGACTTTGCTACCGCTCTCTGCTTGGGAGAAGTACCGATAAGACTGCCTGTAAGAGTTACTTTAATCTTTTCCATTGCTTGCCTCCTCAGTTCTTCAGCGCATCTTTGTCTATACCGCGCATAGCAGCAACCTGCTCTGCGGAACGGAGCGCCTTGAGTCCCTCGAATGTGGCTTTTACTACATTTGTGGGATTGCTGGAGCGCAGACATTTAGCACGGATATCCTTGATTCCTGCCATTTCAACAACGGCACGGACTGTTCCTCCCGCGATGATACCTGTACCGGGAGTAGCGGGCTTGAGAAGCACTCTTGCCGCGCCGTAAACACCGATAACCTCATGGGGAATGGAAGTACCCTTGAGAGATACCTCTATAATATTTTTCTTTGCATCCTCTATACCCTTGCGGATAGCTTCGGGATATTCGGCTGCTTTTCCGAGACCGTAGCCTACATGACCGTTTCCGTCGCCTACTACCATGATTGCAGTCTGACGTGCGATACGACCGCCCTTAACGGTTTTGGAAACACGGTTGGTGGCAACTGTTCTTTCGGTAAGCTCAAGTGTTGCCGGATTGATTATTTTAGCCATTCTTGTTTCCCTCCTATCAGAATTCAAGGCCGCCTTCGCGGGCGCCGTCTGCAAGTTCTTTTACTCTTCCGTGGTAGATATATCCGCCGCGGTCAAATACGACTTTTTTTATGCCTTTAGCCATAGCCTTCTCGGCAATCATCTTGCCGACCGTCTTGGCTGCTTCTTTGTTTCCGCCGTTGCCCTCAAACGCCTTTTCAAGGGTGGATGCGGATACAAGGGTAACACCGTTTACATCGTCTATAATCTGCGCTCTTATGTTCGCGAGCGAACGATATACGCAGAGACGGGGGATATCGGGTGTACCGGATATTTTAGCACGAACTCTCTTATGACGAGCCATGCGTGCTGCATTACTATCTTTACGAGATACCATTTATATCCACTCCTTTCATTATTTACCGGTCTTTCCGGCTTTACGGCGAATATGTTCGCCTTCATACTTGACGCCCTTGCCGAGGTAAGGCTCCGGCGGTCTCTTCTCGCGGATCTGAGCTGCGATCTGACCTACATCCTGCTTGTCGATACCCTTTACTATGACAGTATTGGAATCGGGAACGTCGAATGTGATGCCGTTCTTTTCCTCAAAGGTGATTGTATGAGAATGACCGAGGCTGAGAACGAGATTCTTGCCGTTCTTGACAGCCTTGTAGCCGACGCCGACGATTTCAAGCTTCTTGGAATATCCGTTTGTAACGCCCTCTACCATGTTGGCAACGAGTGTTCTCGTGAGTCCGTGAAGCGAGCGGTTTTCTTTCTCGTCGTCGGGACGTGTAACCGTGATGACACCTGCGTCAACGGTTACGGTCATATTATCGTGAAGTTTGTGTGTAAGTGTTCCCTTGGGACCCTTTACGGTTATAACATTATTCTCGCCGAGAGTAACTTCAACGCCTGCGGGAACTGTAATAGCTTTTCTACCAATTCTTGACATCTCTGTTTACCTCCCCATTACCATACAAACGCAAGAACTTCGCCGCCGACATTGAGGCGGCGAGCCTTCTTGTCGGTCATGATGCCCTTGGATGTGGATACGATAGCGATTCCGAGACCGTTCATAACCTTGGGCATATCCTCGCAGTTGGAGTATATGCGCAGACCGGGCTTGGAAACACGGCGCAGACCCTGGATAATCTTCTGCTTGCCGCGACCGTACTTGAGTGTGATTCTGATGGTGCCCTGCTTTCCGTCCTCGATTATCTGATATCCGGAGATATAGCCTTCTTCAGCGAGAATGTCGGCAATGGCTTTTTTCATTTTCGAAGCGGGAACATCTACCGTTTCGTGCTTTGCGTCGTTTGCGTTTCTGATACGCGTGAGCATATCCGCAATTACATCTGAAATTTGCATTGTTTTTTCCTCCTTTTATGCAAGTAGTTCGGTTATTTGGGCTTTCGCCCTCGCCTAATCCTTGCTGCCGGAATTTATCCGGCGGCGAGTCGATGGTTAAAGCTTTTGCTTTCCTTCCGACAAGATTGGAGCGCTTTATGATATTGACCTATCCGGTCATTACCAACTGGCTTTTCTTACGCCGGGAATTTCTCCCTTGTAAGCAAGCTCTCTGAAGCAGATACGGCAGACGCCGTATTTGCGCAGATATGCATGAGGTCTGCCGCAGATTTTGCATCTGTTGTATTCTCTTGTGGAATACTTCTGCGCTCTCTGCTGCTTCAGCTTCATAGCAGTTTTTGCCATATTCTTCCTCCCTAATTATTTGGCAAACGGTGCGCCCATAAGCTCGAGCAGCGCCTTTGCTTCTTCGTCGTTTGTGGCTGTTGTGACAAAGGCAATATCCATACCTCTTATCTTATCAACCTTTTCGTATTCGATTTCGGGGAATATGATTTGCTCTTTCAGACCGAGCGAATAGTTGCCGCGACCGTCAAATGCATTGGGGTTGATACCCTTGAAGTCACGAACGCGGGGCAGCGCCAGGTTGAAAAGTCTGTCCATGAACTCGTACATTCTCGAGCCGCGGAGAGTAACCTTAACGCCTATCGTCATTCCCTGTCTGATTTTGAAGTTTGCGACCGACTTCTTTGCGTGAGTCGGTACGGCTTTCTGACCTGTTATAGCAGTAACATCCGCTATTATAGCATCTATTACCTTCGCATTGTCCTTAGCCTCGCCTGCGCCCACGTTGATAACTATCTTATCAAAGCGCGGAATCTGCATGGGGCTCTTATAGTTGAATTTCTTCATCAATGCGGGAGCAACTTCTGCCTTGTAAAAATCCTGTAATCTAGCCATTTTACTTTACCTCCGCATTAAAATTCTTTGCCGCATTTCTTGCAAACGCGGACTTTCTTGTCGCCGTCCACCTTGATGCCGGTGCGAACGCCCTTGCCGCACTTGGAGCAGAAGAGCTGTACTTTATCTGCGTACATAGCGCCTTCAACATCCACGATACCGCCTGCTTCGCCCTGCTTTCTCGGCTTCGAATGCTTTTTCTTTATGTTGACGCCCTCGATGATAACTTTTCTCTCATCGGGGGATACCGCAACAACCTTACCCTTTTTACCCTTTTCGGTTCCGGATATAACAATAACGGTATCGTCTTTTCTTACATGAAGTTTACTCATTTTTCAAATCCTCCCATTATAATTACAGTACTTCGGGAGCCAGAGAAAGAATCTTCAGATAATCCTTCTCACGGAGCTCTCTTGCTACCGGCCCGAATATACGCGTTCCTCTTGGCGTTTTGTCGTCTTTGATGATGACAGCCGCGTTCTCATCGAACTTCAGGTATGAACCGTCTGCACGCTTCACACCCTTGACGCTGCGCACGATAACAGCCTTTACGACTTCACCCTTTTTAACGGTGCCGCCGGGAGCTGCTTTCTTTACAGCCGCAACTACAACATCTCCGATATTGGCATATCTTCTGCCAGTACCGCCAAGCACGCGAATACACATGATTTCTTTAGCGCCTGTATTATCGGCGACTTTCATCAATGACTGCTGTTGTATCATTGTGCTTACCTCCTAAAATTCACATCTCACAGGTTGTGGCTTTGCCACTCTAACCTTGCACTATGAAATTATTTTGCTTTTTCGATGATTTCAACGACTCTCCATCTTTTCTCTTTGGAAAGCGGTCTTGTTTCCATGATGCTTACTTTATCGCCAACTGCGCACTCGTTATTTTCATCATGCGCCTTGAACTTGACTGTTCTCTTGATGACCTTACCGTATTTGGGGTGCTTTACATTATCCTGGATTGCGACAACTACCGTCTTGTCCATTTTATCGCTTACCACCATGCCTACTCTGGTCTTTCTGAGGTTTCTTTCTACTGCTTCACTCATGACACATTCTCCTCTCTTCAAGCCTTTTCAGCGTTCTTCTTTTCCTGAAGAACGGTCATTACTCTTGCGATATCCTTCTTGACCTCTGCAATCTTGTGCGGATTGTCGAGCTGATTTATCGCATTCTGGAAGCGAAGATTGAAAAGTTCGCTTTTCAGCTCCTTGAGCTTAGAGGTAAGTTCAGCGGAAGTTAATTTACTGAGTTCTGTAGCTTTCACTGGTTTAGCCCTCCTCTACTTCTTTTTTAACGAATTTGCATTTGATAGGCAGCTTGTGGGAAGCAAGTCTCATAGCTTCCTTTGCCGTCTCCTCCGAAACGCCGTCCATCTCGAACATGACTCTTCCGGGCTTGACAACCGCTACCCAGTACTCGGGAGAACCTTTACCGGAACCCATTCGGGTCTCGGCAGGCTTCTCTGTGATAGGCTTGTCCGGGAAAATCTTTATCCAGACATTACCGCCACGCTTGATGTATCTTGTCATAGCGATACGGGCAGCCTCTATCTGGTTGCTTGTGATCCAAGCGGGCTCCAGAGCCGCGAGACCGTAGGAACCGTAAGTTACGGTATTGCCCTTGTGTGCGGTACCCTTAAGTCTGCCACGCTGAACGCGTCTGTATTTAACTCTCTTAGGCATTAACATAATTACTTCGCTCCTCCTTCTCTGGGCTGTCTGGGAGCGCGGGGACGGCGATCGCCGCCGCGGTCATTTCTTCTGCCTTCGCCCCTGTCGTTTCTTCTGGGGAATCTGGGCTTCTCGCGCTCAGGCGCGTCTGCCTTTCTGTCGGCAAGGACTTCGCCCTTGTATATCCAGACCTTAACGCCTATCTTTCCGTATGTGGTGTTAGCCTCATAGAAACCGTAGTCGATATCGGCTCTGATAGTCTGAAGCGGAATTGTGCCCTCGTGATAGTGCTCACTGCGAGCGATTTCTGCGCCGCCGAGACGACCGGATACCGTAATCTTGATACCCTTCGCGCCGAGACGCATTGTTCTGCCGATAGCCTGCTTCATGGCGCGGCGGAACGCGATTCTCTTTTCGAGCTGGCTTGCGATGCTTTCTGCAACGAGCTGTGCGTTGAGATCGGGGTTCTTGACCTCCATAGCCTCAACGGAAACAGCCTTGCCTGTCATCTTTTCGAGAGCTACGCGGAGCTTTTCGATTTCAACGCCGCCGCGACCGATAACCATACCGGGTTTAGCGCAGTGGATGATAACCTTTACTCTGCCTGCGTCGCCGCAGGTTCTCTCGATTTCGATTCTGGAAACGCCCGCGAGCTTAAGCTGCTCTTTGAGATATTTTCTGACATTGTAGTCGGAAACAAGTGTATCGCCGAATACTTCATCGCGTGCGAACCATCTTGAATCCCAGTCCTTAATAACGCCTACACGCAAACCGTGCGGATTAACTTTCTGACCCATTATCTGCGAACCTCCTTCTTATGCTCTTTCCTTGAGGACAAGCGTAACATGGCTTGTTCTCTTCAGGATTCTGTCTGCGCTGCCCTTGGCTCTGGGCATTATTCTCTTGAGAGTCTTGCCCGGGCATACAAAGCACTCGCTTACATAAAGCTTGCTTGTATCCATGCCGAAGTTGTGCTCGGCATTTGCCATAGCGCTCTTCAGCAGCTTAATAAGGTATTCACTCGCAGACTTAGGAGTGTTTTTAAGAATTGCCATTGCCATTCCCGCATCCTTACCTCTGATAAGGTCCAGTACAATCTGTACTTTGCGCGGGGATATTCTGGCATCTTTAAGATATGCTCTTGCTTCTTTCATTTATAATTAGCCTCCCTTCGCATTGGTGCGAGATTATTTACCGTTGTTCGATGTCTTGCTTCCGGCATGACCCTTGAATGTTCTCGTGGGTGCAAATTCGCCGAGCTTGTGTCCCACCATATCCTCGGTTACATATATCGGAACATGCTTTCTTCCGTCGTGTACCGCGATTGTGTGTCCTACAAATTCGGGGAATATCGTGGAAGCACGCGACCAAGTTTTCAGTACCTTCTTTTCACCCTTCTCATTCATAGCTTCAATTCTGGAAAAGAGCTTTGCTTCAACGAAAGGTCCTTTTTTAAGGCTTCTACTCATTTTATGCTTCCTCCTTATTTACCGTTTCTGTGTTTTACAATGAACTTCTCTGTTCTTGCCTTCTTGTCTCTGGTCTTATAACCGAGAGCGGGCTTGCCCCAAGGCGTAACAGGGTTCGGACGACCGATAGGCGACTTGCCTTCGCCACCGCCGTGCGGGTGATCGCAGGGGTTCATGACGGAACCGCGGACTGTGGGACGAATGCCCATGTGGCGGGTTCTGCCGGCTTTACCTATCTTTACATTTTCATGGTCAATATTGGAAACCTGACCGATTGTAGCTCTGCAATCGAGACGAATGATTCTCACTTCGCCCGAAGGAAGTCTGACCTGAGCCACGCCGTTTTCCTTAGCCATGAGCTGAGCTGCGCTGCCGGCGCTGCGGACAAGCTGACCGCCCTTGCCGGGATAAAGCTCAATATTGTAGATGAATGTACCTACGGGAATGTTGGCAACGGGAAGTGTATTGCCGGGTTTGATGTCGGCGCCTGCGCCGCAGTAAACCTTGTCGCCGTCGGTAAGACCTACGGGAGCAATCATATACTTCTTTGTGCCGTCTTCATACTGAAGCAGTGCGATATAAGCGGTGCGGTTCGGGTCATACTCGATACCGATAACAGTAGCGGCCTGCTCTGTGAAATCACGCTTGAAATCGACTATTCTGTACTTCTGCTTGTTGCCGCCGCCCTTGTGACGAACGGTGATTCTGCCGTAGCTGTTTCTGCCGGCATTCTTCTTCTTGATAACTACGAGACTCTTTTCGGGGCTGAACTTTGTGATTTCCGCATAGTCAGCAACTGTCATGTTTCTTCTCGCAGGAGTCGTAGGTTTATACTTTATAGTAGCCATAATTCGTTACTCCTCCTTCATTAAATCATGCCGTCAAAGAACTCGATGGACTTAGATCCCTGTGCAAGTGTAACAATAGCCTTTTTCCATGCTTTTGTGTAACCGGAATGCACGCCGAGCGTTTTGGGCTTTCTTTTCATGTTGATTGTGTTTACATCCTGTACCTTAACACCGAAAACCTCTTCCACCGCAGCCGCGATTTCGGGCTTTGTAGCGGACTTGAGAACTTCGAATGTGTATCTCAGGTTCTGTGTAGCAGAAAGACTGGATTCTGTGATAACAGGTCTGATTATTATATCATGTGCTGTCTTCATTACGCATAAACCTCCATCATTTTTTCTGCCGCAACCTTAACCACAACGAGCTTGTTGCAATTAAGGATATCGTATACATTGAGTGTGTTTGTGTAAGCTGTCTTTACGCCGGGAATGTTTGCGAAGCTCTTGCATACGAAATCATTCTTCTCGGCGAGAACTACGAGCGTCTTGCCTGTAGCGCCGATAGCGGAAAGCATGTTTACCATTACTTTGGTCTTGTATTCAGTAGCCGTGATAGCGTCGAGAACTACGAGCTCGCCGCCTGCAAGCTTGGATGAGAGAGCGCTCTTCATAGCGAGTCTCTTGACCTTCTTGTTGAGGTCGATTCTGTAGCTTCTGGGCTTCGGTCCGAGTGCTACGCCGCCGTGCGTCCACTGAGGAGAACGGGTAGAACCCTGTCTTGCTCTGCCTGTACCCTTCTGTCTCCACGGCTTCTTGCCGCCGCCGGAAACTTCGGTTCTTGTAAGAGTTGACTGTGTGCCCTGTCTCTGATTAAGGAGGTAAGCGCGAACAGCCGCGTGAAGAACCGCCGTGTTTACTTCAACAGCAAAAACGGAATCGGCAAGCTCCATAGAGCCTACTTCAGCGCCTGACATATTATAAACCTTTACATTTGCCATCGTGATTTTCCTCCTTCTTAAGCTTTAACGGTATTGCGGATGAATACGATACCGCCGCGCGCACCGGGAACGGCGCCCTTGACTGCGATAAGGTTCTTCTCTGCATCTACGCGTACTACATCGAGGTTCTGTATCGTAACCTTTTCGTTACCGTACTGACCTGCCATGTGTTTGTTCTTGAATATTCTGGAAGGCGAGGAGTTCGCGCCCATGGAACCGGGCTGACGGTGGATAGGACCTGTACCGTGAGTCATCTTCAGGATGTGAGCGTTCCATCTCTTTACAACGCCGCTGTAGCCGCGACCTTTTGTCATGCCTGTAACATCAACTCTGTCGCCTGCCGCAAATACATCCGCGGAAACGATATCGCCTACGTTCAGGCTCTCTGCGTCGTCAAGTCTGAATTCTTTCAGATGCTTTTTCATAGCGACGCCCGCCTTTGCGAAATGTCCCTTTTCAGCCTTGTTAAGACTCTTTTCGCGTGCATCCTCAAAACCGAGCTGTACGCTGCTGTAGCCGTCGTGTTCAACAGTTTTCTTCTGTGCCACAACGCAGGGACCTGCTTCAATGATAGTAACCGGCACTACATTGCCGACTTCGTCGAAAATCTGAGTCATACCGATTTTCTTTCCGATGATACCCTTTTTCATTACCTTTCTTTGCCTCCTTTTAAGGTTATTGGTTGACCGTCCGTGAGCGGGTCAACATGACCAAAAGCAGCCATAATAATATAAGGAAGGATTTTTCCCCATATCGTTATCTGTTGCTTTGCCGAAAACGAAATTAAAGCTTAACTTCGATTTCAACGCCGACCGGAAGTTCGAGACTTGTGATTGCTTCGATAGCCTTCTGAGAGGGCTTGATAACATCAATGAGTCTCTTGTGAGTTCTTGTTTCAAACTGTTCTCTGCTGTCCTTATACTTGTGAACGGCGCGCAGGATTGTAACGATTTCTTTCTCCGTGGGAAGCGGAATGGGACCGGATACGGTCGCACCGTTTCTCTTCGCAGCGTCTACAATCTTCTCTGCCGCAGCGTCAACCAGTGTATGGTCATAGCTTCTCAGTCTGATTCTGATTTTCTCGCTAACTGCCACTTGATTTTCCTCCTTGATTATTTTGTCGGGGGTATGCGTGCTTCCGCAAGCAAAACACGCTCAGATTTTGTGAACATACAATCGGGTGTTTCCACCCTCTCAAAATTAAAACCGGAAAATTCCGGTGCGGGGCGCTTCGCCGGATTGACACTGCACGCAGTGCAATATCCGCGTCCCGGGCTCTGCCAAAAAATCTGTTTCGCCCGTTTTTGTTCGGACATACTCTGCGAAAATTACCCGCAAATTGCGGCAACCTCTCGCTTCATCGCACATCAAGCTTTTTCATTTTACATTAAAAAGGCTTATTTGTCAATAGTTTTCGGCAATTTTTACGTAATTTTTCCGAAAATTTTGCTTTAGAATTTCAGAGAAATTTTCGCCTGATTTTTGTGCAATTATAACAAAAATATAAAATTTAAAAAATTTTTCGTTCCGCTATTGTTTTTTTGAGCATTTTTTGATAGAATATATTATGGAAATTTAGGAAAATGAAGGAAGGAAAATCAAAGTGACAAAAACATCCGTATATAAGCCGAAAGGCGTATGCTCGCGCCAGATTGAGGTCACCATAGAGGACGGCATAATAAAAGAAGTGAAATTCACAGGCGGTTGCAACGGCAACACCAAAGGCATCTCTTCCCTTGTCGTCGGCATGAAAGCAGAAGATGTGGTAAAGCGCCTGCGCGGCACGGATTGCGGCGGCAGAGGCACATCGTGTCCAGACCAGCTTGCAAGAGCCATAGAAGAAATGATAGAGTAAAAATAACAAAATAAAACAAAAAAAGCTCGGGGGGGTAGCAAGTGCCTCAAAACGCGATTTTTGATTGCGCTTTTTATGCTCCCGATTATATCCGCCCTTAGCTCAATTGGATAGAGTATCAGATTCCGATTCTGACGGTTGCAGGTTCGATTCCTGTAGGGCGGGCCAAAACTCCGAGAGTCGCGACCCTCGGAGTTTTTTCCTTTTCACTTTTCACTTTTCACTCTTCACGAGCGTAGCAAAGTTATAGGTAATAGTGAATAGTGAAAAAGTAAGGTAGCTTTCCACCCTGCGGGTGAAAAGCAATTTTATCAAATAAAGTAAAAAGGAATTTTAAGGTATATGGCTGAAAGTGCATTGATGGTAAAATCAAAAGCGTTTGCTTTGGATGTGATTCGCGCATGCAGGATTTTGCGGGAAGCAAAATGTGAAGGCGCACTAATCGGGCAGTTTTTGCGTTCCGGCACAAGCATCGGTACGAATATTCACGAGGCGTTTTATGCGCATGGAAAAGCTGACTTTATCGCAAAACTGCACATGGCTTTAAAAGAATGTTCCGAAACGGAATATTGGCTCGAACTTCTCATTGAAAGCGGATATTTCGGTGACAAGTCCATGCTCGACAGGTGCGTTGAGCTAAAAAGGATTCTCATTGCATCTCTCAATACAGCAAAGGAAAAAAGCACCTGATGTATGTCTTCCGCGCGGCAATCGTCCACCACCCCCCCCAAAAAAAACAAAAACAAAAAAAATAAACACACCAAGGAGGACCCATGAAAAAATTTCTGAAAACTCTCGGCAAATCGTTTCGAATCATCCTGAATATCGTTTTAGGCGTTTTTGCGCTGATGTTCATGATATCATTTGTCATCACGCTGAAATGGCATTTTCTTATCCTTGCAGGACTCATGGGCGTTATTTACGGTCTTATACTTCTTCTCTCATGCTCCAATGAAGCAATCCAAAAGGAATATCTCATCGCGCAGTCGCAGATAAACCACGATATGCCAATCAAAATCAATGAAAAGAAAGTTGTCCGATCTTATCTTGCCATCCTTTCGTTTGTATGGATATTTCCTTATATAGTGGGAATACTCAGCTGCAGCCCACATCTCGGCGTTATAGTATATATGCCGGCGATGGTGCTTTTCTTCGTCGTGGCAGGAATCCTCGAAAAATATCTCGATGTATTCCCTTTCAAAAAGCGTACATATCGCCTTATAAACTTCGGCGTCCATGCCATGTTCACCGTTGTATCGTTTGTATATTTCTTCATCAGACTGTCGTAACCGATGCGGTTTATCCGATAAAAATTCAATTTGCCCGTCAGGGTAAAATATGCCGCGGCAAAATGTCGCGGCATTGCTTTTTATCAGAGATTGAAAAGCTTATTTTCCTTATATTTAGGTTCGCAGGAAAGATTTATCTTCAGCCTGCGCATAAAGGCAAGGTCAATGCTCGAGGGGATTACCGTGGAGTGCGCATGGCATCCGCGGAGTTCGCTCAGCTTGGAGAGCGCTTTCGCGGCGTTTTCATCCGTCGCCGCATTCACGGAGATGGCAATCAGCGCCTCGTCTATATGCAGGCATGGATTCTTGCTTCCGAGATATTTTATCTTCAGCGTCTGCACAGGGCGAAGCAAATCCCCGGGAACAAGCTCGATACTGTCATCTATCCCCGAGAGATATTTCAGCGCATTGATTATCATCGCGGCACAGGCGCCGAGGGTATTTTTCGTTTTGCCAGTGATTATCGTGCCGTCGGCAAGTTCTATCGCGGCGCATGATGTGCCGGTTTTCGCTTCAAGCTCGACTGCGGGACGCACTACCCTGCGGTCATATGGCGATATGCCCGCCTGATCCATTATCATTTCTATCGTTTCGATTTCCTTTTTGGAGGTGCTTTTTCCGCCCTTGATGCTGTCGGTCAGTGCTCGGTAATAGCGGAAAATTATCTCCTGCGAAGCCGCCTCGCGGACAGCTTCATCATCAAAAATGCAGTAGCCCGCCATATTTACGCCCATATCAGTCGGCGACTTATAGGGGCATTCGCCATAGATTTTCCCGAACATCGTGGAGAGCACGGGAAAAATCTCGATATCTCTGTTGTAGTTCACCGTAGCTTCGCCGTATGCCTGAAGATGAAACGGGTCTATCATATTGACATCGCTGAGGTCTGCCGTTGCCGCCTCGTAAGCGAGATTCACGGGATGCTTGAGCGGCAGATTCCATATCGGGAATGTTTCGAATTTTGCATAGCCCGCGTCGATTCCGCGCTCGTGCTCGTGATAGAGCTGGGAGAGGCAGGTAGCCATCTTGCCGCTTCCGGGACCCGGCGCCGTGATGACGACAAGCGAGCGCGTTGTCTCGATGTAGTCGTTTTTGCCGTATCCGTCCGCGCTCACGATATGCTGAACATTGAAAGGATATCCGTCTATGATATAGTGCTTAAAAACCCTGACATCATGGGCTTCAAGCTGAGCTTTCAGCTTATCTGCCGCCTGCTGACCGTTATACTGGGTTATTACAACACTGCCCACATAAAGTCCGACGCTGCGGAACATATCTATAAGGCGCAGAACCTCCATATCGTATGTTATGCCGAGGTCGCCTCTGCGCTTGCTCGATTCAAGCGCACCCGCGCTGACGGCGATGACGATTTCCGCCTGATCTTTCAGCTCAAGCAGCATTTTCAGCTTGCTGTCCGGCTCAAAGCCGGGGAGTACGCGTGCGGCATGCGTATCGTCAAAAAGCTTGCCTCCGAATTCAAGATAGAGCTTTCCGCCGAATTGCGAAATGCGCTTCTTTATCTGTTCCGATTGCATTTTTATGTATTTTGCATTGTCAAAACCTATTTTTTTCATTTATTTCTCCTTAATTGCTGTTTCTGTCCATTACGGAATCTATTGTTATCGCTATCGAAACCGCGAGAAGCTCATCCATTCCGCTTGCGATATCTATGCAGTAGGAATCGCCCCATGCAAACCATTCCTTATGTATATACGCTATCGGCGAGCCAGATTTTGTTATCTCGTATTCATGGCTGAAAGCATCGCCCTCTATTTCTATTCCCTCTCCGTCTATGCTGTATTCATGGATGAAGAATGCGAATTTTTTCGATATCGTGGCGGCATATTTTCCGCCGAGATAAATATCGTATTTCGGCATGAAATTGATAATGCTTTGCGCTTCTATGCAGGCAACCTCGTTTCCGCCCGTATCGCTTATGTGAAACTTTCTCCGGAATGTGAAAATCTCTCCCTCGACAAAATATCTGTCGTTTCCGTTCTCATCGCGCACGGTAAATTTATCGCCTATGGAAAATACTTTCTGCTTTATATATAGTTTCAATGTCTTTCCCCTTTTCTGAAATAATCCGAAAGCATCGCTTTCATAAACGAAAGCATAGCATATACGCCTCTGTATGAAGGCTTCTCCGAAATTCCGCGCACCGCCGCTTTGTTCGGTCTGCAGGCATCAAGAGATGCCGAAGCGGAGAGGACGCCGCTTTTCACCGAATATGAAAAGCGTTTTGCATAGCACGGAAGCTTCTCGCAAAGCTTTATTTCCGCGGCGCATTCGGGAACTATCTCTTCTTCGCGGTATATCCTGTCGCCAAGACGCGCCGCGGGAGAAGAAACGGTTATCCTTATGCTCATGCGTAGCGCATCGTAGTCCGCCTTTATCAATATTGCTTTATCTGCGGAATTTCTCATCACAGCATAAAGCGCTATGAAAAAAGAAAATGAAAAATCGCCCACATCGAGAGAAATAAACCTGTTTTTGAGAAATTCTTTCGTCGCAGAGTAATCCATTCTGTAGCCGAGCACCGAAAAAGCGCGAGAGCAGCTATTTCTGATATTTATCAGAAAATCCGCCATATCGCAGGGATAAGCATCGGCAAAATCCTCTGCCGCAAAGCAGATTCTTTCTGCCATTTCGGTATAGAGGCGCGACGGTGCGGGCATATCCTCGTCGCGGTATTCTTCGGTTTTGATAAACGCGAGAAAGCTTATGAAATCCGAAGAAAATCTTTCTGCAAGATACGAATGTGTATCCTCATAATCATTCATCTGCAATTTCGTGAGAAAAGCAAACATCAGATGATTCTCTTCATTTTCGCCGAGTGTAAAAATCAGCGCGCGATTATAGAGAAAATCCGCAGGAAAAAGCGCAAGACCTATTTTCCCGTTTTTCGCGGTATCCGCATCGCCGCCCGTCATATGGGAAAAGATATTCGAGCCTTTGCGTACCGTGCGCAGATATTTTGCCGCACAGCCGTTTTTAAAAAGAACTTTGCCGTTCATATCGGTTACGAAAACGGGGAAGCATGTCGATTCGAAAAACCGAAAAAATGAAGTATCAGAATTCATGGAAATCCACCTCGTGGGAAAACGGAAATATAAAAATCGGGGCAGATAAATCGGCAAAACCGATTTACCGCCCCGATTTTGCTACGCTGGGTGTTGTTATACGGAATGTATCTTATTTTCGCTGTCGGAATTTTTGTCTATGCCGTACATTTTCGCTTTTCTCTTCTCGAAAAACTTGACGGCAACCTGCTCGAAGAGCGCATAGGAGAGGACATCCTCATCCTGTACAGCCCACGGCTTTACCTCCTCACGGAGCTTTGCAAGCTCGGGCTTGAGCGCGTCTGCGGGACGGTATGTTATCGGCTTTTCGTTTCCGATTATCTTATTTCTGAAATCGGGAGCGATATCCACGGGAGTCTTGCCGTATTCGCCGCGAACGATACCCTTGAATTCCTTGGAGACCATCTTATAGCGCTCGCCGCTGATGATATTGAGCACAGCCTGAGTGCCGACAATCTGGGAGGACGGAGTAACAAGCGGAGGATAACCAGCATCTTTTCTTACATTCGGAACCTCGGCAAGAACCTCGGGAAGCTTATCAAGCTTGCCTGCCTGCTTAAGCTGGGAAACAAGGTTTGAAAGCATACCGCCCGGAACCTGATAGAGGAGCGCGTTTACATCGACCTTGAGCACATTCGGATTGAGCAGACCGCTCTCCATAAACTGCTCGCGGATAGGTGTGAAATACTTGCATATCTTATCGAGCTGAGCAAGATCGAGACCTGTATCGTATTCCGTTCCCGCGAGGGCGGCAACGAGCGACTCCGTAGGCGGCTGGCTCGTGCCCATAGCGAGGGGAGAAATAGCCGCATCAACTATATCGACGCCCGCCTCTATAGCTTTGAGCACCGTCATCGAAGCAAGACCGGATGTATAGTGCGTATGAAGCTGAACGGGAATTTTTACATTCTGTTTGATGAGCGAAACGAGTTCATATGCATCATAAGGCTTGAGCAGACCCGCCATATCCTTGATACAGATGGAATTTGCGCCCATCTCTTCAAGTTGCTTTGCATATTTTGCAAAGCCTTCGTTAGTATGAACGGGGCTTGTGGTATAGCTTATCGCCGCCTGAACATGACCGCCCTCTTTTATTGTAGCATTGATAGCGGTTTTGAGGTTTCTGGGATCGTTGAGCGCGTCGAAAATTCTGAGTATATCAATGCCGTTTGCGATGGATTTCTGAACGAAATATTCCACGACATCGTCCGCATAGTGGCGATATCCGAGGATATTCTGACCGCGGAAAAGCATCTGGAGCTTTGTATTTTTAACCTTTTCTCTTATTTTGCGGAGTCTTTCCCACGGGTCCTCATCGAGGAAGCGCAGGCAGGAATCAAATGTGGCACCGCCCCATGCTTCAAGCGCATAGTAGCCGACCTTGTCCATCTCCTCGAGAATGGGGAGCATCTGCTCCGTCGTCATTCTCGTGGCAACGAGCGACTGGTGAGCATCACGCAGGACTGTTTCGCAAATTTTAACTTTAGCCATGACTTTATCCTTTCTTTACTTAGATTCAGCGGTAGAGCGCAAGAAATACGCCTGCCGCGATAGCCGAGCCTATAACGCCGGCAACATTCGGACCCATTGCATGCATGAGCAGGAAGTTTCCGGGAACCTCTTCCTGACCTACTTTCTGCGATACGCGCGCCGCCATAGGTACCGCGGAAACGCCTGCGGAACCGATAAGCGGATTTACCTTGCCGCCCGAAAGCAGATACATTATCTTACCGCCGAGAATTCCGCCGAATGTGGAAAATGCGAATGCCACAAGACCGAGTGCTATTATGAGCAGAGTCTGGGGAGCGAGGAATGTTTCCGCGCTTGCCGTGGCGCCGACGGATATTCCGAGGAATATCGTAACTATATTGATAAGCTCATTCTGAGCAGTCTTTGAAAGACGGTCTGTAACGCCGCTGACATTAAGCAGGTTTCCGAACATAAGGAAGCCTATGAGAGGAGCGGCATCGGGAAGCATGAGACATACCACGATGATAACCATTATCGGGAATATCACAAGCTCCTTCTTGGAGACGGGACGGAGCGTCGTCATAACGACACTGCGCTCCTTCTTTGTGGTCATCAGCTTCATTATCGGAGGCTGAATCATGGGGATGAGCGCCATATACGAATATGCCGCAATAGCTATCGGTCCCAGATACTGCGGAGCGAGAATTTTGGTTACAAGGATGGCTGTAGGTCCGTCCGCGCCGCCGATTATGCCTATAGCACTGGCTACCTGAGGCGAGAAGCCGAAAAGCAGAGCGCCGAAGAAAGCCATGAATACGCCGAGCTGTGCGGCGCCGCCGAGGAATATACTCTTCGGATTTGATATGAGCGGAGAGAAGTCCGTCATCGCACCTACACCGAGGAATATGAGTGAGGGATAAATACCGAGTTTGACGCCGAGGTAAAGTATATCGAGAAGTCCGCCGTTTCCGACTGCGTATGAAACGACATCGGAAAGATTTGTCGACATGACTTCAATTCCGTCGCGCATCACGGGCACGCCGTCCACAAACCATTCCATATGGAAAAGATTGGCGCCGGGCAGATTTGCGAGGAGCATACCTGTCGCTATCGGAAGCAGGAGCAGAGGCTCAAAGCCTTTGACAATGGCAAGATATACGAGTACACCGACGATAACATACATTATGAGCGTCTTTATCATAAGGTCGGTGCTTTCAAACTGAAAGAGACCGGTAGTTTCCCATAAATTTTTTATAGCTTCTATCAATTTCTTTCACCACCAATATATAAATTTGAAAACGAAGCTTTACGCTATGGTGATGAGAAGGTCGCCTGCATTAACGGAAGCGCCCTTTGTCGTTGCGACGCCGGTTACCGTACCGCCCTCGGGAGCCATGATTTCATTTTCCATCTTCATGGCCTCGAGCAGGCAGAGAACCGTTCCCTTTTCAACCTTCTGACCGACAGTCACGTTTACTGCGACTATAGTGCCGGGCATGGGCGCGGAAACCTTTATCTTTGCTTCGCCTGCGGGAACAGCCGCGGGTGCGGGAGCCGCTGCTGGTGTGGGAGCCGCTGCTGGTGTGGGAGCCGCTGCGGGTGCGGGTGCTACTACGGGTGCGGGAGCCGCTACGGGTGAGGGTGTCGCTACGGGTGCGGGAGCCGCGCCGTTTACTTCTTCTACGGAAACAGTATAAACCTTTCCGTTTACTGTTACATTATAAGTTTTCATATTTCCTCCATATATAATCAATTAAAATATACGCGCTTGAAAGATACTACGCGGAAGGATGCGGGTGAGCTTCCCGTGTAGGCAGAAATCGCGGCAACGATAGCGGCTACCGTTTCCTCATCGTCCCCTGCGTCAGCCTGTGCCGCTACAGGTGCCGGATAGTTTGCGGGCAGAGCGACGGAAGCGGAATTTTCGGCTTTTTTGCCGCTTCCGGCAAAAACAGCGCTCATCAGCTTCATCATGATAAAAAGCACGGCAAGCATCGCAAAAACAGTAGCCATTCCGAGCAGAGATGTGCCGAAGCCTTCCGAAATGCGCTCGCCTATTGAAAGCGTGGTTTCCGCAGTTTCCTGCGTAGCCACAAGTATATCGGAAAGATACATTATTATCCCTCCTTATGCCGTGAGCATTTCCACGGCGGCGGCGATTCTTGCGCGAAGTTCGCCAGAATCGATGATGTCATCGATATGACCGCTCTTTGCCGCACGGATCGGAGAGGCAAATTCGTCAGACCATTTTTCGGCTGTTTCTTTATTCTTTGACTCATCTTTTACCTTGCCGAGAAACTCAACGGCGGCTTCGGGAGCCATGGCGGCTATCTTTGCGCTGTCAAGAGCGAGCGCTATATCCGCGCCTATCGCCTTGGAACCGAATATCGAATAGAGGGAACCGTATGCTCTGCCGAGCACAACGCTTATCTTCGGGATTCTTGCCGTAGCATAAGCCTTGGCAAGGAGTGCGAGTTTGTATGCAAGACCCTTTTCCTCCGCCTTATCGCTCGAGGGAATGCCGCAGCTGTCGGCAAGCGTGATAACGGGAACCGCATAGCGGTCGCATATACCGAGGAATTTCAGTGCCTTATCCGCAGAACCCGGACAGAGCTTGCCGCCCTTGACTGCGGGATTGTTTGCCATTACGCCGACAACCTTGCCGTTCATTGCGGCAAAACCGCAGACGAGCATTCCGGCGCTTTCCGCATAAAGCTCGGTAAACGAGCCTGCGTCGAATACTTCGTTTATAACCGCATGAACATCATATTCGCCCTGCATGAGAGAATCGACATTCACAGCGCGGTTTGCATTGTCCGAGGTGGCAAATTCGCCGCCGAAATAGGAGATGAGCGTGCGAACCTTTGCCATAGCGTCGGCATCGTCTGTCGCCGTTATCGCGGAAACACCCTGCTCCGCGAGCTTTTCGGGAGTGCCGAGTGTCTTATCGGTGAGCACCGTGGAGGACGCCATGCGCATTTCGCCTGTCTTTGCCGCGGTGACCGTGATATCCATCATCTGAGAGATGACGGCATTAGCACCCGTGCAGGGACCGGAAATAACGGCTATCTGAGGAATATCGGCGTTTGCCGCCTTTGCCATCACTTCGCCGTAGCCCGCGAGAGCATCAACGCCCTCGAGAATCTTTGCGCCCGCGCTGTCGAAAATACCTACGATAGGTGAGCATGATTTCTCCGCCATATTATAGACATTGCAAATCTTTTTTGCGTGCATTTCGCCGAGCGCGCCCGAAAGACGGGAATAATCCTGCGAAAATGCGAACACGAGAACGCCGTTTACAGCGCCGTAGCCTGTGACAACAGGCTCAAGACTGTCACCGTCGTCGCTGTCAAGCTCTGTAGTTTTGCGCCCGATATATTTGCCTGTTTCAACGAAGGTACCCTCGTCGAAAAGAAGCTTCATACGGGCGGAAGCGGAGAGCTTTCCGAGCTTTGCAAGCTTTGCGTCGGCTACCGTTTCGGCGGCTTCCACCGCGTGGCGAAGCTCGGCGCTTGTTTTGTAACTTGCCATATTTTTCTTCCTTTCCAATCGCTTTTACGATTACAAGAATATTTGTTTTTATTTTTCGGACAGGAGAGAGACGAACATCAAATCCAATCCTCCCCCATTCTAATTTTTATATCAATATATTATCATATATGCAGGCGAAAGTCAATGAATTTTTCCAAAATTTAATGAAGAAAATTTAAATTTTCCATAGCGATGCCGAAGCGAGGAAGTGCTTTGCGTAAAGCCCTAAATCCGCCAGAGTTAAGAGTGAAAAACGAAGAGTAAAAAAGTAAAATCGACAGGCTTCTGCAAAGTCTGTCGATTTTTGGTGCCGGAAGCGGGGGTCGAACCCGCACGATGTTGCCACCGCGGGATTTTGAGTCCCGTACGTCTGCCAATTCCGTCATTCCGGCATATGAACGAAATTATTTTACCATATCTTTTTTCAAAATGCAAGAGTTTTTATCGCAAAAATCAGTTTGTTCACAAAATTTTCTATTTAAAATAATAACATTTTGTAAATTTCTGCGCTATTTCATATTGCCACTTGCATTTTTCATGCACTTGTGATATCATATACAATGTGATTGTATGCGCTCTCCTTTTGAAAAAAGTGACACGGCGCAGTAACAAATTACGGAGAAAAAATGGAATATAGCAGAAAAGTCGCTATCTCGGCGGCAGATGAATACAATATATTGAAAATAAAAGAAATTCTCTCCTCCCATTTTGCGGCGCTCGGCATAAATATAGCCGACATGCGCGGCAAAAGCGTTGTTATAAAGCCGAATCTCGTGATGAAAAAGCCGCCCGAGACAGCGGCTACCACCCATCCCGCCGTAATCCGCGCACTTCTTCTGCTTCTGAATGAAGCCGGAATCGAGCCTGCCGTGGTGGAAAGCCCGGGCGGCGTTTATTCGGCGCAGCGCATGGACGGGTTTTACCGCGTCTGCGGAATGTACGACGCCGCAAAAGACCTGCGCGTGCGCTTCAATACCGATATTTCGGCGCGGATACTCAATTTTCCCGAGGGAAAAACGGTAAAAAGCTTCAACATCATCTCTCCGATTGCAAATGCCGATGTCATTTTCGATGTCTGCAAGCTGAAAACCCACTCTCTCACAGCGATGAGCGGTGCCGTAAAAAATCTTTTCGGAACCATCCCGGGTATAGAAAAATTCGAAATGCACGCGGCGCATCCCGAATATGAGGATTTTGAATCCATGATATGCGACCTCTGCGATATGCATTGCCGCAGATGCGAGGTCATAGCGATAACAGATGCGATAGTAGGCATGGAGGGCGACGGACCTACGGGCGGAAGCCCCAAGAAGATAGGCTGTATACTCACAAGCCTCAGTCCCTTTGCCTCGGATTTCGCCGCAGAAAAAATACTCGGCTTTTCCGGCGTCGGCACGGTTATGCAGTCGCAGAAACGCGGCTATATACCGAAAAGTGCCGATCTGCTCGAATATCCGCTTCTGCGCCCCGAGGATGTCGCCGTCAGCGATATCGTTCCCGCCACAAGCAAGGGAAACTCCTCGATGTCCGCGCTGAAGCTTTTCTCGGGCGGCATTTTCGGCAAAATATTCTCTCCGCGCCCCGAGATAGACACGGCAAAATGCCGCGGCTGCGGCGAATGTAAAAATTCCTGCCCGCAGCATACTATAGTCATGGTGAAATCCGGCGGCAAAACCGTCGCGCATATAGAGCGCAAAAAATGCATACGGTGCTACTGCTGTCAGGAGCTTTGCCCATTCACGGCAATCAGAACAAAGCGAAATATTATCTTGAGGGCTGTCTCCAAATTCAGATAAAGCCTTTTTCGGAGTATAATAATGAAAAAAACTATCAGAATACCTGCTAAAATAAATCTGTACCTCGATGTCACGGACAAAATGTCAAACGGTTATCACGAGCTTGAAACCGTAATGCAGTCGATAGATATATTCGATATAGTCACCCTGCGCTCCGTGAGAGGAAACGGTAAAATTTCCGTTTCCGCAAAGGAAGGCAAGCAGAAAGCCGATCTCGCACTCCCCCAGCCGAGAAACACGGCGTACCGCGCGGCAGAGCTTTTTGCCGCTATATATCCCGATGCGCTCTCAAAAGACGGGATGCGCGTCTCGGAATGCGATTTTGAAATCGAACTCATCAAAAATATCCCCTCTGAAGCAGGCCTCGGCGGAGCAAGCGCCGACGCGGCGGCTGTTATCACCATCCTCTCGGATATGTTTGATACCGGAGCGACCGAAGATGAGCTTATCGCTCTCGGCGCGAAAATCGGCGCAGATGTTCCCTTTTGCATCAGGCGCGGCACTGTGCTTGCGCGCGGCATAGGAGAAAAGATGACGGACACACTGCAGAATCCGACTCTGCATCTGCTCATAGCGAAGCCCTATGGGGAGAACATTTCCACCCCGCTCGCCTTTGCCGAAATAGATACGCGCGGTCTCTGCAAAAAAAGCGGCGACATCGGTGCTTTTGTCTCCGCGATGGAACGCGGGGATTTCAAGGCGGCGGCAAAGCTGAGCCTGAATAAATTCGAAGCCACCCTGCCCGCCGCAAGCAAGGTTTTTGCCGTAAAGGAAGCCATGCTCTCATGCGGTGCGCATATGGCGCAGATGAGCGGAAGCGGCTCTGCCGTTTTCGGAATATTTGCTGACACAGCGGCTTTCCGCCGCGCGGAAGAAGCCGTAAAAAATATGGCACAAGTATACCCGTGCCATACGCTTGCAAGAGACGCAAGTCTTGATTATGAAGAAATCCTTTTATAACATACCCATGCAGATAAAAAGAAGCGAAAGCGCAAAGCCCGAGGCAAGTGCGCCGAGCAGGAAACATACAGCTCCCCCGAGGGGGGCTTTTTTCTTTGCGCGGATATCGCATCCGCTTATCAGCATATTCGCCTCGCGGACGATATCCGTCTCCGTTGCCTCCTCGCGAGCCTCTTTTTTGAGTATCAGAAAAGCCTCGTCGATAAGCGGATTTTCAAGATTTTTTACTACGACAATATTTTTTGTATATCCTTTCAGAATCATAATCCTCTCTCCGTCTGCGTGAATTTTATTTATTCTTCGGCAGAAAACGGACGGATTATTCGTGAAAAGGCATTTTTGCGGGATTTATTTTCCTTTTATTATCTCTTTTATCTCGTCGAGACTGTCAGCAAAATATATACCCGAGAGCTTTTCCTCTGAGGAAAGCCCTGTTTCTTTCATCTTTTCGAGCAGGATGCGAAGCCCCTCGTAGTAGCCGCCGAGATTATAGAGTATGCAGGGCGCATCGAGCCAGCGAAGCGACACAAGCGACATCACCTCGGAAATCTCCTCGAGAGTTCCCGTGCCGCCCGGGAACGCGATGAAGGCGTCGCCGCGCTCTATCATTTTTGTTTTGCGCTCGGTCATGTTTTTTGTCACTATCAGCTCGGAAATCTCATCATAGACATAGCCCGCATCAACAAAAATCTGCGGTTCTATGCCGATGACCTTGCCGCCCTTTTTGAGCGCATTTTCGGCGAGCACGCCCATCAGTCCGCTTTTTGAGCCTCCGTAAATGAGCGTGTCGCCGCTCCCGGCTATCCATGAGCCGAGTTCTGCCGCCGCTCCCGCAAGAGCAGGCATATTTCCGTCGCTTGAAGCGAGATATACCGTTATGTTCATTGATTTTTTCTCCTTTTATACAGATGTATAAGAGCGCATCAGAGCTGACCCGCCGTTAAAGTATTTCTCCAGCCGATATGCGGATGGTAATTACCGACCTTGTCTGGAGAATACGGGAGCGAATCTGTCTCCAGTTCTTCTATCATGTCTGTTTTTCCATCGGCATAGTCGTCGAGTCTCATTTTTACAGAGCGCATACGCTCGGTAAGCCCTCCGAGACGAATCTCCTGCGCGATGAAGCCGAATGTCTTGTTTTCATAATACCACTGGCGGCGATATGAAACGAGCAGTTTGCCGAGATAACCGATTATCTTCGGGATATCATCGTCTGCCGCCTTTTTCAGAGCCGCCTTGTCGCCCGCCTTGTATGCCTCGCGCAGGCGAAGCCCGAGATCGCTCTTGAGAGAAAGCACGGAGCAGAGCCAGCCGAGCGTCTCGTAAGCATAGCCGAATTTCGCATTGTCTTTCATTGAGAGAAGTCTCTCTGCACGCTTTGCGTATTCCGTCGAGACCGTTTCGCGCACGAGATGAAGATCCATGAAGCGCTCCAGCAGGTCATTATAGAGCAGAGTTTTGCAGGCGGAAGCGGGAAGCTTCACCTTGTCAACGGTGCATTCGGGAAGCGAGTCTGGCAGGTCAAAGGCAAGCAGGTCGTCAAAAGAGGTATCGAAGCAGTCGCGCGAGCGTCTGTCGAGCCACTTTTCATCAGACTGACCGTGATAGCACCTCTCTGCGAAATAAAGCAGAGTTGCCGTTGTGGAGACCTGCGAAGCCTCGCCGCCGTTATCGCCCCAACCCGTGACAAGTATCTCGTTTATGCCGTATTCCTCGCAAATATCGAGCTGAAGCCTGCTTGACTCGAGCGAAAAAGCGTTATGCGCGCCGAAGCCCGACCATTTCCATGCGCCGCCCGCAAATACCGTCTTATTCGGGAAATCGTTATGGCAATCGAGCATATGGCTGAAAAGCGCCCTGTCTCTGCTGTAGTAATCCCAGTAGGCAAGCTCGACATCGGCAGGCACCTTTTCTATGACTTCGCGCGGCACTCTTCCCTCTCTTATTCTGTATGAGCCGTCGAACGCCATACGGAAGAACATATCGCTCCATATCATCGGCTTCATGCCGTATTTATGGCAGATATCGTTTACTATCGTGAGATGCTCAAGCATCATATCGGAGGGCTTGCGGTGACCGTACCGCTTGACGGATTCACCCTTGCCGACGGTGCTTGCCTCGTCCATGCCGAGGTTTATTCTCCTCGTGCGGAAGCATTCGGAGCAGTGCTTTATCGCCGCCTCCGCAAATTTGTATGTACGTTCGTCACCGATGAGCAGTACATCCGGCGATTCCTTATAGCCCTCAAAATCCGGCCAGCGCAGAGCCGTCGCGAGATGGGCAAGCGTCTGTATGCATGGGATAAGCTCGAGTCCGAGCGAATATGCGTAGTCATCCAGCTCGCGAAGCTCGGCTTCAGTATATCTGCCGCGCATATATCCGAAATAAGGATATCCGGGAAGCTCGTATGTATCCTCCATATAGAGCATCATCGATGTATAGCCCATGCCGGCAAGATTCCGCATCATCTGCTTGGCAAAAGGCACATTCGGAACAGCATTGCGCGAGCAGTCCGCCATATAGGAAAGCAGAGGATATCTTCCCTTTTCGCATAAAGGCTCGCCGTTTTCGGCAAAATCGGAAAGATAGCTCAGCGCGCGGAACAGCTCACAGCGGCGGCTGTAGGTTATCTTTATATCGTCCGCAGTGCCATCGACGCGCAGGCAGTCTCCCTCGGAAACGGTGACCTTTACCGTTGCGTCATCCGAAATGCAGATGCCGATATCGGCGCAGTATTCGGAAACGGGAGAGACAAGCTCCTCCGACAGACCGGTGAATTTTACTTTCATCATAATAGCCCCCATAGTTTTTATTTATTATTTAAATTTCGCTCATATTCATGAAGCCCTTGCCGTATATCTCATGCGTGTTATTCACGATGATAAAGGCGTTCGGGTCTGTCTTTTTTGCATATGCGCTGACCTTTGCCGCCTGATAGGGCGAAAGTGCCGTCAGGATGACACTGCGGCTGTCGTCGGTGAAAACGCCGTTTCCTCTCCATTCGGTAGCACCGCGGTGAACATCATCGGTGATGAATTTCGTTATTTCATCCGCATGGGTGGTAACTATCATCAGGCTCTTTTTCCTGTTCATCGCGTCGATGACAGTCTGCACGCCGAACGATTTGAGAAGAAGACCAAGAAGCGAATAGAAGCCTGTTTTTATATCGAAAACAGCAAAGGAAGCAAGCACTATCAGCAAGTCCGCGCCAAGCAGAGCCGCGCTGATATCGCTCTTGAAATATTTGCGGATGATAAGTGCCACTATATCAGTGCCGCCCGTGCTTCCGCCCTTTTTGAAAACTATTGCCGCACCAGCCGAGCCGAGGAAAAAGCTGAAGAAGAGCTCGAGCATCCTGTCATCGGTAAAAGGCGCGTTCATCGGCGCGACAATACCGAGGAACTGTACCGCTCCCGCATAAATGAGCGTACAGTATATGGTTTTTATTCCGAGCGACCTGCCGAGGAATATGAAGCCGAAAACAAGCGAGCCTATATTGAGTAAGGAAATGACGGTGGATGTATCTGGTCCCTGTATCAGCTTGCCGAGGAGCATGCCGAGACCGCTGAAGCCACCCGTGGAGAAATTATTCGGAATCTTGAAAAAATGAACTCCGAGAGCGGTAATTATCGAGCCGAGAGCAAGGATTACATAATCAAGGGCAATTTTCTTCTTATTCATAATAACCTCTGAAAGCTTTTCTCCGTCAGTATCGGATATATGATTTACTTTTTTGTCAATTTTAACATAAAAAAAGGAAAAAGTAAATAGAATTATTCTTTTTCTTCCGAAAGATTTTTGCGCGGTTGCTTTTCTCTTTGCGATGTTTTGCAAAAGCAAAAAATCGCAAAAAAGCGAAGCAATCGTTTTCATAAAAGAAAGCAGTTGCCTTTTCCGGCAGAATTTATTTGCGAATAAATTGTAAACAAATAAAAATTTTCGCGTTTCTCTCTTGATTATTGCGCGGCGATATGATATAATTATGATGCGATTCAATATCGCGTGTACGGCACAGTATCCTAGTTGAAGCACGTTTTGCCGAAGACGGGCCTAAAAATCCGTTAAAGGGCACATCGATGAAACTCCTTGTTGCTGCTTTTTACGCCCAGTTTAGGGTGGCTGCTGGGAGGTTAGGACTGTGGGCGAACCGTAATGGCATGCGGAGTACGACCCACTTTCCGTGGAGGCTTCCTTTCGTGGTTAAAATGCCGATTGATATTCGTATTGAGACTACGGCTGGAAGATTAAACCTATTACGCGGTGCAAGTTTTAAAAGACGCTGTGGATAGAGTAGCCTGCCTTGAGTGATTATGGCGGATAGCCGGAATTAACCCCCCCTTCTCCTTGGCCGAGGAGACCGGGGCATTGCCGCTTGAAACCATCGTTGCAAAAGAGACTAGGGAAACGGTAACTTCATTAAGGAAAACTTCTAGGCTGTTTTATACAGGTGTAAAAAGGATTGCAGTGCGGACTAAACGGCAATCAAGTCGCGGACGCGGAGACGCGCCGACCTTCGCTTTAAAGGGAAACCGCTCTCATCGGCAACGAAGAGTAGCGTCGGGGGAAAGCCTACTTGACCTATGCCGCAAGGTTTACTTTTTACACCGCCGAACTCCTTGTTCTTTATTCATTATCACATTTATTTCAATTGTAATTCATTATTTTAAGGAGCATTTCTTTGGAAAACGATATCCCGCGAAGTAAGGACCCGAAGCCGGGTCCGAAAAAAGCAAAAAAATCATTCTGGAAGCTGGTAAACTGGAAATGGTCTATAACGGCATTTCTCTCCAGCCTCTCTATATCTATGGTTCTCTCCCTTCTCTCGTCGGAAGGGCTTAATTATCTTAATGTATTCTGTTCATGCCTCGTGCTTGTCTTTTTTATAGCGCTCGGCGTGACATTTGATATTATAGGGCTTTCCGTGGCGACTGCAGACCCGAAGCCTTTCCTTGCCATGGCGGCAAGAAAGGTGCGCGCGGGCAAAACGGCGGTTAAGCTCATAAAAAATGCGGACAGAGTTTCCAGCTTCTGCAACGATGTCATAGGCGATATATGCGGCGTCGTTTCGGGTTCCACCGCAGCGGCTGTCGCCATAAAGATGGCGGCAAGCGAAAACGGCGGCTTCTGGCTCGGCGTTGTCATGGGCGGTCTCGTTTCGGCTTTCACCGTCGGCTCGAAGGCTGTCGGCAAGGCGGCGGGACTCAATTTCAGCAATGAAATAGTAATGGCTGTGGCAAAAATACTCTCTGTCTTCAGCAAAAACGAAAAAAAAGCAAAATACACAAAAAAACCATCAAAAAATAGCGAGGAATAAGCAATGCGGGCTGATGTTTTTCTTTTCACCCACGGCTTTGCGGAAAGCAGAAGCCAAGCCGCTGTCCTTATAGGAAACGGCGTCTGCATCTCTGGAAAGAAAATACCGAAGCCTTCTTTTATTATCCCCGATGACACACCGGCTCATGCGGTAAATATAGAAAAGAAATTACCCTTCGTCGGTCGCGGAGGTCTCAAGCTGGAATCGGCGCTGAAAGCCTTTCATCTTGATGTGGCAGGTTTTTGTGTGCTCGATATCGGCGCTTCCACCGGCGGCTTCACTGATTGCCTGCTCAGGTACGGCGCCGATTTTGTTTATGCGCTCGATGTGGGACGCGGTCAGCTTGCGCCTTCGCTTGCCGCCGATCCGCGTGTGGAAAATATCGAAGGCTGCAATGCGAGATATATGGATTCTTCCCTTTTTTCCCGTCATATCGACATGGCGGCAACGGATATTTCGTTTATCTCGCAGAAGCTGATATACGGCGCGGTGAGAGGGTTGCTTGATGACGGTGCGCCTTTCGTTTCGCTTATAAAACCGCAGTTTGAAGCGGGCAGAGAAAATATAGGCAAAGGCGGGATAGTCAAAGACCCGCGAGTCCACGAAAAGGTCATCCGCGATATACGCGGCAGTGCCTTTGCATCGGGGCTTGCCATGCGCGGCGTTTGTCCCTCTCCGATAGCGGGAGGCGACGGAAACAGAGAATATACCGCACTTTTTATAGCGGGCGGTGAGGTTTCGGTTTCCGACGGCGATATAGAAAAAGCGGTAAAGGAAGCCTTTGCGAAATAAGGCAAAGCAGGAAAGGAGCTCTCAGATGAAAAAAGACAGACTGCAGAAAATACTCGAAATAATAGATATTTACCGCATAGAAACGCAGGACGAGCTGATTGCGCGACTGCGCGACTGCGGATACGATGTTACGCAGGCAACGATATCGCGCGACATCAAGCGCCTGCATCTGATAAAAATACAGACCGACGACGGACACTCAAAATATTCGCTCCCGAAAGCCAATACATTCGATACGAACGAGAAATACAGAAACATACTGCATCAGACAATTTCAGCTGTCCACTGCGCAAACAATATGGTGGTCGTGCGCACTTATTCCGGCATGGCAAACGCCGCGGCGGCGGCAATAGACGCGATGCAGAGCGAACTTCTGCTCGGAAGTATCGCTGGAGACGATACGATATTTATCGTAGCCGTCAGCAATCAGGCGGCGGCTCAGTTTATAAACATACTGAAAAGTATCGCGGAAATATAAAAATACGAAAGGGGCGGCAAAATGCTTTCCGAGCTGTGGATAAACAATATAGCGATAATAAAAACGGAAAATATAACTTTTTCCGCGCCTTTTACCGTACTCACAGGCGAGACCGGCGCAGGCAAATCCATCATTCTCGATGCGGTAGAGCTTGCGCTCGGCGCGAGAGCCGATAAGGAGCTCGTGCGCCACGGCGAGGAAAAAGCCTCTGTCGCGGCGGTCTTTACCGATGTGCCGGAGCGGATTTTCGCCGCACTCGAAAAATACGACATCCCGCGGGAAGAAAGCCTCATGCTGCGTCGCGATATCAGCGCGCAGGGGCAATCGACGGCGAAAATAAACGGGCGTCCTGTCCCCGTTTCGGCGCTTCGCGAGGTCGGAAATATGCTCATCAGCATTCACGGTCAGCATATGGGAATGTACCTGCTCGACCCAGTGAACCACATAAACATTCTCGATTCCTTTGCAGATACGGAGGGCGATATCGCCGCATATTCCCTGCTCTATGAGCGCATGCGCGATATCAAGGCGGAGATAAACCGCCTGCACCGCGATGAAAAGGAGAAACTCCGCCACACGGAAATGCTGAAATTTCAGATAGCGGAGATAAACGCCGTTTCGCCAAAGGCAGGCGAGGAAGAAGCCCTTGAGGAAAAGCTGAAAATGCTTGCCAACGCAGAGAAAACGGCAAAATACGCCAAGCTTATCCACCGTGCGCTCTACCGTAGCGAAAAAGGCCTCTCCGCCTGCGACCTCATCGAAAAATCCACGGGTGCCGTCGAGGCGCTCTCCGATATCATCGGCAACTGCGCCGAATACACGGAGGAGCTGAACGATATCCGCTATCGTCTCGAGGACATAGCGGAAACGATATACAAAAAATGCGATATCGGAGCGGAAAATCCCTCCGAGCTGATAGACAAGACGCAGGAGCGTCTTGAGGAGCTGAAAAAGCTCGGGCGCAAATACGGTTCGAGCGTTGCGGAGATACTGGACTTCCGCATCAAAGCCGAAAGCGAGCTCTCCGAAATAGAAAACTCCGACGATATGATAGCCGACCTCTCCGAGGAGCTGAAAGGCATCAAAAAAGAGGCGCTTGTCGCCGCCTCCGCGATTTCGGATAAGCGAAAGAGTGCCGCCGCTGTCCTCAGCCGCAGAATAGTCTCCGAGCTGGCTTTTCTCGAGATGGAAAATGTCAGCTTCGAAATATCGGTAAAAAAATCCGAGATATTTCTGTCGAACGGATGCGACGAGGTTGAATTTCTCGTTTCGGCAAACAAAGGTGAGCCGCTCATGCCGCTCTCAAAGATTGCCTCGGGCGGCGAAATCTCCCGCATCATGCTCGCGCTGAAATGCGCGATGGCTGACAAGGAAAAAACGCCGACGCTCATTTTTGACGAAATAGACACGGGCATTTCGGGCAAAACCTCGTATAAAATCGGCATAAAAATGCGTCAGAGTTCGCAGACCTCGCAGATAATCTGCATCACGCACTCGCCGCAGATAGCGGCGATAGCGGCAGAGCATCTCCTCATTTCCAAAAAAGAGGAGGACGGGCGCACCTTTTCAAGTGCGCGTCCTCTCATGCATGACGGCAGAGTAAACGAAATAGCGAGAATCATAGGCGGCGAAAAGATAACGGAAAAAACTCTCACCGCAGCACGTGAAATGCTTGATGCAGCGCAGGATTTATGAAATAATACGAATGTATAATTGTTTTTTGTTTGCAAAATTATCGGTAATTCTCTTTTATACTTTTGTATAAATCGATAGCAGACAGATATGTCAATAATTTTTTTGTTTTCCGCTTGACAAAATGCGCGCTTTATGGTATACTGCGCTTATACAGGCAATGAAGGAAAGAGTAATCGCCCTCCCCTTTTGCAGAGAGCTGCCGGTCGGTGCAAGGCAGTGAAGGCAGGCGACGAAATACACTCCCGAGCCGTACACCGAAAGCTTATTGCCTTAGGCTGTACCGTGTGCGCCCGTTAAAGCGCGTGGGTTTTATCCGAACCCTTTGAGGCATATCCCGCGAGGTATATGCGAACATGAGGTGGTAACACGATTTTTCGTCCTCTGCTTTGGCAGAGGATTTTTTGTTTGCCCGAAAAAAACAAAATCTATATAAAAGGAGAAAAACAAATGCAGATTTATGAAGAATTACAGGCGCGTGGTCTTGTTGCGCAGGTAACAGACGAAAAAGAAATCAGAGACCTGATAAACAACGGCGGTGCGAAATTCTATATCGGCTTCGACCCTACGGCAGACAGCCTCCATGTAGGTCACTTCATGGCGCTCTGCCTGATGAAGCGCCTGCAGATGGCAGGTAACAGACCCGTCGTTCTCATAGGAGGAGGCACAGGATATATAGGCGACCCCTCGGGACGCACGGATATGCGTTCCGTAATGACTCCGGAAACAATTCAGCATAATTGCGACTGCTTCAAGGTTCAGATGGAGCGCTTTATCGAATTCGGCGATGGTAAAGCCATCATGGTAAACAATGCCGATTGGCTTCTCAAGCTCAATTATATCGAGCTTCTCCGCGATGTCGGCGCCTGCTTCTCTGTCAACAATATGCTCCGCGCAGAGTGCTACAAGCAGAGAATGGAGCGTGGTCTTTCGTTCCTCGAATTCAACTACATGATAATGCAGTCATATGACTTCTACTATCTCAATGAGCACTACGGCTGCAATATGCAGTTCGGCGGCGACGACCAGTGGTCAAATATGCTCTTCGGAACAGACCTTATCCGCAAAAAGACAGGCAAAGACGCATATGCCCTCACAATCAACCTGCTCATGAACAGCGAGGGCAAAAAGATGGGCAAAACGGCAAACGGCGCCGTCTGGCTCGACCCGAAAAAGACAACGCCCTACGATTTCTTCCAGTACTGGAGAAATATCGACGACGCCGATGTTGTCAAGTGCATGAAGATGCTCACATTCATGCCGCTCGATGAAATTGCCGAATATGAAAAGCTTGAGGGCAGCGCGATAAACGGCGCAAAAGAAAAGCTTGCATACGAGCTGACAAAGATGATTCACGGCGAAGAAGAAGCCGAAAAAGCTCTCGCGGCGGCAAAGGCACTCTTCATTTCCGGCGGCGCGTCTGCCGATATGCCGACAACAGAGCTTTCCGATGACAATTTCACGGACGGCAAGGTAGCTCTCCTCGATATGCTCGTGCTCGCAAAGCTTGCTCCCTCCAAGGGCGAGGCTCGTCGTCTCGTTCAGCAGGGCGGCATACTTGTAGGCGACGATAAGGTCACCGACCTTTACCTCTCATTCGACAAATCCGCCTTTGAAAACGGACTTATCGTAAAGAAAGGCAAAAAGACATATCACAAATTCACAGTAAAATAAAAAAAAAGCGGGCGGCTTTTGGCGGGGCTTCGTAAAACAGTTATTTTGAAAAAAGCCGAAAACTGCATAGTTTTCAAGGGGCGGCGTGACGAAAGTCACGCCGTTTCCTTTTTTGCAAGCTCGTCCAAAGGGATAAAGCCGATGCCGTCGTATTCGATGTGGATGTTCTGTCTGCGCTTGCCGCTGGACTTGTCTGGTGCTTCCACATAGATCGCCTTTATCAGCTCTCTCAGCATACACGGGTCGATTTCTTCGATGTCCACATATTTGTCTGCCGTTCGGACGAACCTCTCAACATTTTCGTTCTGTCTTTCCTGTACTTCAATTTCCTGCTTGAGTGCAATAACCTCTGCTTCAAGCTGTTTCTGTTCCGCTTCGTAGTTTTGGCTCATCAGCTCAAATCTCTCATCATTCAGCTTGCCTTTCACATTATCCTCGTAGATTTTAACGAACAGCCTTTTCAGTTCAGCGATTCGGCGCTCATTGCGTTCAAGTTGCTTGCGGCTCGTCTGCAGTTTTTCTGCTGACTCCAACTGGAGCTGTTGTTCCATTACGAAGATGAAATGCTGACGGTATCTGAGAATATACCCCATGACCAACTGGATGTGCTTCAGCACTATTCGTTCCAACACGGACTCACGGATGAAGTGTGTTCCGCACTTGTCCTTGTGTTTCCAATGAAGCGAACAATCGAAGAACGCTCCATCACGCTTTCCATTGTTGGTAGCTCCGTAGTAAAGCTTCTCACCGCAATCGGCACAGTACACCAAACCGGAAAATGTGCTTGTAATACCCGACTTGGTTCTGCGCTGTCGTTGTTGACGGATAATCTGCACTTTATCGAAAATGTCCTTTTCGATGATGGCTTCATGGGCATCTTCAAAGATTGCCTGCTTTTCAATGGGGGTGTCCCTTTGCTTCTTGTCCCAGATGGAATTGGTGTAGGTCTTGAAGTTGACCGTACACCCTGTGTACTCCCTGCGTTCCAAAATATGAACTACGGTACTGGCGTTCCATCCGCAAGGATTCTCGGGTGCGGTGTTGGGACTCTTGATGCCCATGCTGTCCTTATAGGCGGTAGGGGTGAAAACACCATCTGCCTTTAGCTGATTGGCGATCTGCGAAGGCCCTCGTCCGTTCATGCACATATCGAAGATACGCTTTACAACGGATGCCGCTTCGGGGTCAATTTGCCATGTCTGTGGATTTTCTTTGTCCTTGATGTAGCCATAAGGAACATTGGTGGTAAGCGGTACGCCATGTTCGCCCTTTGCTTTCTGCACAGCACGAATTTTGCGGCTGGTATCTTTTGCGAAAAACTCGTTGAACCAGTTTTTGATACCTGCCATGTCACATTCGGTGCTGTTCATGTCGATAGAATCGAAGTGGTCATTGATGGCGATATATCTGACACCGCTTTTCGGAAATACGATGTTGATATACAGGCTCGTCATTGCTGAGTTTCGTCCAAGTCTTGAAAGGTCTTTGGTGATGATCGTACCGACACGACCCATCTTGACCTCCGCAAGCATCTTCTGAAAATCGGGACGGTTGTCAAAGTCAACGCCGCTGTAGCCATCATCTACGAAAAACGTTGGATTCGGAAAATGGTTCTGCTTTGCGTATTGAAGCAGGATCATTTTTTGCGTCTGTATCGAATTTGACTCATCAGCCTTTTCGCCGTTCTTGTCCTCCTTCATATCCTCGACGGACAATCTGCAATAAAGGGCGGTAATTTTATCTGTTGCTCCTAACATTTCTGTTTCCTCCTCAATCGGAGCAACTGTCAGTACAGGATCGGTTGTCTCTATTATATCAAAATTTTGTGTATTTGTCATTGATGTCTCCCTAACTCATTTGTAAACTTTCTCGATGCGATGCGCTCCAACTTGCGGATAAAGCTGTCCTCGCCCTCATAGCTACCGGTGAGGGTGTAGATCGTGCCGCTGATTTCTTCGGTGACGGTCAGCTCCGGTATCCAGTAGGCAGAGACATTTTTAATGTGGATATTGCCGTCATCATCAAAGGAAATGTCACGCACCACTCTGTCCGGTGACAAAGGTTCGTGTTTCAAATATGGGTCGCTAAAACAGATGCAAGAGGAATCATCCTCCGGTACGGTCAAAGATTTGAGCCATTGCTTCAATTCGTCTGGTGTCATGTCGATTGCTTTCTTTTGTTCACTCATTGTAAAAATCCTTTCTTTGCCGGAAGGGAATGGAATCGAAGGAAAGGGAGGAATCAGCGTTCCTCCTGCTTACGGTTATCTTTCTTTTCATGGGTCTGCTCGGTGTTGCCAAGTCCTTTGTTCACGCAGGACTGAATGTGCCAAATGCGCTGGTACTCGTCACGGATGGCAACGAACTTTTCGTAGGTTTCTTTGTGCGTCTGCTCAAGCTCGGCATACTGCTTATTCAAAACTCTGCTGTCATACTTGCCGTCGGGGAACATATCAAGCACCTTTCGCCTTGCGGCGTAATAACGCTTCAATTCCTTTTCATGCTCAGCCTTGTATTTTGCCTTTGCCTTGTCGAACTTGATTTTCTGCAATCCGTCCACTATCGGCTTCAGCTCCTGCAAGGTTGCAACGTATTCCGGCATTTTGCGCATTACTTTCATTCGGGCAGTTTCCGCATCCATGGTAATTTTCAATTCGTCAACGGAATCTCTGAGGGTCGATACACGGCTTTCCAAATCCTCGATGGTGTAGATCTCCCTGGCTTTAAGATAATTGACCATCTCGTTCAGCTCCTTCAGATTGCTGACCTTGGCTTTCTGCGAGTAGGCTTTGGTGTTGCGTATATCAAAATATTTTTGCAGAGGAACGATGGCGGGATCGGATTGTGGCTTGTCCAGCTCTGCCTTGATTTCCTTAATAGTTTCAAGCAGAAGAGATAGATTCTTACGCAGATTACGGATAAAGGTGTTGGTGGCTCTGATCCAACGATTGAACTCGCCCTTTTCGGTTTTGATACCTTTCTTCTCCATAGCTCGGACGGTGGAGCCTTCGTGAACGGTGGGTAAGAGTTCAATGCCTTGCCGTTCATAACTGCGGTGGTCGATGTGAACATCCAAGCCTTTTTCTTCAAACTTGGCATTGCACATTGCCGCCCATTGCTTACGCCAGAACTCCAATGTTTCAGAAGAACCCCAATCGGTAGTAGGAACGGCATTGAACACATAATCACCTTTGCCGTCGGGGATGTGGTTGCCGTGTTTGTCCAGCACATATTCTCGTTTTTGCTTTAAGCCCCATTTACCGTTTTGCTCGATGGGGCGTATGGGACACAGAAAGTGAAAGTGCGGATTATTGATGCCACCTTGTTCTCGTTCGGGTTCGTGAACAGCGAAGTCCACCACCATGCTACGGCTGACAAAATGCTCGGTAAGGAATTGCCTTGCGAGAGCAATGTTTTCTTCCTGTGTAAATTCATTCTGAAAGGCAATGTCGAAGCTGTAGGCAAGCTGCGCTTTCTTACCTTTCTCCACTTTTTCAACGGCATTCCATAAAGTTTCTCGATCTGCGTACTCTCTTGGAGCGTGTGACGGCAGTAAGATTTCTGAACAAATCACACCGCCCTTGTTAGTGTAGTCGCTGTCCTCACTGTAATACTCACTATGCAGTTTTTCGCCTGCTCGGTAGGCAGCGGATGCCACAACGGATTGACCTGCGCTGCGTTTGATCTGATCTACATGGAAATGATATAGTGCTATACTTATCCCTCCTTTGCTCGTCTGAGTCTTGAATCGTGGTTGATCTTCATGCGATGCACTAATTTCTGTATTTCTTCTTTGTAGAAGATGTGTTCAAGCAGCTCCATCACTTCGGTGATGTCCAGTTTCTTGATCTCTGGTGCGATACTTTCCAAAGTTCCTGCGATGGTGCAGAGACGATGGGTGCGGTGTTTGCGCTCACCGTCCTCGTAATACTTCTGGCGGTTTTCCAGTCGGGTGATTTTGTGGTCGAGCTGTTTGATTTCTTCTTCATTTTTTTCTTTTTCTGCTCTGAGCCTTTCAAGCTCGGGATTAGGTTTGTAGTCCATAGAACCTCCTGTTATAATATATTTATCCCTTGATTTATGGCAGCCGGCCATAGGCATGGGACATCTCGTTGCCCAAGCTGTTATAATAGAGAGGTAAAGGT